>MGVC01000071.1 GCA_001800285.1 Elusimicrobia bacterium RIFOXYA2_FULL_39_19 | reverse complement strand
CCTTAACATAATAATCAACAGGGGCTGACGAAGAATAATACATCCTAAAAGGGTTTCCTAACTTTTCAACAACTTTTTCTTCATTCATTCCAATCTCTATTCCTGAAATATACTTTCTTTCTTCCTCTTTCCAGGACTTAAAAACTTGTTCACCAATATAGAGATCCAAAAACCAAATAAATACACTAATCCAAAGAACAATCGTTTTAATTCTTTGGCCTTTTAATTTAATAGTAATAATTATTATGGCAATACTAAAAACTAAATAATTGAAATAAAATATATATTTGGTATTAAACCAATCTGGAAAATAAAATGTATTAGTTATAAAACCTTCAAAAAATTTTATTATTACCATAATTATAAATGGTATAAGAAAAATACAAAATGTTTTAACCACACTATTTATGAAAAATAATACTATTCTTTTGGGTTGCATCTTTTCTGTTCCTTTAAATACTGGTTTCCTAGGTTTATACCTTCTAAATCACTAATAAAATCTGTAAGTTCAGCATGCGTGTTATCATCATTGTCCCTATAATCTTTCCATTCTTTATACACCCCACCCAATAAAGTTATTACAGGCCCTTCTTCTATTGTTAATTTCTTTGATACCCAAATATGTTTTGCGTCGTCTTGTTCACTAGAGAATATTTTTTCTGATTCCTTAGATAATTCAGCTGCTCTTTTTTCTGTTCTTTGGATTTTTTGCTCAATTTTAGTCCATCTAGTAACATCCTTTATTCCCCGCCATAATTCTTTGAAAAATAATCCTTTCGGGTCTATATAATTAATTGGATTATTTGAACAGTACGTATATCTATTCAATGTTAAAGGGTCATCAACAAAACCATGGACAGAATCTCTCTGTATGAAACGGCCAATGGTTGGGTCATAATAGCGGGCACCCATGTGAAACAGGCCGCTCATTCCATCGTTCTCCACACCAAAGGCACCTACAAAGGAATACCTGCCGTTTTTCCCCGTGCTGTTCATTAAATTTCCGAAAGGGTCGTATCTGTAGGTGTTAGTCACGGTTCCGCTTGAGTTGGTTACTGCACTCATCGAACCCAGTGAATCATAATGGTAATAAAAACCGTAAATCATAAGTGGGAAGTCGGAAGTAGTAACTACCTTTGAAAGCATTTCATTTCCTGGTTTATCCTTTTAATTTTTTTATATACTTTTCTATCTTCCCAGCAATTTTTGCGATTCCATAAATTCCAATAATTAACAGAACAAACGCCGTTATCTTCAACAAAATAATCTCTCGTTTTTTAACAATAATTTGTTGGCTTACTTCATAACTATTTTTTGCCATATTTAATTTAAATTTTTTTACTTCATCCGTATATTTATTGGCTGTCTCAATTGCTAATTTTGCTTCTTTCTTTTTATTTTGAGCATCATATATTTTAGCCAACTTATTATAAACTCTAGCATATACAAATTTTGCTAATTCTGAGTTTCTATTCTGAAAATGTTGTTCTGCTAAAATAATTACGTTATTATATGCACTAGTTGCTAAGTCATAATTTCTTTCATTACTATAAATATCCCCTATACGTTCATGGGCGCGAGTATTTTCTGGACAAAGTTTAATGCATTTTTTATATTCGTTTAATGCCTTTATAAAATCCCCCTTCTCTTTATATGAATCACCTAATCCCAAATGATAATCAAAATTATTTTTATCCATTTGACTTATCTGTCCTATATGAGATTCATTTATTTTTTCATTTTTCACATTTAAAATATTTATTGATTCGGCAATCAACGTTTCATTAATAAAAAGAAAAGAAAAGAAAATAATTTTAAAATATTTCATTTGAAACATTAAGGAGTACATGATCCACTTCCCGTTATAGTATGTTGTTTCATTTGTTCAGCAACCCATTGTGATTCAGGTATAGGGGACGGGTATAGGGGACGTAGCTGATAGTGGTGACACATTAATTCTCACCTAAAATTTCTACCATTATTTTGCTATCGCCACTTATTATCTTTTCTCCTCTGGCATACATCCTGCTTATCCCGCTTGAACTTACATTCATTATTTTTGCCAGCTGGTTCCCGTTTTTGCCTGCGTATTTCATGGCTATAAAACTCAATACTCCACGGGCTGTTGTTATATTCCTTTTCTGGGACTTCCCTGTTAATTCTTCTTCTGTTATTTTATAATGCCTTTCTATTTCTTGCTTTATTTTGTTTATTCCTATTCTTTTTACTTCCTTGCTGGTTTTATCTTTCTTTTCTTCGTTTTTTAGCAGCCCTTCTACAAAATTCCCAGAACCAAGCACCCTGTCATCTCCTAGTTCACTGTTACCTGCCCGCTTATTCATCATAACATTTAGCAGGCCACCCATGCTTCTTATTAAGCCACCGCCTGTTAAATCAGTTCTCTTGCCTTGTTTTATCCCATCCTCTACAAACTTCTGATAATTTTCCCGGGCTTTTTTTATACTTTTACCAAACCGGACTAGTACTTCCTCTTTATCCTGCCAATTCTTTTCAGAATTGCCCATTATTACCGAATATCCGCTCCATTTATGTTCTGCCAGCTCTTTCAAATTCTTAACTAGATTAGCTCTTAGCGGGTTCAAGTGGATATACCTTACCAAATCAAGTAAGTAGCTTTCTTCTTCAACTATTATTGATTTATACCGGTTTTGAAATAAATGCCCTGTCCTTTTATGCCTGATATTGAAATTTACCGCATAGCCTGTCAATAATTTCCTCATTATCCTGTTTAAGGGCTTTTCACCTGTTTTTATCAATAAATGCACATGATTAGGCATGAGTGACCATGCGTAACATTTTGCTTTGCTCCATTCCAGCGCTGTTTCTAACCTCTTAACAAAATCTTCCCTGTCTTTATCTGTTTTGAAGATATCCCTTCTTTCTATTCCGCGCACCATAACGTGGTAGAGTAACCCGGGTATATCTATTCGTGGTTTTCTTGGCATTTTGTTATTCTATTCCTTTTTATTTCATCTGTCAATACTGTCAGCTACGTCCCCTATCTTTTAGTTTTAGTATTTATAACTGCTGCCGCCGATAAACTCCCTTATAAGGGAATTTTCGGGGATTATTGATTCATCTTTGATTTCTTCCACCTGCATAAGTAATTCATAAACTCTTTTGGCTCTTATGTAAGCATCTGTTTTTTTGGGGTCCGGCTCATACTTTTTTATTATTTCCGGGAAAATTTTAAACAAATGTTTTTTGTACACCGGCAGTTCATAGGCAAGCGCGCTGTTAAATAAATAGTCCACCTGGCTGATAAACGGAACAATATATTTCATCTCGCTTCTGCGCACATAATGCCAGTGGCCTACGGTTTTATCCGGGTCATAACCGCGGTGCCAGGAATCGCGCACCATTCTGCGCAGCATTCGGAGGTCGGCCCATCTTACAAATTCACCGGCATCATCTTTTACCTGGCACAACGCCTCAATATAGAATTTGAATTTATAATCCAGAGGTATACTTGAAGTCATTTTTTCATAAAGCCCGTGCAGGCTGTCTATCAGCAGGATTTGATGTTCTTTCAAAGTGAACTCGGTTACGTTTAATACTCTTTTCCCGGTTTTAAAGTCATATTTCGGTGTTTTTATTGTTTTTCCGTTTATTAGTTTATCCAGGTGTTCATTGATTAACTCTAAATCCAGGGCATAAGGCGTTTCAAAATCATAATCCCCGTATTCGTCCTTCGGATGTTCTTCAAGGTTTTTAAAGTAGTTGTCTACATTTAACAAAACAAATGACCTGCCATTTTCCTTTAGCTGTTCACTTATCTTTATGGTAGTTGTTGTTTTACCGGAACTTGACGGGCCCGCAACTATAACCAGGCGGATTTTATCTTTGTTTTTAAGTATCTGCTTGGCAACCTTTTCTACTTCTTCGTGATACAGGTTTTCGGATTTCTTCACCAATGTTTTTATAGTGCCTGATTTAACTTTTGCGCTTATTTTTTTTACAGTATCGCATTTATTTTCAACATTCCAGGTATAAGCTTTCCAGATATTCTTGTAGGGCACATTATCTTCTACTACCAGTTTTGCCTCTTTTCCTTCGCGGACTTTATGCCTTTCATGCCTGTAAAGCATATAGGCCTTAGCCGTTTTAAAGTGGCCGTTTTGAACCAGCACTTTTTCAGTTAAATCCTGGATTTCTTCTACGCTGGGTATGGTATGAAGCGGGTACAGCTGGTTTATGGTATTAATTACTTTGTCGGCAAGCTCACTGGCCAGGGTTTTATTCCCCCCGCCAACAGCTACGGCAGCTTTAAAAATGGAATTAACTATTCTATCCCTGTTAAAAACTACTTCTCTGCCGTCGCGTTTTATGATTTTTTTGATTTTGTAGCTTTCTATTTCTGACTCTGGAAATAATGAGGGCTGGTTATACATTTAATTTGTTTATTAGTTTTGTAGTTTTAACTGCGGTGCTTTCTGAGGTATTATACAATAATTAACAGAAGTATTACAAAAAAAAGAAACGCCAAGACAAGATAACAGCCGTTTGTTATTCCGAGAATAGGCAACAATACCAGAGAAGTCAGCAGGGACCCGGAAACAGCGCCTGCCAAATCAGCAATATATAAATCACCGAATGTCTTAGCTCCATCATTGTCAATCCCAGCTGTGATACTGTTAATTAATGTAAACACTGTGCCTATAAACACATTCGGGACAAATATGAGCAAATACCAGCAGGGTTGATTCAGGTTCATTTTTAAAAATAACGGAAAAAATAGCAGGTACACAAAAAGAATAATAAAAACCAAAACCACAATATATTTAACTGACTTGTTTCTTTTTATAAAAACTAAACCTGCATAACTGCCGGCAGACAATCCCGCCATAACCAAAGCTATAAGCAGGCTTATTTTGCCTATCATATAACCGAAAACTGACTGGAAACCCGCAAGCAGTGTTAATTCAATAAACATTGAAACAAAACCAGCCATAAAAAGCATTAACCACATAACATAACGGATACGTTTTCTTATAAGAAGCATTAAAACGAAAAACACCATTGCAAAACAAATGACAGGCACTAAGACATTGTCGGTTTTTAATGCAGGCATTTTAAATCCCTCATTATATTGCGACAGCCAGAATAACAGTGCGTAATAGCCAGCAACCGGCTTAAAATCTTCATTTATCTGTACATTTTCCGGATTTATCTGCGCATTTAGCCTTTCTATCTTATACCTGTCAAGCAGATAACTTAAATAGTACGGAGTTAAATAAACTGTGTTTATTTTTTTTGTTTTTAACTGTTTTATCAAATAGTTCGGATTATCTGTGACTTTGCTGTCTGAAAAAACAAAGTAGTTTTTGATGCCCGGCAGTACAACGAAATATTTGAACTCTTTTTGTATAGTATAATAGACACTTGATGTTAAAGATCTTAAATTTCCCGGCATATAATTCTCTGATGCGCTAATGCCTGTAATAATAACGGTATCCCGGCCGGCAATGTTTTTTAATTCGTTGAAAAATTCTGCCGTATAAAATCTATTCAAACTTTGATTAACTGGATCAGGCATATCCACAATTATATAGTCGTATTTTTTTGTTGTGTTTTTTATGTAGAGCCTGGCATCCTGATTTATAATATTCACTCTCTTATCATTTAAAACATCAGTATTTCCTCCGTATTGCCTGCCTAACTCAATCAGCACCGGATCTAACTCTACATAATCCGCTTCCTTTATGTCATATTTTAGGACTTCCTGCAGGTTTCCTGATATACCCCCGCCTATCAACAAAATATGGCCGGTTTTACCGGACTGAAGCATACATAAATGTACTAGCTGCTCGCAATATTCCTTCTGTGCGCTTGTTGTAAAGATTTTTGAACCATTTACATAAAAACTGTAATCCTCTTTTGATTTTAATACTGACACGGTTCCATATATACTGTTGCGTGACTGGACTAATTCAAAGGGTTTATATAAATAAGAGGAGGAATAATTGTCTATTTTAGCAATACTTCCCGTAAACATTAGCCCCGAATAAAACACCATAAAAACAAAACCCAGTCTTTTATACAGCTTGTTTTTTGAAGCAACAATCAGATAGACTGCTATTAATACAGACATTACAACCGTTATTTGCAACGGCCCTTTGTTTATCAAATAGCAGAAGGCACAAAACAACCCGCCAACAAGCGCACCCAGGGTTTCCAACGCATATATTTTCCCGGCTGGCACACCTGCCATATTTCCCGCTTGCTCAACTTGCTTTACAAAAAAGGCTCTATTTACTATTGAAAACACAAAACCAAGTAGAACGCATGGCAGGAAAAGGACCAAAACAACAATAATTGACACATAATGAAGCGGCAGTATTTCAAACGGGACCAGAACAAACAGCCTGTAAATCATTTTTAGTAAAAGCGGTATAACCGGAAAAAGAATAACTTGCAGTAACAAAACGGGTTCAGCTTTAATATTGCATAACAGTTTTGTTTTTTGAATCAGCATACCCAAAGAAAACAATGCAAGCCAGGCAGAAAGAATGATACCGGCAATTATTTCATTACCTGAAAACAGCGCCATTGATTCCCTGAGCGCTACTATCTGAATACTTATAGATGTGATACCAAAAATGAGATAGAATACGTAAAACATGATTTTACCTTTGATATATATGAAAACACAGCCTGCAGAGCGCTTCAGGGCCGTTAAGAAAGTATTCCAAGAAGGTACTTTTCATTTTGTTAAGGACAGGATAGTTTCTGTGATTCTTTTTTCAGGAATGATGGTTTCAAAATCCCGTATTTTTGACAGGTTATTTTTAAGCGTTTGTAGTTTTTCGGGCTTTTCTATTAGTTCTCTGAGTACTTTTGCAAAAACATCAGGATTTAAGTTTTTTTCTTCAAGCATTATTCCGGCATCACGGGCTGATAAATAACCGGCATTGTATTTTTGATGATTTGCAGTAGCGCTTGATAAAGGTATAAGCACGGCAGGTTTTTTTATAGCTATCAGCTCAGCCACCGTTGTAGCACCTGCTCTGCATACCACCAAATCAGCCGTTGCGTAAGCATTCCATATATCTTCCCTGTATGTATAAACATAAGCTTTCATGGCATTTTTTTTGTAAGCAGCCTGCACAAGGATGTAATCTCTCTCACCTGTTAAGTGAATAAACTGCACCTTATCTTTTAAATCAGCTATATACTTTAAACTTTCGCACAATAATGAATTTATGTAGCGGGCCCCCTGGCTGCCGCCAAAAATCAAAACGGTAAATAATCCTTTATTTATGCTGAATTTTTCAAAAGCCTCTGTTTCCTTTGCGCTTAACAGCTCCGGCCTTATTATATTTCCCGTGAAAACTGCTTTGTTTTTACCGAAACTATTTACAGTATCCGGAAAAGACACCAGCACCTTATCTGCAATTACTGATAGCACTTTATTAGCCAGTCCCGATATGACGTTTTGTTCATGCAGGACTGCCGGAATAAAAAATAGTTTTGAAACAAAAATAACAGGAAAGGAAAGGTAATTACCAAACCCCACAACAACCCCGGGGCGGTAGGATATAAGTATCTTTGCCGCAGCAAAAAAGGAAAGCACAAGTTTGCAGATAAAAACAACTATTTTAAAAGAAGGCTTTCTCGGCATGCCTATAACTTTTAGCTCATAATACTTCAGGTTTTGTGATTTTATAAAATCTATGCTTTTATCACTATTGTTTACTACAAAGGCAACAGAGCAGCCCTGTTTAATTAATTCTTTTGCTATACAGACTGCAGGATAAATATGCCCGCCTGTACCGCCGGCCGCCAATAGTATTTTTTTATTCATCTGAATTTTACCGGTTTACTGCGGTTTCTTGATATATTTGCCAGTATGCCGACAGCGCTTAGAGTCAACACCAGTGATGTTCCTCCATATGAAAAGAAAGGAAGAGCAATACCTTTTGTAGGCAGGCATCCGGAGCAAACTGCTATATTAAAAAGAGCCTGCATAACTATGGAAAGGGTAAGCCCTGCCGCCAGCAGTGTACCGAAGTAATCCTGCGCATTATTGGCTATTTTAATGCCTCTCTGCAGAAACCACGCAAAAAGAAAAATTACTCCCGCGGCGCCGATAAGCCCCAGCTCTTCGCTGATAATTGAGAATATAAAATCCGTATGAGCCTCTGGCAGATAAAACTTTTTTATATCACTGTTTCCCAGCCCCTTGCCGAATATCCCCCCGGAACCTATAGACATTAAAGACTGACATAACTGATAAGCTGATGACTGTGAAAATTTCCACGGGTCTAAAAATGCAAAAAATCTGGTCACCCGGTAGGGTTTGCTTAATACAGCCAGATAAAATACCGGGATAGCCGCACTTATCATTATCAGCAGATGCGTTATTTTTGCCCCGCCGATAAACAACAGAATCATGGTAATTGAAATTATAATAAAGGGTATTCCTATATCCGGCTCAATAGCAATCAGGGCGCATATTAAACCCGCTACCGCAATAGGTACAAGAAAACCCTGAAAGAAATCCTTTAATTTGCTTCGGTTTTTATCAATGAAATCAGCCACAAATATTATTACCGCTAATTTTGAAAACTCCGAAGGCTGAAAAGATATCGGCCCGAAATCAAGCCATCTCTTTGCACCTTTTATTGATTTTCCCATCAGCAGGACCGCTATAAGAAATATTGCAGAGATTATTATCAACGGCACTGAGACTTTCTGCAAGACCCTGTAATCCATCATCAGGAAAAACATGAAAAAGACAAAACTTATCAGAGTCCACATTATCTGCTTTTTAAGAAAGAAAAACTGGTCTGCCCGCCTTTCGCCGGTTACTATAGCGCTGGAGGAATAGATCATAACTATTCCAAAACAAACCAGCAGGAATGTTATGATGATTAGTTTATTGTCAGCTTCGTTTATCTTGCTTAGCATAATTATTTCAGTTTATTTACCAGTTGTTTAAAAACTTCTCCGCGGTGCTCATAATTTTTAAACTGGTCAAAAGACGCGCACCCTGGTGACAGCAGTACCACATCTCCCTTAACCGCGTTTGCCTTTGAATACTTTAAGGCAGAGCCCATATCTCCGGATACAATAATATCCGCAGTTCCTGATAAATCCTTTTTTATCGCTTTTATCGCTTCTCCTATAAGAAGCAGTTTTTTAACTTTTGTTTTTACAAGTTTTTTCAGCGGCGTATAAGGGGCGCCTTTATGCCTGCCGCCCATTATAAGAATAATGTTTTTTTCAAATGATTCCAGGGCAACATAAGTGGAATCAACGTTGGTTGATTTTGAATCATTTATGTATCTTACACCGTTTAGGTCTCTTACAAATTCTATTCTATGTTCCACCCCTTCAAACGACTCCAGGGTTTTGATTATGTTTCCGGGTTTTAGCCCGGCACCTAATCCGCAGGCAAGCGCAGCTAAAGCGTTTTCAATGTTGTGCCTTCCCGGTATTTTCAATGTTACAGGAAATGATATTTTTTTAGAAAATGCATTTACGTAAACTGTATTTGTTTTTCTATCGCAATATATGCCGTTGCTTGTTTTTTTCTTTAAGCTGAAATAAACGGCTGAAGCTTTACATGTATTTTTAAGTTTTCTGCAGTATTTATCGTCATAATTCAAAATACAGCAATCATTTTTGTCCTGGTTACTGAATATCTTTGCCTTTGCCTTAATATAGTTTGCCATCGTTTTGTGATGTTCCAGATGGTCAGGAGTTATATTTAAAATACAGCTTATATCCGGTTTAAAATGCTCAATGTCTTCCAGCTGATAACTGGAAACTTCCAGCACAACCGCTGTTTTTGAGTCAATTTTATCTGCAAAATCTATCAAAGGTGTACCAATATTGCCGGCAACCACTGTTTTAAACCCGGCATTTTTAAATATCTCGCCAACCAGAGTAGTAGTGGTGGTTTTACCGTTAGTGCCGGTTATTGCAATCAGCACTTTAGGCCTTATTAATCTTGAAGCTACTTCAATTTCACTTAGCACTTCAATACCTTTTTTCCTTGCTTTTATTAAAACCGGAAGGTCATGGGCAATGCCGGGGCTCCTGACTATCAGTTCGCAATCAAGTACCTTGTCTGTATGTGAACCTGTTTCATATTTAATACTTTTATTGAGTTTGTTTATATTGGGTTTTACAACTTCAGTTTTGCCCGAATCGGACACAAAAACAGCTGCCCCTTTTTGCGCAAAATAATTGGCAATAGAAACACCTGTTTTACCTAAGCCTAAAACTGTAATTTTTTTGTATGGAAGCATATATTATGGCAAGAAATCCGCTGATGCCGGCTGATTATCTCAATTTCAGCGAGCTTAAAGCTACCAGCATTAAAATGATACTAATTATCCAGAATCTTATGGTAACCTTGGTTTCAGCCCAGCCGGATAATTCAAAATGATGATGCAGAGGAGCCATCTTAAAAATACGTTTTTTGTATCGTTTATAACTAAAAACCTGGAGTATGACAGATAATATTTCCGCAAAAAATATACCGCAAATTACTAAAAATATAAGTTCCTGTTTTATAAATACAGCTACCAGCCCCAAAGTACCGCCTAAAAACAAAGACCCTGTGTCACCCATAAAGACTTCCGCGGGGTACCCGTTAAACCACAGAAAGCCCAGTCCTGCACCTATCATGGCCGCTAAAAATATGGCAATTTCCCCTGACCCGCTGACAGGAATAATTCTTAAATACGTTGATAGTTTAGCATGCCCTGCCAGATAAGCAAAAATGGCATAACCGAAACAGGAAATTATAATACTGCCTATAGCTAGGCCGTCTAACCCGTCGGTAAGATTAACGGCATTAGATGCGCCGACTATTACTATCATTGAAAAAAGGATATATAAAATGCCTAACTCAAGAAATACTTCCTTTAAGTAAGGAATATTCACACTGGTTGCATAAGCCGGATTGGAAGGATAGAAATAAATATAAACGCTCACTGCCAAAGCAAAGATAAACTGGCCTGCCAGTTTCCATTTGGCAACAAGGCCTTTTGAATTCTTTCTTACTATCTTAATGTGGTCATCCAGGTACCCCAGCAGACCCAACCATATGGTTCCCGTAAGAATCCAGATTATAAACCTGTTGTCCAAGCGGGCCCAGAGAATTGTGGAAACAAAAAGCGACACAAGAATAATCAGCCCTCCCATTGTAGGAGTGCCGGATTTCTTCAAGTGGGTCTGGGGCCCATCTGTTCTGATACTTTGCACAAACTGCCTGTTTTTAAGGTAGTTAATCATTTTCGGCCCGAACAATAATGAAATAAGAAGCGATGTAATAATAGCCGCAATGGACCTGAATGTAATATAACCCATTACGTTTAGGGGTGAAAAAAATACTTTTAACGGGTACAGCAAATGATAAAACATGTTTATCCTCGGTTAATATTTGTCTTAAATACCCTTCGCGGAATCCACAATTGTAAAGCCGTGATTGAGTAGTTCTTGTCCGCTTCGGGTATTTCAGCGTAGGGCTTGTTCCTGCGTTGTTAATGAAATTTGATTCCACGCCTGTTAAGGCGCGGAGCTTCAATTACTGAATTATTTTATAAATTATTGACTATTTTTTCCAATCCTATGCCCCGGGAAGCTTTAAACAAAACCGCAGTATTTGCATTTAACCGTTTTTTTAATTTTTCTTCAAGACCCGGCTGTTCTGTAAAATATTCAATATAATCCGCCGGATTATCTTCCTTTATGGCTTTAATATATTTGCCGTAAAGATAAATACCCGAAAGAGGCAGTTCTGTAACAAGTTTTCCCAGAGCCTTATGTTCCTGCTGTGTATGTTCACCCAGTTCCAGCATATCTCCTATAACTATTATCTTTTCTTTTTCAGGATATGCTTCCATAAATGAAGTTATAGACTGTTTCATAGATTCCGGATTGGCATTATAAGCGTCATTAATTAAAATAGCGCCGCTGGAATGCATTATCCTTTCCATACGCATTTTCATAGGAGAAAACTGTTCCAGGGCTTTTTTTATCACTTCAATATCAATACCCAGGCAATGACAGGCACAAACGGCTGCCAGGGCATTATAAACGTTAAACAGGCCCGGGACAGGAATTACCATACTGATACGTTTTCCCATTAAGTGCATGTTAAAACTCATTTTTTCATTCAAAGACTTTACATCGGAAGCATATATATCTGCGTTTGTACTTAACCCGAAAGTAAGAATTTCAGACCGCAGGTTATCCTTGAGTCCATTAAGATACGGGTCATCAAAATTCAATATTGAAACTTTATCTTTTTCGAGTAAACGCAGAAGTTTGCTTTTTTCGTTAAAAACACCTAATGTGTCACCTAAATATTCCAGATGTGTTTTGCCGATGTTGGTTATAATCCCTACATCGGGACGGGTGATTTCTATAAGCCGGTCCATTTCTCCTTTTAAAGAAATACCCAGCTCTAAAACACTATATTTATGTTCTTTTGTAAGCTCCAGAAGAGTAAGCGGTACGCCTATAAGATTGTTGTAATTTTTTTTAGTAGCATGCACATTACCTTTTACTTTTAGAATATGATAAATCATCTCTTTGGTTGTTGTTTTTCCGCTTGAACCGGTAACAGCAACCACGAGGGGCGCAATTTTCTTTCTGTAATATCCGGCAAAATCACCAAGGGCTTTCAATGTGTCTTTAACAACAATAATTGATGAAGTGTTTGGAATACATTTATCTATTTCCGAGTCAATTTCTGAAATCACTACTCCCGAGGCACCCTGTTTTATGGCATAATCAACAAACTTATGCCCGTCAAAATTCACCCCTTTTAAAGCAAAAAACATATCCCCCTGTTTTATGTTTCTCGTATCAGTGGATATGCTTGTAATTTCTAAAGAAGGATTGCCTAAATATAATTTACCCTGGGTGGCTTGTGTCAGTTCCCTTAGATTGACTTTTTCCATTTCTGTTTTTAGTGCTTTTATTTTTTTATTAGACCAACTTTATACCAACAACTCCTCTACTACTTCTCTGTCGCTAAAATGAATTTTATTGTTTCCAATTATTTGATAAGTTTCATGGCCTTTACCGGCTACAAGTATTATATCATCTTTATTAGCCATTTCAACTGCCGTTTTCAGAGCTTCACGTCTGTCAACTTTTACCATGTAATTGTCTTTCCCTGCTCTTTTAATGCCTATTTCTATATCACAGATGATTTTTTTCGGGTCTTCAGTTCTTGGATTATCGCTGGTAAGGATTACATAATCACTCATTTTTACCGCTATTTCTCCCATCACAGGCCTTTTGGTTCTGTCTCTGTCACCGCCGCAGCCAAAAACTGTAATAACGCGTTTTTTTGCTATTTCTTTTATTGTTGAAAGAACATTCTTTAAAGCATCATCCGTATGCGCATAATCAATCAGGACCGTAAAGGGCTGTTTCTTATCTACTTTTTCCAGCCTTCCGGGTATAAGGCTTACTTTTTCAATGCCGTCCCTGACCTTTTTTATATCCATTCCGGTACCCAGTGCATAGCCCGCTGCAGCCAAAATATTGTAAATATTGTGTTTGCCGATAAGCGGGGTCCTGATTTTTTCTTTTTTGTCATTATAAACAAGATTAAAGACAGTTCCTGAAGCGCTGGCATTTATATCCTGAGGATATATGTCTGCAAGTGATGAATCAAAACCATATTTAATTGTTTTGCATTTAATAAGCCCGGATATTTTGTTACCCCACTCATCATCAATATTAATAACTGCAATTTTAGGGGTTTGTTTTACACCGCCTGCGTCAAGCATTTTAAACAATCTTAGTTTTGCCTGAAAATATTCATCAAATGTTTTGTGATAGTCAAGATGGTCTCTGGTAAGATTAGTAAAAATACCTGCATCAAACTCTACATCATCAACTCTGTTAAGCACAAGTGCATGAGAAGACACCTCAATGGCCACCGCTTGAAACTTCTGTGTTACGGCTTTATGCAGTAAGTACTGCAAGTCAGAAGAAAAAGGAGTGGTATTTTCCGGAGATATAATTTCGTTATTAAACCTGTAATTTATAGTTCCAAAAACGGCAGTTTTTTTTCCCGAGACAGCTAAGATGGATTCCAGTAAATAAGTTATACTTGTTTTCCCGTTTGTCCCCGTAACCCCGATAACTGTCAGTTTTTTTGAAGGGTACCCGAAAAACCTGGCAGATACTTCCGATAAAGCCTTTAGCGGATCTGCTACTATAATTTGAGTCAACCCGGGAATATCATCAATTATTTTGTCAGTAATTATTGCTGCTGCACCTTTTAACAGCGCGTCTTTTACAAACCGGTGGCCGTCAGTATGCTGGCCGTGCAGGCAGACAAATATATTTCCTTTTTCTATTTTTCTTGAATTGTAATTAATACCTGTTATCTCAATATCCGTATTTCCGCTGATTTCATAACCGGAATTATCAGTAAGATAACTTAGTAATGTCATATTTTTTCTCTTTTTTGGGAATATTCAGATAATTCATTGATTCCTTGGCTATTCTTGAAAATACCGGGCAGGCAACGTCACTGGCCCAGTAACTTGTTTTAGGCTCATCCAGCACTACCAGAATAGTTATTTGCGGGTCTTCCATAGGAAGAAATCCGCAGAATGATGCTATATATTTTGATGTAGAATAGTGTTTAGTTTTGGGGTCAATTTTCTGGGCCGTGCCTGTTTTCCCGCAAACTGAATAACCCTCCACATTTGCCAGCTGGCCAGTACCAATTTCAACTACATCATTAAGCATTTTTTTAAGCTTTTCGGATACATCCGTAGAAATTACCTCTCTTATCAATCTCGGTTCGCTGTCAAAAACCATATTATCATTATCATCTATTACTGATTTTACAATCTGAGGTTCATAAAGTTTACCGCCATTCGCTATAGCCGAATAGGCATTTATCATCTGTAATCCTGTTACGCAGATCCCCTGTCCGAACGATATAGTAAGTCCTGATACAGAGGACCATTTTGAACTAAAAGGATTAAAAACAATACCCATCTGTTCTCCGGGAAAATTACTTCCCGTATAATTGCCGAATCCAAACTGTTTCATCCAGTAATAGATTTTTTCCCTTCCTAAGGCCATGCCTACTTTTGCAAATCCGATATTTGAAGAGTACGCCATTAATCCGTCCATAGATAAATAACCGTATTTTTCATGATCATTTACTTCAATATCCTGGTATTTGAAGCTTCCGTTTTCACAATAAATAATATCATCTGGTTTATATTTTCGTTCAGTTAAGGCTGCTGCCGCAGTAACGATTTTAAAGGTGGACCCGGGTTCAAATACTTTATGTATTGCCGGATTTACCAGGTTTTCTGTTTTAATCTTATCAGTATTCGGATTAAAATTCGGATAGCTTGCTACAGCCAGTATTTCACCATTTTTGGGGTTTTGCATTATTATAAATCCGCTCTCTGCCCTGGTTTTTTTCATTGCAGATTCAAGCTCTCTGCCTGCTATATATTGCAACGTACTATCAATAAAAAGAACAATATCAGGTGATTTAAGGCCGTTTAAAGAAGACATTCTCAGAGCATTTCTCATTCCATCCCTGTTAAATACTTCTACTACTTTTTCACGCTTTACCAGGCTGTCATAATAAAGCTCAATACCGGAGAGCCCCTGTCCATCTATACCTACCACACCTACCAGTTGTGCTGTAAGATCTTTGCACGGATAATACCTGTTGACTGTTTTCTGAATATTAAGGCCTTTCATCTTAAGATTTTCCAGGTCATCATATTTATCGGACTGATATTGTCTTTTTATCCAAGAAAAGCCGCTTTTTCTGGATATCTGTTTATAGATTTCAGCTGAGTTTAATCCGGAACATTTTGACAACTTATCTGAAAACTCCTTTTTGTCTTCTATTAAATTCGAATTTGCTGAAATTGAATAAGACTTAACGTTCATCGCAAGAACGTGTTGGTTTCTATCATAAATCGTACCCCTTATTGAGTTCTGCACTTTCGTTTGTACTACCTGCGCATTGACAAGATTCTGCAATTTCTGATAATTCCATACCTGCAAAAATAACAACCTGACTACTATCAGAGAAAACATAAACAGTAGAAATATTGAAGTTGCCAGAATTCTGTTGTTTGTACTTTTCATTTTGTTAATTTACAATTCTTACGTTCTCTTTTTTAGGTGCGTAAAACTTTCTTTCTGAGGCCAGCCTATCGAGCCTTTCGGGAGACTCCATTTTTATGCATAGAATCTGAAAATCTGCCGCATTTTCCAGTTCTTTTGATTTCTGTTCATTTATCTCTTCAATCATATATTGCAGCCTTACGGACTGTATCTGCTCCCATACATAAATCATTGCTACGGTAAAAACAACCATGATTACCAGCAAATAATTTGTTTTACCTTTTTTCATTTTCCAAATTCCCCGTTAATTTCTCTCAGCAACACGCAATTTTGCGCTTCTTGCTCTTGGATTCTCGTTTAATTCTTCTTCTGTAGCTGTTATGGGCTGTTTTGTAATTATTTTATACAAATCACTATTATCATTGAAATGTTTTTTTACTATCCTGTCTTCCAGTGAATGAAAGGATATTACAAGTACCCGGGCATCTTTGTTTAATATATCAGACAAACAATTCAGAGATTTTTCTAAATTTCCCATTTCATCGTTTACTGCTATTCTTATAGCCTGGAAAACTTTTGTTGCAGGATGAATTTTATCAGGCCAGCAGCTTTTCGGGATAGCGCCTTTAACAGCATCCGCCAAATCAAGGGTGGTTTCAAAAGTTTTGTTTGATCTTAAATAGTTGATTTTTTCAGCAATTCTTTTTGACCATCTTTCCTGGCCATAATCGCTGAATATTTCCTGCAGCTTCTGCTGTGGATAAGTATTAACAATCTCGTAGGCAGTCAAGGCTGTGGATGAGTCCATTCTCATATCAAGGGCTCCGTTTAAATTAAAGCTGAATCCCCGCTCCTTTTTTTGAAGCTGAAAGCTTGAGACACCCAGGTCAAAAAGAACGCCATCAACCTTATTAATACTGTGCTGTTTTAAAACTTCTGCTAATTGACTGAAATTACTTTTTACTAATATGTATTTTTTACTTGTCTGCTTTAATTTATCTTCTGCTATTTCTAAAGCTTCACTGTCCTGATCTATACCTAACAATAAACCCGTGTCAAGCCTGCTTAAAATTTCAATTGAATGCCCCCCCATACCTACGGTTGCATCTATGTATATCCCGTTATTTCTTATGTTCAGAAATTCAATGGTTTCTTTTAAAAGAACACTTTTATGCTTTGTAATTTCCATCTTTATTAGAACTCTAATTCTGGAGTCAATTTTTTAAATACTGTTTTTGCCTTTGTATAGTAAGTATTCCATTTTTCTTCGGGCCAGATTTCCAGCCGGTCCCATACACCAACTATCACTATTTTTTTACTTATGCCAACCTGCTGTTTTAAATCTTGAGGTACAAGTATCCTGCCCATCCCGTCTACTATTATTTCAGCAGCCATAGATAAAAAAGCCCTTTTAAAGGCCCGTTCTTCAGCTTTATTTTTTAAAGAAAGCTCATCGAACTTTTCGATCAGTTTTTTCCAGGATTCCTCCGGATATACGTACAAACAATCATCAAGTCCTATAGTAATAAAAAAATTGTTTATTCCTTTTCTTAACTTTGCAGGAATAAACAATCTATTTTTGTCATCTATGCCATACCTGTATTGTCCAGTAAAAATCATAGTCCCCCATATATATCCACTATTAACCACTCTGCACCACTATTATAATATATAATAGTAGGCGTGTCAAGAATTATTTTAATAATTCTTGAAGCGTACATTTCACTGATTTTATAATGGACTGAAGCTTTGGAATGAGGACTGCCGGTTTGTTTTTCTGGGATGAACTATAAGCCGAGTTCTGTAACTCCGTTAGGAGCAAAGGTCATTTCTCTGAATCCTGCGTTACCGCCGGATTTATGCGTCCATTTTAACGGTTTATTCAACCATTTTCGGACTTGCTCACAGATAAGGATTTAGCCGTTTCACCTGCCTCTTTGATAACCGTTAAGCTATCTTATAAAGCAACTGATTCCTTCTTTCACTGAAGGAACTTCTGGCTCTTTCAAGCCAAAACGTCTCTGTTCGCACCTCTTGCCTTTTAAGGCAGATGGGCATTACCCACTATCATTTTTCTTAATGATTGCTCATTAAGAGAGAGCTCGGACTTTCCTCCCCATAATGAATATGAGGCGACCTTTAGTCCATCCCATTTTTGTTAAGGTATGTAAAGGATCTTTGAGCAATTTTCACAGAACACTAAAACATCATTTTTTGAAACTTCGTTTATTACCTGTGCGGGAAGCTGCATGTGGCAGTTACCGCAGTTGTTGTTTTCAATTATCGTTATAGCTATGCCGTCTTTGCATTTCTTCCTGATATATTCATACTTCTTTAGAGCGTTTGGTGTTACAGAACTTTCCAACTGTTTTCTTTCCTCTTCCAGGGCTACTAACTGGCCTTTGAAATCAGTTACTTTCTGTTCATATACTTTTATTTCCTGATTAATCTTTTCTTCCTGATCTTTTAGGACGTTTTCTTCATCTTTTATACCGCGGTTGAATGATTCAACTTCTTCCATTACTTTTAAGATACTTTCTTCTATTTTGCCTTTTTCCGCTTCTACATTTGCTATCTGGTTTAATAAGGCTTTATATTGTTCATTTGTTTTTACCATATTTAATTCGTTTTTATGCTTTTTAATAATATCGTCTTTTGCAGCAATATCCAGTTCAAAACCTTTGTGTTTTGACTGAATTTCCTTGATATGAAGTTTTCTATCATCAAAATTCTTTTTTAATTCTGTAATTTTGTCTTTAAACTCTTCTATCTCTGCGGGTACAAGCTCACATTCTTCGTTCAATCTGTCCAGTTCTGCATCCAATTCCTGCAATCTGACTAAAGACTTGATGTCCAGGCCGTATTTTTCGCTCATTTGTTTTACTTTTCCTTATGTTAACAGCTATTTAAATTTTTTATTATCTGGGCAATGAGGGATTTGAACCCCCGATCTCACGGATGTGAACCGTACGCTCTAAACCACTGAGCCAATTGCCCTCTTAAAAATGATTTATTTTTATTGGGCTCCGAGGGATTTGAACCCCCGACCAATTGGTTATGAGCCAACCGCTCTGACCGCTGAGCTAGGAGCCCTATAAATCGTTATTGTCAGCAAAGAACACGTAATTCTGTCTTTCTACAGAGTGTGATTATAATAAAAAAAAACATAATTGTCAAAAAACGCTATTCCCAGCCGTTATAGGCTTCACTTTTTATATCTGCATACCTTTTTAACAGAATTTTTTCTATCTTTTCCTTATATTTTTTCCTTAAAAACACCAATTTTACCCATGAATTGCCTTCTTTCCTTGCCGGCCATGATATCCAGGAACCGTTTTTACCTTCAAACACCTTGCACTCTACAGACAGGGAACCGTCAAAAGTCACTTCTGCAAAAGCTTTAAGTGATGATTTGCTTTTCTTTAAAATTGAAAACTTAGTAATTTCATAATTAATTTCTTTGTAACCGGAATTTATTGAAACCGGAGTTTCTGTTTCAAGAATCTTTACTATACTTTCATACAATTTACGATTTACTACCTTAACCTGCTCGTAGATTTTACCTGAATTATTTATATAACGCGGAAACTCCGGAACTTTTTTTCCGTTAATGCTTTTAATCAAAATTTCGTTAACCGTTACGAGATCATTAAAAATAATGTTTACATATCCGCAATTATTGGATGTATAAAACTCAGCCTTAGATACAAATACTTCATTGTTCTGCTGAGAAAAGGCAGAAGTAGTCAGTCCATAAATTATAAAAAGTGATAGTAGTATTTTTTTCATATAAAAAAATAACCCCGCTCTTTAGCGAGGTTATTTAATTTTGTTTTTTTGTAAAAGTATTTTTTAGAATTTATAGCCAAGGCCTGCTCTGATTGTGTCTCCAAGGTCGCCATAAGGGGCCCAGGTAAAATCTACACCGAATGATTTTTTAAGCTCAAAACCTAAACCCAAAGAAATACCTGACATGCCACCTGATTCAATACCGGTACGGTATCCAAGTCTTAAAGGAAGAGCCATATTTTCACCCATAGCTACTGTATACTGGGTGCCTAAATTAACAGTAGAAACGCTATCTGCAGTACCAATATTTATATCAAGAGCTACCATTAATTTTTCTGAAGCCTGATACTTTGAACCAATCTTCAGGTTTGTAGGAATAGGGTCTGCAACATCTAAGAACTTTACACTACCGCCAACATTTTGTAACGCCAAACCTAAGTTTATTTTTTCAGAAAGTTTGTATAGGCCGCCAATGTCAAGGCCAATTGTTGAACCAGATTTATCATCAATCTTTTGTGTGATTGATTTTACGTTTACACCAATTGCCATTTTTTCACCTAAGGATTTTGAATATGAAAGAGTAATAGCTGAATCATTTGCGCCGAACTTCTCTGCTGTGGTTACAATATTGCCTGCTGTATCAACCAAATCTCCGTTTGCATCTCTTCTGTCCATGCCGGGAGCGCCAAGCATGTTTATAGCAAGACCAAAGGTACCTGCGCCTGTGGGCATTGCATAAGCTAAATACTGATAGTTTATTTCCTGAAACCAGACAGCATAAGTTGCGGTAACTTCAGATTTTTCTAAAGAAGCCAATCCTGCCGGGTTAGAGCCTATGCAGTCAATGTCACCGGAAACCGCGCCATAAGCACCGCCTAAAGCAGCTAATCTGGCACCGCCTACCACCTTTAGAAATGTTGCGCTGGTAGTACCTTTTCCACCCGCAAAACTTACTGTGGAAACTACACAAACTGACAAGAGCATCAAACATAGTTTTTTAAACATCTCTAACACCTCCTGATGATTTTTTATTCTAATATATATATATACCAAATATTTGCATAAGATACAATAACTTACAGTTCGTAAGCTACACCCAAAAACATGTTTGAAGTCTGATAAGTGTACTTATAAACCTGCTCATATTTCATGCTTGAACTTGAGTTATAAGAACCGTAAATACCCTTAAGGCTTAACTTTTCTGATAATGGATAGGTTAATCCTAAGGATAAATAAGTTGTATCTGTTTTAATTTTGTCAGTTCCATAAACACCTGCCACATCCTGAACCAGTCTGTTTAAATAAGCCCTTGAGCCAATTTCATAAGAAAAATCCAATTTTAAAGGAACTGTATTGAATGAAAAACTTATTATTGGTGCTATTTTTGTTTCTGTGTAATCATAGTCTTTTTCAATAAACTGTTTTTTTGCTGTGTCATATCTGTTCTGATTTGAAGCATTTGAAACATAATTTATGCTCAAACCACCAAACATAGTTAATGGGCCAGTGGGCACTATGGCAAATGACGGGAACAGACCAACACCCATTACCGTATCAGCTCTTTTCTGAGACGCATTATAAACACCGTTGTCAAGCTGAATAGTCTGGTCATTAAAACTTTTCATTGTGTAAGCAAAAGACCAGTCTACTACAAACCCTGATAAAGGATAAAATTTTCCATACAGGCTGACTTCATTTGCCATAAAATCAAGCAAGTTTTTGCCTATATCTGTAGCTGAAACACCAAACTGGCCTGAAGTCTGCGAAACCAGAGAAGCATAGTTTGGGAAAGCTATGATGTACATTGAATATCCAATATTTATATTTTTCTTTGACACGTCCAAACCTACAGATGTTTTTGCATAATCAAAAGCACCATTGCCCCAGCTTTCGTCCTTTGCTTCTATTATCATCTGTTTAAAATAACCTACTTTTGCTCTTAGTTTTGTATTTTCGCCTATTTTATAGACCGGCCTTAGAGAAAGATTGTAACTTGCGGACTGTTGTAACAGTTTTTCTCCGCCAACAAGCTCTGTAACATCCTTTACGCCTCTATACTCAACATAAAGAGCGGGAAGAAAAGAAAACTTATCGCTAAATTTCATAGCCGGCACAAAATCAATGTTTAGATTGCCGTTTGACGCAGATTCACCTTCATAACTATATTGACCGCCGAAAGCCTTAACATTTAATACGGTGGCAATATCAGACCCAAAAGACGCTAAAGTAAAAGAACTTAAAACTCCGACTGCTAAAATTATTTTTTTAATCATTAATTCATGTCCTTTCGTTAAATAATTAACGCATTTTTAAATAACATCTATACTTTACTTTACTAAACCTGAATCCATAAAGATTTTTGGTTCTACGCAAAGGTCAATCTTTTTGTCTGTCCCGGTAAAACCGTCATAGAACATAACAAGTTCCATATTATATTTCAGCTTATCGCCTGCGTAATCTGTAAGGGAAGGAACTTTACCGTAATCATCTATTGAATAGGTATCTTCTGTATAAGTTCCGCCGGCAAAACCAAACTCAAAACGCGAATGCATTTTATCATCACCGGAAGGAAGTAAATAACCAGTATTGTACCAAGTCTCAAACTGAGCACTGGTCATGGTTCCGGATACAGAGGGATCGTTTACAGTCCACACAGCATCAGTTGAAAAATTGTTTATATGAGACCCTGCTGCTCCTGCCGGCACGTAGGAGATCATGGTAACGTCATTTAATTTAAAGTAATAATTGTCAAAAACAAGGTTTTGTGTCTGAGCAATGCTTGGATCATCAATTACCCTGCCGCCAGTATATCCCCATTTTGAATTATCAACGGTATTGCTTGCACCAAATTCTGTTGAAAGTAAATAATTGTCTGGGGCAACATCGCCATTTCTCCAACCTACCCATTCATTGGCTTCTGCTATGCTTGTAAAGTTATTTGCAAAGGTAGGTATCCAGGTATACCAATCAAAACGGTCTTTTCTGCTGTTTAAAACAACCATTTTATACTGGTTTGCCCCTAAACCTACTGCGCTTCCTCTTACTATATATTCCTCAATTCTTACTCTCTTGCCAAAAACATCAATGATAGTTTTACCCTGTTGGTATTCAGCAAGTTTCATTTCTGTGGCTGCCATCTGCTGTACTGCTTCTTTTGAAAGGTCCATATTTATTTCAGCCTGGGTAGCCATTTTTTCGCTTTCCTGTTGATTTTTTGATTCTTCTTCATTATCTTCAGTATCAAAAGATGACGGATCTTCCGGAGGAACGTTTGTGAGGAACTCCATTTTCTTTCCCGGGCCTACTTCAAACTCTTTGCCGTCTGTGCCAATTGCGGCTACCAGGCCTTCAAATACTTTTAATTCTGTCTGGTCATTTTCTCCGATATCCATGGAGAATTCTGTACCGCGGATAGAGCAAACAGCGGTAGGGGTTTTGCATTCAAAAGATCTGCCCTGGGCCAGCTTGGATATTTTATACCTTACTTTGCCTGCCCTCTGTTCAAGAGCCTTCTGGCTGTCTGTAAGGATTTTTATAAACATTTCTGATTTTGGTTTTATGGTTAGTTTACTGCCGTCATAAAGCATAATTTCTGCTTTTGCTTTAGCTTCAGTTTTGATAGAGGCATTTTCATCAAGGGTCATACCGGTGTAGCACTTTGTCCAATTTGCTGTCTGGTTTAACTTCACAAAAACTTTGCCGTAGGAACTGGTAACAATTACTTTGGGTGTTTTTGCCGAAAACGCAAAACCCGCGCATACTGCCAAACAAACTAAAACTGCAAATAGTTTGCTTTTCATAATGAATCCCCCTTTTTAACTGCCGCCAACTCCGGCGGCCGTTGTTGAAATTTTAAGATTTCAAAATCAGAACACAAGAAAGGATGCCCGGCTAACGCCAGGCATCCATGTTTTGTGCTTTTATTTCATTACTGCAAACTTGCCTTTGGCTTTATGTCCGTCTGTATCGGTGATGTAATAAATATACACACCGCTTGCAAGTTCGTTACCGCTCTTATTTACTGCCAGCCAGTCAATATAACCGTCTGTTGCCGTAACATCATAAACAAGCTCGCCGGCAATATTGAAAATCTTTACCTTGGCATCTGTAGTAAGATTATCAATCCTTATACCCAATGCGCGGTCATAAATTGTGGCAGATCCCGGTTTATACGGATTCGGGAACACTTGCACACTGTTGAGGTTTGCGTTTGCCCTGGCAACTAACTGGAACAGAGTTAAATGGGTAAGTGAAGCTTCTACTTTTCTAAGTGTAGTATCTACCTTGGAATTTGTAATAAGCACCCATTTTGAATTTACGGCATCTTCACGAGCCATACCAATAGTTTTTTCATTGGTAACACCGGTAGCATCTGCCGCTGTGTAAACATAGCTAAGTTTAATAGGTTTCTTTGGCTGTAACGTATTTCCAGCGCTTGTAGCAGTGATTTCTATACCTTTACCAAGGCCTGTTAACCCATCCGTAGTGCAGATAAGTCCTGATTTCAGCGTAACTACTACTGAAACGTTTCCGGATGCTTCAAAGGTATCAGGGTCAATAATAATGTCTGCTGTGTTGCCGCCTCCGGTTAACTGAATAGATGTAGATGTGGTAACATCATAAGTTACGGTTGTTGAAGCTACATCTACACCGCCACCGTCATCATCACTGCTTGCTACTGCAAATACTGCAAATTTTGAGCAATGGGTCACATTCATGCTTAGTGTAAACTTGCCCCAGTCAATAGTAGGAATACCTGTTACTTCTTCCCATGATGTACCGTCGGAAGACAAATTGTAAAGCTTTAAGTCTTCTTCATCATAATCTAAAGCATTATCGGAAAGCTGAAGGTTAACTGATATTGGCGTATTTTGTGAAATAGAAGCAAGCGGACCTGATATAAGGTTAACTCTCATTTCATAAAGACTGCTTACCTGGGTACCTGGTTTTGCAGCATCAAAAGCCTTTATCGGGAATGAGAAGGCTCCTTTTGCATACTTACCTCTCTTCTGTGCACCGATAGATTCATCAGTTACTTTCATACAAGTAACCCTGGTACCGCTGCTAAGAGCAACTGCGTCTTCAATGGAACCCGGAGGTACTAAAATACCCGATGGGTCATCTTCACCCAATTCTACAGTACCGCCCGCCATAGGGTTAATAATTTTTACGCTTCTTGCATCTTCACCAAACCAGAACTCATATTGTGTATCTCTGATTAGGTCTTTTGAGTTTGTACCGTGAAAGTTAAATATAAAAGTTGATGCGCCGCCAAGAAGCTCGTTTTCTGAAGGCACATAAACTACAAGGAAGTCCTTTCTGTTCTGCTGGAATTTTTCTTCAAAAGTAGAAAGATACTTTATTGTTCCCTGTGCGGTAACAGTAGTAATTACCTGAGTCATGCTTTCCTGCTGTAAAGGCTCTGTGGCATAACCGTAAATGTAATAAAGATCAAGGTCTACACTTGGCAAATCAGCTACCAATAATGCTTCGTCATCATCACCTAAAGGAATAGGAAGCGTAAGAGTCCCGGCTAACGACGGGAACAGACTAATAAGGTTTTTAAACGATTCTATAAACTCTTTTTTGTATGTAAATTTTGTGACTTTTGCTTCAAAATTTGGAGGATAAACATTGTAGGTAATGTTTTTGGTTTTGTTTTCAGCATTTGTAGCAACATTCGTAAGTGTAGGATCCACAAAAACCTTACCTGTTTCAGGAGCAAGAAGCACAACATAATAGTCTACCGCTGGTTCCAAGCCAATTATCTCATAGCTGTTTACTTCAAGTGTAACAGGGTTTATTGAAAGAGAACCAAACACAAATTTTTTAAAATCTTTTGTTGCGGCAACAACCATAGAAGCATCAGAGCTGGAAATTTTTCCACCTATTTGGGTTCTAATGGTTCCTGATAAAGAAGCACCACTGGTCAGTTCAAGATTACCTGCATCATTTACTGTGTTTGCTAATATGGTTACTTGTTTAGCAAAAGTAGCAAACCCAACAATAGTTTGACCTGATTTACCCATTTCTGTACCTGCTTTAGCGAACACTTTTAATGTATATGTACCTGCTACTAATCCCTTTATGTTAAATGAACCGTCAGGATTTGTAATAGCTTTTAACCCTGACATAGGGTCACCGCTGGCCAGGTCTGCTGGTGACTGTAATAGTACCAGCGCCGCTGGGAAGTTCTCTACTTCAATACCAGGCACAGGAAATGGAAGCAGTAATTTATAACTTGAATATGCTGCTGGGATCTTCACGTTTCCTTTAAGCTCTGCATTTGAAGGCAGAAGATTAAATGATTGGGTTGGTGTATTGGTTGAAATAAGTATGTTTGATTTTATGCTTGGGCCGTATTTTTTCATTACTTCGGTCCACTGGGTTGGGTCATCTTTGCGGGCATTTGCCTTGATTTCCCAATACTTCACATTTAAATCCAGGCCTCTTAAGGTGAATAAACCGTTTTGGTCTGTAGTTGCAGTGATATTTTTTCCTTCTCTATCCTGAACGCTCTGCGGATAAGCAATCACCAATACGTTTGAAACAGGAATTTTTGTATTAGAAGCACCGGGTACAGTAACTTTACCTGAGACAGCAGTACCATTATTAAGTTTTATGGTTCCCGCATCCACTTCTGCCTGTGAATTTGGCACTGTGATACCTGCTTTTGTGGTAACCATGTAATTTACTGTAGAGCCGGACTTTGGTGAAATTTTAATCATGTATGTACCACCGGGCAGGTTAGGCAAGGTAAATCTGCCTGCTGTTGATGTTTCTGAAGAAAGCGTAACACCCGCCATATCGGTATTTTTGTATGAACCTTCAACAAACGGATAGGCCCAGCATTCTACCAGCACATTCTGGCTGATAGCTTTATTATTTGCATCAACCAGCGAACCGATGATGGATGCGCCTTTTTCCAGCGAAATCTGGCCTAAGGATACGTTTTCTGAAGAAGCTGAGAACTGATATTCCTTGCTGTAAATTTTGTAGTTTGGCGACCAGACTGTGACAATGAATTTTCCTGGTGATACTTTATTAAAGGCAAAAGACTTGGTTGTTAAACCAATAGCATTCTGAGATGAGAAGTCTACCTGAGTGGTAGCTATATTCTCTCCTGAGAAAGGGTTTTTAAGAGAAACTGTGATGTTTTCAGATACCCCGGCCTGAGCTCTTTTTACAGTACCTGAAAGGTTCACTCCTGCTGATAAGGTAAATACTACTTCTTTTGTTTCCCTTGCATTTAAAACTTCAAAAGATTCAAAAGGAATGCATGCATAAGGATATTTTACTATTTGGGGCATATTGTCGCCACCCATACCACCCATACCGTATTCAGGTTCAATGTAAAAATTGGTATTTACAAGCGGATACACATAGTAAATTCCTTCTTCGAGACCTTTTATTTCAAATTTGGCATAGGAGCCACCATCATCAGTACCGGCTCCTGTGAAAAGTGCAATCTGTGAAGTTTCTTTCATATTCGGGATACGTGTCTGTAAATCCATCATGTCTTTAATGGTGGAACTTTCAATTTGTTCTTTACCACCATACATTTCTTTTCGTTTAGCTATCGTACGTTCAGCGAATTTTCTCATAAATATTGATTGTATACGCGCTATTCCTGTACCCATGCCGCCTATAGCATTGATTTCAGCGTAAGTAGTAGTTTTTGCTACTATGTCCGAAATAGCACTAACAGAACCATAAATTTTCACGTATATGGTAGAAGCTGCCTTGAGCTCTAAATTAAGACTTGTAGTTCCACCGCTGCGCGTATTCTGTATAACCCAGGAAGTACCTGTATTTCCGGAAGCCTTGCCGAACGTGCTGATGCTTGACGGAGCAACATCAAACTCTGATACCCATATTACAGCTTCCCCGGTTGGCAGATCAGAAACGGAATAGTTGGCTACATTGGGGTTACTTGCGCTTTGAATTGGGGTAGCGGAATGGTCCTGTCCATTTGTGCTTGGGTAGGCAATAGTAACACATACTTTATTCCAGTCTATTGCATTACCGGAATTGTTTGTTATTGTTCCTTGCATACTGCCAGTAGGTTTACTCATTTCAATATCAAATGGAACGGTTTTAGTCATAGCTACTGAAGTGGATAATGTTACTATCCTGTTTTGAATATCAGGAGCAACATCTACGCTTCCTGCATTTACATTAATTTCGTACTTGCCTGATGAAAGACCCCTTATTGTATATTGGGCACTGGATGGGAAAGCAACAGTAGTTATATAAACCATCGTTCCATTCCATGAATTATCATCAAAAGACCTCACATTTATATTAATTGGAATACCATCGGGAATATTGCCTTCCCCCTGGAAAGGCCCATAATCATTGGCATCAAGCTGGCTTACACAATCATCCTTAAGAGTTATTGTGCCAGTAAGTATACCGCCGAAGGAAAGATCAATCGTCCCCAAGCTGGCAGCGCTTGAATAAAACACTTTTTGCTGTCTTGCAAAAGTACCTTCAGATTCTACAAAAAGCGTATATTTTTTATTAGGAAGCAGGTCAAAAAGAGTAAATTCTGCTGTAGTTTTACCGTTAAGAATTACATCATCACGGCTAAAACCTACACCGCAACCTGTTCTATTTTTTCTGTCTGCTGATTCGGCGCCTAAGTTAATCCATAACCAATACCTGCCGGTTTGATCAAAAAACTCTGAAGCAGTAGTGGTAGACTCAAAAACTGGAAGTTTTATCATGCCGCGTATTTCGGCAGTTCTTTCAAGAGTAAAATCTTTTGTCGGTGCAGACTGGCCGTCTACTATGGAAATCTGCTCTTCTTTTGAGGCATAACCCGGGGACCTGACTTTCATAGAAAATTCGCCGGGTTCAAGAGAAATGCTGTAGGTTGCGGTAACGCTGGAAAGTGCAACCTTTGATAAAGGTATCATGAAATCTGACCTGTACCAACCGGGCCCGTCGCTGCGCCATACCTCTACATTTGCCCAGAGGTTTTGCATAGAATAACCCATATTATCCTTTAAAGCTCCTGCCAAAGGAGGATTCGGTAAGGTTACTACACCTGTTACAGTAATACCCTGACCAAGCTCAATGGTGCCTGCATCAGTATCTCCGCTTTCTTCTACTAATACATCATTGAGGCTTACTGCAACATAACCATCTTTTGTTACGTTCATACCATATCTTCCGGGCCTTACACCGGAAACATGGAAAGTACCATCTGCTTTTGTAAATGCCATATTGCCGCCTGTAGGGCCGTAAACATCAACTTTTGCACCTGATACAGGATCTCCGTCACTATCTGTGACTGTACCATAAATTTCTTGTGATTCAATAGTTATCTGAACGGTAGTTGAATAGGTGAGCCCATCTGAAGCATCAAACATCTGGTCATCTATCATTAATTTTGCAGTATAGGTACCACCCGGAAGCGGATTCCATGAATTGTCTCTTCCTTCCCACATCATATAAACATCCTGATAATAAGAATCTGTTCCATTGAAAGCTAAGCCCCAACCATCGCACATGAATTCTATGGTAGGGTCATACTCAGCTACGAGCTGCTGGTAAGAATCTTCTGATATAGGGCCGATTAGTTTTGAGTAATCGGGGTTGCTCCAGTTTATAAAATCTGTAGAATTTTTCTTTTTAAATCTTTTGCCGTCACCTGAGTAGAAGAAAAGAGAATTATCCATGACCTCATAAAGGCCATCATCATCAGCATCTATTACAAATTTTATGGAAGCACCGTTTTCGGGAGACGACATATTTGTTGCTACAGAATATTTAAAACTAATCTGAGCACGGTCATCTTTGCCATCAAAATTTGGAGAAATTGTGGTTGGAGAAATCACTAAATCAGAAACCGTGACTACCGGCCTGGGCTGAATGGACATCCATAAATATTTTGTAGATCCCGCATCAAAGTTCATGAATGACTGTCCCATCCACGCCTGTTTATAACCTGATTTTACAGCTTTAAACTGATAGTTATACATCATACCCTGGCTAATTTTTACATTTTGTGCTGTAAATTCAAAATTATAATCATTAGGCGAAGTACCTGACAAGGCACCATTAGATGTTACGCTTGATTTAGTGATAAAAGTATTCCAATCATAGTTATTGAAACCACCCGGATCCATCAAAAAGACAGTAGCTCCGCCAATAGGATTTTCATTTTCATCAACAAGTTTGCCTCTTATGGTAACCGTGATAGTACCTGCTGACATATCTGTATCCGATATGGTTGATTCAAGAGTTATAGGAAGATACTGCATTGGCATGGTGTCAGCATTTAATGTTAAAGGACCTTGATATATTCTAGGCTCTATGCCGGTGTCACATATGTTATTGTTGTTAGTGTCTGCAAAAACTTCTACATAAAAATTATTACCATCTGAAAGGTTACCAAAATTGAAGTAAAGCCAACCGTAACCCTGAATGTAGCCCAATTGCTGATTGGGATAAATACCATATTGATCACCAATACCACATCTGCTTATCAGCCTGGTAAGTGAGGAACCGGTAAAAGATACATCTCCCATAATATAATTAGTGCCCTTGTTCTCGTCACCTGCTGGTTCACCGCTGTCGGTCATGTTAAGATCCATAATAGTAAACATGTTTGAGCTGGTGCTTCTTGGGCCTTCCCAGGTACTGAATGGTTCACCATCGTCAAGTGTATCATTGTAATTTGTGTCCAAGTAAGCACGGATATAAAAGTTTGAACCTACTGATAAAGGAATGTGGTAATATCTGTTGTCTGGAAAACCGAACAAATTAATTCCATTAGCATATGTTCCGCCTGATTGCGGGTCTCCATCAAATATTTCTACTATTACCTTACCTCCGAACTGAATTCCGGAGTAATTTACTAATCCTTCAATGCCCTGGCCGGTGCCTGAGCCATCGGTCAGCATAATATTAATGTTGGTCCAGCTTCCTGTAACGCTTCTGGGACCATCCCAAATAGACTGAGGTTCACCAGCATCATATATAGAGTTGTCATTTACATCCATAAATGCAAAAACATAATAATTAATGGAGTTTTCAAGAGGCATACTGAAGAAACTGTTGCTGGGATTGCTATATTCAAATATTGATGTTTCCCCTGCATCCGTTCCATTGACACCACCATCTTTAAACTTTATGTAAACAGTACCGGTCTGAACTCCTGAATATCCTACATACCCCTGAAGACCGCCACCTTCACCACCACCGACATCATTAACTGTGACAGGCACACCGGAGACAACATTTCCGTTAACCGAATACGGGCCGGAATAACCGAAAGGTTCACCGTAGTCATTAAAATCATTGTTGTTTGAATCTCTATAAACAAGGACATAATAAACTGAAGATTCCGGAAGATTGGTAATATTAAAGGAACCAGGCACTGTAATTGGTGCGCTTCGCTGTGGCTGCCATGCAGGATTACCCTCGTATGGTTCATTTAATCCGGCAATAGCTTTCCCCGGACCTGAACCTTCTATACCTGAATAATTAACGTTCCCTGAAATTGAACCCGAAGAACCGCCGGCGTCCTGTAGTTCAAGAGAAACACCTGATATAATGTTATCGTTTATCATGTATGGACCGGCCGGAGCAACTACAACCGGGTCTACTCCGTTGTCGTAAGTTGCATTTGAATTTGAATCTTTGTAAGCCCAAACATAATAACCACTGCCATTTTCTGATACATTAAGACTAAAAGGCCCAGGGGCAGCAAGCATTGCCTGTCCTTTGGGAGTCCAGCCGGGTGGAGTACCTATACCTGCAACGATGTAAATGTTGCCTGGCTGTGAACCGAAATAACTAATATTTCCGGAAAACCCTTTTCCGCCACCGGACATGTAGTCATAAGCTGCAACAAAGTTGACATAAGGATATGATATTGTCTGAATATATAGTTTTACCGGTATTCCAGCAGTAGTTTTAAAAGTATAAGTGTGGCCCGCAATTGCAGCGATATTTACCGGAGAAGCCCCAGTGTTAGTGAAGGTATTTAATGTAGTAAAATCTACAACTCCGCAATCTTCTATTCCAAATAACCCGGTAGGCACACCAAATAATCCTGTACCATACATAAGATCAGTTGATGTTCCGTCATCCCAAGTTTTAAAAGTAATAGTACTTGGAAGTGTGTCAAAATCAATTGCCATACCATACTCTTGAATTGACGATATTACCGGATCACCTGCCTGTGCTACAGATACTGCAAAAACATTTAAAACCAATGCAAACGTACAAACGGAAAACAGTTTTCTAAACATGATTTCCCCTCCTAAAAATTTAATATTTTTCTTTTTCATTATTATTGTTTCGTGAGTGTTGGATTGAATCTTATTACGGTTGGAAGACATTTTCATAACATCTGCCATTATTATACCCCGATTATATTGCTTTGTCAATATTTGTGATAAAAATCACTTTGCTATATTTTAGTGGTATCTATTATTGAATTTTTTTGGTTAAAACCGTCATAAACATATTCCATGGCTGTTTCATCCGGCACCCACTTATTGCCGTCAATTACAAACATATACTGGTATCTGCCGGGTTTCAGTTTTACTTCTACATACCAAGCATTTCCGTTTTTGGCAAGTTTATGGGCGTCTACATTCCACTTATTAAAATCCCCTGCCAGTGAAATCTTCTGGGCATCATTATTTACTACAAAAAACTTAACCTTTATGTTTTTGTTGTCTTCCTTAAGAAAAAGAGAGGCAGTAATAACTAATAAGGAAGCAAATATTACACCCCAGCGAACAAAAAAGAAAAAACCCGCATTTTCTTTTTCAGGTGCGGGCTTTTGAGGAATTTTTGAAAATACTTTTTCTGTAAAATCCGGCGAAACACTCATGATTTTCACCGACTTTGATAACCTGCCAAGCTGTTTAAGCGTGTTACAGTATGCAAAACAGTCTTTGCAGTTTTTTATGTGTTTACTGATTAATATAGAAGCATCCGGTGATATGTCACCGGACACGTAGCGTTCAATTCTTCCCATTTCACATTTCATTTATTAAGCCCCTCTACTTAATATACGTTTGAGGCATGGAAAATGTTTCACTTTAGTTTTTTATACAACATCTTCTGGGCCCGAAATATAAGAGTTTTAACCGTACCTAACGGTTTGCCCATTATTTTACCGATGTCTTCATAGCTTAAATTTTCAACATAGCGCAGGACTATTGCAGTTTCATACTTTAACGGCAGTGATTCTATGGCAGCAGTGATGTTTAATTTTTCTTCTTTGTTTGCAATCTCTTTTTCGGGATTACTTGAGTTATCACTGAATTGTGTAGGAACATCAGCTTCATCAAGAACGACAGAGATATCAAGAGAGTTACTTTTATATTTCTTTTTTCTACGCATATCCCTGGCAATGTTTAAAGCTATGGTAAAAATCCAGTTTTTAAACTGATACTCCATCTTGAAGGATCTGATTTTAAGGTAGGCTCTTATAAAAGCTTCACTGGTAACATCTTCTGCATCATTAGTATTTCCGCAGAATTTTAATACAAAATTATAGACATCGTTTTTATATTTTTCAACGATTTCTTTATAAGCACTGTTATTGCCTAACAGTACTTCTTTAACCAGCAGAATGTCGTCTTTTTGTTGCGTGATCATTTTTACCTGTTAATGGCTTTTGGATATTTCTCGTATTCTTTCATACCTTCTTTAACTTCAGCTATTCTTTTTTTTCTGAATTCCCCTTTGATTTTTGCTGTTGATTTACCGGCACGTACTCCAGGTTGAATAACTTCACGGGCTTCTTTAAAATCAATGTTTTTTTCAAAAGAATATGTAAACAGTAATTCAATTTCTTTAATTTGTTTTGAGCTGTATTTTCCTTCTATCAAAAGTTCAAAAACCTGCTTAGAGTAAGGCCGATCAACACAGTTTTCCCTTAACAGCAGATATGAGTTTATTGTATGTATAGTTTTATCAATATCAATATTTTTGCTTTTTGATAACCGGGAGAGCTCATTAAACTCATTTACAGCCATTCCCCTGTCAATAAACTCTGAAAGCAGTTTAATATTTTCCGGAAGCAAACTGCCTTTTTCCTTGCGATTTTTTAATAATTCACTGGCAATTTTAAGGGTTGTTATTTTTTCATTCAACGCTTCTTCTAGGACGACAAATGATATATTCTTTGCTGAGGCCTCCTGAAGACGTAAATACAAGTAATCCGCAGGCAGTTTTTCTGAAATTGCCGTGTTTATTATGCTGTCGATTATTTTTATTTGTTCTACTGTGTAGGATGGGTTATTTGAAAGGATTTTCTGCACTTCACCGGCATGAATAAGAGAGCTATTGATAACAAATGTAAGGCAAAACGAAACTGCGAGGATAAAACTTCTGCTCATTTTTCCTCCCTGTAAGGCAAGTTAATTTTTATATTTTTTGAGATGTTGGATCTGAATTATAAAAGATCTTTGAATGTAATCAGTTGAATGTTTTTTTCATTCAGATAGACTTTAAGCTGAGGATTGCAGCAGGCCGTAAGTTCGTACTCTCTCCAGAGTTCTCCGTAGCCCGGGTGAGTGGCAAGTTCTGCGATGGTATAGTTTTCATCAACGTTACCCCAATACCAACCTTCAATGAAGTGTTCGGGACATGCTATTTTATTTTGTTGCAGCAGTTTTTTGTTTTTTTCGTAATCTTCGGGACTTGGAAAGAACCTTTTAGAAAAACGGACAACCTTGATATTAAATTCATTTGCTACTTCAACTATTGCCGGAAAAGATTCCAACCTCAAGTGTGAATGATGATGGCTGGTTAAATGAAAAGGCTCAAGGCCTTGTGATTTAATCCTGTTAATCTGGTTTCTTGCTTCCTGTTTCACTTCTTCAATAGGCACAGGATTTTGAAGCCAGTCAAATATAACTCCGCTTGACTGATCAACATCAAAGAATCTGTCTAAGTCAATATGAACGCCTACTTCAAGGCCCGGATTCTCTTTTGCCAGGGCCACAGCTTCATCAAACCCTTCCGCACGGTTAGAAGCCAGCATACTAGCGCTTGTAACAACACCGTTTTTATGTGCGGAAATAACCCCTTGATTAATTTTAGAGGTTAAACCAAAATCATCCGCATTTATAATAATCTTTTTCATATTATTGTTTCCAGTGTTAATTGATTATAACTCTCTTTTGTTAAGATTTCAAGAGGTTTCTTGCAATAAGTGTTTCGGCTATCTGAACAGCATTCAATGCAGCGCCTTTTCTGATATTGTCCGATACTACCCATAAATCAACGGCGTTAGGGTTTGATACATCCTGCCTGATTCTGCCAACAAACACTTCATCTTTCCCGCCAATTTCAACAGGCATGGGATAAACGCTTTCTCCGGGATTATCTAAAACCACAATACCGGGAGCTTTGCTTAACACGTCTCTTACGGAAGCGGCGCTTATTTTAGAATCAAATTCAATATTTACCGTTTCCGAATGCGCCCAAAAAACAGGCACACGCACGCAGGTTGCAGTAACTTTCATTTCAGGTTCATCAAGAATTTTGCGTGTTTCTTTTATCATTTTAATTTCTTCTTTGTAATAACCGCTGTAAGCAGGGTCATCGCTTAAACCGCTTATCTGCGGAATAAGGTTAAAGGCAATTCTATGCGGGTAAGCGACAGGTTTCTGGGACATTTTTGCTATATCCGGATAGTTAGGAACAACTTCTTTTGCCTGTTCATAAAGCTCCTGCAAACCGGCCCGGCCGGTTCCTGAAACAGATTGATACGTAGAAACTACAACTCTTCTTATTTTAAATTTTTTATGCAATGGCGCCAGAGCCACCACCATTTGAATGGTAGAGCAGTTTGGATTAGCAATAAATTTTTTATCTTTTGAAAGATGATGCGGGTTAACTTCCGGCACAACCAGAGGAACCCGGGGGTCCATGCGGAAATCATCGCCGTTATCTATTACAAAAGCCCCCTCTTCCACAGCTTTCCAGCCGTGTAGTTTTGAAGCACCTTTTGAACCTTCCGTACCGGCAAACAACACGACGTCAAGGCCTTTAAAAGAACCTTCGCCGGCTACTTCAATTTTAAACTTTTCACCGTTAATTTCTTCCGTTCTTTCCCTGGTAGCAAAAATCCTTATTTCGCTTGCTGGAAAATTACGCTGTCTTAAAACTTTTACCATTTCTGAGCCAACTAAACCTATACCTACTACGCCTACTTTATATTTACTCATTTTTAATATTCCTTGCTTATTATTATATTCCTTTAGTTACCAGGTCGCCGATCTCTGAAGTAGAAAAACCCATTTTACCGGCATCCATTGATTTAACTTTACCACTTGAAAGAAGTGCCCTTATGGAATGGTCTATTCTTTCTGAAACCTTAGTTTCACCAAGGGTTTCCATCATCATGGCACCTGCCGCTATAGTTGCTATGGGGTTAATTACATTTTTTCCTGTATATTTAGGAGCAGAGCCATGTATGGGTTCAAACATGGATACACCGTTTGGATTAATATTTCCTCCGGCTGCTACACCAAGGCCGCCCTGAACCATGGCACCCAGGTCTGTGATAATGTCACCGAACATATTGTTTGTTACGATAACGTCAAACCATTCAGGGTTTTTTACCATCCACATACAGGCTGCATCTACGTAAGCATGGTCTTTCTGCACTTCGGAAAAATCAGCGCCAACCTGATCAAATACTCTTAACCATAGGTCATGACCGTAAGTAAGAACGTTTGATTTATCAACCATTGTAAGTTTTTTTCTTTTGTTTCTTTTCTTTGTATATTCAAAAGCATAACGAATACATCTTTCTACACCCTTGTAAGTATTTAATTCTATTTGTGTTGTTGTTTCATCCTTCGTTCCTTTTTTAAACACACCGCCTATTCCGCAGTAAAGGCCTTCGGTATTTTCCCTGATTACTACAAAATCTATTTCATTAAACGTTTTATCCTTAAGCGGGGTCCAGATTCCCGGGTAAAGAACGCAGGGTCTTAGGTTTATATATTGGTCAAGGGTAAACCTGATTCTAAGAAGTAATTCTTTTTCCAATAAACCCGGCCTTACTCTGGGGTCTCCTACGGCTCCAAGATAAATTGCATCCAGCTTTTTAAATTCATCGAGAGCAGAATCAGGAAGCACTTCGTTAGTCTTAAGGTATCTTTCCGCACCGAAATCATAATTTGTAAATTCGCATTTTACACTTTCTTTTTTGCAGGCTTCTTCCAGTACTTTCATTCCTTCGCGGATTATTTCCGGGCCTACACCATCACCTGGCAACACACCTATCCTGTAAGTCTTCATTTTGTTTTTACCCCTTTTTTATTGATATCTGCTTTAATATACGGTATTAACCCGCCGGTATTTATTATATTTTTCAAAAATTCCGGAAAAGCAAAAAATGTATATTCTTCATTATTTTTTGAATGGTTGATAATTTTTCCTTTTTCCAGATTGACTTCTAATATGTCGTTTTCACTGATTTTTTTTGAAGAGTCCTTCAGTTCAATAATAGGTAACCCGATATTAATTGCATTACGAAAAAATATCCTGGCAAAAGATTCAGCTATTACACAGGAGATACCGGCGGCCTTTATTGAAACCGGAGCATGCTCTCTTGAAGAACCGCAACCGAAATTTCTACCGGCAACTATTACATCGCCTTTCCTGACTTTACTGTTAAACAACAGGTCAATACCTTCCATACAATGCCTGCCCAGTTCTTCTTCAGAACGTATATTTAAAAACTTTGCCGGAATTATTTCATCTGTGTTTATGTTATCGCGGTATTTTAACGCTTTTCCTTTAATCTCCATAAAATCTCCTATTCGTGTTCTGTTTCGGGACGTATGGCAACAATATGTGTTTTATTTACGTTCATAAATTTTGCTTTATATAGTATTTTGCCGGGGTCATACAAAGATTCCACCTGCGCATCTCCAACCGGAATAAACTGGACATTCACACTATTAATAAAATCCGAAAGCCTTGAGCCGATATCAAGGTAAACCGTACCGGTAATTTTTGTTGCCTGCTGATAAATTATTACTTTCAACGGCTCACGAATCATTTTTCGTGCCTGATTGGTATTTTCCATTTAGACCTCTTCGGGACTGGTGATTTTACCTTTAATGGCGCTGGCGGCCGCAACGGCCGGGTTTGAAAGATACACTTCACTTTCAAGGTCACCCATTCTTCCTACGAAATTCCTGTTTGTTGTGGCAATGCATCTTTCGCCTTTGGTAAGGATTCCAAGATGCCCTCCTAAACAGGGACCGCAGGTAGGCGGATTGATAATAGCGCCTGCTTTCATGAATATGTCCATATAACCTTTTTTCATTGCCTGCTGGTAAATCAAAGGAGTTGCAGGGAATATCAGTAAACGTACATAAGGATGTACTTTTTTTCCTTTTAATACTCTTGCTGCTATTTCAAGGTCTTCCAGGTGGCCATTTGTACAGGAACCGATAACGGACTGGTCAATGGTAATATTTTTAACTTCTTTTACTGATTTTGAATTTTCCGGTAAATGCGGCAAAGAAACCTGCGGGTCAATTTTACTTACATCAAATTCCATTATATCGCAATATTGTGCATCAGCATCTGATTTAAACAAATTGATTTTTCTGCCTTTTAATTTCGGTTTTATGTACTTCATGGTCAGTTCATCCGGCTCAATTATGCCATTTTTCCCGCCGGCCTCAATAGCCATATTGCACATAGTAAGGCGCTGCGCTACAGAGAGAAACCTTGTTGCATCTCCGGCAAATTCCATTGACTTGTAATTGGCCCCGTCAACTCCAATTTTTCCGATTGTATATAAAATAAAATCTTTCCCATAAACCCATTTTTTTCTTTTTCCTTTGAAAACAAATTTCATGGTTTCTGGAACTTTAAGCCATACTTTACCTCTTGCCCAGACACTGGCTAAATCCGTAGAACCAACACCTGATGAAAATGCTCCTAATGCACCGTACGTGCAAGTATGCGAGTCCGCCCCGATAATCACCTGGCCCGGAAGGACAATGCCCTGTTCAGGCAAAAGAACATGTTCTATACCTACATTACCGCAGTCAAAAAAATGTTTGAGTTTCTGCTCATGGGCAAAGTTGCGGACAAACTTACACTGTTCCGCAGATTTAATATCTTTATTAGGAGTAAAATGATCCAATACTATTACTACCTTATTTTTATCATAAATACTTTTTATACCCACTTCACGAAATTGCTGTATAGCCAATGGTGATGTGATATCATTACTTAATGCAACATCAACATTTGCTTCAATAAACTCACCCGGCTGCACTTCTTTTTTCCCACAATGGTTTGCCAAAATTTTTTGTGTGATTGTCTGTTTCATGTTAACTTAAACCTCTTAAAATAAATGTTTCTGATTTATCCGTTTTTTTCTATTTTTACTTTTTCTCTCTGTATATGATTCATTCTCCATACATATTCAAATATCCCTGATAGTACGTAAATAGAAAACATAATAAATATCATATTTTCAGGGTACGCTATTACAAGCAATACGGCAACTATAAGGATTATAAACATATTTAATGAAATCTTTTTGGATGTCCTCATTTTTGAAAAACCGACATAACGGAGATTGGTGATCATTAAGAAAGAAAGCAGAATCATTATACCCGGGATGAAATTAAAAATAACCGGTATTCTTTCCATGATAATAGGTATTGTTTTTGCGGTAACACCCTGCTCAAATCTCTGCAGTAATTCAAACATCAGCACGATGGAAGCTATGATACCACCCGCTGCGGGAGTGGGCAATCCTTCGAAATATGGTGTTAATGTTTTTGCCTCATAAGATCTGACATTATATCTTGCTAATCTTAAGGCCCCGAAAACCACATATAGAAAACCTACGGCAAGTCCTGGTAAGGACATATTTTTTAAAACAATAAAATACATTAATACTGCTGGCGCTATGCAGAATGATGTTAAATCTGAAAAAGAATCCAGTTCAACACCAAGAAAACTTGTGTTTTTTGTAGCTCTGGCAATAAGCCCGTCAAAACCGTCAAAAAACATAGCGGTTAAAATTAACCAGGCTGCCAACGTATAGTTTCCTTTAGCAGAGCATATTATTGAATACAAACCAAAACCCATGTTCGTTATCGTAAACAAGCTTGCAATATAGATTCCAATTCCCATTTTTCACCTTTTCTTCATTATTTTATTTTGCCTAAAATAGTAAGACCTGCTTTAACCTTTTGTTTTGGTTTTACAGTAACTTCTATTTTTTTATCAATAGAAATATCTACCTGGGAACCGAATTTAATCATTCCGATTCTTTGCCCCTGAATTACTTTATCCCCTTCTTTTACCCAACAGACAATACGCCTCACCATAATCCCGGCTATCTGCTTAATGTCTGATTCAAAATCCTCTCCGGATAATGTGATAACATTTTGCTCATTAAGATCCGATGATTTTGGCACATAAGCAGGCAAATATGCACCTTTTTTGTACTGAATAGATTTTACCGTACCGGAGAAAGGAGCTCTTTGTACATGAACATTTAAAGGCGACATAAATATTTTCACAATCTTAAAATCGGCTTTCTGTTCAATTTCAAAAACTGTTCCATCAGCAGGAGACAAAATAACTTTATTATCCTGAATGATTTTTCTGTCCGGATCCCTGAAAAATACAAGAAAAAAACAGAACAGAAAAAAACAAACGCCGGAAAGCAGATAAAAGAGCCAGTGATATCTGTTTAAAATATAAAAAGCAATAGAAAAAAGCAGTGCGCTTTTTATAAAAATAAACCCTTCAGTGGAAATAGGTAATTTCATAAGTAAATACTTGTGTGTTTCGGTTTTTCAAAGTCAATATTACTTCTTTTTACCCCAGTTTTCAGGCCTTAAAGACCTTACAGCTGTACCGGCTTTCCACATTTCTGAATTTCTCATTTCAGAAAGTTCTTTTTCAAGTTTTTCTCTGTAATCAGGAGCGCCGTTAACTCTTAACACGATTTCGGTTTCCTTACCTGTTTTAACGCTGTCATATAAATCTTCAAATACGGGTTCAACAGCTTTTCTAAATTTACCTTTCCAGTCAAGGGCACCTCTCTGGGCTGTAGTGCTGCAGTTTGCGTACATCCAGTCCATACCTTTTTCACTTACTAAACGGATAAGGCTCTGTGTGAGTTCTTCAACAGTTTCGTTGAATGATTCGCTCGGGCTGTGGCCATTTTTGCGCAAAATATTATACTGAGCTTCAAACATACCGGCAAGAGCGCCCATAAGCACACCTCTTTCTCCGGTTAAATCGCTGTAAACTTCTTTTTCAAAGGTTGTAGGAAATAAATAACCAGAACCAATTACTATACCGACTGCCAGACATCTGTCTTTTGCCTTTCCTGTAAAATCCTGGAATATTGCATAGCTGGAATTAATACCGCTGCCGGCCTGAAAATTTGCCCTCACGCTGGCTCCGGAACCTTTTGGCGCTACAAGAATAACGTCCACAAAATCCGGAGGAATAACCTTTGTCTGTTCCTTATATACTATTGAAAAACCGTGCGAGAAATAAAGCGCATCACCTTTTTTAAGATGAGGCTTTATGTTCGGCCATTGAGCCATCTGGCCTGCATCTGAAATAAGGTATTGAATTATTGTTGCTCTCTGTGTTGCCTCTTCAAGTGAAAAAAGGCTTTTCCCAGGAACGAAACCGTCATCAATGGCTTTCTGCCAATAATGTTTTTCTTCCGGCCTTTGACCGATAATTACGTTTACTCCGTTGTCTCTCATGTTAAGAGCCTGAGCAGGCCCCTGAACACCATAACCAAGCACAGCAATTGTTTCTGACTTTAGAATTTCCTGAGCTTTCTTTAAAGGAAACTCTTCTCTCATCACCACATCTTCAACCGATCCTCCAAAATCTAACTTCATTTAATCCTCCCTGAAAATTTTTTTAGCCTCTAGCCATTGCAACGATTCCGGTTCTGACTAATTCTTTTATACCGAAAGGCCGTAACATACCTACAAAAGCTTCTATCTTTTCTTCGTCACCGGTAATTTCAATCATCAATGTTTCGTGTGACAAGTCGATAATATCCGCTCTGAAAATATCAACTATCTGCAGTATTTCCGAACGATTGTTTTTGTCTGCTTTTACTTTTATCAGCGCCAGGTCTCTTTCTATATGTTTTGTCTGTGAATATTCAAAAACCTTTATGACATCAATCAATTTATTGAGCTGTTTTTCTATCTGTTCAAGAATTTTCGTGTCTCCACGAACCGTAATAGTCATTCTGGAAACGGACGGGTCATCAGTTTCCCCTACTGTTAAAGTATCAATATTATATCCTCTTGCTGCAAAAAGTGTAGATATTCTTGCAAGTACGCCCGATTTATTTTCCACCAAGGCAGAAAGTGTATGCCTCATTTTTCCTCCTTAAAGTTATTCTATTTTATGCTAAACTTGTCACTATTTCATGTAAGGCCGCGCCGGCAGGAACCATTGGAAAAACATTTTCTTCCTGCTCAACTATAAAGTCTATAATTATTGGTTTATCTTTAATTTTCAAAGCCTTTTCAATAGCATGACTGACATCAGTTTTCCTGGTTACCCTCATTCCCTCTGCACCGTATGCCTGAGCTACTTTTACAAAATCCGGAATCGGCTGGCATCTTTTTGCTTCATGCGTAAATAATTCTACCGCAGAGTATCTTCTCTTATAAAACATCTGCTGCCACTGGCGGACCATGCCAAGATGGCCGTTATTAAGTATGCAGACAATCACATTCACCTTGTTTATTGAAGCGGTTGCCAGTTCTTGTATATTCATTTGTAGTGACCCGTCACCCGAAATACAGATAACCGGTTTTTTTGGATTGCCCAGTTTTGCCCCTATGGCTGCAGGAAAACCATAACCCATAGTACCTAACCCGCCACTTGAAATAAAATGTCTTGGATATTTTGCTTTGTAAAACTGAGCCGCCCACATTTGATGCTGGCCGACTTCAGTAGTAACTATAGCTTCTCCGCCTGTTATTTCACTGATTTTTTCAATCACATATTGGGGTCTGAGCTTTGAATCATTTTCATAGCCAAACGGTTTTTCTCTTCTCCAATTATTAATCTGCTTTATCCATTGAGTATGTTTTTTCTTATTCACGTGTTTTACTAATTCCGTGAGTATATTTTTAGCATCACCAACAACGGGAATATGGGCCGCAACGTTTTTCGAAATACTTGTTGGGTCAACATCTATGTGCGCAATAATCTTTGCTTTGGGTGCAAAATCAGACAATTTTCCGGTACATCTGTCATCAAAACGCGATCCAACCGCTATTATCAGGTCTGCATTCTGCATTGCCATATTTGCCCAGTACATACCATGCATGCCGAGCATACCCATATTCAAAGCATTATCCGGAGGAAATGATCCTATCGCCATTAATGTGGTTGTAACTGGAAGTTCTGCTTTCATGGCAAGCTCCAGCAACTCAGCGCTTGCGTTTGCAATGATAACCCCGCCACCGACATAAAGAACAGGCCGTTCAGCGGCATTAATTGCTTCAGCAAGTTTTTTTATTTGGACTGGATGGCCTTTCAAGTTCGGTTTATATGACCTTATATCCGGTTTTTCTTTCCAAACAAACTCAGTTGAAGCTTTTTGGATGTCTGCCGGAATATCTATTAATACCGGGCCCGGCCTTCCTGAAGAAGCAATATAAAAGGAATTCTGTATGGCTTCTGAAAGAAAATTTATATCTTTCACCAGATAGTTATGTTTCGTAACTGGACGTGTGATACCGGTGGTATCAGCTTCCTGAAATGCATCATTTCCTATTAAACTTGTAGGCACCTGACCGGTAAAAGCAACAAGAGGAATAGAATCCATATTTGCTGTTGCCAATCCTGTCACCAAATTTGCGGCTCCCGGCCCAGATGTTGCCAGGCACACACCAGTCTTTCCGGTTGAACGTGCATAACCATCCGCCATGTGGGCAGCGCCTTGTTCGTGCCTTGTAAGTATAAACTTAAAAGGTGCATCATAAATTTTATCAAACAAAGGCAAAACTTGGCCTCCGGGAATACCAAACATCAATTCCACGTTTTCTTTCTTTAAACATTCTATAAATATCTCAGTTCCAGTCTTAATCATTTTTGCTCCTTGAAATGTATATTGTTATTTTAATACTGCGCCAGTGTTTGCCGAAGTCACTAGTTTTGCATATCTTGCAAGGTATCCAATTTTAAATTTTGGCTCAGGGGCGCTCCATTTTGCAAGCCGTCCGTTTAATTCTGAATCTGTCCTTCTAACATTCAGTTTTCTTCCGGGTATATCTATGTTTATTATATCCCCGTCCTGCAAGGCAGCAATTTCACCGCGCTCTGCTGCTTCCGGGCTTATATGTCCGATACACGGGCCTCTGGTACCTCCGGAAAATCTTCCGTCTGTAAGCAAAGCAACAGAATCTGAAAGACCCATGCCCTGTAACGTACTTGTGGGTCCGAGCATTTCTCTCATACCCGGGCCACCTTTTGGCCCTTCGTATCTGATAACTAGCACGTCACCCTTCTTTATCTTTTTGCCTAAAATTGCAACCATAGCTTTTTCTTCAGAATCAAACACTCTGGCTGTACCATTGAATCTTAACATATTACTTTTTACAGCCGAAACTTTTACTACTGCTCCGTTTTTTGCAATATTGCCGTATAGAATGGCAATCCCACCTTCCGGTGAGTAGGGATTCTTGCTTTTTATTATCTCATGATCATAAATCTTTCCCGCTTTTGCAATTTCAATAATATTCTTTCCTGTTACAGTTATAGAAGGCTTTAGTTTATTTACCAGCGTGTTTAATACTGCAGGCATACCACCCGCTCTATCCAAATCTTCCATGTAATGATTGCCGGCCGGTTCAAGCATGATAATATGCGGCACTATTTTGGATATCTTATCAAACCAGTCAAGAGATACATCCACTCCGGCTTCATGGCCTATGGCCATAAGGTGAAGAATAGTATTTGTTGAACCGCCCAATGCCATGTCCGCAACAATTGCGTTATGAAACGCGTTGTTTGCCATAATTCTTCTTGGTGTAATATTTTGTTCTATCATTTTCACTATGGTGTAACCTGAGTCATAGGCAATTCTTTTCTTTTCAGCTGAATTTGCCATTGCTGTAGCACAACCCGGCAAAGACATACCGAGCACTTCTGTAAGGCATGACATAGTATTTGCTGTATATAATCCCTGGCATGACCCTGCTCCTGGGCAGGTTTTTATTTCAAGGATGTCTGATTCTTCCTGTGTGATTTTTTTGGCTTGTAGAAGGCCTACTGCTTCAAATGTATCTCTTGCCAGAGACCGTCTTTTCCCTCCGCAAAAACCTGTTAACATAGGGCCTGCAGTAACTACAATGGAAGGAATATTTATTCTCGCAGCTGCCATAAGCATGCCGGGAGTAATTTTATCACAGTTGGTCAGCAATATTAAACCATCTAAACCATGGGCCCTTGCTACACTTTCAACACTATCTGCAATAAGTTCTCTTGAAGGAAGTGAATAATGCATCCCTGAGTGCCCCATTGCAATGCCATCACAAATTGCAGGAAGGCCAAAAACAAATGGTACACCACCTCCGGCACACACACCTCTTTCAATCCATCTTTCAAGATCTCTCATACCTACATGTCCGGGGACTATATCACTAAAGGAAGAAGCAATACCAATGAATGGTTTATTCATGCTTTCTTTTGTTATTCCTGTTGCATAAAGCAAGGATCTATGCGGCACTCTGGTTATACCTTTTTTAATTTCATCACTGCGCATCTATTTCCACCTCTATTTGCTTTTATGCCAATGTTATACGGCACATTAAGCGGAATAAAATAACTTTTTTAAAAAAGTTATTTCTTTTTTCTGGCTGATTCTTTTAACAACTTATATTCAACTGCTTCTGATAAGGCCTGCCAGCTTGCTTCTATAATGTTTTCTGATATGCCGACAGTTCCCCAGGTTTCTTTTTTGTCCTTTGATTCTATAAGTACTCTGGTAATAGCTCCAGTGCTTGCATTCGGGTTGATTATTCTTACTTTGAAGTCCGAAAGTGACATTTCTTTTAATTCAGGGTAAAATTTTTCCAGCGCTTTTCTCAAAGCATTATCCAAAGCATTTACCGGCCCGTCACCTTCGGCTACGGTATGTTCAAGGGTTCCCTTTACATCAAGTTTTACTATAGCTTCTGAAACCATTTCTCCGGTGTTGGATTCTTTTTGCACGACTACTCTAAATCCTTTTAACTCAAAAAATGGATTATATATTCCTGATGCTTTTCTAACAAGCAAGGCAAATGAAGCATCTGCATCCTCATACTGATAGCCTTTGTGCTCCATTTTTTTTATAAGATCAATAACTTTTGTGCTTACATCTTTATCACCGTCAAAATCAAGATTAAGTTCTTTAATTTTAAACATAACGTTGCTTTTTCCTGCAAGTTCTGAAATAAGTACTTTACGTTCGTTGCCAACTGTTGTAGGTTCAACATGTTCATATGTGCTTGAATGCCTCTGAACAGCAGATACATGGATACCAGCTTTGTGAGTGAATGCTGCCTTGCCAACATATGGCTGGTGGTCGTTTGGAATTACGTTTGCAATTTCATTAATATGCCTGGATAACTCATATAGTCCTTTTAACTTATCTTCAGGCAGGCATTTATAGCCAAGTTTTATTTCAAGGTTTGGAATAATTGAGCAAAGATTTGCATTACCGCATCTTTCACCGTAGCCATTAATTGTTCCCTGTACCATGGTAGCGCCTTCAAGGACTGCTACGAGAGTGTTAGCAACAGCACATTCTGAATCATTATGGGCATGAATTCCTAATGAATACTCCATTTTCGAAAATTGGTTGTTTGCGTTCAGGTGATTCTTTACTTCTTTTATGATTTCACTGATCTGGTTTGGCATAGTGCCGCCGTTTGTATCACAAAAAGTAATATTAAAAGCTCCCGCTCTTACTGCCGCCTCAATTGTTTTAAGTGCATAGTTACGATTTGCTTTAAAACCATCAAAAAAATGTTCTGCATCATAAACAACTCCGAGGCCTTTTTGTTTGAGAAATTTTACGCTGTCTTCAATCATCTCAATGTTTTCTTCAAGGGTAGCCCTTAAAGCATGAATAACATGAAAATCCCATGCTTTTCCGAAAATACTGGCATATTGAACTTTTGAGTTTACTATGGCAAGCAAGTTGGAGTCAACGTGAGACTGTTTATCTTTATGCCTGGTTGAACCAAACGCTACAATCTTGGCTTTTTTGAGATTCATTCCTTTATGTGCTTGCTCAAAGAAAAGCTCGTCTTTCGGGTTTGAACCCGGCCAGCCACCTTCAATAAAATCAATGCCAAAATCATCAAGCGCTTTGGCAACCTTGATTTTATCTTCCGCAGAAAAAGAAACACCTGCTGATTGAGAACCATCTCTTAATGTTGTATCAAATAAAAATATTTTCTTTTGTGTCATATAATTAACCTTCCTCAAATAAACTATTATTTATCTAATTTAAACCCTGAATGAAGCGCCTTTACAGACTTATCTACGTTTTTATCATTTATTATGCATGATATTTTTATTTCCGATGTTGATATCATGTGTATGTTCACACCTTCATCAGAAAGATAGTTAAACATATCAGAAGCTACGCCAGGATGACTTTTCATGCCGACACCTACTATCGATACTTTTGCAACTTTATCATCATAAATTACACCCTGAGCCTTAAGTTTTTTTGATAATTTCCTAAGAAGCGGGAGCGTTTTTTTCAGATCTGTTCTTGATATTGTAAATGATATGTCATTAAAACCATCCCTTGCGGATGATTGTATAATCATATCTACGTTTATGTTTTCTTTGGCTAAACCGCCAAACACTTTAGCTGCAATACCCGGTACATCAGGCAAATCCAGCACTGACATTTTTACTTGATTTCTGTCAAAAGTCACAGAGGACACAACTACTTCTTCCATCTTCTTTACCTCCCCGGAAATTATGGTACCCTTCTCTTTTGAAAAACTTGATTTAACTTCTATTATTACATTGAACTTTTTTGCTACTTCTATTGATCTGGCCTGCATTACCTGAGCCCCGCTACCGGCCATTTCGAGCATTTCATCATATGATATTTGATCTATTTTTGTTGCTGCACTGCATACACGCGGATCTGTAGTATATACACCGGTTACGTCCGTATATATTTCGCACAAATCAGCCTTAAGTGCTGCTGCCAGGGCAACAGCGGTAAGATCTGAGCCTCCACGACCCAGTGTAGTAATATCTTCGTTCGGGTTTAAACCCTGAAATCCTGCCACTATAACTATTTTGTTCTGTTTAAGGGCCTGTAATATTTTTACAGGCATAATTTTTGTAATTCTTGCTTTTGTGTGCGGATATCCGGCGTAAATCCCTGCCTGAGGCCCGGTAAATGAAATTGAATCGTGGCTTTTATTGTTTATTGCCATACTCAAAAGAGCAATAGAGATCTGTTCACCTGTTGCAAGGAGCATATCCATTTCCCTTTCGTTTGGTTTTTCGGTTATCTCATTTGCTTTTTCAATAAGATCGTCCGTCATATCTCCAGGAGCAGAAACTACAACCACTATTCTTCTGGCCTTCTTTTTATTTTCAATTATCCTATTGGCTGCGTTAAGTATTTTCTCTGTATTTGCTACGCTTGAACCGCCGAATTTCATAACTATTAAATCCATCATCTAAAGCTTTAAACACTCCTTTTCTACAGACTTTTTTCAAAATGAAAACCGCATTTTGTGGAAATTTCCTCAAGATCTTTTCTATTTAATGGAAAAATTCTGCAAACAGCGGGCCTGTGTTTATATATCTTACAGGTAGCCTCTTTTGATTTAAATTCCAAAAAGGGGCATTTGTACCAGATTTTACAGCAATTTCCGCATCTTTTACAATTACCGGTTTTTTTTTCTTTGTGCTTTTCAAAGTACTTTTTTGTCAGATACACTTTAAAATGCCTTCTGATTTTTTTAAGCATTAACTTTAGCTCCGATTGAATCAACTGAAAGCACATGTACAAAAGAATTAATATTTTTTGATTTAAACGCTTTGCTCATGGATTGCCCGATAATTTTACTTTTACAAGCTTTCTTTTCAGCAATAGCCATAAGTGTAGGGCCTGAACCGCTTAAAAAAACTGCCAAGGATCCGCTTGCTACAGCTTTTTTAAAAGCTTCTTCCATTCCGGGAACCAGTTTTCTGCGAAACGGCTGATGAAGTTTATCCTGTGTTGCAAGTGAAAGCAAATTATATTGTCTGTACGCAAGAGCACCTACTAAAAGAGAAGCCCTTGAAAGATTAAACACCGCATTTTTTAAACTTACATTTTCCGGTAAGATTTTTCTTGCTTTCTGTGTTGAAAGTTCAAACTGAGGAACGCAGACAATAAAATCCAATTCAACAGGAGGCCTGATTTTTATGCATTTCACGTCACTGCCGTCTAAAACGGAAATACAGACCCCTCCAAAAAGAGCTGGTGCTACGTTATCAGGATGTCCTTCTAATCTATTTGCAATATTTAAAAGATCATAGCTGCTAAGTCTGTTGTCTAACATGTGATTTGCTGCTACCAATCCGCTGACTATTGCAGCGGCACTGCTTCCCATTCCTCTTGCCAGAGGAATGCGGTTAATCATTTTTATTTCAAGCCCTTTCAAAACTGATACCGGATTTCTATTTGCACACTTACAGGCTTCGGCCATGCTTTTTATAATTATGTTTTTATCGTTTTTGGGCAGTTTATCTCTGCCTTCGCCTTCTATGGTAAGTATGTTCCCGGTATTGTTTTTATAACCGGTTTTGATTTCTAATTCATTATAGAACTTCAGGGCCATGCCCACGGCATCAAATCCTGAACCAAAGTTTGCTGTTGTTGCCGGTACTTTTACATTAAACTTCATACTTTTTCAAGAACCTTATTCATTTCCCGCATAGCACAGAACTGCCCGCACATAGTACAGGTATCTTTATCGCTAGCTTTAAATTTTTTAAATTCTGATTTAAATTTTTCAGGGTCAAGTGAATTTTTTTCCTGATTTTTCCAATCAAGGCTTTTCCGTAGTTTTGAAAAATCAATATCCCATTGCATGGCTCCCTTGACGCCTTTTGCAATATCACCGGCATGTGCTGCTATTCTTGACGCCATCACACCCTGAAACACATCTTCCGTATCAGGCAGATGCAAATGCTCTGCAGGTGTGACATAACATAGATAATCAACACCGCTGGCAGCTGCGAGAGCTCCGCCTATGGCGCTTGTTATATGATCATATCCCGGCGCCACATCGGTAACTAATGGTCCCAAAACATAATAGGGTGCATTTTTTGTAATTTTCTTCTGTAATTTAACGTGTTCCTGAATAAGATTTATCGGCATATGTCCCGGGCCTTCAACTATGGCCTGAACATTTCTTTTCTTGGCTCTTTCTATTAATTCGCCTAACACAGACAATTCCGCAAGCTGAGCATCATCATTTGCGTCTGCAATTGCACCGGGACGCAACCCATCACCTAAACTTAAAACCATATCATATTTATATGCAATATCAAGAAGCCTGTCATAATTTTCGTAAAGCGGGTTTTCCTTTCCGGTCGACATAATCCATTTAACTAAAAATGCCCCGCCTCTCGAAACGACACCGCAAATTCTTTTTTTCTTTTCTAATACATCCACTGTTTTTTTTGTTATGCCGCAGTGAACGGTTATAAAATCAACTCCGTCAGCAGCATGTTCTTCTATAACTGAAAATATTTTTTCTGAATCCATCTGAAAAACTGACTTTTCGCGCAGCATCGTTTCGCAGGAAGCCTGATATACCGGCACTGTACCTACGGGAATGGTGGAATATTTTATAATCTGCTGTCTTATTTTCTTCAGACTGCCACCTGTTGAAAGATCCATTACCGTATCAGCCTTAGCCCTGATAGCTGTTTCCAGCTTTTCAAGCTCCTTTTCCATACTGATACAATCCGGAGATGTTCCTATATTGGCATTTACTTTTGTTTTAAGACCTGCGCCAACGGCGCACTCTCTGAAATTTTTTATTGCCGGCCTTTTGTTATTGCAAAATATTGCGATGGATCCGTTTGAAAGACCATCTGATATGTGCTGAACAGGACAACCTTCATCCTTGGCAATTTTATTTATTTCATTAGTTGTAATGTTTTTCTTTGCTGAATCTATCTGTGTCATATTTTACACACCTTACATGCAAACATTTTTTCCAGGTTATAAACTGAATATCTTGCCTTTTTAAACTCTACTGCTGAATCTGGTGCAATCAGCTTCGAGTATTCCTCAAGCACTCTTAGTGCTTGTTCAACTCTTTTGAAATTGGCGGCCAAAAGTATTCCTAAACTTTCTCTTTTTGATTTTTCCTGAATTTCTCTTCCTGAATCCCTCTGGCTATCCCTAGACAGGATGAGTTTTGGGTAGGCTTTTGATGATAATTTGTTTATTTTATGCCTTATAGTTCTGAAAGTAGAAAATAAATCTTTGTTATTGTAAATAAATCTCAGAGAATCTTCAATTACTCTCAAGCCTTCGCTTGCTCTGTTTAAATTTGCATCAAGCAAACGGTACAGGTTTTTATTTTTTTCAAACAACAATTGGTCTTTACTTTTTGCCATATATGCTTACTATTTTATCAATAGTTGCAGTTGTCGAGTAACCTTTTAGAATCGGAACACGGACAATTTCCCCTGCATACTGCCAACCGACGACTTCTTTTATCTTATACTGTCCGCCCTTAACCAAAACATCCGGACAAAGCGCTTTAACCAGGTTAATAACAGATACTTCATTAAAAATAATAACAAAATCAACGCAGTCAAGCCCGGCAATAATTGAAGCCCTGTATTTATCCTGAACTATGGGCCTCTCGGGACCTTTTAATTCTCTGATAGACTTATCAGAATTTATGCCTACTATCAAAACATCTCCGGTACTTTTTGCTTTTTTTAGGACTTCAAGGTGCCCGGCATGAAAAAGATCGTAACAACCATTCGTAAAAACTATTTTCTTTTTTTGTTTCTTAAATTTCTTTACTAATTTTAAAATCTGTTTCCTGTTTTTTATTTTTGATATTTCCACTAATTTTCCTGAAATCATTTATTTAAATAATTCTTCTTCAATAAGTTTTGAAATTATATGAATCAGGAGCACGTGCCCCTCTTGTATGCGCGCTGTATTTTCAGAAGGAATGCCTATGCATAAATCTACCGCATCTTTTAATTTACCACCGGTTTTGCCGGTCCAGGCTACAGTAACTGCTTTTTGCTTTCTTGCCTGCTCCATAGCCAGGATAACATTTTTTGAATTGCCGCTTGTTGATATGCCAATTACAACATCTCCCTCATTTACGGCAGACTCAATCTGTTTTGAAAATACCTGTTCAAAACCATAGTCATTACCGATAGCTGTTATTGTAGATGTATTGGTTGACAGTGCAAGGCAATCAAGGCTACGACGGTCTTTTTCAAACCTTACAACCAGTTCTGCGGCTAAATGTTGTGCATCTGCTGCACTTCCACCGTTTCCAAAAACAACAATCTTCTTTTTGTTTTTGTATGCCTCAATCAGCAATTGGGATATTTTCTCTATAACAGGAACATATTCTTTCAGAATAGTCTGTTTGGTTTCGATACTATCTTTTATTATTTTTTCAATTCTTTGTTTCACAGTTCTACCTCAACCGAATTATTGCTGGCCATATATATGTTTCATGAGGAAATCCGTTTGAAAATCACCTTTACGGAAATAATCATGTTCCATGATTTTTTTATGGAGAGGCGTTGTTGTTTTTATTCCACCTACTTTCAGTTCAACAAGAGCTCTTTCCATTCTTGCAATAGCTTCTTTTCTGTTGTAGCCATAAGTAATGAGTTTACAAATCAGGCTGTCATAAAATGATGGAATTTGATATCCGTCATAAATATGAGTATCTAGACGTACCCCGGGGCCACCAGGCAGATTTAAACCGTTTATTCTTCCGGGTGAAGGCATAAAATCCCTATCCGGATCTTCAGCATTAATTCTGCATTCTATGGCATGCCCGCAAAGTTTTATTTTTTCAGATTCAAGTTTCAATTCTTCGCCTGCCGCCAGTTTAATCTGCAGTTTTACCAGGTCAACACCCGAAACAATTTCCGTTATAGGATGTTCTACCTGAATTCTTGTATTCATTTCCAGAAAAAAGAAATTTTTCTTTTTATCTACCAGGAATTCTATTGTACCGACTGTGCAATAATCAACAGCTTTGGCTGCCTTAACAGCTTGTTTACCCATTTTCTTTCTTAAATCTGCATCAAGAAACGGAGAAGGGCTTTCTTCAATAAGTTTCTGGTGTCTTCTCTGAATTGAACAGTCGCGTTCAGGAAAATAAACTGTATGACCCTTATTATCTGCTGCTATCTGAAACTCAATATGCCGAGGTTCTTCAACATATCTTTCAAGATAAACTTTATCATTTCCAAAAGCATTTTTAGCTTCCGACTTCGCCGTTTGAATAGCATTCGAAAGAGATTCTTTTGATGGGACGACACGCATACCTCTTCCACCGCCGCCCATTGCTGCCTTTATTATCAGCGGATATCCAATTTTGTCTGCTATTTTTTCTAAATCCGGATTATCTACGCTTATCGGTTCAGTTGTACCTGGAACAACGCTTACACCGTTTTTTATCATTATTTTGCGGGCTTCAATTTTATCACCCATTTTATGAACCGATTCTTTTGATGGACCTATAAACCTTATTCCACTTGATTCGCAAACGTCAGCAAAATAAGTATTTTCTGAAAGAAAACCGTATCCCGGATGAATAGCATCGCAGCCGGTTATTGTAGCAGCTGAAATAATGTTCGGGATGTTCAGATAACTTTCTATTGCCGGACCAGGGCCAATACAAACAGCCTTGTCAGCAATTTTTACGTGCATTGAATCCTTATCAACTTCAGAATGAACAGCCACGGTCTGAATTCCTAATTCTCTGCAAGCTCTGATAACTCTTACTGCTATTTCGCCTCTGTTGGCAATTAGTACTTTTTTAAACATAAGTTAGTTTCCTTTGCTGTTGGTTTCAGGGTCTACGTGAAATAATTCCTGGCCATACTCAACTGTTTGTCCGTTATCTACTAATACTTTGGTGATTTTCCCTTTAACAGATGACACCACATCTTTCATTATTTTCATAGCTTCAACTAATCCTACTTTCTGCCCCGGAACAATATGATTTCCTTCCATGACAAGTGGAGGATAATCCGGAGACTGCGCCCTTAAAAAGGTGCCAACCATGGGTGATTTAATCACCAGAACCTGGTTTTGTTTTTCTTTCTTCTCGATTATTTGAGACTGACCAGAACCCTGAGAAACCGGTTTAGGCTGAGCAACCGCCACACATTCGCCTTCTAGCCTTTTTAACGAAATACGCATATCACCGGCTTCGTAAAGCAATTCTTCAATGTCTTTGTCTTTCATCACTTCGATAAATTTTTTAATGTCTTCTGTTGCCATATTACCCACCTTTTAGCTTACCCTTTCTACATATTCGCCTGTTCTTGTATCGATTCTTATAACATCATCGATATCAATAAACAAAGGCACAGCCACTTCTGCTCCGGTTTCAATGGTAGCCGGTTTCATTACGCTTGAAACAGTATCTCCTTTGACTCCGGGAACTGTATAAGTGACTTTAAATTCCATGTTTATCGGTAAATCTACGCCAAGATAACCTCCGTCGATATAGAGGCCTTCAATTTCCAGGTTTTCTTTTAAAAATTTTACTGCTTCGCCCAATTGTTCTTTGGGAATTTGTATTTCTTCATAGTTTTCCAAATCCATGAAAAAATAATTTTTACCGTCATTATATAAATATTGTTTTTTTCTTCTTTCGATTTGTACTTCACGAAATTTTACTCCTGATTTAAAAGTCTGTTCAATAATTGAACCGGTGCGGATATTGCGCATTTTGGTTCTCATAACTGCTCCGCCTTTCCCTGGTTTGTGATGCTGGAACCAGATAATTTTATATATCTGTCCTTCCCATTCAAATATTACGCCGTTTTTAAAGTCTGAAGTATCTATCATATTGTGATCAATCTCCCTCTTTGCTGAATTATATTGTCAGTAGTTCGTAACCGCACTCAGTCACAAGCACCGTATCTTCAATTCGTATGCCGAACTTGTCTTTCAAATAAATCCCTGGTTCTATTGTAATTATCATACCGCTTTTAAGAACAACAGTACTTTTCGGGCTAATTCCAGGAGCTTCGTGTATGTCCAATCCAACTCCGTGCCCAGTTCCATGCAAGAAAAACTTGCCATATCCTTTTGAAGCTATAATCTTTCTGGCAATTTTATCAATAAAACTGGCTTTTATTCCAGGTTTAACAACAAACAATGCGCTTTTTTGAGCATTATTAACTATTTTAAATATTTTATTATATAAGTTAGTTATTTTACCTAAAAATATGGTTCTTGTCAAATCTGAGCAGTAGTTGTTATATTTGGCTCCAAGATCAATGGTTAATGTGTCATTTTTCCGTATTATCCTGTCAGAACTTAAATGATGCGGATAACTTGTATTTTCCCCGCTGGCAACAATAGGTAAAAACGCAGGAGAAGCATTATTTCTATAAAACAACTCCATTATTCTGTTAGATATATGTTTTTCAGTTATTCCGGGCCTTATATATGACCGGATATTCTTGAAAACATTCATTGTGATTTTGCATGCTTTTCTTATTTCTTCAATTTCTTCCGGTGTCTTAACTTGCCTGAATTCTTCAATTATGTTTTGTAATGGGTGCCAAATAACATTGTTTACTTTTTTTTGCAGATTTTTTACTACAGCATGCATCATTTTCTGTGAATCAAAACCAATTCGTTTGATTTTCATTGTTTTTAAAATGTTCTTTAATTCCAAAACAGTATTTTTGCTTTCAATAACTTTAATTTCAGGAGAAAGTTTACGTAATTGGAGAAAAAGCATTTTTGAGGTTATCAGGCAGGCATTTTTACGTGTAATAACAGCCCAATATCCTCCTGATAAATCTATGCCGGTTAAGTAAACAAGGTCATTTGGATCGGTTATTAGAAATGCGTCCAACTTTAGATGGGTTATTTTGTTCTGAAGCTTTTCAATATTTGTTTTTTTTGAGGTAATCATAAATTTTATTGACTATCTGGTTAACGTTTAAACCATCAGTAATCACTCTATAATTGCATTCTTTATAAAACCTGCTTCTGGCTTTCAATAATCTATTTATTTCTTTTAAAGGCTCCGGTTTGTTCAATAGCGGACGGGTTTTACTTCCCCTTATGCGCTTGTATATTGTTTCAGCTTTTGCAGAAAGATTTATAATAACTGCGTTTGTTTTAAAAATATCCATATTTTCATCTTTCAAAACTATCCCACCCCCGGTTGCTATTACCTGCTTATCTTTTTCCATTGATATTTTCGCGGCTTCGGTTTCAAGATTTCTGAAGTGCGTCTCGCCAAATTTAGAAAAAATATCTGTTATGTTCATGTTTGTATTCTTTTCAATTATTTTATCAGTATCAACATAATCCCAGCCCAGTTTTTTTGAAAGTTTCTGGCTTATTGTTGTTTTTCCTGTACCCATAAACCCGGTTATTACAATGTTCATACAAATACTCTTAGAAATTTTTTGTTTGTTTAATATAGTTTTTGTAATTTACAGTAACTTCTCTTATAGAATCTCCGCCGAATTTTTCCATTATCGCATTTGCCAACACATAGGCCACCATTGCTTCAGCCACTACTGAACATGCAGGAACTGCGCAGGCATCAGACCTTATTATTTCAGCTTTCACTGTTTTCTTTGTTTTTACATCTATTGATGACAAGGGGTTCATTAACGTAGGAATAGGTTTCATTACTGCAGAAATAACTATATCTTCTCCATTAGTTATACCGCCCTCCAAACCTCCGGCAAAATTAGTTTTTCTGTAGAATCTTTGTTCTTTTGGGTTATAAAATATTTCATCCTGTGCTTTTGAGCCAGTCATGCCGGATAAAGCAAACCCTGCACCTATCTCAACACCCTTAATTGCAGGCACTGACATAACCGCTGCGGATAAAAAACTGTCAAGGCGTTTATCCCATTGTATATGTGAACCCAACCCTGGAATAACATTTTTTACTATAACTTTAAATGTTCCACCTAATGTATTTCCGTTTTTTACTGCTTTATCAATTTCATCTATCATTTTTTTCTGCGCAACTTGATCCAGACATCTTACAGGTGAATTTTCTATTTTTGAATAGTTTTTTTCAAGATCACTGTCTGTAATACTTGCTTTTATTCCGCCAATTTCTTTCACATAAGAAAATATTTTTATACCAAATTCCATAAGGAATAATTTACAAACAGAGCCAACTGCAACACGGGAAGCCGTTTCCCGGGCACTGGCCCTTTCTTTAATGTTCCTAAGATCTTCCATGTCATACTTAAGCATGCCGGGTAAATCAGCGTGACCGGGCCTTGGTTTTGTGATATATAGACTTTTATTCTGATCAGCGGATTCAATGGACATTAAAGCGTGATTGTTTATCCAATCCCGATTTTTTATTTCAAGTGACATTGGAGAGCCTGTAGTTTTTCCCCATCTTACTCCGCTTAAAATTGAAACAGAGTCATTTTCAATTTTCATGCGGCCTCCGCGGCCGTAACCCCTCTGGCGCCTTGCAAGTTCATTGTTTATAAATTCTTTTTTAATTCCCAGCCCCGAAGGCAAGCCTTCAAGGATTGACATTAAACATTTTCCGTGTGATTCACCGGCAGTTAAAAAACGCAGCATTTTTTACCTCTCAATTATTTATTGTTTTTCTTAAACTCTCTATTACCTGAGACAATGTTTCCACGGTAACTATATCAATATTTTTAGGTTTCAATATGCCTTTTGAATTGTGCTTTGGAATAAATATTTTCTTAAATCCTATCTTTTCTGATTCATTTATTCTTTCCTGAATATAACTTACGGCGCGGATTTCTCCGGACAAGCCTACTTCTCCTGTAAACACAACTTCAGGAGATATGTGAAAATTTGTTAATGAACTGTAAACGGCACAACAGACAGCCAGATCTACTGAAGGTTCTTTTATTTTTACTCCGCCTGCAACATTTACATAAACATCTTGTGAAGCCAGTCCTAATCCCAGCCGGTTTTCCAGTATGGCCAGAAGGACAACCATCCTGTTATAATCAATACCGTCAGACATTCTTCTGGGCATACCAAAATCTGTTTTTGTTACAAGAGATTGAATTTCAAGCAGTATCGGCCTGGTTCCTTCAATAGTAACGCTTATAGCGGAACCGGATATATCTTTTGTCCTTTCACTTAAAAACAGCATTGAAGGATTAGAAACCTCTTCTAAGCCTGAAGGTTTCATTTCAAAAACACCTATTTCTGAAGTAGGCCCGAACCGGTTTTTATGAGACCTTAATATTCTATAAGTGTGATGTTTTTCCGTTTCAAAATACAACACCGTATCTACTATGTGTTCAAGTACTCTGGGGCCTGCAATATCACCGTCTTTTGTAACATGCCCCAGCAAAAACACTGTAATATTTTTGCCCTTTGCCAGACTTAACAATTCTGCCGCACATTCCCGTATCTGGCCGACAGAACCGGCGGCACCTGACATTTCGTTTTTATAAGTTGTCTGAATTGAGTCTATTATAAGAATTTGAGGGCTGATTTTGTTTACTTTTTCAATGATTGTTTCAATACTTGTTTCCGACATCAGCATCAGGCCCTGTTTTTTTTGGCTTAAAATATTTAGCCTTTCAGCCCTGTTTTTAATCTGTTCCAGTGATTCCTCTCCGGACACATAAAGAACTTTTGTTTCATTATCTGTTTTACCGGCAAGATTATAAGCTACCTGAAGCATTAAAGTTGATTTGCCTATTCCCGGGGATCCACCAAGAAGAATAAGCGAGGAAGGCATTATACCGCCTCCCAGCATGCGGTCAAATTCATTTATTCCGGTTTTGATGCGGTCTGTTTTGGATAAGGAAATTTCGTCAAGTCTTAGTATTGGAGTAGAAAATTCGGTTAACCTGCGGGATTGACTTTTGTCTGATGATGAGAATTTTTCTTCTACAAATGAATTCCACTGGTCACATTCGGGACATTTGCCCAGCCACTTAGGAGAATCATTCCCGCAGTTCTGGCATACAAACACTGTTTTTGCTTTGTCTTTTTTCATGGCCTGGCTAAACCCACCAATCCTAACAGGTAGGCAAGATCTGCGTCTTCAAGGACTATATTTACTGAACCGTGGACATCATTTTCAACAAGCACATCTTCTACAGAACTGCCTACTGAAAGCCATCTGTATGGTTTAATCTTTGCTCCAGTGTTGATTTTGGGTTTCTTTTTGTTTTCAACAGTTGTACGTGTAAAATCATATGATTCTACATATATATCTACCTTACTCCACGGGTCCCATTTCCACATTGGTTTAACTGAAATACCAAGCCCGCCGGTAGACCTTAGCATACCGGCATAAACTGTACCGAATTGCTTATCAGATACCTTGAAATCTTTGCCAATATTTAAATCCAGCGTATTGCGTTTTTCAGAAGAAACAACACCTGTATCACCAATGTTTGATGCACCAATATAGTAATATTTATCCGGGACCGGCCTTATTTGAATACCTAAATCGCTTTTAAATTCTTCATTTACCGTATCATATCTCAATTCATAATCCCAGTATGTCCTAAAAAGAGTAAATCTTGATATTGTCTTTTTGGCTTCCTGGCTTGCATCTCTCAGCGACTCTACTGTCTTCTTTAAATCATCTCCCATTTCCTTATCTGAAAGCAATCTACCTATTGTTGTTTCACCGTTAGTAATCTGAGTAAGTATTTTATCAAGTTTATCCGATGATGATTTCAAGTTTTTTAACGTCAGCTTTATATCCATTTTTTCTTCACCGGTAATTTCCGCCAGGTCGCTGGTAAGTTTCTTTGCTTTTTCAGAAAATTCCTCAATGTTATTTACAATATTTTCCAGTTTATTTTCATCCAGTTGGCGGTTTAGCTTTTCGCTTATTTCCCTGGCATTTCTTAAAAGTTCATTCAAGTTTTTCGCCAGATCGCCGTTACCGGCAATATCACCAAGAGATTTAGTAAGATTCCCTACACCGCTAAGACCTTCTGAAAGCATTTTATCAATAGAAACCGGATCTTTCCCTTCAATAAAATCCCCGTTATTAAAAAGTGGCGCGTCTTCTGAACCCAAAGTCATTTCGATGTATTTAACGCCTAAAATACCGGTAGATTGTACACTTGCCTGGGCATCTTTATGAATTTTAACACCACTTTTAATCCATATTGTAACTTTAACTTTTTTGTCATAAAGCGTGATTGATTCAATTTTTCCTACTTTTACTCCTGATATACGCACCCAGGCCTTTTCCATAAGGTTTGAGACATCATTAAAAGTGACATTAAGCCTGTAGCCGCTTTCGAGATTTATATTTTGAATTGTAAGAATAGTAATAGCAATTGCTATTATTCCTAAAAGTATGAATAAACCTAACTGAGTCTCTTTTCTCATATGCTGCCCCTCCGATTATTCCTGATATTCTTTAATTTTTAATTTTATAGGCCCTTTACTAGAACCGTTTATAAACTGCTGTACAGAAGGATTTACTGAGTTCTTAATTTCATCCGGTGTTCCAGTTTCAATAATTTTTCCTTCCAGGAGCATGGCAATTCTGTTAGAAACCTTATACACGGATTTTAGATCGTGAGTTACAACAATAGACGTCATTTTCAAATTTTTCTGCAAATCCAAAATAAGCTCATTTATTACGTCAGAAAATATCGGATCCAAACCTGTAGTAGGCTCATCATAGAGCATATATTTCGGGTCCCTGGCTATGGCTCTGGCTAAGGCTACTCTTTTTTTCATGCCGCCTGATAGTTCGGAAGGCCGTACGCTTTCAATGCCAGCTAAACCTACATGCATAAGGCATTCGGATACTTTTTTATGAATTACCTGTTCAGATAAATTCATGTATCGTAACCCGAAAGCAACATTTTCACCTACAGAAAGAGAATCAAACAAAGCACCGTCCTGAAACAAAAATCCTATTTTCTTCTGAACTTCATGCAATTCATGTTCTCTGACAGCACCAAGATTGATACCGTCAACTTCCACTGTTCCTCTTTCTGCAAGAAATAAACCAACAATATGCCTTAAAAGCACGGTTTTACCGGACCCCGAACCACCTATGATGGTCAAGGTTTCTCCGTCTTTTACTTCGAGATTTACTCCGCGTAAAACATAATTTTCATTAAAATGTTTATGTACATTTTCTATTTTTATCATATTTCCTAATTAACCTATTCTTAAAGCTACGAGCAGCGCAGAAAGAAAATAATCAATAACGAGAATAAGCACGAGGGTAGTAACAACAGCTTGAGTAGTTGCTTTCCCTACACCTTCGGCACCGCCTTTGGTTCCAAAACCCTTATATATTGCAACAAAAGCGATAATTGCCGCAAAAAAAACAGACTTTATGAATCCATGAAAAAAATCATCTATCTTTAAAAAATCTAGAGTGTCAGTCCAATAAACTGTAGATGGTATATCCAGCTTATATCTTGAAACAACAAAACCACCTACAACACCAAAAATATTTGCTATTGTAGCAAGTATAGGTATCATTGTTATGCAGGCAAGAAACCTGGGAACGGCTAAATATTTTACAGGATTCGTGCCAAGTGTGTACAAAGCATCTATCTGTTCAGTAACTTTCATTGTGCCAAGTTCAGCGGTAATTGCCGCACCTACTCTTCCGGTTATAACAGTTGCGGTAAGGACGGGGCCTAATTCTTTAATTATAGAGAAAGTGACAATTGTACCTACATAAAGAGGCTCATTAAAAACATACATTGCTGAATATCCTGCCTGTAAGGCAAGCACCATTCCTACAGAAAAAGATGTCAGTATAGTAACAGGCAAAGACCTCAATCCAATACCGACCATTTGATAAATAACGAGATTTGTTTCAAAAGGCTTCATAAAACATGAGATTATAGTTTTATATACTAGTATAAAACTACTTGCCAGGCTGTTGAGCAATTCTATAATTTTTTCTTCTGTTTTATTAAACATAAATTCTCGGTACACGCGGATTAATGTTCGTAACTATTTCATAATTTATGGTCCCGCATTTGTACGCTATTTCATCTGTTGTTATTTTCTTTCCGAATGAATCAGATCCTATAATTATTACTTCGTCCCCTAACTTAACTCCCGGAATATCAGTAACATCTATCATCGACATTTCCATTGTAACCGTACCTATAATATTTGCTTTTCTGTTCTTTATGATTACAGACCCTTTATTTGACAGTGCTCTGCTGTAACCATCTCCATAGCCTAGGGGGATTGTTGCAATAACTGACGGCCTCTTGGTTACAAAAGTCCGGTTATAACTTATAGACTTGCCCTTTTTTACTTTTTTCAAATAAACTATTTTTGTTTTCCATGACAGAACAGGTAAAAGATTTATATATTTATCGGAATTCTTAAATGGAGACAATCCGTAAGTACACAACCCGCACCTAACTAGGTCATAGTTTGCAGATTTGTATTTTAAAATACCGCTTGAATTAGATGCATGAAAAAGCAAATCACTGGAATATTTTTTTTTCACATCTTTTATTATCTCGTCGAACTTTCTTATTTGGCTAAGTGTGTACTGTTTATCTGTGCCAGCTGAAGAAAAATGCGTAAAAACACCTTCCATTTTAATGTTTTTAAATTTATTTAAACTTGTCAAAAAATCATCTACGCCTTTAGGAAGCAAACCAATTCTTCCCATTCCAGTATCAACTTTTAGATGAAATTTCGATACTTTTTTTTCTTTTACAGCATGTTCTGAAAGTGCTTTTATAGCGTCTATGCTTGTAATAGTTGGGATTATGTTATATTTTATCACTTCTTTAAAGTAGTCAAAAGGGTACATAGCACCCAGGATAAGAACAGGAAGTTTAATATTGTTGTTTCTTAATGCAACCCCTTCTTCAACGTTTGTAACACCAAAACCCCATACAGACGGTTCTTTTGAAAGTATTTTTGCTGTTTCTACAAGCCCGTGTCCGTAAGCGTTTGTTTTTATAACTGAAATGATTTTTGTTTTAGGATGGATATGTTTCTTTATCTGTAAGATATTGTGGGTAATATTTGAAGTGTTGATTTCAACCCAGTTTGGTCTGGAAATTTTCATTTTTATTAAATTAAGATGATTTTTCTAATCTTTCAAACCTTGTATATTCTTTGAAAAATTTCATCTCAATTTCACCCGTAGGGCCATTTCTCTGTTTTGCGATTATTATGTTTGCCTTTCCTTCATCTTCCATTGATTTACTGTATACTTCTTTTCGGTATATGAACATAACAAGGTCAGCGTCCTGCTCAATCGCTCCTGATTCTCTCAAATCAGACAGCTGTGGCACACCTTCCCGGCCTTTTTCTTCGGGTTTTCTTGAAAGCTGGGATAAAGCAACTACTGGAATTTTCAATTCTCTTGCTATACCTTTTAGAGAGCGTGAAATTTCAGAAATTTCCTGTTGTCTTGAATCATGTCTTGTGGAAGAACGCATCATCTGAATGTAGTCAATTACTATCATTGAAAGTTTCTCATTTCTTGATTCAAGTTCAGCAGCCAGCCTTCTGGCCCTGGTTCTCATATCAAGCGGAGATATGCTGGTAGTGTCATCAATATATATTGGAGCATTGTAAACTTTCTCAGCCGCGGAAGTTATAACTGTCCAAGATTTTTTTGGAAGCATTCCTCTGCGCACTTCGTGTGAATTCACCCAAGCTTCAGAACATATAAGCCTAAACAACAGCTCTTCCTTTGAAGTTTCTATTGAAAATATTCCCACAGGTAAATTCTGCCTTATAGCTACGTTTGCAGCAATATTCATAGCAAAGGATGTTTTTCCCATTGAGGGCCTTGCCGCAACTATAACAAGGTTTGAAGGTTGTAATCCTGCGGTTCTTTCATCAAGATCAGGAAATCCCGTCGGAAGCCCCGGAACGCTTCTCTTATCTGACATCAGTGATTCTATTCTTGTCAAAGTGTCATGTACCAACTGTTTGACAGGAGTAAATCCCTGTTCATTTTTGAACTGGCTGATTGAAAAAATCATCTGCTCGGCACGGTCTACAAGAATATCTGGTTCGTCTGATGCCTTATAACCTGATTCTGCTATCTGAGTACCCGCATGAATAAGATGCCTGACAACAGCTTTATCTCTGACTATTTTTGCATAATGGTCTACATTAGCTGCAGTTGATACAGTATTTATAAGAGTTGTTATATACACTGCGCCACCGATATCTTCAAGGATCTGTTCCCTTTTTAATTCTTCAATTACTGAGACTGTATCAACAGGAATATTCTCAATATAAAACTTTTTGATAACCCTGAATATTTTTCTGTTGGTATCACGGTAAAAATGCTGTTCTTCAAGAACTTCAAGAGCTTTCATGACCGCTTCTTTTTCAATTAACATTGAACCTAGCACGGCCATTTCCGCTTCAAGAGAATGAGGAGGTACTTTATCTAAAATATCTGCCATAGTTAACCTTATTTTACTTCAACAACCCAGACTTTGACTTTAGCGGTCTCGCTGATTTCATCTGAATATTTTTTGGACCTTACTTTTACTTCAACTGAATACAACCCGGTTTCTTTAATGGGGTTTTCCAGATGAACTTCATGCTTATCAACATCAATTCCAGATTCTTTTTTTATTGCTTCTGCTATATCATCCTTTGTAACACTTCCAAACAGTTTTCCGCCTTCACCCGTTTTTACAGAGATATTGACGGATACTTTCGAAAGTTTATCTATTGTTTCTTTCAAAGCTATTTTTTCTTTACCTTTAAGTTTTTCGATTATTTCTTTCTCGTGTTTGATAATCGCCAAGCTATGGTCATTGGCAATTAAAGCAAGGTTTTTCGGGAACAGCAGATTTCTTGCATACCCGGCTTTAACATCCATTACTTCTCCGGCGTTGCCTAAACCTTTTATATCCTGTTTTAATATTATTTTCATTTTAAAACCTCCAAATATTTTTACAACAAATCAATAGTTCAGATACGGCAGAAGGGCTATCATTCTTGCCCTTTTAATAGCGCTAGTTAACACTCTCTGATGTTTTGAACATACCCCTGTAATTCTTCCGGCAAGTATCTTGCCTCTATCACTGACAAAATTTCTTAGAAGGTTTGCATCTTTAAAATCTATTTCGAGATAATCTGCGCAAAATTTGCAGACTTTTCTTCTTGACATACCCGGCCTTCTCATTCTTTTCATTCTTGAAGCATCTTTATTGTTTTTCTTTGGTTTTCCCTTAAACATCGAATTTCTCCTTTATTGTTAAAATAATGAATACTGCCGTTTAAAATGGAATTTCTTCTTCTGATGTATCTGATGACGTTTCAGGAACCTTGTTGGTGTCAGCCAGCATGTTTTCACCGGAGGCAACTGCCGGGGACTCAGCTGAATCATCTCCAAGAGCCTGTAAAAATTGTATTTTCTGTACTTCCACTTCAAGAGAAGAATGCTTCTGTCCCTGCTTGTCTTCCCATGAACGGTTACGTAGCCTGCCAGTTACAAACACCGGGCTGCCTTTTTTCAGGCGTTCATTGCATCTAAGAGCCGAATCTCTCCATACTACTATAGGAATGAAATTTACCTCTTTTTGCCATTCACCACCTGTATCACGATAACTTCTATTTACCGCTATATCAAACCTGCAAACACCTTGGCCTTTCTGTGTATATCTTAATACAGGGTCAGCGGTTAATCTACCGATTAAAGTTACGTTATTCTGTTCTGGTAACCTTATTTTCTGGGACATTGGGCACATCCTCCTTTTTGACTTCTTTAGGTTTAGGCTGTGGTTTCTTGCGTTTCTTTTCTACTTTTTTCACAGTAATGTACCTGAAGATTTCTTCAGTTATTTTGTAGAAATCCTCAACCTTGTTTACTGCATCTCCCATAGAAGAATACTCGATGTATACATAATAACCATCTTCATATCCCGAGATAGCATACGCAAGTCTTCTCTTGCCCCATTCGTTTACAGAAATGATTTCACTGCTTGTAGAAGTGATAATTGATTTGACTTTTTCGGTAAGACTGGATATCTTTTCCGAAGGTAGGTCTGGCTTACAAATAAAAATTGTATCGTAACGATTCATATCGTCCTCCTTTATGGATTTTAAGCCCTCATATTTTACTTTGCTATGGAGCAAAGGGGACTTTTTAGTACAGAGAATTTTACTATTTTTGGGTGTTTTTGTCAATATTTTTTTTAGCTTAATTTATGACGGGAACAATGAACTGCTGTTTAAATATTTTGAGGTGTTAATCGGATTATGTTAAAAGTCACTAAAACTTAATCTGCATGATATCGCCATCTTTTACTATATAGTCTTTTCCTTCAACTCGTATCAAACCTTTTTCTGAAAGCTTCTTTTCCGAACCATGATTTACCAGATCTTCAACTGAGTATACTTCAACTTTTATGAAACCTTTTTCCATATCTGTATGGATTTTACCCGCAGCTGGTTTTGCAGCTGTACCTGACTGAATTGACCAGGCTCTTACTTCACTTCCTACGACCGTATAAAATGTTATCAAACCGAGTAATTTATATGCTTTTTGTATAAGCTCATCAATTCTTGATTCCACACATAATTCTTTGGCAAAGTTATCTCTTTCATTTTCGGGCATTTGAGCCAATTCACTTTCAATTTGCGAATCAATGGCTATAACATTGGTTTTACGTTTTGCTTTTATAGTGTTTATAGTTTCTTCGAGCTTGTCCTTATTTGTATTCTGATTTACATTTAAAACATACATTATCGGCTTTGTTGTAAGAAAGTTATATTCCTGCAATATTTTAAAATCAATTTTCTGTTCTTCATTAATCATTCTTACTGTTTTACTTTGATTTAAACCATTTGCGATTGACTCTAATAGTTCAAATTTTATCCTTGCTTCTTTATTTCCACACTTCTGAAGTCCCTGAAGCCTTTCTTTTGCTACTATTACCTGCCCCAGATCAGAAAGAATTAATTCTGTTTCAATAATTTCTATTTCCTGCCAAGGGTCGCATTTTTCAAGAGTGTTTATCACATTGCCTGCCTCAAACATTCTTATTACATGCATAATAGAATCAACTTCCCTGATATGTGACAAAAACTTGTTTCCCAGTCCTTCTCCTTGATTTGCACCTTTTACTAATCCTGCAATATCAACAAATTTTACTGTGGTATTTGTTACTTTTTTAGGATTAAATATACCCGCAATCTGTTTTAGGCGCGTATCTTTTAAAGGTACAATTCCAATATTGGGTTCTATTGTAGTAAACGGAAAGTTTTCTGCTGGCACGTTCATGATTGACAGCGCATTGAAAAGAGTGGATTTTCCTACATTTGGAAGGCCTATTATTCCTATTTCCATTACATTAAAACAAGATTATCTCGGTGAATAACCTCTAAAAAATCGGACTTATCTAATATTTTGGATATTTCCGATGATTTTTTTCCTTTAATTTTTTCAATTTCAACTTTTGAAAACTGTACTATACCACGGGCCAGTTCCTTACCGTCAGTTGAATATATGGCGACACTGTCTCCTGCATCAAATTTTCCTTCAACTGCTATTATGCCGGAAGCCAATAAGCTTTTTGAATTCTTTATTAAAGCATCCTTTGCTCCTGAATCAATCCGTATTTTTCCTTTTACTTTTGCTCCAAAAGCAATCCAGCGTTTTTTTGAATCAATTGTTTTCTCTTCTTTTTGAAATCTTGTACCTATTTTTGCTCCGGATAATATATCCTGCAATATGTTACTTTTAAAACCATTCGCTATTACTGTTTCTACTCCGCTTTTAGCAGCAATTTTTGCTGCTTTGATTTTTGTAAACATCCCACCCGTTGAAAAACCCGAACCGGGGGAACATTTTGCACAAGACTCAATTTCATGAGTTATTCTTTTGACTTCATGAATAACCACCGCGTTTTTATTTTTATTAGGATCATCCGTATAAAGTCCGTCTACATCCGTAAGTATTATCAAAATGTCTGCTTCAGCTTTTATAGCCACCATTGCAGACAATGTATCATTATCTCCGAATTTTATTTCTTCGGTTGAAATGGTGTCATTTTCGTTTATTACTGGAATTACACCCAGCTTTAAAAGGGTAAAGATAGTATTACGCGCATTTATATAGCGTTTTCTATTTTCAAAGTCTTCTTTTGTTAATAGTAACTGAGCTACAGGAATTTTGTATTCGCTAAAATGTTCTTCGTATACTTTCATCAACAATGGCTGGCCAATTGCTGCGGTTGCCTGTTTTTCCGGCAATTCGGAAGGACGTTTCTTTAATTTCAGCCTGCTTACACCGCAAGCTATGGCACCCGAGGTGACTAGAATAACCTCATAGCCCATTTTAAATGTATTTACTATATCTTTTACTATTACACCAATTCTTTCAGGATTTAAAGATCCATCTTTTCTTGTCAAAGTATTTGTGCCAATTTTCACTACTATTCTTTTTCTTTTCTTAATGCCTGACATAATTAATTCAATTCTCCTAGACTATTTTTTACTATTAAAATATTATCATATTACCGTCTTATATTCAAATTCCATCTCATTAATTCTTACTAAATCTGCCTCTTTTACACCTTTTCGCTTTAAAGCACGTTCAACACCCATTTTCTTTAATATGTTAAAAAATCTTCTTACAGACTCTTCCTGATTAAAATGGGTCATCTGTGCCAGTTTTTCTACTTTCTTTCCTTTAACAGTAAACAAATGATCATTGATTCTTTCAACTTCAAATTCTGATTTTATAACATAATCTTTTGTGTCTGATATAATATCTTTAACTTTTTCTTCTTTTTTTGTTTCAAAAATCACTTTGAGCTTAAAAATGACCTCATCAAGCAGTTTTTTTGTGCTTTCTCCGGTAACGGCTGAAATCTCAAATATTCTACTGTCTGCATTAAAGTCTTTCCTGAACTTTCTGGCTTTCAATATTTTTTCAAACTTTTTTCTGATAATCAGCATATCTTTTTTTGATGTTAAAGAATCGATTTTATTTAAAACTACGATCATAGGTTTTTTTACTAACACATCTGAATAGCTGTATAATTCCTTATTTATTAACTCAAAATTCTTCCAACTTTCCCTGTTTTCAAAACCTAAAACATCAACCATATGCAATAACATTTTAGTTCTTTCAATATGCCTTAAAAATTCCATTCCAAGCCCTTTCCCTTTATGTGCATTTTCTATCAGCCCGGGAATATCTGCTATAACAAATGACTTATTTTTATAGGTACATACTCCTAAATTAGGAGAAAGCGTAGTAAATGGATAATTTGCTATCTTGGGGCGTGCAGAGGTAACACTGCTTAACAAAGTGGATTTCCCTGCGTTTGGACAACCTATAAGCCCTACATCAGCTATAAGTTTCAATTCGAGTTCTAAAGTGATTTTATCACCAAAAGCACCTTTCTCTGATATTCTCGGTGCTGTGTTGCGCTGAGTTTTAAAACTTGCGTTACCACGCCCGCCACGGCCGCCATTTGCTATCAAAACTTTCTGCCCGTCTTCTATCATATCAATCATAAAGGTTTTTTCTTCACCTTCCATGCTGGATATAACGGTCCCTGTGGGTATTTGGATATATAAATCTTCTGCGTCCCTTCCATTTTTCTTGCTTCCCATTCCATGCTCAGCATTTCCAGCTATAAAATGAGGCCTGTATGTAAAGTCCTGAAGAGTAGTCATTTCTTTATCAGCAACAAAATATACATCTCCTCCACGACCGCCGTTTCCACCATCCGGGCCTCCTAGAGGGACATACTTCTCTCTTCTAAAGCTCAAGCAACCATCGCCGCCGCGGCCTGCCTGAACAAATATACGTACTTTGTCTGTAAACATAAGTTTTGGGTGTAATAAAGTAAAAAAAGATTAGATGTAAAGATTAGCTTTTAAGGACTGGGTATACGCTGACTTGTTTTCTTCCACCGCGGATCCATTCAAATTTTACCATTCCTGCAATTTTTGAGAATATAGTAAAATCGGTTCCAAGTCCGGTGTTTTTTCCGGGGTATATTTTTGTGCCTCTTTGTTTTACAATTATTTTTCCTGCAGGGACAACCTGTCCAGTTACTGCTTTTGTTCCCAACCTTTTTCCTGCACTATCTCTGCCATTAACCGCATGTTTTGTTTTTGCCATTTTATTCCACCTGAATTTTCTTTATTTTTAGTTCTGTAAGTTCCGTCCTATGGCCTCTTGTTTTTTTATAACCTTTTTTTCTTCTTCTTTTAAAAGATATAACCTTGGGGCCCTTGGTCTGTGTTGTAACTTCAGCAATTACTTTTGCGTTTTTTATTGAAGGATTGCCTATTATAGACTCACTTTCTTTGTTTATCATTAATACGCTTTCAATTACTAACTCTTCACCATCGTTCTTTAATAACTTGTCTACAAGGATACTTTCCCCTTCAGAAACCTTATATTGTTTATTTCCAATTAACACTATCGCGTACATATTTGCTCTCCTGTGATTAATAAAGTTTTATAATAGTACTAAATTCTCATGTTCTTGTCAAGAAATATTGATTATTTCAAAACACACGTGTTTATTGGCTTTTTTTCAGTATATTACGGACAGCACATTGTCTTTATGAGTATATAGATTTTTCCGTATTATTCTAATAGACCTAAAGTCATTTTCTTTTAGCTTAAATAATTCCAAAAGCACATTTTCAGGCTTAATATTATTTTTTTGTTCTTTTCTTAGAAATATAGATAATGAACTTTTATAATCAATTTTATAAATCTTTTCTTTTAAGTCAGCTGTTTCTTTTTTTTCATGTTTAATATATTCTATAATTACGGATTCATTTTTTTCATATTCTGTCAATATTTCATTTATTTTTTGTACCTCAAATAATGTATCCAGGCCCAAAATTGAATATTCAAAAATAGATACTAATGAATCTACGGATTTCATCCTCATGTACAATTGGCGAATCCCTGATAAAGAATACCCTTTGGGCAGATTGTTCAACACGAATTCTGATGCCTGCCTTAAATCTAATTGTTTTGTAGTTTCTATGTCAACTATTTCATTATCACTCTCATAACCTACGCTTATTGCAGGCCCTAAAGAAATATCCATATGAGGGTGAAACCCTTTTGAATATTTTAAAGGTAAACCGGCTCTTTTTAAAACACGTCTGAAAAGCTCAACCTGCTCAAGATGAGACAGATATCGGACAGAAAAACCCCTCGTAAAAACAAGCCTATAAACAAAACTGTTTTCTACATTATTGCTGTCTTCCTGCTTTTGTATAGGCTTTTCTAAAACGATATCTTCTTCTATAATATCTGCTTTTATTTCTTTTTCCAGAATGCCTATTTTTGATTTATTTTTTTCATCTTCAAAGTAATCAGAAGATTTGTTTGTTTTTATAAATCCCCAAGGCAGAATGGATGTATCTTGAATTTCATTTAGAAATTCATCTTTTTCAACACCATTTTCTCTAAATGCCTCGTCCCAAGCATCTGGCTTAAATCTTTCGAACCAGTGATCAAATCTGGCTCCTTTTTTCCATGCACCAATAATTACATCTAAAAGTTTATTGTTTCCCCGGGCAAAAGTGCCCTCTAAGACTGACATCCTAACATTATGTGCTTTTAAGTTCCCTCGCAAATTTTTCATTAAAATGTCTTTCTTTGCATTTAAAGAAACAATATCTTCCATCTTTTCCCACTGAAAGCCTGTATGAGCCTTTGGGACAAAAGGAGATATTGTAATATTATATTGAATTCTGGGTGTAAGCTTAGTTAGTTGTTTTACAAGAATGATTATTGCCTCAATGTCTTCCTTGGTTTCGCCGGGCAAACCAATCATAAAGTACAGTTTAACAAGTTTCCACCCCATTTTATCAACTGCCCGCATTGTATTGTATATGTCGTTATCGCTTATCCCCTTAGCTATGGAGCTTCTTAGTTTTTGCGATCCTGCTTCTATAGCAAATGTAAGATTTGCCCTTTGCGGATAAATAAGACATGGGAGCAATTTTATAGATCTATTATCACATCTTAAAGAAGGTAGGCTTAATGAAACCTTTTTATTAATACAATATCGATTGATATTTTCTATTAAACTATCAATTTTTGAATAACTACTTACTGATAAACTACCTAATGATATTTCGTCATACCCAGTATTTTTTATCCCATCATTCACATATTCAAATATCTGATCAGGAGTTCTTTCTCTGTATGGACCATAAATACTGGATGCTTGGCAAAAACGGCAATTATGGACACAACCTCTGCTTATTTCTACATTATAGCGTGAGTGTACTGTTTGAATAAAAGGAACTATAGGATTGATAGGATAAAAAGATTTTTTTATATCAACCGTTCTTTTTACTATTTCAAGATTTCTTTGGTCTTTGTGAATTACCGGAATATAAATTCCCTGAATTTTTGATAAAGCAAGCAACAACTCATTTTTACTGGTTTCTTTTTGCAATGGTTTTTCTTTATATGCTTTTATTTCGCGTAATATTTCTTTTATTACGTCTTCACCATCACCTATAACAAACAAATCAAACAAATCGGAAACCGGTCCAGGATTAAATGATACCGGGCCGCCGGCAATAATTAAAGGCCATTGCGTACCTGTTCTGTCTTTTGATTTAATAGGAATTCCTGCTAAATCAAGCATAGTTAGTATATTCGTAAAACATAACTCATACTGAAGAGTAAATCCTATAAAATCAAATTCCTTTAACGGCTTTTTTGACTCTAGTGAAAACAACTTAATGTTTTCTTTTCTGAGTATTTCTTCTAAATCAATATCCGGACAGTAACAACGCTCTGTTGATGAATAATCTATTGAATTTATTATATGATAGAGTATTTCTAATCCCAAATTAGAAGCACCTAATTCATAAAGATCCGGAAAACATAAACAAGCTTTTACTTTAGCATGAGCTTTATGAATTGAATTAAATTCAGAATTAGTATATCTGGCAGGTTTTTTTACAGAACTAAATATTTCATTCATTTTGTTAGTACATAAATCTGCGTATATGTATTGAAAAGAGAATCCCTATAGCCATAAATGATGAGACCAGGCAAGAGCCACCATATGAGATGAATAATAAAGGCAACCCTGTAATAGGCATAAGTCCAACTACCATGCCTATGTTTATAATACCGTAGAATGCGACCATGGTTGCAAGCCCGGCACTTACAATAGAACCATACTTATCCCTGCTTTGATAAGACACGTTTACGATTCGCCATATTAATAGAAGATATAGGATTATAACCAAAAATGAAAACACAAAACCTAATTCTTCTGAAAGAAGCGAAAAAATAAAATCTGTGTGTTGTGCCGGTACAAAACCTAATTGAGCCTGAGTACCTGAAAATAGACCTTTTCCAAATGTTTTTCCGCTACCAACTGCTATTTTGGACTGTATAATATTGTATCCGGCTCCGAGTTTATCCACTTCTGGATTTATAAAGACTACCAACCTTTTTCTCTGATATTCTTTTATGCTCTTTCCTACTAAATAAGAAGATGATACTCCTCCTAAAATAATAAGAAATACACACACGAAATAAAATATAGGTATTTGGATTTTCCATTTATAAAGAAACCACCATAAAAAAAATACCAATAAACCAATGATTAGTAAAAAAACAAAAAATTCCCATTTATAAGCAAGAATTTTCATGATTACTGATGTTTTTGCCAAATAGGGAGTAAGAAGTGTTTTTAGTAATGGAGGGCTTATAGTTACAATTCCAAAAAGAATGAAAGATAAAATATGAAGTACTCTTGCTCCTGAAAAATACAACATTGCCAAAAATACAGGGAAATAAACTAGACACGAAGAAAAATCCGGCTGTAAAAGAATAAGTATTATATTACCAAAAAGCATCATTGTTGGTATAAATAGTTTTCTTAGCATTCCCAGATCTCTGGAATTTTTATCAAGATAACCTGCAAGAGACACAATAAAAAGAAGCTTAGTTATTTCTGAAGGTTGAAAAGCAAAATACTTGAAATCTATCCATGCTTTTTGGCCTTTAAATACTGTGCCAAATATAAGTACCAAAAACAAAAGAAATATTGATATATAATATATATACTGGTAATAGATTTTATATATACGATAATCTATAATTGTAAATAAAATCATTAATACTAGACCAAAAACAAGAGCGACAGTTTGTTTGCGAACATAAAACCAAGGATCTCCTGTTCTAAGTGTTGCTGAAAATATTAAAATAATTCCTAGAACAGATAAAAAAATGACACCTAACAGGATTATCCAATCAATATTTTTAAAATTCTTAATAAATGCATTGTTATTTCTCATATTAATTCTTAATTTCTTCTTTCTTTATTTCTTGTAGTATTGTATTGTTTACTTGTGTTTTTTCTTTCATTTTTTGAAATATTCTTCCTGCAATAGGTGCCGCTATAGAACCGCCTTTCCCTCCGTGTTCTACCAAAACAGCAACTGCTAACTTTGGTTTTTCTGTAATTCCAAATGCTGCAAACCATGCATGTGTCTGACCCCTAGGATTTTCCGCTGTACCGGTCTTACCTGCCAAAGATATTCCTTTAACATAAGCACCATGCCCAGTACCATTATCAACAACTTCTTTTAAAGCTTTTGTTATATCTTCCCACACATCATTCCTTAGTTCAACATTAGATATTTTTTCAATATTGTGTTGATATATCACATTCCCTTCGTTTGAAAATATTTTTTCTACAAGATAAGGTTTCCATATTCTGCCTTTGTTTGCAACAGTTGCAAACAAACTAGCTATTTGAAGAGGAGTTACATCCAAATATCCCTGACCGATAGATATATTTACCGTATCACCCAAAGACCATTGATCTTTTAATCTCTTCTTTCTCCACTCTTTTGTTGGAATTAGCCCGGTTTTCTCTGAAGGTAAATCTATACCTAGTCTTTCGCCTAGATGAAACATTTTACAATAATTCGAAATATCATCAACACCTGTTTTTAAGCCTATATTGTAAAAATATACATCACATGAATTCTTAACTCCTGAAAAAAAATCCATTTTCTTATGGCCTTTCTTTTCCCAACAACCAAATGTTTTTCTACCCAAAGTGAAATACCCGGGACAATAATATTCGTCTTCTTTCTTTATTTTATTTTCATTTAAAGCAGCTGCTGATGTCACTATTTTGAAAACAGAACCAGGGGCATATTCTCCTTGTATTGCTCTGTTAAACATAGGAAGTGTTTTATCTGTCAAATATTTAAGTCTTTCAGGCGAATTATCAATAAAATGATTCGGATTAAATCCAGGTTGTGATACTAATATTCTTATTGCGCCGTTAGATGGGTCAATTCCAACTACTGCTCCCGGACATCCAGTTTTTTTTAATGCTTCTTCTGCTACTTTCTGCAATTCTATATCTATAGTGAGCTGAAGATTATTCCCTGGTTCAGGTTCTATTCTGTCAGATATACTTAACTGCCTACCTATTACATCTGATTCTATCACCCAACCCCCATCAGTTCCACGCAAGTATTCATCGTATTTTTTTTCAATACCATTTTTTCCTATTAAATCTCCTTGTTTATATCCATAATCAACCATATTATCTAGTTCTGACGGGCTTATCTCGCTTATATACCCAAGCATATTGCTAAACATTTCATTATAAGGATAGTACCTGCGCATTTCTGTTACTACGGATATATCTTTTAGTTTATTTTTTTGTTCAAGTATTCTGAACATTATATTTCTTTCGACGTTTTGCTCTAAGCAAACAACCTTATATGCATTAAAACCTTCAATAATTTTGTTTTTTGCATTAGGAAGTATTGCTTCAATTGTTTCTATTGTTTCGACTTTCAAATATTCTGATTTTTTTCTTGAGAATGGATAAAACAAGACAAGAGTTACGGGTTTGTTTTGGCACAAACTAATGTTATTACAGTCATAGATTATGCCACGAGGTGCTCTTTCAAGGAATAGCTGTGTGCTGTTTTGTTCTGATATTCTGTAATAATATGTTCCCTTTATCAACTGAAAATAAAAAAATCTCAAAATTATCAGAACATAAATTGCAATGATTATAATTAGTGTTCTGTTTAATTTAGATTGAAATCTTTCTTGTATTAAATTCGACTCGCCTTCCCAGACCATTTTTCCAACTTTTTATTCCATTTATTCATTATTTCAAACAAAAAAGGTGTTAATAAACTACTATATATAGCATTAGCCAAAATAAAAGTAAACTTTATTTCAAATTTTCCATATAATAATATTCCATAAATAATTTTTGTTGATAACATATAAAAAACGATTGATAAAAAAACAACTATTACTTGAACCCTAATCATTGACTCATCCAGCTTGTTACTCAATCTTCCCATAAAAAATCCCAGAATGGTAAAAATCATAGTTTTCAAACCAAATATATGGATGGTAAATATATCCATAAATAATCCGGCAAAAAAGCCCAGCATTTCACCTAATATATTTCCGTTTTTCAAAGAGAAATATATTAATCCTACTAAAACAAATTCAGGAATCAATCCCAAAAAAGGCAAATACATAGACACAAATATTTGAATTATTAAAAAAAATATTAAAGTGATTAGGGCAAAAAAATAGTAAATCATTTTTTTATTAAGTATATAATATTTATTTTATTCCAACTAATCAATGGTTTTACCAATACTTTTTTATAATATACATTATCTTGTTTTGGAATACTTGTTACCAGACCTATCGGTAGCCCTTCAGGAAAAACTTCTCCTATGCCACTTGAAATCACCTTATCTCCTATCTTGACATCAGAATCTGGCATTAAATAATTAAAAATCAACTCAGCGCTTTCTTGTCCTTTAACAAGACCTGTTTCTTGTGAACGATATGTTTTTACTGGCACATATGATATAGGATCTGTTAATAATAATATTTTTGAAGTATTTTTTCTTACTTCTGCTACGCGTCCAATAAGATTCATTTTTTCATTTTCAAATATCACAACAGACATATCAGTCTGTATACCACTGTTTCTACCTTTATTAATAATAATATCCTTATACCAATCTGAAGGGTCTCTTGAAATAACCCTGGCTGTCAACAAACTATATTTTGACTTATTTGCTAACCCCATGGCATTTGTTATTGAATCATTTTCTTTAAGCAAACACTCATATTGTGATTTAATAAGACAAAGATTATTTATTTCCTGTTTTAAAAACTGGTTTTCTTGATGTATTTTTACAAAAGAAATGAAATTTTCGGAGAGATATTTATTTCTGTCAATTATTCTTAAAGCTAATTCAGGGTTTGGCGCAAGTAGATATTGTGCAAATATTTTTAATGATTCTACTTTTTCCGTAAGATCTAATGATATTATTAGCAGGCTAATACCGATAAGGAATACGAATACGATGGAGGACTTTTGTTTCACTGGATTAAAATTTTCTGTACTCTCTTTAAGCTATCTAATTCTTCTAAATATTTTCCTGTACCATAAACAACACAAGTTAAGGGGTCTTTTGCAGTCCTAACCGGCAATTCTGTTTCTTTTGAAAGCATTTCTGCCATACCTCTAAGTAATGCACCCCCACCTGAAAGCACAATACCCCTATCTACTAAATCAGCTGATAATTCAGCCGGTGTTTCTTCTAAAGTAGCCTTTACTAATTCTACAATTGTTCTCGTAGGTTCCGAAAGCGCCTGTCTTATTTCTTCAGAAGTCACTTTTATAGTTCTTGGCAATCCTGCAACCTGATCTCTTCCTTTAACTTCTAATGTCAATTCTTCTTCTATTGGAAACACAGATCCAATTTTGATTTTTACTTCTTCAGCAGTATTCTCACCAATAAGAAGATTGTATTTTTTTCTGAAATGTGAAACTATGGCTTCATCCATTTCATCACCTGCTACACCTACAGATTTTGCTATAACCATTCCACCCAAAGACAAAACTGCAATTTCTGTTGTTCCTCCACCAATATCAACAATCATATTCCCTTGAGGTTCATGAATTGGAATTTCTGCACCAATTGCCGCAGCCAAAGGTTCTTCAATTAAAAACACTTCTCTTGCTCCTGCTTGAATAGCAGATTCTCTCACAGCTCTTCTTTCTACTTCTGTTATTCCCGATGGCACTCCTATTACTATTCGTGGATGTAATAAGCTTTTTCTGTTATGTACTTTCTTAATAAAATAACGAATCATTGTTTCTGTTACTTCAAAATCTGCAATTACTCCGTTTCTTAAAGGACGCACTGCCACAATGTTTGCTGGTGTTTTACCTAGCATCCGTTTTGCTTCAGCACCTATTGCTACTATAGATTTTGTATTTTTTTCTATTGCAACTACGGAAGGTTCTCTTAATAGTATGCCTTGGCCTTTTACGTAAACTAATATACTTGACGTACCAAGATCAATACCCATGTCATTTGAGAATAGACCAAAAAGAAAGTTGAACATGTTTTTTATTGAGTTAATTTTACTGCTGCTATCATAGCTCCATCGCCAATCCTTTGGCCAATTTTTATAATTCTAATATAACCGCCATTTTGGGTGGAATATCTTGGAGCTATCACTTCAACAAGTTTCTTAAGAACCGATTTATCCGAAATATCTCTTGCCACATCTCTGTAAGCAGCCGGGGTCTGTTTTTTTGCAGTTGTTATTATTTTCTCTGCAAATCTTCTTAGTAATTTTGCTTTGGGCAATGTTGTCTTAATTTGCTCATGAATTAGTAATGACGTTGTTAAGCTGCGTAGTAATGCTTTTTTTCCTGACGATGTTTTTAACATTTACTTATTCTCCAATAACATTCCTAGTTTTAAATTTTGTTCTGCTAACTTTTCTTTTATTTCATCTATTGATCTTTTTCCCAAATTTCTTAAGTTTACCAATTCTTCTTCCGTTTTTTCTACTAACTCTTTTAATATTTTTATTTGTGAAGATTTCAAGCAATTTATTGGTCTTGAAGACAACCCCAATATTTCTACTGGCTGATTCAGCAATTCTTCAAGCTTCTCTTTTTGTATAAATTCAACATTTGATACTGGTTTTTCATTTTCTTCACGTGCATCAGGTTTCAAGAATATATTCAAACTGTCTCTTAATATTTTCGCTGAATATGCCAAAACATCTGCAGGCAGAATGCTTCCATCGGTCCATATTTCAATTATAAGTTTATCATAATCAGTCCTATGAGCAACTCTTGCATTTTCTACTTCGTAATTAACTTTTACTACTGGTGAAAATAACGAATCCATTGGAATTACGTCTATTGCATGCGAAGTCTTTTTGTTTTGTTCTGCAAAGAAATAGCCTCTACCACGGCCTATTTCCAATTCAATATCAAGAGAACCACCGGCTTCCATGGTCGCTATTTCCTGATCAGGATTTATAACTTCAATATTAGGATTATGCTCGATATCTTTAGCCGTAACGTTTTTCTCACCTTTCATTGAAAGAGTTAACACTTCCGGACCATTTGAATACATTTTGAATCTTATCTTTTTTAAATTTAAAAGAATCTGCATCACATCTTCTTTTACGTTTTTTATAGAGTCGTATTCATGTCTTACAACAAAATTACTCGTACCCTTAATCTTACAACTAGTTATTGCTGCACCTTCAATACTTGAAAGAAGAATTCTTCTGAGAGAATTTCCAATTGTATGTCCATAGCCAGATTCAAATGGTTCCGCAATGAATTTTCCATATTTGCTGTCTTGTTTTTCTGTTAATAATTCCTGAGAAAGTAAAATATCAGCCATCTTGTTTCCTCCATTTTTGTTATAATTATCTTGAATACAATTCTACGATCAATCTTTCGTCAACTGGATAGGACATTTCTTCTCTGGTTGGCATCGACACTACTTCGCCAGAAAAACTATCTTTGTTTACTACTAACCAGCTAGGTATACGAGTGTAATTATCCAACCATCTCTTAATTGAAATATTAACTTTTATTTTTTCATTTATGATAATTTTATCTCCTGCCTTAACCCTATATGCAGGGACTTTCAAGTTCCTGTTATTAACCTTTACATTTCCATGAGATATCATTTGTCTTGCAGCTATTATAGATTGTGCAAAACCCATTCTTTTTACTACGTTGTCAAGGCGCGTTTCAAGTAATAAAAGTAAATTTTCTCCAGAGGATCCTGGCATTTTTTTTGCTTGTTTATATAAATTATGGAACTGTTTTTCATTAATAAATGCTGCAAATCTAGCCTTTTGCTTTTCTGTTAAACGTGTGCCATATTCACTTTTCTTTTTGACAAAACGTGTATCCTTCTTTTTTTTGTCTAATGGACACTTAGTGCTACATCTTTCACCTTTTAAAAATAATTTATTACTTACTTTTTTACATTGTCTGCAAACTGAACCTAAATAACGACCCATATTTACCTCTCTTAATTATTAATAGTTATCAATTTTTAAACTCTTCTTGGTTTTGGTGGGCGACATCCATTATGTGGAATTGGAGTTACGTCTTTTATTGCCGTTATTGACAATCCTGCACCCTGCAAAGCTCTTATTGCCACTTCTCTACCGGGCCCAGGCCCTTTAACAAAAACTGATGCCTGCTTGGCTCCCATTTCAACTGCTTTTTTTGCTGCATTTGCAGCAGCTATCTGTGCTGCGTAAGGAGTTCCTTTTTTTGTTCCTTTGAATCCACTAGAACCCGCGGTTTCCCATATTATTGTATTGCCTTTTTCATCGGTAATCGTAACTATTGTGTTATTAAAAGATGAACTGATGTAAACCCTGCAAAATATTCCTATTGTTTTCTTTTTTGATCCAGTTTTTGTCACCATAGATATTATTTAGACTGAGCTTGCGCTGCCGGTTTTGCTTTTGCTTGCACAATTCTTGCACTACCGACCGTCTTTCTTTTACCTCTCCTTGTTCTTGCATTTGTACGCGTTCTTTGACCGCGACATGGTAGATTTCTTCTGTGTCTTGAACCTCTATATGCACCGATATCCATTAATCTTTTTATGTTAGAAGATATTTCCCTTCTTAAATCTCCTTCAACTTTAAAATTAGTAGAAATTTCTGAGTTCAATTTACCGATTTCTTCTTCTGTAAGACTTTTTACTTTAGTGCTTGGTTCAATCTGAACTGCAATTAAAACTCTTTGAGACATTACTTTACCTATCCCGTATATATAAGTAAGTGCAATGTCTACTCTTTTTTCATTTGGTAAATCTACTCCAGCAATACGTGCCATATCATGTCTCCTAAATTATTGAAAACAATTTATACTATGATTATTCAGTTATTAACCCTGTCTTTGTTTATGACGAGGATCAGAACATATCACTCTTACTATTCTTTTTCGTTTAATAATCTTACATTTCTGACATATTTTTTTTACTGATGATCTTACTTTCATTTTTTTCTGTACACTATCCTTCCTCTGTTTAAATCATATGGTGATAACTCTACTGTCACTTTATCGCCTGGCAGAATTTTTATATAATGCATTCTCATTTTTCCACATAAATGTGCTAGAATCTGGTGTCCAGATTCAATTTTTACTTTAAACATTGCGTTTGGCAGAGTTTCAAAAACCTCACCTTCTACCATTAACTTTTCTTCTTTACTCATTTTTTCTGTCTTTCAAAACTTATTTGTTATTTTAGTTAGCATCTCACAACCATTCTCAGTAATTGCTAACATATGTTCAAAATGCGCACAACATTTTTTGTCTTTGGTTACAACCGTCCAACCATCTTCGAGTATATTTACTTCCCAACTTCCAATTGTTACCATAGGTTCAACAGCAAACACCATTCCTGGCATCAAATTTGGACCAGTCGAATGTTTTCCAAAATTTGGAATTTCTGGTTTTTCATGCAAATTTCTTCCAATTCCATGACCAACAAAATCCCTGATTACGGAATATCCATATGACTCTACATGTTCTTGTACACTTGCTGAAATATCACCTAGTTTACAATATTTGTTTGCGTATTTTTTTATGTTCTCGAAACTGTCGTAAGTTACCTGTAAAAGATCTTTATTTTCTTTTATTGTGTTGCCTAATGATACTGTTTGAGCTACATCGCCATAAAATCCTTTATGCTTTATTCCTACATCAATTTTTACAATATCATTATCCTTTACTATCTTGTTTCTACTTGGTATTCCATGAACTAATTCTTCATTTATTGATACGCAAATACTTCCAGGATATCCTAGATAACCTTTAAAAGCTGGCTGAACGTTATTTTTTTTAAATAGTTTATCTGCAATTTCTTCTATGTGCTTTGTTGTAATACCTGGTTTAATATTTGAAACTATTTCTGAAAGTATTTCACTAACTATGTCCCCAGTTTCCTTTAGTATTAGAATTTCAGGCTTAGTTTTTAATTCAATCAATTATTTCTCTATTTTTTTAAATAATTTTTTACTTTCTCAAATATATTCTTTACAGTATCTTTCGCATTTATAGTTATCATTTTTTTTTGTTTATTATAATATTTAATAAGTGGATACGTGTCTTTTTTATATATTTTAAGTCTTTTATTTACTGTTATAGGAGTGTCATCTAATCTTTGTATTAATTTCGTTTCACAGATATCACATTTTTTATCTTTTTTGGGTGGTCTTGTTATTATGTTGTAATTTTCATTACATTTCGCACACATCCATCTTGCTGTTAATCTCTTATAACTTTCTTTCGGTTCCAAATTAAAATAAACAACTTTGGCAATTTTGATTCCAATTTTATCTATTATTTTTGCCTGAGCAAGATTTCTTGGAAAACCATCTGAAATAAAACCTTTTTTTGTGTCTTTTTTTTCTAATCTTTCTTTAACTAGCTCAACAACTATATTATCAGGAACAAGCAATCCTTTATTTATAAACTGTGTTATTTTCCTTGATGATTTAGAGTCTTTTTTTAAAATTTCCCTGAATATGTCACCTGTTGAAATATGAGGAACCTTTAGTAATTCCTTAATTAATTTTGCTTGAGTACCTTTTCCTGACCCTGGTGCACCTAATAGTATAATGTTCATTTTTCTACTTTATATTAAACCATCTTCCTTTTATTCTTCCATTCTTCATGAATCCTTCATAATGGCGCATTATCATTTGAGATTCGATCTGACCTATAGTATCGAGAGAAACACCTACGACAATTAAAAGAGCTGTCCCTCCAAAGAAAAACGGTGCATTAAACATTGATCTTAGAAGATCCGGCATTATTGCAATTGCTACAACAAATAGTGCCCCCCCGAGGGTAATTCTTTCAATAATTTTCTGTATGTGTTTTGCTGTTGCTTCACCAGGTCTTATACCAGGAATGAATCCACCCCATTTTTTCATGTTTTCTGCCATATCATTTGGGTTTATAATAATTGAATTGTAAAAATAACAAAAGAAAACAATTAACAACGCATATATCAATTCATATAGCCATGAACCTCTTTGCCAGAAACTCATAATATTTTGAGCTAACGGATAATTTTGTAGAAACTGCATTAAAGTTAATGGTGCAGATAATACAGATATTGCAAATATTACTGCTATAACTCCAGCCTGATCTACTTTTAATGGTAAAAATGTGCTTGCCCCTCCAACCATCTTTCTCCCAACAATTCTTTTTGCATATTGCACTGGAATTTTGCGTTGGGCAGTTTCTACCCATATTACTACTCCAGTAACCAATAAAACCAAAAATAATAACAAAACACTTGTAATTAGACTGATTTCCTGCATTCTAAATAAATTATAAAAATCCTTTATGGCCCCAGGCAATCTATCGACAATTCCTGCAAAAATCATCAATGAAATACCGTTACCTATGCCAAACTGTGTTATTTGTTCTCCAAGCCACATAACCAGCATTGTTCCTGTTACCAATGTTATAACCGTTAGTATATAGAATCCCATTGTAGGGTTTTCAACTATGGTCATATTGCCTGGAACCGGCATTTTAGATATTGCAATCGTCAAACCAAATCCTTGAACAATAGAAAGTACTACTGTTGCATATCTTGTAATCTGGGAGATTTTTTTTCTTCCTGATTCACCTTCTTTTGCTAACCTATCAATAAAAGGAATGACATGCATTCCCTGTAGTAAAGACATTATAATTGAAGCATTGATATAAGGCATTATTCCAAGCGAAAATACCGAAAGTTTACTCATTGCCCCACCTGAAAACATATCCATAAACCCAAGCAAAGAGTTCTTGTGTGCATCAAATAATGCTTTCAGTGCTTCAGGATTTACTCCTGAAATTGGAACAGCAGCCCCTAGTCGGTAAGCTGCTATTATACCCAAAGTAAATAGTATTTTTCGTTTTAATTCTGGTACTTTAAAAATATCCGTGAAAGTTCTTAACATTTATATGGTGCTCTTTTATTACCTTAGTTCTTCTGCTGTTCCACCTGCTTCTGTAATTTTCTTTGTTGCGCTTTTTGAAAATTTATGAGCTTTAACTTTAAGATTCTTTTTTATTTCTCCATCACCCAATATTTTGAGTAATAAATCTTTTCTGTTTATAATACCTTTTTTTACTAGTATTTCCGGGTTTATTTCTTCTCCTGAATTAAATCTATTTTCTAGCTGAGATACATTTACGCAGTTATAATCAACTCTAAAATCACTGTTTGTGAAACCTCTTTTTGGGATTCTTCTTAATAATGGTATCTGACCACCTTCGAACCAAGGTGATTTTGTACCTCCTGAACGTGATCTTTGCCCCTTCATACCTTTTGTACAACTAGCGCCATGTCCACTTGCTCTTCCACATCCTAATCTTTTACTTTTATGTCTTGAACCTTTCGCAGGTCTCATATTGTTTAATTTCATATTTTTTTCAGCAATTTCTTAATCTGATCCTCCGTCCTCAAATGTATCAATGCATCATAAGTTGCTTTTGCAACATTTAGTGGGTTTGTAGAGCCTAAACATTTTGTAAGAATATTTTTTATTCCTACTGCTTCAAGTACTGCCCTTACGCTTCCGCCCGATATAACTCCTGTACCTACTGATGCCGGCTTCAGCATAACTCTTGATGCTCCACATCTACCGATTATTTGATGTGGGACAGTACCATTTAAGATGGACACCTTCGTAAGATATTTTTTTGCACTGTTTGTGGCTTTTTTAATTGCATCCCTAACTTCTTTAGCCTTTCCGAATCCCAAAGAAACACTTCCATTTTTATCGCCTACTACAACAACCGCATTAAAAGAGAATCTTTTTCCACCTTTTACTACCTTGGAAACTCTTCCAACAGTTATTACTGTTTCCACCAATGATCCGGATTCTGATTTTGTTAATGTTTTTATCTCTTCTGTCATATTTACCTTTCTTTATTCTAGAACTGTAATCCCGCAGTTCTTGCTGATTCAGCTAATGCTTTTATCCTGCCGTGATATTTTCTAGAACCCCTGTCAAAAACAGCTGATTTAATATTTTTTGCTATTAGTTTTGCCGCAATTAATTCTCCGACTTTTTTAGCTTGCTCAATTTTATTCAACTCATCAATTTTACCTTTCAATTCTTCTGATAATGTACAAGCCGAGGCAATTGTTTTTTCACTTATATCGTCAACGGCTTGAACATATATATGTCCTAAGCTTCTGTATACACTTAACCTTGGTTTTTCTTGTGTACCTGTAATTTTTTTTCTTACTCTGATTTTTCTAATTTCAACACTAGTTAATCTAATTTTTGACATAATTTTTAAAGCCTACTTTTTGGCTCCTCCCGCTCCACCGCCACCAACTCCTACTGCTGATTTTCCAGCTTTTTTAATTACTCGTTCTCCAACATATCTTATACCTGTTCCTTTGTAAGGCTCGGGCGGCTTAATTCTTCGTATTTGTGCAGCAGTTTCTCCTACTAATTGCTTATCTATGCCTTGAACGTTTACAATTATTCCTTTTGAATCTACGGTAATCTTTATACCTTCAGGGATTTTAAATTTAACAAGATGCGTAAATCCCAACTTCAAAACCAGCTCAGATCCCTGTACTTGACCTGAAAATCCTATACCTCTGATCTCCAAATCTTTTACAAAACCTTTAGTGACTCCATTTATTGCATTTCTTAGTAAAGACCATACTAATCCCTGGCACATCCTATCTACTCTCAGGTCGGAAGGCCTTTCTACATATACTTTGTTATCTTCGATTTTTATGACATTACTTGTACTGACTTTTTGAAACATTTTACCTAATGGACCAACAACCTCGAAACCATTTTCTTTGATTTCCACTTTTACTTTTTCTGGAATATTTACTGGCTTTTTTGCTAATCTACTCATTTTATTGACTCCAATTTCTTTACCATACTTTACAAATAATTTCTCCACCTAAATGTTTTTTCTTTGCATCTTTATCTGTCATCAAACCCTTCGATGTTGAAACGATACAAATTCCAAGTCTGTTGTAGACTTTTGGTAAATCATCCCATGTACGGTAAATTCTAAGTCCTGGTTTTGAGATTCTTTTTATTTCCGTAATTGTTCTTTCCCTGTTTTGTCCATACTCAAAATAAATCCTTAACAATCCCTGCTTATAATTTTCGATTTTTTTATATGAAGCAACATACCCTTCTTCTTTTAATATCTTACATATTTCTTCCTTGATTTTTGATGAAGGTGTATCTATTTTTTCCAAATATTTTTCTTGTGCATTATTAATCATTGCTATCATATCTGCTATTAAGTCCATCGACATTTATTTTACCTCACCAACTAGATTTTGTTATTCCTGGAATCTCGCCTTTATGGGCAAGATTTCTAAAACATATTCTGCATACACCAAAATCACTCATAAATCCTCTTGGTCTTCCGCATAATCTGCAAATATTTCGAAGTCTTGTAGTGTATTTTTGTGATTTACTTCTCATCTTTACCATTGAAGATATTGTAGCCATTTTTATTAATCCTTTTTATCCGACTTTCTAAAAGGCATTCCAAACAATGTTAACAATTCTTTTGATTCGTCATCTTTTTTTGCAGTTGTTACAAATGTTATATTCATGCCTCTTGCCTTGTCAGATTTATCAATTTCTATTTCTGGAAATATGTATTGTTCTTTTAATCCCAAATTATAGTTTCCATTTCCATCAAAACCTTTGTTTTCTAGACCTCTAAAATCTCTTATTCTTGGTATAGAACATGAAATAAACCTATCAAGAAATTCATACATTTTATCATTTCTTAACGTCACCTTAATTCCAATAGGCATACCTTTACGAATTTTAAAATTAGAAATTGACTTTTTTGCTCTTTTTATCTGTGGTTTTTGACCTACTATTTTTCCTAGCTCTAAACCTGCAACATCAACAATCTTTACGTTCTCTCTTGCTTCTGATAATCCGATGTTAATGACTACCTTCTCAATTTTCGGAACTTGCAGCTTATTTTTTAAGCCTTTTTTTGTCATTACTTCCGCAATTATTCTTTCTTCGTAATCTTTTTTTAACCTTGGAATATACTTTTTTTCATTCATCTTATTTCCCTTTAAACAATCATTTCACCGCATTTTCTGCATATTCTTACTTTTTTTTCATCTGAAAGAAAATCTCTTTTGGGTCTTGTAGGCTGATCACATTTGGGGCATATTAACATTAAATTTGAAATTGGAATAGGCATTTCAATTTCTCTTGTTCCACCAGGATCTGTTTGAGTTGGTTTCACATGTTTCTTTACAACGTTTAGTTTTGCTACTACTGCTGTGTTTTTATCTGGGATAATATTTAATATTTCCCCTCTTTTTTTCTTGTTTTTTCCTGTAATAACAACTACTTTATCTTTTTTCTTTAAATTGAACATTTTATTATCCTTATACTACCTCTGGTGCAAGTGAAATTATTTTTAAAAAATTCTTTTCTCTTAATTCTCTGGCTACCGGCCCAAATATTCTCGTACCTCTTGGTTCGTTATATTCATTTAATATAACACATGCATTATCGTCAAATCTTATATATGAACCATCCTTTCTTCTATGTTCTTTTGCTGCCCTTGCTATTACTGCCTTTACTACAGTTCCTTTTTTAACTGTTGCAGTTGATAATGCAACTTTTATTGAGCCTACTATTATATCCCCAATAAATCCGTAACGTCTACCTGTACCACCAAGTATCCTAATACAGCCTAATTTTTTTGCACCTGTATTATCCATTACATTTAAAATTGATCTTTCTTGTATCATTTTACTATTACCTCACTTTTTGTTCTGATAATCTTAACTAAACTCCACCGCTTCATTTTTGAAAGCGGTTTTGTTTCTACTATTTTAACAATGTCACCTATTTTTGATTGATTATTTTCGTCATGAGCATACAATTTTTTAGTTCTTCGTAAAACTTTCTGGTACTTTGAATGTCTTACTGTCTGCTCCAAGCCGATTACTCTTGATTTATTCATTTTGTCGGACAAAACTATTCCAATGCATGTTTTTCTATTATCTAGTTTACTCATTTTTTCCTTTCCATTATATCTTTTTATTAAATTTTTGCTTTATCACCGTCTTTATTCTAGCAATGTCTTTTCTCAATTCTCTGATTTCCAAAGGATTTTTTAATGGAGCATTTTTATGCTGAAGCATTTTTGTAAACAATTTTTTTTGGATTTGTTCGTATTGAACCATTATTTCGTTTAATGTTTGATCTTTCATTTCTTTAAATTGTTTTGTTTTCATTTTAGTAGTCTACTCTTTCAACTAATTTTGTTTTCAAAGATAATTTCTGAGAAGCTAATCTCATACACTCTTTTGCGTCTAGCGTATTTACACCTTCTAGCTCAAATAGAATCCTTCCAGGTCTGACAACTGCAACCCAATGATCTGGGTCCCCTTTACCTTTTCCCATGCGCGTTTCTGCCGGTTTTTTTGTAACAGGTTTGTCCGGAAATATACGAATCCATATTTTTCCACCTTGCTTAAGAGACCTAGCCAAAGATAACCTTATTGCTTCAATTTGCTTTGCTGTTATCCAACCGCCTTCTAAAACCTTTAACCCATATTTACCAAATGCTATCGTTGAACCTTTTGTTGAAATTCCTCTTATAACTCCCCTTTGTGTTTTTCTGTATTTTACTCTTGATGGCATCAACATAATCATTACTCCAAAATTTATTCTTCGACTTTTGCTTCTTCCGTAGTAACAAATTCTTCAAAAACTGATTTTCTATTATCAACCATGCCTTCCATTTTTTCCTTTTCAACCAATTGTACTTCTTTTTCCTTTATTAGATCTTTATCAGTTTTTCTGTAAAGTTCTTTTTTAAATATCCAAACCTTCACTCCAATTTTACCCTTTTTTATCATTGCTTCTGAAAACCCATAATCAATATCTGCTCTAAAAGTATGTAAAGGTATCCTTCCCTCTCTTAACCATTCAGATCTTGCGATTTCTGCCCCACCTAAACGACCACCGACCATTACTTTTATTCCCAAAGCTTTTGAAGACATTGTTTTTTCCATTGCTTTTTTCATTGCTCTTCTATAATTAATATTTTTTTCTAATTGTAATGCAACTGCTTCCGATACAAGTTGTGCATCTAACGAAGGTTCTTTAATTTCCATAACATTAATAAATGTTTTTTTGCTTGTAAGCTGTTCAACCTCTTGTCTTAATGTTTCTATTTCCTGTCCTTTTCTCCCTATTACTATTCCTGGCCTAGCTGTATATATACTGAGCCTTAAATACTTACCTACTCTTTCAATTACAATTTTTGAGATTCCAGCCATTCTTAATTTATATTTAAGATGTTGCCTTATCTTAAAATCTTCTTCAATTAATTGTGGTTGTTCTCTTAAATTGAACCACTTTGATGTCCAATCTTCAATGTATCCCAATCTATTTGCTTTTGGGGAAACTTTCTGTCCCATTTTATTATTTTATACTCCTCTACTTTTTATTATCACTTACAATTATAGTAAGATGACATGTTTTATGCTTATATTGAACTGCTCTGCCGAAAGCTCTCGAACGCCAGCGTTTTAATGAAGGCCCCTGATTTACATAGCATTCTTTCACTATAATCCCTTCATAATTTTTCAATTTTCCGGCATTTGCTATAGCACTTTTGAGCGTTTTTTCAATAATAACTTTTGCTGACTTTGGGGTAAACTGTAAAATATTAAACGCCTGTTTAACAGACTTGTTTCTTATTAAAGTTAATACCTGACCAACTTTTGATGGCGAATTTCTAACAAATTTTGCTTTTGCTATGGCTTCCATATAATGTCCTTTATTTTCTTAATTTCTATGTTAATTCCGCAGCTTCTTTCGTATGTGCTTCTCCGTGAGATCTAAAGAATCTCGTAGGGGAAAATTCGCCAAGTCTGTGACCAACCATCTGTTCTGAAATATATACGGGAACAAACTTTCTACCATTATGAACACCTACTGTGTGCCCTACGAATTCTGGCAATACTACACAAGCTCTTGCCCATGTTCGTACCATCTTTTTTTCGCCTGACTGATTTAATTGTTGTATTTTTTTGTATAGCTTTGGGTCAACAAAAGGACCCTTTTTGGATGATCTGCTCATTTTTATTCTTTACTCCTCTTTTTTACAATTACCCAATTCCAATTCTTTCTCTTTTTTGTCTTGAAACCTTTCGAAGGAACATTACTATAAGAACGTGGTTGGTTATTGCCCTTAGATTTACCGCGGCCACCGCCATGAGGATGATCAACCTGATTCATTGCCGTTCCTCTAACGATAGGTTTTCTGCCAAAATAACTGGTTCTTCCTGCTTTTCCGTACGTAATATTTTCATGATCAATATTACTTAACTGACCTATTGTAGCCATGCATTTAATTAAGAATAGCCTGATTTCTCCTGATGGCATTCTGACCTGTGCGTACTTACCTTCTTTAGCCATAAGTTGTGCCCAAGAACCTGCTGAACGTACCATCTTGCCGCCACATCCAGGCAATAATTCTATATTGTGTATTATTGTTCCAACCGGAATGTTTTCAATTGGTAATGCATTACCTTTTTTAATTTCTGCTTCTGGTCCTGATATCACTGAGTCACCTTGCTTTAATCCTAGTGGCTGCAAAATGTATTTTTTCTCTCCATCATTGTATTGAAGTAACGCTATGCGGGATGACCTGTTTGGATCATATTCTATATCTAATACTTTTGCTGGTATGTTGATTTTATCTCTCTTAAAATCTATGACTCTATAATACCTTTTATGCCCACCACCCCTATGAAGCGTCATTACCCGGCCCGTGTTATTTCTACCTCCGGACTTTTTCAATGGCTCAGTTAAAGACTTTTCAGGTTCGTCTTTTGTTATATCTGAATTATCTATAGTTGTGATAAATCTTCTAACTGGAGTATAGGGCTTATACGTTTTAATTGGCATTGTTGTTTCCTTAATTATTTATTTTCGGCAAGAATTTTTATCTCTTGTCCTGATGCTAATTTAACAATCGCTTTTTTCCAATCCTGTTTATATCCTGAATACTTTCCTACCCTGCGAATCTTGCCTGTAACTATCATGGTATGCACCTTTTCTGCTTTTACATTAAACAATTCTTTCAGTGCATTTTTTATTTGCGTTTTTGTAGCTTTTAGGTCAACCATAAACACGTATTTGTTTTCTGTTTCTTTTAAAATTGTGGTGCGTTCTGTAATAATCGGTTTTTTTATGATGCTATATGGATTCATCTGTTACCTCTAATTAGAATATTTTTCAAAAGCATTTTCGCTGAAAATTATTGTTTTTGCTCTTAAAACACTATAAGCATTTAGTGAATTATTCATTAATAATTCCGCTTTTGGTATGTTCCTTATTGCAAGTTTAAAATTATTGTCAACTTCCTTTATAACAAATAACACGTTTGTTTCAGCTAATTTCAGTTTATTAATTATTTGCTGAACTCTTTTTGTTTTGTTGTCATTTATCTTTAAATCTCTCACTAGAAACAAACTATTATCTTCAATTTTTGATCTTATTGCCATATCTAAAGCTATTCTTAATTTCTTTTTCGGCAAATCTTGCCTGTAACTTCTTGGCCTCGGACCAAAAACAACGCCTCCTTTTCTAAATAAAGGAGACCTATTTGATCCTGCCCTAGCCCTACCTGTATGTTTTTGTTTCCATGGTTTTGCGCCACCACCACTTACTTCACCTCTCGTTTTTGCACAGGCAGTTCCTTGTCTCTGGTTGGCTAAATATGCAATCACAACTTCATGTAGAAGGGCTCTGGAAATCTTAACTTCTGTTAATTTTCCTGATAATGCTTTTTCTTCGATTTTTTCTCCATTAATGTTATAAACTGGAATATTCATGTTTAATCCTATCATAATTATTTTTTCTTCTTGTCCATTTCTTTTGGCGGCTTACCTTTACCCTTTGGTTTTTGAGAAACTGCCTGCATGACTATCTTCTGTCTTTTCTTTCTTGTTGTTTTTTTCAATAATAGTAATTCGTTGTTATTTCCCGGGACAGAACCTTTTACAAGTATTATATTCTTTTCTGGTAATATGCTTACTACATGTAAACGTTGAACTGTTTTCAATGCATCACCCATATGACCAGCCATACGTGTTCCTTTTTTTACTCTTTGAGGTCTCTGTGACCCAATCGCTCCGGGGTGGCGCTGCCTATTTGATTGACCATGTGTTCTTGGTCCACCAGCAAAGTTGTGTCTTTTCATTACACCTGCAAAACCCTTACCTTTGGTAACTCCAGATACGTCTATTATGTCATCTTTTTGAAATATATCTATTTTTATTTCTTGCCCTATCTGCAACCCATCAAGTTTTTCAACTTTGATTTCTTTGATCCATCTATAAGGTTTTACTCCACCTTTTTTAAAAAAACCTGTTAATGGCATGTTAACGTTTTTTTCCTTACACTCTCCATAAGCTATCTGAACAGCATCATAGCCATCTTTTTCTTTTGTTCTGATGCTTACTATAGGACAAGGTCCTGCTTGTATTAAAGTAACAGGTACTACTTCACCGTGTTCATCAAATATTCTTGTCATTCCGCGTTTAATACCTAATATCCCGTTAATCATTCTATTATTTCCTCTGCAATTTTCTTTTTATAATTTAATTTCAATATCAACTCCGGATGGTAATTCCAGCTTCATTAATTCTTCTACGGTTTTAGGAGTTGGTTCAATAATTTCTACTAATCTCTTATGTATTCTTGATTCAAATTGTTCTCTTGACTTTTTATCTACATGTGGTGATCTTAGAACAGTATATTTTTTTATTTGTGTTGGTAAAAGAACCGGGCCTGAAATACTAGCTCCGGTTCTTTTTGCTGTGTCAATTATCTTCGAAATTGAATCATCCAGCATCTTGTGTTCATATGCTCTCAATCTTATTCTAATTTTTTGTGATAAAGGTTGTTGTGTATTCATGTTTTTATTCAATTATCTCCGTTACTACTCCTGCTCCTACAGTATGGCCGCCTTCTCTGATTGCAAACCTTAACTGCTTTTCCATTGCTATCGGAGTTATAAGCTCTACTTCCATATCCACACTGTCTCCCGGCATTACCATCTCAACTCCAGCGGGT
>MGVC01000070.1 GCA_001800285.1 Elusimicrobia bacterium RIFOXYA2_FULL_39_19 | reverse complement strand
AGATGTTTATAGTTTTTCATAACCCGCCTATTATAGCAGGTCTTTCAATCTAAGTGTTGCACTAGCACATTGAACTTGTTGCTAATAAGCTAATACGTTGATAGGATGATATGTTAATAAGAATTAAACTACTTACAATTTACCACTGACGAGTTACTATTATTTTACTTATCAACCTATAAACCTATAATCTTATCAACTACTCTTAAAATCAGCGATGAAAACTATTTTATCGATATATCGCCCCAGAGGCCCATTTTATCATTTTTGATTATAATGATACCTTTGAGGCCCTTTATGGTTTGGGCCATATCCAATGCTTTGGCTATATCTGTTTCTTCTTTTATTATATTGCCTATGGAAGTTGCGGCAGCATCAGCTAAAATGGCGGATTTTGCGGTTATTATTACAGCATCCGCTTTGCCGAAACTTAAACTGGGGCCTACGGTGCCTGAAGAAGTGCAAATTCCAAGCGGCGTTTTTTCCGGCAGGATTTCCAGTGCAATTTTTTTTGTAAATACGGAATTACCGGCATACACGCCGACAAGCCTGGGTTTGTTTGTTTTGATAAAAATGTCTCCGCCGTTTTCTACTATTATTTCGGAAGAATATTCCAGCAGGTCATTTCCCACATATTCTGCTATAACGCCCGCAACAGAAGCCATAGGGCCTACGTTTGCAGTGCGGGTGTATTCAATCATATCTTTTACAATTAAAGGGGCGTCTCTTTCAAGAGTTACGGGAGCCAGCGCTTTTAAAAATTCAGGGTGGCGGGCAATATATTTTTCTATCGCTTCGCGGTGCTTAAGAATTGAGGCCAGGGCTTTTTTCTGCAGGTTTTTTTCTGCGCGGATACAAAGGTCCGTTTCCTTTATTATAGCTTCAAAGGACACTAAATCATCATCTTTGTGCCAGTTTCTGTAAAACCTCGGCTCGTACATAGTTGTTAGATTGCTAAGATAGTGATTAGGTGATTAGTCGTTATGTGGTTAGTTAAGACTTTGTATTTCACAAATCACTATTTTTGACGTTAATCACTTAACCACTTAATCACGTATTCACTGCCTTTAGAAGCAAGTGATTAGGTGGTTAGTCGTTACGTGTTTAGTTAAGACTTTATATTTCGCAAATCACTTAACCACTTAATCACGTATTCACTGCATTTAGAAGCAAGTGATTAGGTGGTTAGTCGTTACGTGTTTAGTTAAGACTTTGTATTTCACAAATCACTTAACCACTTAATCACGTATTCACTGCCTTTAATAATGCATTTCCATGGCGCGGACCGGGCAAATAGGGATGCACAGTTCGCAGGCAATACACTTTTTTTCATTAAATAGTATTTTTTTAGTTTTTGTGTCAACTACCAGCGCTTCTGAAGGACAGGCAGTGATACACGCCCCGCAGTGGGTACATCTTTTTTCATTGCGGGTAATGTCATGCTTAAACGGCTGGATAGTAACATGCAGGCTTTTTAAATATTCCATTGCCTTTGTATAATTTTTTCTGTCGCCAATCAACTCCAACACCAGCAAACCTTCTTCGTTCGGGGTTACAGACGCTTTTAAAATATTGAAATCCAGGTTGTAGTCTTTTACCAGTTTGCTTACTATGGGTTTATCTACAAGTTTTGTAGGGTATCTCATTACTACTCTTTTTGTAAACATGCTGTTCTCCCTTTTGTTAAGTTAAATCCCTTTTCTGCGCCCTGCGGGTGGCAGAAAAGTTTTTAATTAATCACCGTTTTTTATGGGGCGTTCCTGTATAAACTTAAATGTTGTACCGGAATCCGCGCCCGGAAGATTTGCCACCGGGTCTGTAAGCAGAAATTCTTTTTTCTGGATCCAGTCTTTCAAGGTTTCGGCAATTTCCCTGGCTTTTGAATAACTGGAAAGTGAAGCGGTAGGAACTTCTTTGCCCTGAACCGTTATCTTTCCGCTGCGCAGCTGCGCATAAGACACTTCACCGAAATTGCCCGGTATTACTTTCGGGTAATTTTCGCTGTAATCCACTATGGGTGCAAAAATATCCTCGTCTTTAACGGCGGTATATTTTGCAATCTCTTCATTTAATATAGGAATGGGTATGCCTACACCTACAGTCAAGGTAGCACCGTAACCCAGAAAACTTGCGCCTACCAGCCATTCGGGTTTCATCTGTTTCAGGTCTCCTATCAGCGCCAGCGTGGCCGCAGGAACAACGGGTATGCCGTTTTCTTTTCTTTTCACTCCAGGATTATGCTGAGTACCGTTCCACGCTACATAACCTATGCCGCCGCCAAGAAATATCCTGGTGCCAATGCCGATGGTTTTGTAAAACGGGTCGTTCATAAGAGGCGATAACTGGCCCGCACTGCAATAGTTTGCATTGCCGAACTTCGGCCTTAAGGTACCCATATAAGTATACAGGACTTTGTCTGACGGGTTCACCGCTACATTATAATTCTGGTATGCGTTTCTGGGATTAAACAATACCGCTTCATTAACATCTTTGATATTAATCATGGTTTCAAGTTTTTTGCGCGGGTAGCAGTCTGTGCCGTAAGCTGTAGCTACAAGTTTAATATCTTTGCCGGCTACAAACTCTTCTATTACATGGCCGCCGCCATACCTGAAATCTCCGGGATAATCGGTATTTCTGGGGTCAAAATCCGGCGTTTGGGTACAGCCCAGATAAATATCCACCGCGGCAAAACCGCAGTAAGCGGGCACATCATTAAGGTAGCAGGTTCCTCCGCCGATTTTAATTCTTGGCTTGGAATGCCCCAGATTAACGTACATACCGCTTGAGCACATAGGGCCGAAAGTACCCGTAGTAACTACATCTACTTCCTGCGCAGCATGTTTTTCACCTTTTTGGGCTACAATGTCAATCATCTCTTCTGCAGTAACTATTACTGCCTGGCCCTTCTTTATCTTCTCGTTTATTTCCTGAATTGTTTTACTCATTTTTCCCTCCTGCGGGTAGCGTCCTGACATCCTTTGTTAAAAAGAAAAATCAGGGCTGCGGGTAGCGTCCTGACATCCTTTGTTAAAAAGAAAAAATCAGGGTAGCGTCCTGATATCCTTTGGTAAAAGGAAAGGTCAGGACATTAAAATCAGTGATTAAGTGTTTAGTAGCTAGTGGTTTGTTTAATCTTTGCTAATCACATAAACACTTATCCACTTAACTACTTGTTTTTAGTTTATGCTATACAACTCTGTTGTCAAATACCTGTCGCCTAAATCCGGAAGAAGCGCCACTATCAGCTTGCCCTTGTTTTCGGGGCGTTTTGCAAACTGCACAGCCGCGTAAACCGCAGCACCGGAAGAGATACCGGAAAATATCCCCTCCTCTTTCGCCAACATTCGGGCAGTATTGATAGCATCATTGTTGGAAACCTTTATAACTTCATCTAAAATATTTCTGTTTAAAATTTCCGGTACAAAACCTGCACCGATGCCCTGAATTTTATGGGGCCCCGGCTGGTTGCCTGAAAGCACCGCAGAATCCGCGGGTTCTACGGCCACAATCCGTACGGCAGGATTTTTTTTCTTTAAGGCTTCACCCACTCCTGTAATCGTACCGCCTGTCCCCACACCCGCTACAAAAACATCTACCTTGCCATCTGTATCGCGCCAGATTTCTTCGGCTGTTGTTGTACGGTGTATTTCGGGATTATCCGGGTTTTTAAACTGCTGAGGCATGTATGCAATATCCTTTTTTTCTTTTACTATTTCTTCCGCTTTTTTTATGGCTCCGCTCATACCCTCTGCACCCGGAGTAAGCACAATTTCCGCACCGAATGCTTTTAAAATCATTCTGCGCTCAAGGCTCATGGTTTCAGGCATGGTTAAAATAAGCTTGTAACCTTTTACTGCGCAAACAAAAGCCAGCCCGATACCAGTATTACCGGATGTGGGCTCTACAATAATTGAACCCTTCCTTATAATACCCCTTTCCTCAGCCGCTTTTATCAGGTTAAGCCCGATTCTGTCTTTTACGCTACCGCAAGGGTTAAAATATTCCAGTTTGCCAACTATGGTAGCTCCGGAACCGTTTGCAATCCTGCTAAGTTTTACAAGGGGTGTATTTCCGATTAATTCTGTGATGTTTTCTGCAATTTTCATTCTGCCTCCTGTGGGTAGCGTCCTGATATCCTATTGTAAAAGGGAAACATCGGGACATTAAGCTTCAACTTTTTTCAAATTGTGTAATCCAGGCAATTTCCGGATGCTTTGTATTTTTTGGCTATATCTGCAAAAGTGGTGTTATCCACAATGTTATTAACATAGTCTCTGATGTCTGTCCAAAGCGGTTTAAACGGACATCTCTGGAAAAAGTCGCACTTGGTATGTTCGGTTCTGGAAACGCAGGTGATAGGAGCTGTGGTGCCATCCATTAAGCGGATAACTTCGCCAAGTTTTATTTTCTCAGGCGGTTTTGCAAGCCCTACCCCGCCACTTGAGCCACGTTTGCTTCTTATATAACCGGCACCTTTAAGAGTAAGAATGATTTGTTCAAGATACTTTACAGGTATGTCCTGCCTTTTTGATATGTCCTTGATCTGAACAAGCCCTTCTGAGTGATTCTGCTGGTAATTCACAGTTAAATCCAGGAGTATTTTTAAAGCATAATCGCCTTTGTAAGTAATTCTCATAATTTTTTAGTAATTTGTATTCCTTTTTGAAGTTTAGCGTTTACTACACTACCTTGTCTATCAACTTAGTATACTTATAACATATGTTTGAAAATTTGTCAAGGGCTTTTAAATAGTGATTAAGTGGATACGTGTTTAAGTGGTTGGCAAAAATTTTAATGTAGAATTTACAATTTCAACTAACCACTAAACACTTAATCACCGTTTTAGAAATTATTTGTTCATAAAAAAGGAGCGGGTTTATCCGCTCCTTTTAAAACTTTTCAAAATGTAAAAATTTACTTATTATTTTACAAGCCTCATATTATCAATATAAAGATTTAATGGAAGTTTTACCGGCGGTTGTGCCTGACCTTCAATGTACAATACCATCATACGTATTTTTAGGTTATTTTTAAGCCTGCCTGCAGCCCTTCTAAGGTCTACCTTTACGGTATTGGCTCCGTTTTTAAGCATAATTTCATCCTGGGTAAATCTGTCTCTTGCTTCATTATCAATAAGCATACCGAAAGATCTCATGTCCGGGCCTTCGTTATATACATCTAATAACATAGAAGTATAACCGGTCCAATCTGAATTTGTAAAACCACCTTCATAAAGTTCAAAACCTGGATAATCCCCGCCTTCGCAGGTTAATTTGAAACAAGCATCTCCTTCAGTTGAATAATCAGTGGAAAGATCAATTGTTTCATCTGAACCTTCCGTAGGTGCAAAATTGTCTAGTGTATCAAAGGAAAATACTACAGTTCCTGCCGTTGGTGTCACTGCTGCCGGCCTTGGTGCTCCTGCAGGTGGTGGTGGAAGCTTTGTGCCGCCCGTTGGTGGCGGTGGAAGTTTTGCGCCGCCCGTTGGTGGTGGTGGAAGTTTTGCGCCGCCCGTTGGTGGTGGTGGAAGTTTTTTTGCTGCCGGAGGAGGTGGTGGAGGAGTCTTTTTTTTGTTTGGGTCAAAACCAGCGTCCATATACTTGCCTTCGCTTTCACAATACCATCTCTTGTAATCTTCCACATAAGTTAATGGCTTTGAACAGTCCGGGCAATTGGCGCTTCCCTGAGCATAAGCAATACCGCTTGGGACAACTGCATTAAATACAACCGCTAAACCTGAAACCAAAAACAAAAACATACAAAGACTTACTGCCTGCAAAACTACTTTCCTGGAATTCATTTTTTCCTCCTGTTCCTTTAGGTCGTAATGTCAAAAATCTTTTGACATTATTATGCTTTTTTATATA
>MGVC01000069.1 GCA_001800285.1 Elusimicrobia bacterium RIFOXYA2_FULL_39_19 | reverse complement strand
ATCAACCATTATAAGAAAAGGATTAGGCTTTTTCAATTCCTAATTTGGACACACATGAAATGAATTAATTGATCAGTATAATAAAGATAAAACAATAGCATTTATTGGTGCCGGTGTATCCGGACCCCTTGGAATTTATGATTGGAAAAAATTATTGGATGAATTAATTAAATGTTGTGACGAAACTTTTCAAAACAATAAAATTAGTGAATTGTCTAATCCTGAACAATGGCCTGAACTTGCAGATTGTATTTACTATGAATTGAAAAAAAATAGTAAAGAAAGGATGTTTAACACAAAAATAAAGGAAAGGATGACGCCAGTCATAAATACAACAACATTAAGTATTATCAAAGTAATACTTGCTACAAAAATTCAGTTAACAACTAATTTTGATAATTCAATAGAATCTGCTTATGAATTTCTTGAATATCTGTATAAAATTACCAAAAATGTAACATTTAATAAACCACAGATAAAATGTGTTCCTGACTTTGGGGCCTATTCTGATAACTCACGAAATATCATTTATTATCTTCATGGGAATATTAAAGATGATATATATATTTTAAGAAAAACCCATTATGATATGTATTACCCTAGTGTAAGTGGAAAAGGTAATTGTTGTATAGAGGACTGCTTAAAACATTATTTTAAAAACAAGAGTATTGTTTTTATTGGATTTAGCTTTTCAGATAAATACATAAAGCAGTATGTGTTTAATTTATCAAAAGAGATTGAGCGTAATAACATGATTAATGCAAACATGTTTGATCAATATGGAAAAGTTTATACCCCAGAAAATATAAGACATTATTTGCTTATTGACTCAGAAAATGATGAATACAAAAAAATAAAAGACGAAATATTTAATGAATACAAAGACTATTATATTTATCCAATTGTTTACAAGTCAAATAAACATATATTCATTGAAAAAGTATTCGAGTTATTAAGTCAAATGGAGAGCTCATGAAAACCGATTTTTATTTAAAAGCTCATAAGATAGATAAAATGCTTTCTGGTGACTATAATAAGTCAACAGAAAAAGAATTACTTTTAATGATTGAAAGTGAACAAGAATGTATAGAATATACGATGAAGAAAATATTCGACATTAGATGGTTCGACATATTAAAAGAAAAAGATTATTTCTTGCCAATAAATGCTCCGGGACCGGTTGAATCTAGTCAAAAAGGATACTTTATATTTCCTGAATGGAATGTGTTGCCATATCTTGAAAAAGTATCTTTACAAATAAAGGAAAATCCTGAAAAAAATAAAGCGTTTATCAAGGAACTATTAGATATTATTAAAGATGTAACCAAATATCATATTGAAAACGATAAAAAGTTAGATAATTACCGTACCTGGTGGTATTTTGTGAAAATATTATGCAATTTGCCAAAGAAGGAGATAACAGAAAAAGAGTTAGATTTAATTCCCGTATGGCTTGATTCAAAAATTGCAAATACTCTGCAGGGGTCAGAAATCGTTGATAAATTATTGCCAAAATTCCTGGAAAATCCTGAGGATATTGATAAGGCAGAAAAAATTGCAAGATATTTATTGGCATTTAAGGAAGTTGAAATAAAAGAAGGAAAAAAGGAATTAAGGACTATTATAGAGTCTTTTTATTTAGAAGAAGCTTTTTTGGATAGAAAATATGCAAGTAAACTTGGTGAAAATTGTTCTGTTAAGTTAATAAATGATATTGAAACAAATATTAAAAAGTTTTTGAAAAGCGACAAGGATGGAACATATTTATCATTTTATTCAAAAACTAAATATTATGAATCGGAGCCATTAGAATTATTGGCGGAAATATTAAGGCAGATATTGGTAGCAAAATCCAAAATAAGTGAAAAAGAAACAAGAAGTATTTTAGAATTGTATTTGAAAGATGAATTTTATTATTTTAAAAAAATGGCATTATACGTAATCGGTAATAATGAAGCAAATACAGCGAAATACAAGGATATATATTTTGAAGAACTGGAGAAAGATGAAAAATATGTTCTTTTAGATGGGTTTAGTTTTGGTGATGAGCTAAAACATTTGTTTAATAAATTTAAAGAATTGACACCGGAACAAATTAAGTTGCTTGAAACAAAAATAGATACAGGCCCAGAGATAGATTATAAAAGTGATAAGGATATTTGGAAACAAAAACGATATAAGGCATTAAGCAATATTAAAGTGTTTAAAGACAAATATGAAAAGATAAAGAATGAAAAAAATCATATTGATACAGATTTATCAGCCGCAATTGGAGAAATAAAATTTGAGTTGGAACAGGCAATATCGCCAATAAAAGTTGAAGAATTACTGCAAAAATCAAATAAAGAAATTGCTAAATATTTACATGGTTTTAAGCCGTATAGCATGCCCTTTCCGGAACGTGATTTTGATGGTTTATGCGGTGTTATAGTAGATGCTGTTAAAATTCAGCCCGAAAAGTTTATAAACGACCTAGATTATTTTAAGGAAACAGCATTTATATATGTACGAAGTATTTTAAGCGGTATCAGAAATGTCTGGAATGATAAAAAGACTGTAGATTGGCCAAAAGTATTTGGTTTTATAAAGGAATATATTGATAGAAAAGAATACTGGAATGATGACGAAAAATACACTGTTAAAGATGAATGGAAAACCAATCATATTGGTTTAGTAGGTATTATTTCTGAGATTATAAGGGAAGGTTCACAAGAAGATATATGGATAGAAGAGTATTTTAAACCAATAGAAGAAATTATGAGTTTATTAATTACCGGAATGTTAAAAGAAAAAGATAAAATACTTGAAAAATATCGTGATTTAAATGATGACCCGGTAACTCATGCTATGAATACACCGTTTGGCAAATTATCTGAGGCTCTATTTCTATTTACGTTAAGAATAAAAAGGTTTGAAGTAGATTCAAAAAAAGTACAGGAAGTAAACTGGGAAAATATCCTGAGAAATAAATATGAGGATTTATTAAATAATTCTATACCAGAAGGACACACTTGGTTGGGCAGGTATTTAATTAATTTTAACTATTTAGATAAGGATTGGACAATAGAGAATATTAAGTTAGAAAAGTTTAAAGGCGATTCTTTATGGGAATGTTTTATTATAGGATATCTTTCAAGCGGGATTTATAAAAGTCTTTATGATTCAATACAACCGCATTATGAAAGAGCGTTGGAATATAAATTTAAGAAAGATGATACAACAAACCGTTTAATTCGTCATATTTGCGTTGGGTATTTAGTTGAAAAAGAGGATTTTACAGAAAAAACTCTTTTTGGGAAAATGTTAAAAAAATGGGATGTTAAACAAATACATGAAATTATCAGTTGTTTCTGGATACGTAGAAAAGATGATATAAAACCACAAGAAGAAAAAGAACAGAAAAGAATAGACAATAAGATCCTTGAATTTTGGGGTTGGGTTTATGAAAGATACAAAAAAAATTCTGATTTAACTGATGGGGATAAGAAAATATTAGCAGAATTGGCAAAATTAACAGTATTTCTACCAGAAATAAATGAAGAAAACTCAAAATGGTTGTCGCTGTCAGCACCTAATGCAGAGATGGGTTTTGATTCAATGTATTTTATTGAATATTTAAATGATTTAAAAGGAAAAGGGAAAAGCATTAATTATATTGGGGATATATATTTAAAAATGCTTGAAACTTCCACTCCTAATTATAAAAAAGAACACATAATTGAGATAGTTGATTATCTTTATGAGATAGGCAAAAAAGAAAAAGTTGATAAGTACACTAAACAAGCAAATGAAATCTGCAATATTTACGGAAGCCGGGGGTTAGAATTTTTAAGGGGCATCTGGGAAAAGAATAATTGAAAAGTTTAAGAATTTAGGATAGTATATGTCAAAAGAATATATTGGTTTAATGGGGTATTAACCTGACAGAGGCACTCCAAAAATTATATAAATTTAAGGGGTTTTTATGAGCAATAATCAAGCAGGGCAGTCTCGCATTAGCACCGGGCAGAGTGTAGGGGTGGCAAAAGAAAAGTGGCTTGAGGTGATGTTTTACCTTTCGCTGTTTTTCGGGGTATTGCATTTCTTCGCCATATTAGGGCAGGTTGTATTTATGGCTGCCCATACGGTTTTTGCAAAAGAGTTTACTTTTGGGCTTAGATCATCCATGTTAATGGGCCATCTGTACCTTACTTTTTTGGCGGCTTATGTAGGCCCGAAAGAGTTTGTCCGCTGGCTTAAACGCACCGATGATGAAGTAATGACGCTTTCAGAAAACAAAAAAATCACCCGCGGGATGTACATTGTTATTGGCTGGGCGGTTTTTACCGGAGTAGTTGTTTTTCTGTGGCAGCTGAGCATAGTAAACGAAGTGCCTGAAACATTGCTCTACACACTTGGCGAAGTTGTTGCTCTGTTGTGCGGTACGGAGGCTTCAAAGTATTTGCGTAACCGCAGCGCAACGCAGGGAAAACAGGATACAGCAATTTCCATTAATTACGCTGACAAAGTGCTTGATTACTGTAAAACTAACAACAGTATTGACCGCATTGCGTGCCAGAAAGAGTTTGGTTTAAGCGAAGATCAGGCATACAGATTGTTGAAAAAGCTTGTAAGCCAGAAAAAATTGGTTGAGTTTGGCGAAAATAAAGGCAGACGCTACAAATTAGCTTAACCGTAATGCCCTTTTAAACCTTTCCTTGCGCAGGATTTTACAGAAAATTTATTCCGCAGTGATATTCCGCGCCTTTACAGGGCCAAATAACTGCGTAATAAAGTGCGGAACAAAATGTGGTCGGTAAATAAATTTGTTCCGCACCCTTGCGGAGCAAATATTCCGCAGGTTTTTGCTTTTATTACGCACTTTCTTTGCAAAAATGTGTATTAAAGGGGCAGTTAGCTGGGATTTGGCAGCAAAAGTGGCGGGACAAGGACAATAAGAAAATGTCATTCCCGTGAAAACGGGAATCTACGACAAATGGATCTCCGGGTTTTTTCAAAGATTCATCGGAATGCCCGAAGATGACAGAGAATGGGGTTCTGGTTCTCGATCCCGCTTAGGGTTTCAAAGAATACAAAACTCAGCAGTTTGGCGTTTACAAGGCGTGCCCGTAATGTTATAATATTTGCCAAGAATCATATAAATAAATAAGGAGGCAGTAAAATGGCAGTAAAAGGACTGAAAGTAGCATACATAGGCGGAGGCAGCAGGAGCTGGGCGCATAAACTTATGAGTGACTTGGTGCTTTGCCCGGATATAGCCGGCAGTGTAAGTTTGTATGACATAGATTTTGCCGGCGCAAAACTAAATGCACAGTTCGGCAACTGGATGAATACTTTACCAGGGGCAAAATCCAGGTGGGATTACAGCGTAGCAAAAAATTTAAGAGATGCGCTTAAAGGCGCTGATTTTGTAGTGTCTTCCATTACTCCAGGCGGGCTTGAAATGATGGAGCAGGACCTTAATATTCCTAAGAAATACGGCATCATACATACTGTTGGCGATACTGTCGGGCCTGCTGGGCTTATGCGGTCCATGCGGTCAGTAAAGATACATAAAGAATTTGCGCACGAAATTGCCAAAACCTGCCCTAAGGCATGGGTAATTAACTATACAAACCCCATGACAGTCTGCACAAGGACTTTCACTGCAGTTGAGCCAAAACTTAAGGTTTTCGGCTGCTGTCACGAAGTGTTTTGCTCACAAGAGTTCTTTGCAAAAATAGTTTCTGAAACTCTTAAAGTGCCTTTGCCGGACCGTAGAGATATAAAAGTAGATATAACCGGGGTAAACCACTTTACCTTTATTACCAAAGCTACATGGAAAAACCATGATGTGCTGGCCCTGCTGAAAAAATATATCAAAACAAAAAAAATGGCCAGAAAATATACAAAAAAAGAAATGCTGAAAGAAAAGGATTATTTTGCAAATAATTACCAGTTAGCTATTGAACTGATGAATATTTACGGCTATTGGGGTTCAGCCGGTGACAGGCACTTGTGCGAATTTGTGCCGGGTATCTTAAAAAGCAAAGAAAACATGTACCGCTGGGGCATCATTAACACTCCTATAGAATATAGGAAAGCAGTTTTTGCCACGAAACCGGCATTATTTAAAAAACAGCTTTCCGGCAAGGAAGAATTTAAACTGGAAAAAACAGGAGAAGAAGGCGTAGATTTAATTTTGGCTCTTTTAGGTATAAAACCATTGATTACAAACGTAAATTACAGAAACAATGGCCAGATTGAAAACCTGCCCAAAGAAGCCGTGGTAGAAACCAATGCGCATTTTTCCAAAGATTCCATTAAAACAATAAAAGCAGGGAAAGTACCTGAAAGCCTTTACCCGCTTATTTCCAGGCATTGCTTAAATCAGGAACTGATTATTAAATCTGTACTGACAAAAGATAAAAACCTCGGCCTGCAGTCATTTATCAATGACCCGCAGTGCACAGGCACCCTGGATGAAACCAAAGAGATGTACGAAAGAATGCTGAAAGCAACCAGGGTATTCTAAGGAATGAATTTTATGAGATTTTTTATTTTCACCCTTTTAGGGATTCTATTAATGACAGGAAAAGCGGAAACTTTTGTTATTACAGAATTTGAAGAAAACGAAATCGGGGGAAAGTTTGTAAGTAAAGCAGAGGATCAGGACGGAAAAGTTTTTATTGGCGATAATAAGCACGGTGTAATACTTTCAGTTTCTGATGATAAAAAATATGTAACTAACGGGAAACGCTCATTGAAAGTTATTGTAGCTAAGGATGCTCTTTGGCCGGCATTTTATTGCAGTGAAAAAGAAGGGTTACCTAAAGACTGGTCTGACTATCATTTTTTGGAATTTGATATTATTAATCCAGGAAATATGTTTGGTAAGCTTGACATAATGGTTTCCGGCCAGAATGGGACAGATATGGAAAAAGGTTATAATTATGCGCTTGGCGATGGCATTAATATAAATCCAGGATTAAACCAAATTTCCATACCATTAGACGGTATAGTGACCCAAAAAGACAAACAATTAATAAATATGAAAGAAATAAAAACTCTTTTTATTTATTCCTCGGAAGAAAAACTATATCAGGCAGGCACAGAAGAGCGAGTTCCCGAAGATATGGTTTTTTATCTTGATAATTTCAGATTAGAAAAAGTTTCCTCTGACTCAAAAAAAATAAAAATACTTATTAACCATTTAGGTTATCTTACACAAGGAAATAAAAAAGTTGTGATAAGCAGCGGTAATTTTTCAGTTTTTGAATTAATTGATATTGGCAGCAATGTCGTTTTTACCGGCAGTTTAAATTCAGCCGGTACGGATTTAGGCAGTTATTTAGTCGGTGATTTTACTAATTTTACAGCAACAGGGACTTATCGTATCCGGGTAAGCACTTCCGAATATTCTTACTGCTTTCCCATTGGCCTAGTAGCGAGGGATAATTATTATGATGCCGTACGGAAATCTGCTTATAATTATTTTCGCAAACAAAGATGCGGAAATACAACTATTAACTGGCGTGAAACAACCTGCCATCTTGATGATGCAAAATTAGAAAACAGATATGGCCCCTATCATAATTGTGCCGGCGGTTGGCATGATGCCTGTGACCTTAGAAAGTGGATGGATGCCACATTATATGGAATCCATGGCTTGGAATCCATTAAGATAATCAATCCTTCCTGGGACAGTAATAATGCTATTTTAGATGAACTAAAGTGGGGAAATCTTTATTTTCTCAATATGCAGGGCCCTGATGGAGATATGTATTCTTATTTAGACGGTGACCCCGACCCTTATTCCTGGGCTGACGGCTCTTACTGGACTGATAACATAATTGGAAATGACGACGATAGAGTTATAATCTTAAGCACAAACCCGGTTCGTAATTATAATTTCATTTCAGCTCAAGCAAACCTATACAGAATATATAAAAATACTGACTCTGCATATGCTAAAGCCTGCCTGGCTTCAGCTGTTAGGTGTTATAATTTTTCTAAAGCACAATGGCCCAATTTGACCGGTTATTCTTCTTGTGGTTACGGTATTTATGCCGGAGTGCAGTTATATCTTGCTACCGGTAATTCTGAATATAAGAATTTTGCTATCACAATGGCTGATAATCTTATGGCATTGCAGGAAACAAAATATATTGGAGGACAGACACAGATAAAAGGATTCTTTTATACCACTGCTGCCAAAACTGCATTTATGAAGCCTGTTTATAAGGAACCAATGTCTTTAATTGGATTGTGTGCTTTGTGTGAAGTATTTCCTGAGGACTCCAAAAGCTCTCAATGGAAAGAATGTATCAGGTCTTATGTAGAAGATTATTTATCAGTTATAGCTAATAGAAATGCCTTTGGTATTGTTCCGTATGGGCTTTATTCAACTAATCCCGGGGGTTCAAGACAAATAGGTAGTTTGTATTATAGATACTTTATGGAACCGTCTCTTCGTTGGTGGGTAGGAATGAGTTCAAATTTACTGGGAACAGCCGTAGGGTTGGGGAAAGCATCAAAAATATTAGGAAAACCACAATATCTAAAATTAGCGGAGCGACAACTTGACTGGATTTTAGGTAATAACCCCTTTAATGCTACTGTTGTAACCGGTGTTGGTTATTACCAAATACCATTTTATGACAGTCACGACATTGATCAATCAACTCCTCTAATTGACGGTGGTGTTATGAATGGTATTGGTGGGACTTCTACTGATATGCCTTATGAAGGAAAGGGCTATTGGCAGACAGGTGAATACTGGACTCCTCATGTGTGCTATTTTCTTTGGTCTGTTTCAGAATTGTTGACCGTTAAATAAATACGGAAGATAATTTGGATGAAACCAAAGAGATGTACGAAAGAATGCTGAAAGCAACCAGGGTATTCTAAATAAATTCTAAAAGTATTTAAATTTCCGCCGCAGGCGGCTAAGGAAAGGAGAGGCGTAGATGAAGTTTTTTAATGAAGATAAGTTTTACAGATTTTTGTGGTATGATCCGATCAGCAAGGATATAAACATCTGCAATCCGAAGCGCATGGCGAAGATTGCCCAGGAAGTACATGCTAACGCAATTCATTATGTTGCCACAACTCCTTTAACCGGCAACACTTTTTATCCCAGCAAGTACCGCAAAATGGAACCATTGACGGGCGGCAAAGATATTTTAAAAGAAATGGTTGAAGAATGCCACAAAAGAAAAATAAAATTAATTGCCTATTTTAATTGCCACTGGGTTTTAAAGGAAAGCAAGCCTGAAGGCGACGGCTGGCTGACGGTATTAAAATCAGGAGATATTTTTGATATGGCTGCCTGGTACGGCAAGGGTTTCTGCCCCTGCGTTAACAGCCCGGATTATCTGGCGGAATCCATAGGCATCTGTAAAGAACTTGTCACAAATTATGACATTGACGGTATTTTCTTTGACGGGCCTTCCTTTCCCATAGGCACCTGTTACTGCAAACACTGTCAGAAAAAGTTTAAATCCATTTATGGTGCCGAAATACCCAAAGAAGAACTTTGGGGGGAGAAAATATTTGAGAATTTTATGCAGTTCAGGTTTGATTCCATCGCGCAGTATCTGGCAGAAATAAGAAAGGAAACCAAAAAAGTGCGCGATATACCGATATATAAAAACGGCGCGCCGTTAAAAACCTCCTGGTTTAACGCCATAACTTCCGAATACCATGCCCCTCAGAGCGATATTATCGGCGGTGAGCATTTTGTGTTTTATTCAAACCCTTTTAATACAAATATCTGGGGCGCGGGAGCAGTCGCGAAATATCACAAAGCCATTGCGGGGAAAGACAAACCGGCAATAGTTTACCTTTGTTACGCGCACAAGGTCTGGGATTTTTACCCGTTACCTGCCGCGGACATAAAAAATATTATCGCAGAAACAGCCGCTAACGGAGCGTACCCTTTCGTTACCATGGATGATTACCTTACCGTAAATGATTCCCTGAAGCTGGCGCCCGTGAAAGAAATGTTCAGTTTTATTGAAAAAAATGAAAACATTTATCTTGGAGCTGAGTCCTATAACAATGTTGCCCTGTACTGGTCGCAGACTACGGCGGATTTTTATACGCACGGAGTCCTCAAAGGCGCCGGCGGTACACACCACATAGAAGTTGAGTCGGACAAGGAATATATAAAAGAGTTTGAAGGGTTTTATGATATTCTTACCCAGGCGCATATTCCGTTTGATATTTTGGTAGAAAAAGATTTGAACGAAAAAGGTATGGAGAAATATGACTGTGTGATTATGCCTAACACCGCGTGTTTAAATGAGGCTCAGGCGCAGGAAATAAGAAAATTCGTTGAGAATGGCGGCAACCTGATAGCTTCAAACGAAGTTTCGCTTTATGAAGAGAAAGGCGTAATGCGCAAAGATTTTTTAATTTCCGATTTACTGGGAGTATCAACCGGCGGAATAAATACGCCCGAAGACTTAAAGAAGTTTATTTACAGAACTAAAATTGATTACCAGAAAATATCGGCAAAGCATGTGATTGTCAACAGCTCAAAAATATCCTACCTACCCGCGGCCCTGGATAATGTCAGGGTAAAAGCTGCTTTAGGCACGCAGGTTCTTGCTAAATTCATGAACCCGCTGAATTTCAGGTATGATTGTTTCAAGGGAGTAAGCGACCACCCAAGCATTACCGTAAATAAGCACGGCAAGGGAAAAGTGATTTATTTTGCCGGCAATGTAGGCGCGTTATATTTAACTTTCAACGTAAGGGATATCAGGGACATAGTTTCAAACGCAGTCCGCTGGCTTGTAGAGGTGCCGTTAATTCTGGAAAAAAATTATTCTCTTGACATAAATCTAACGGAAACAAAGGATGGTTCTAAAGCTCTGCATATAATTAACTGGTCCACAAGAATAAAAAGGCCTTCGGACGAAATTGTGCCGGTCAGGGATATAAAAGTCAAACTTCAGCTAAAAGAAAAACCCAAAGCAGTAAAAACTCTGGCTTCAAACAAGAAACTTAAAGCCACAAAAGCCGGAAAGTATTATGAGTTTGTAGTCCCGGAAGTAAAGGATTATGAAGTAATTGTAATAAAATAATCCGGTACATTTGACAAGGATTTCACAGAGTGTTGAAGCTGTTTTGAACGCTTAGCATTATAATAATTATATATAAAAGCAGAGCCGATAACCGGCTCTGCTTTTATAAAAAAAGCCCTGTTAGGAGGCGCTATGATGTTAAAAAACAGTATTTGCTTGTTTGTTTTGGCGTTAACTTTAAATTTCAACACTATTTTTGCTGCAGGGCCCATCATAATTGACCATACCTGCACCGACCTTTCACAAATCCCTGAACCCTGGATTGTACAGGCAAAAAAAGATTTGCATATCGGCTATGGCCATACTTCGCACGGCAGCCAGCTAACTATCGGCATGACCGGCCTGGCAAGGTTTAAAGGCAAACTTTACGCCTGGCAGGGAAGCGGCGGCGGAAGCACTTTAGATTTAAGCGACCCTATAAACGGCGCCGGTGATTTAGGCGCCCCGGACCGTACCGCCTGGGCAGACGCCACAAGAGATTATTTAAACTCATATCCTGAAACCAATGTTATCATGTGGTCCTGGTGCGGGCAGGTCAGCTGGTCCTCGCCATCGGAAATAAAAACCTATCTTACCCTGATGACCGAGCTGGAAGAAGAATTCCCGAACGTGGCTTTTGTTTACATGACAGGCCATTTAGACGGCACCGGTGAAAGCGGGCGCTTAAACCAGAGAAACCAGCAAATCAGGGATTACTGCCGTGAAAACAATAAAACACTTTATGATTTTGCAGATATAGAAAGCTATGACCCTGACGGCAACTATTATCTTGATAAATATGCCACTGACGGCTGCGGCTATGACAGCGACGGCAACAGAAGCGCCGATAAAAACTGGGCGCGGGACTGGCAGGATTCTCATAAAGAAAATGTAGACTGGTACAGGTGCCAGAGCGCACACAGTGAGCCGCTTAATGCAAACCGTAAAGCGTATGCCGCGTGGTGGCTTTTTGCGCGGCTTGCCGGTTGGGAAGGCTCCTCATCTGCACCGAAACAAAACAGTTTATGCCCGGATTGCGCAAAACCGCTGATGTATATTGCAGAATATAAACGCTGGTACTGTGAAGCAGAGCAAAAGTATATGGATGAAGGTTTTGTTCCGGCAAAAGCAGGAAAAAAACTTCCACCACCTCCGCCGAAAGGCAGATAGCAGTATCTGCTTTATTAAAGACAAATCAAAAAAACTGATAGTTCATCAATTTAATTGAACTAAATCATCAATTTGGAGAAATATAATATGGTATTCATGAAACCCAAAGAAACACTGAAAGAAATTGAAAATTCCGGCTGTCACCGTATCACTTTACCAACTGACATAAGGCTGATACAAAGTTTTATGGCGGGCGCTTTCATAGCCATGGGCGGTTTGCTGGCGGTGCTGGTAGCCGGCGGTTCTCCGGGGCTGGCAGAATATTTTCCGGGAATTCAGAAATTTCTGGCTGGCGCTATGTTTCCTGTAGGGCTGATACTTGTAGTTGTGACCGGTGCAGAATTATTCACCGGTAATGTAGGTTTTATTGTACCCGGGGTAATGAAGGAAAACATTACAGTAAAACAGTGCGTAAGTAACTGGTTCTGGGTTTATGTAGGCAATTTTATAGGTTCTTTATTTGTAGCTTATTTTCTTACTTACCTTACGGGTATTTTTGCCAGTGAACCCTGGCTGTCATATATAAAAACTACCGCAGAAGTAAAAGTATCGCAGGGTTTTTGGGTGCTTTTACTCAAAGGCATCGGCTGTAACTGGCTGGTCTGCCTTTCTATCTGGCTTTCGGTATCATCCAATGACATCATCAGCAAAATCTGCGGTATCTGGTTTCCTGTAATGGCGTTTGTGGCAGTAGGGTTTGAGCACAGTATAGCCAATATGTTTTTTGTGCCAACAGGAATATTTTATGGCGCAAATGTAAGCTGGCTGGGGTTTTTTGTGCATAATCTTATACCGGTAACCCTGGGAAACATAATAGGCGGCGGTGTGTTTGTAGGTTTTGTTTACTGGTATTTGTATGGCAGAAACTAAATTAAAAAAATTGAAGCAATAACAACCCTATTTGGCGGATGTGTTTGTTTCTCAAAGTAATATTTTTCAATTTGTTCGACAGGCCGGGCTGCTGTGAAAAACCACTCATAAAATTTGACATCACGGGTGTAATATATTACACTAATAGGTGTAAAAACATACACCGGAGAAAACCATGATATCCTTACGGTCAGCTATAACAAAAAAACTTCTTAACTACTTTTTTATTAACCCCAAAGAAGAATTGTATATAAATGAAATTTCTAAATTATTGGGGCTGGATAAAAGGAATCTGGTAAAAAAAATCAGAGAGCTGGAAACAGAAGGCATTTTAACTGTAAAACCAAAAGGCAATCTTAAGTTGTATTCTATTAATGAAAAATACCATTTATATAAAGAATATAAAGTCATTTTTCTTAAAACTTTAGGCCTGGAAGACAAGCTTAAAAATATTTTAAATAAAATTAATGGTATTAAAACCGCTTTATTATTCGGTTCTTATGTAAAAAATACGATGGATACCAACAGTGATATAGATTTGCTGGTAGTAGGAGAACATAGTATTCTGGAGCTTCAGAAACAAATAAGTATAGTACAGAAACAGATAAACCGTGAAATTAATACAGTTAACATAAGCTCCACAGAATATGACGGGCGCATAAAGAAAAATGACCCATTTATTACCGGTATTATGAAAGGCGATCATATAAAACTGCAATGAAGAAATTTGATACAAAATACTTTGTAGAATTTGATTTTACAAAAAACCAGGTTGAAAAAAACTTTGAAAACGCCCAAAAAGACCTGCAAATTGCAATAAGAGACAATATATTAGATGTAAAATTCAATTACGCTTATACCTCTCTAATAAAAGCAGGGATTGCACTGCTAAGTCACCATAAGGTTAAAGTAAGAAGTGTGCCCGGGCATCACTTAAAAATAATTGAATCTCTGGCCCAACTGCTGAAGGATAATGCAATAACAGACATGGGAAATTTAATGCGGTCAAAAAGAAATATTGACCTTTATGCGGGTGGTATTGAGGTAATGCAAAAGGAATGCGTGGAATATTTAAGTTTTGTAGAAAAAGTAGTAAAGAGTGTAAGACAAGCAATAGCTAAACAATAAATATAGGCTGATGATATACAACAGGAAGAAGAAAAATGATTGCGGGCAGTTGCCTTTACCTATCGGGAATAATAATTGAGTATATTGCTTTTCAAAAGAATATTTTTAATATAGTAGGGATTGTTCTCCGAACAATCCGAAAGAGTGTCTGATGCCAGAATATAGGATAATCTATCAGACCGAACACCATAAGAGTGTCTGATGCCAGAATATAGGATAATCTATCAGACCGAACACCATAAGAGTGTCTGATGCCAGATTAAAGGATAATCTATCAGACCGAACAATCCAAAAAAAGCAACAGCTTGGCGTGCTTGGGAAAGCCCGCCCTACAGTATAATCAAAAAGGTAGCTTTAGATAACCCACTGACTGGATTATTTCAAACACAATAAATAATCCAATACGTTGGGGTAAATATTTAACATGTCCTTCGGACAAATATTTAAAAGGGGAAAAAATGAAGAAAACAGAATTAGCACTTATCGGCGCGGGTAACCGCGGGGCAGATACCTACGGTGAATACGTTTATGCACATTCACAAAATGTCAGATTTACAGCAGTAGCAGAGCCCAATAAAACAAAAAGAAATGAATTTGCCGATAAACATAACATACCTTTTGAAAACAGGTTTAACTCTTGGGAAGGTTTATTTTCAAAGCCAAAACTTGCAGACGCGGCACTTATCTGTACCATGGATAATATGCATAACAAGCCAGCGGAAGCGGCGCTTAAAAAAGGTTATCATGTCCTGCTTGAAAAGCCCATGTCCAATAATTTAAGGGAATGCTATGAAATTGCAGGCTTTGAGCAGAAATATAAAAAAATCCTGATGATCTGCCATGTGTTAAGGTACACTCCGTTCTGGTCAACCATAAAACAAATTATCCAGGAAGGCAGAATAGGCAGGGTAATTTCAATTGTGCATAATGAAAATGTAGGCCACTGGCACCAGGCGCACAGCTTTGTGCGCGGCAACTGGAGAAACTCTAAAACATCATCACCCATGATCCTTGCTAAATGCTGCCACGATATGGACCTTTTACGCTGGATAGCAGATTCAAAATGTGAAAAAATATCTTCTTTCGGCAATCTTACATTTTTCAAAAAAGAAAATGCGCCCAAGGGTTCGGCTGACCGTTGTATAGACTGTCCTGTTGAAAGCGAATGTACTTATTCAGCGCTAAAACTTTATCTGGGTGAAAAAACCAACTGGCCTGCATCTGTCATCAGTGCTGATAAAAGCCTTGAAGCAAGAATAGAGGCGCTTAAAACAGGCCCGTACGGTAAATGTGCATTTAAATGTGATAATAACGTTGTTGACCATCAGGTAGTTAATATGGAATTTGAAAATGAAGTAACCGTAGCGTTTACCATGTGCGCCTTTTCAAAACAGGTTACCCGCACTATTAAAATTATGGGCACTGAAGGCGAAATAAGGGGCCATCATGAAGATTGTGAAATAGAAATAAAGCATTTTGGCACGGATAAAAATGAAACAATAAGCATAATTCCAAAAAATGCGCAGGGCCATGGCGGCGGGGACTGGGGCCTGATGGAAGATTTTATAAAACAGGTCAAAGCAGGAAAACCCGGCGGCTTAACCAGCGCAAAGGTTTCCCTGGAAAGCCACGTAATGTCTTTTGCCGCAGAGCAATCCCGGCTGAGCAACAAAGTTATTTTTCTTAACAAATTTAAAAGCTGATTTGTTGATAAACTGATTTGTTTATAAGAAGAAGTTACTTATCAACTTATAATCATATTAACCTATCAACACGTAGGGAAGTGTTAAATGACAAACCGTGAAAGAGTAATTACTTCATTAAAGCACAAACAGCCGGATAAAGTACCTTACAATATATCTTTTACACAGCAGGCGCATGCAAAAATGGCAGCGTTTTACGGTGACCCGGATTTTGAGGAAAAACTGGGTAACTGCAGTATTGAAATGGATACAAAACCCGCCAACAGCTGGAAAGAAATAAAAAAAGGTTTCTGGCAGGACCAGTTTGGCGTGCTGTGGGACCGCACGCTTGATAAGGATATTGGTGTTGTGTCAAATGTGCTTATTACCCCTGAAAATATAGATGCTTACAGGTTTCCTGATGCGGATGACCCGTCAAGATATGCAAGGTACGATAAACTAATAAAAGAAAATCCCGATAAATTTATTGTTGCCCAGCTGGGGTTTAGTTTATTTGAGCGCGCCTGGGCGCTTGCCGGCATGGAAAATCTGTTTGTCTATATGATTTCAGAACCGGAGTTTGTCCACAATCTAATGGATAAAATTCTTGATTTTAATTTAAAGATAATAAAAAATGCAGCCAGGCATAACATAGACTGCATACATTTCGGTGATGACTGGGGCTCCCAGACAGGCCTGCTGATGGGTAAAAAACTCTGGGATGAATTTATAAGGCCAAGAATAAAGCAGCTGTACGGCGAAGTGAAAAAAAACGGCAAGTACGTTTCTATTCATTCCTGCGGCGACGTAAAGGAATTATTTCCGGACCTTATAGAATGCGGGCTGGATATATTTAACCCGTTCCAGCCGGAAGTTATAGATGTGTTTGAAGCAAAAAAACAATATGGCAACAGCCTTACTTTTTATGGCGGGATAAGCACCCAGCAAACACTGCCCTACGGCACAGTTGAGCAGGTAAAAGATGAAGTTAAAAGAATTTTGGACGTGGTAGGGCCGTGGGGGACGGAGTCAATTTGACAACTTAACAAGGAAATTATTTATTCTAAGTTAGGTTTAATATTGAAGTGAAAGTTTTTTTAAGTTACCCATCATCCGACAAAAATAATAAAGAGGGGTTTTAAGGTGAAATACGGGAATTTTGACCAGAAAAACAAAGAATATGTGATTACCAGGCAGGATACGCCTGTGCCGTGGATAAATTATATAGGCAATGATGAATACTGCGGGATTGTCAGCAATACCGGCGGGGGTTTTAGTTTTCATAAAGACCCTAAACTGGGCCGGCTTACCCGCTACCGCTATAACAGCGTGCCAAAGGACAGGCCGGGCAGGTACCTTTATATAAAAGATGCCAATTCACAGGATTACTGGTCAGCCACCTATGCGCCTGTAATGAAAGATTTAAAAAAAGTTAAGTATGAGTGCCGGCACGGGCTGGGCTATACAAAAATAAATACGGAGTATGCAAAAATACAAACAGAATCCCTATATTTTGTGCCGCTTGGTAAAAGTTTTGAAATCTGGAAGTTTAAAATAACCAACAAAGACACAAAAAAAAGAAACCTTAACATTTTTTCTTACGCGGAATTTTCGCTTTTAAACGCGCTGAAAGATGTGACCGTAAATAATATTATAAATAACGGCAACATAGAATACGAAAAGAAAAGTAATACTATTTATCATTTTACTTATTTTGATACGGGTGTTTATATAGGAAGGGAACCGTTTAGCAGAAAGTACGTATATTTTACCGGAAATTTTATGCCGGATAGTTATGAGCTTCAACGGGATGAGTTTTTCGGCTGTTTAGGCAGTGAAGAAAAACCGCAGGCAGTAGAAAACGGCAAATGTTCCAATAAATGTTACCGCGGAGGAAACCCCATAGCCTCTTTCCAGAAAAATATTGCCCTAAAACCCGGGGAAACAAAAACATTTATTTTTGTGTTGGGCATAGCAGAAAAAAAATTCGCTGAGACCCGTGAAGTTAAAGAAGCGCTGAAAGAAAAAACCGCAGCTGCTTATTTTACCGCGCTTAAAGCATACCGGGAAAAACAGCTTTCAGCTTTTCAGGTGCAGTGCCCGGATGAAGGCGTGGAAACCATTACCAATCTCTGGAACCAGTACCAGGTAGATGTAAATTTTAACTGGGCGCGGTACGTGTCATTTTTCCAGCAGGGCATATATTTAGGCGTGGGTTTCCGGGACCGGCTGCAGGATGTGCTGGGCGTTATGCACATGTATGATGAAGAAGTGCAGAAAAAAATAACCGGCCTGGCTGAAATTCAGTTTAGCAAAGGCGATGCCTATCATTCCTATAATCCGCTTACCAAAACACCGGAAGGCACCGGTTTTTCAGATGACCCGCTGTGGCTTATCCTTGCCGTAACTTCCTATATAAAGGAAACAGGCAATACCGGTTACTTAAAAAAAGATGTTAAGTTTGCAGATTCGGGAAGCGCCCCTGTTTATGACCACCTGAAAAAAGCGCTGGATTACGTGTTTTCAAAAACCGGAAAATACGGCCTCCCGCTTACGGGAGAGTCAGACTGGAATGATGATTTAAATCCTATCGGGCCGGCTGTTTCCCAGATGGTGGCGTGCCAGTTTGTAGACGCCTGCAAACGGTTTGCAGAACTGGCTCAGTATATTGGCAGAAAAGAAGATGCCGGCAAATACCTGAAACTTTCTGAGATAATGGCAGAAAGAGTAAACAAGCATACCTGGGACGGGCAGTGGTATAAAAGAATGTTTGACGGTAAAGGCCGTCCCTTAGGTTCAAAAAAGAATACAGAAGCAAAAATATTTGTAAACGCGCAAAGCTGGGCTTTAATAAGCGGTATTGCACCAAAAGACCGCGCACTCAAAGCTATGGATTCTGTGGAAAAATATTTATATACGCCTTACGGTGTGGAATTAATGAAACCCTCTTTTTCTAAATATGACCCGGACATAGGCGCTATCGGCGTAGTGCCTGCAGGAAGCAGGGAAAACGGCGGTATATTTCCTCATGGCCATGTATGGGCTATTGTAGCGGAATGTATTTTAGGCAGAGGAGATACTGCATTTAAATATTATCAGGCGCTTTCGCCGTTTTCAAAAAATAAAATTCAGGATATTCACGTTTGTGACCCGTATGTTTACCCGGAAGCTATAGCCGCCCGCGAAAATAAACTTTTTGGCAGGGCGTCGCATTCCTGGCTTACTGGCACCGCCTCGTGGAGTTTTTTGGCAATCAGTCAGTACATTTTAGGAATTAAGCCTGAATACAACGGCCTTAAAATAGACCCGTGCATTCCTAAAAGCTGGAAAACCTACAAAGTAACCAGAAAATTCAGAAATGCGGTTTATGAAATTACAGTAAATAACCCGCAGGGTTTATGCGGCGGGGTGCAAGAACTTGTTGTTGACGGCAAAAAAGTACCGGGCAATATTGTCCCGGTTTTCAAGGATAATAAAAAACATACTGTTACAGCCTGTTTAGCTGGTAGAAATTAGAGCTTTTATTTCAATATAGATGAAAATTATTTGTAGTAGCAGAGCTTGTTGTGCAAGACCGTGTTTTTTTAATTTGTTCGGTAAGCCCAAGCACTACAAAACTCGACGTAAGTTATACTGACTGGATACCCGCCTCCGGGGTATGACAAATAATTTGGACAGCAATTATGGCAACGCTTAAAATATCATTAGTTTTGGTTTTTCTGGTTTTCTGGACCCGTAAAAAAATGGATTTGGGCCTGGGGCTTTTTATCTGTGGTATAGCGCTGGGTTTAACTGCCCTGCCCTGGCTAAATGTGCTGACAACCATCCTGCAGTCTACTTACAAATGGGAAACCATAGATTTACTGCTTTCACTTTTACTGATATTTTATTTCATAGAAATCTGGAGCACGTCCGGCGGCACAAAAAATCTTACTACTCACCTTAATTCAGTACTAAGAAATTCACCCATAGCGCTTGTAATACCTCCGGCAATTATCGGCCTTATTCCTATAATTGGCGGGGCCATGGTATCAGCGCCTCTTGTTAAAGATTCGCAGTACTCAAAACACACATCTCCCGCAAAACTTACATTTCAAAATTACTGGTTCAGGCATATCTGGGAATACTGTATGCCTACTTATCCCGGCGTCATACTAAGCGCCAGTTTGCTGGGGCTTTCTTTCGGGCAGATATTTATGCTTAATTTTCCATTAACCATAGCGGCTATTATTGCCGGGCTGGTCTTCGGGCTTTCAGGAATAAAGTATGATAAAAAAGAACGTCCTGAAAAGGTAAACATGGAAGGCATGAAATATTTTCTTTATGCCATTATTCCGTTACTTGTAATTATTGTGCTGGCCTTGGTTTTTAAAGTGCCGGTTTACCTGGCAATTATTATTTCCATTATATTTATGGCCCTGGCAAACAAATCCGGCTTGCACGCCATGTATAAAATGTTTATTAAAAGTTTCAGTTTTACTATTGTAAGCGTGGTGCTGGGTATTATGAGTTTTAAGGCGGTTATGGAAAATTCAGGCATTATTTCGCAGATGTCCGCAGAATTTATCAGCTGGCATATTCCGGTAATGCTGCTTTTATTTATTCTTCCTTTTTTAACGGCGCTTATTACCGGGCTTACCCAGCCGTTTGTAGCCATAGCCTTTCCTTTATTAATGACCTATCTGTCCAATGACCATAGTTTGTTAACCTGGGCCTACGCATCGGGTTATATGGGTGTACTGCTTTCACCGGTACATTACTGCCTGGTGCTGACCCGCGAATATTTCAAAGCCAGTTGGAAAGATGTGTATAAAATATTGATAATCCCGTGCGCGATAGTTTTAGCTACGGCGTATGTGGTGGTAAAACTAAGAGGCTGAGATAGATAGAGATGATTAATGGTAATTTGGTAAGATTAATTGATTCTCATTCTTTATGAAATCCAATTTTGTTTGTTTTTTCTTGCAGTGGTTTTATTAATTGGCGGATAGCTTCAAATACTGACTGTATTTCAGAGTCGTGTTTCTCGTATTTTCTTTCAAGTTCAGCTAATCTATTACCGATTTCTTTATTTACAATTAAGAAATGTTTAACTCTAACAAAAGTTCTCATGATTGCAATATTAACCTGAATAGCTCTTTGACTATTTAAAACGCTTGAAAGCATGGCAACACCTTGTTCAGTAAAGGCATAGGGTTGATATTTTATGTGTTGCCCTCTTTTAATGAGACTGTCTTTGTTTAAGGTAACAATTTGTGACCTTAAAGCTTTTGTTTCAATCCAGGTTAATTTAAACATAAAATCTTCTGGAAATCTTGACATATTGCGTTTAACTGCCTGCAAAAGTGCTTTTGCCGGAATGTTGTAAAGTTCTGACAGGTGCGGGCTTAACATCACCTTGTGATTGCGCACAATAAATATTTTATTCTCAATAGCTTCTTGCATAATTATTTCTTTCATTTTATTTTATTCCTTTAATGATTAATCAGAATGTTTGATCTATAGACGCAAAGAATGTTTTTTTAGTTCCACAATAAATGGTATTATAATTATATAACTAACTTTAGAGGAGGCAAGATGGTTAAGCTTACTTCAAAAGAAAGAATGTTGAGGGTTTTTGAGCATAAAAATCCGGACCGCATTCCGGTGTATGACTGCCCGTGGCCTACCACCATTGAAAGGTGGCGTAAGGAAGGTATGCCTGAAAATACGTGGTATGCGGATTATTTTGATATTGACCAGATAATACCCATTGACCTGGATAACAGCCCGCAGTATCCGGAAAAAATTATTGAAGAAACCAGCGAGTATAAAATTACTACAAGCAAATGGGGGGCAACTTTTAAAAAATGGAAACATGCGGAATCAACCCCTGAATTTATGGATTTTAAAATTAAAGACCCTGATAGCTGGAAAGAAGCAAAGGCAAGAATGGTTCCATCAGAAGACAGGATTGACTGGAATTATCTGAAGGCAAATTATAAAACTTGGCGGGAACAGGGCGCCTGGATTCAGGCCAATCTGTGGTTTGGCTTTGATGTTACCCATTCCTGGACTGTAGGCACAGAAAGATTACTGATGGCGCTTATAGAAGACCCTCAGTGGTGCGTGGATATGTTTAACCATTTTCTTGATGTTGAATTGGTTTTGTATGACAAGCTGTGGGAAAAAGGCTATGAATTTGACAGTGCCTTCTGGTGGGATGACCTGGGCTACAAAGGCAACCAGTTTTTTTCTGTAAATACTTACAGGGAGCTGTTAAAACCTGTACATAAACGCGCGGTTGAATGGGCCCATGCAAAGGGAGTAAAAACACATCTGCATTCCTGCGGTGATGTAAATCCTTTTATACCGGAATTTATTAATATCGGTATTGATGCATTAAACCCGCTGGAAGTTAAAGCCGGCATGAACCCGGTAGAGGTAAAGAAAAAATACGGTAAACAGCTTGTTCTGCACGGCGGTATAAATGCCGTGCTATGGGATGATATAGAAAAAATAGAGGCGGAAATAAAAAGAGTATTGCCGGCATTAAAAGAATCCGGCGGTTATATTTTTTCAACGGATCATTCAGTGCCTTCAAATGTCAGCTTAAAAGATTTTAAGCGTATTATTGAACTTGTTAAAGATATAGGAACGTATTAAGAAGGAGAATTAAAGACACCTGATTTGCTTTTACGCTTGGGGCGTAATACCTAAACTTCAATTCTACGATTTATGTGGCGTTTAGATACATTAGCGCAAGACATCAGGTATTACCCTGAAACGCACCTGCGGTGAAATGTAGTTTCAGGATTTGATGTGCAATCATCCCGATATCATATAATAAAAGGACAAGTCGGGACGTGCTTCACTCAAAGGGGGAATGTATGCCGAGCTTTGATATGCCGTTAAAAGAATTAAAAAAGTATAAACCGAAACCAACCAGGAAAAGTGATTTTTACAAGTTTTGGGAATTATCCCTGAAAGAATTAAAAAAAGAACCGCTTCATGCTGTCAGAAAACCCATTGACAGTTTTACCGATAAAGTAAAGATTTATAAAATTCAGTACCAGGGTTTCAGGGGCGCAAAAATTGCCGGAAGATTTTATGTGCCTAATAAAAAAGGCAGGTTTCCGGTACTGCTGCATTTACACGGATATAACGGCCCTTATGACGCAAAAACAGCTTTTATGATGTGGCCTTTGATGGATATGGCGCTTCTTGAAATAGATGTCCGCGGGCAGGCGGGTGAAAGCGTTGATAACACGCTGTATTCTACGGGTGCTTTCAGCGGGCATATGACAAAAGGTATCCTGAGTAAAGAAGAATATTATTATAGGGGCGCTTATCTGGATTCAGTAAAAGCTCTTGATTTTTTATGCCAGTGCGATGAAGTAGACCCGAAAAGAATAGGCGTACTTGGCGGCAGTCAGGGAGGAGGGCTGACCCTGGTAACGTGTGGCCTGGACCCGCGCCCTAAGGTTGCCGTAGCGGGGGTGCCGTTTTTGACTCATTTTGACAGGGCTATGGAAGTAAGCGATACAACACCCTATACGGAACTGACAAATTATATCAGAAGGTATCCATCCTATGAAAAGCAAATCCATGAAACACTGACGTATTTTGATACGCTTAATTTTGCTGATAAAATTTCATGCCCAACGCTTGTATCTGTGGGGTTAATGGATAACATTTGTCCTCCATCTACAGTATTTGGAATGTATAATAACTTAAAATGTAAAAAAGAAATAATGATAAATCCCTATGCCGGCCACGAAGGTTGGTTTGATTATAATAACCGTATTCCTGAATGGATTATGGAAAATATATAGGAGAAACTGATGAATTATAACAGTGTGGTGGAAGAACTAAAAAAGTATCAGCCGGAACCAACAAGGGAAAATGATTTTTATGATTTCTGGAAAACAACATTAAATGAATCAAAAAATGAACCTCTAAATGCAAGCAGGAAACCTCTGCCAAATTTTACTGATAAGGTAAATATTTATGAAGTTTTGTATCAGGGTTTCCGCGGCGCAAAAATTACCGGCAGGTTTTTTCTTCCTAATAAAAAAGGTAAATTTCCGGTTATACTTTATTTGCATGGTTATAACGGGCCCTATGATGCAAGAAATTTTCATATGATGTGGCCTCTAATGGACATAGCGCTTTTTGAAATACATGTTCGCGGCCAGGCTGGAGAAAGCATTGACAATACCAAATATTCTGCCGGAGCCTACAGCGGATTTATGACAAGAGGTATTCTTGACAAAGAAGAGTATTATTATCGCGGGGCCTATGTTGATTGTGTGCGTGCCCTGGATTATTTGTGCCAGTGCGAAGAAATAGATGCTAAAAAAATAATTGTGCATGGCGGCAGCCAGGGCGGCGGAATGACTCTTGCCTTATGCGGCCTTGATTCAAGGCCAAAAGCGGCAATAGCGGAAGAACCATTTCTCTGTCATTTTGAAAGAGCTATGTTAACTCCCGGCGGCCCTTATATGGAAATTGTTGAATTTATAAAAAGATACCCGAAACACGAGCAAAAGATTCATGAAACTTTTACATATTTTGATCCTTTGAATTTTGCCGATAAAATTTCCTGCCCAACACTTGTATCTGTAGGTTTAAAAGACGCCGCGTGTCAGCCTGCAACTGTTTTTGGTGTTTATAACAATTTGAATTGTAAAAAAGAGTTAGTGGTTAATCCTTTTGCTGTTCATGAAACCTGGATGGAAATACAAGACAGAATACCCGAATGGGTTGTAGAGAATATATAAAAAGAGGAATTGTTATGAATGATTTTACAGAAAAGTTTCAGAAACTTGAAATTGAAGTACCCAGCTGGGGGTTCGGCAGGGGCGGCACGCGTTTTGAAACGTACAAAACAGACACTGACCCGAAAACAGTAGAAGAAAAGCTTGAGCTGGCGGGAATATTCAATCAACTTACCGGGCAGGGTAAAAAAGTGGCGCTGCATTTTCCCTGGGATGTTTCCACAAAAGAAGATTTGCTGAAATTAAAAGAATGCCTTGCAAAAAACAAGCTGAAAGCGGGCGCTATAAATTCAAATATGTTTTCTGTAAGGCCCGGTACCGTGCTTAACAGCGAACTGCGCTTCGGCAGTTTAACTTCACCGGTAGAAAAATTACGAAAAGCCTCAGTAGCCCATAACATTGACTGCATAAAAATTATGCGTTATCTTGGCAGTAAGACTCTTGTTATATGGCTTCCGGACGGCGCTAATTCACCCGGGCAGATGAGTTTCTATGACCAGGCGGAAAGGCTGGAGAAGTCGCTAAAGGAAATTTATGCAAAACTTAAAAAAGATGAATTACTTCTTCTTGAATATAAGCTTTTTGAGCCGGGGTTTTATTCAACGGCCATACAGGACTGGGGCCGGGCGCTAAATCTGGTAAATAAACTGGGCAAAAATGCGAAAGTGCTGGTTGATTTAGGCCATCACGCCCAGGGTGTTAATATAGAGCAGATTGTTGCTCTATTAATCCGCGAACAAAAACTTGGCGGGTTTCACTTTAACGACAAAAAATATGCCGATGATGACCTGGCTACGGGAAGTATTGACCCTGCCCAGCTGTACAGAATATTCTGTGCCCTTTGCGAAGCGGAGCATAGAGGTTTAATCCAGATAAAGGATATTTCTTTTATGATTGACCAGAGCCACTGCATAAAAAATCCTGCCGAAGAGCTTGTTGAGTCGCTGGAAAATATTGAGCTGGCTTATGCAAAAGCTCTGCTTGTAGGCTATAGTGAATTAAAAAAGCATCAGCTGGCCTGCGATATTAGCATGGCAGACAGGCTTTTGCGGTCTGCTTTTCTTGAAGATGTAAGGCCTTTAATCTATAAAGTGCGCAAAGAAAAGTATTTAGCCGGTGACCCGTTATCTGAACTTAGAAAGAGGAAAAAATGATTGCGGGCAGTTACCTTTACCTACTGGGCATAATGGTTGAGTATATTGCTTTTCAAAAGAGTATTTTGAACATAGTAGGGATTGTTCTCCGAACAATCCGAAAGAGTGTCTGATGCCAGAATATAGAATAATCTATCAGACCGAACACCATAAGAGTGTCTGATTCCAGATTAAAGGATAATCTATCAGACCGAACTCCTCAAGAGTGTCTGATGCCAGAATATAGGATAATCTATCAGACCGAACTCCTCAAGAGTGTCTGATGCCAGAATATAGGATAATCTATCAGACCGAACAATCCGAAAAAAGCAACAGCTTGGCGTGCTTGGGAAAGCCCGCCCTACAGTATAATCAAAAAGGCAGCTTTAGATAACCCGCTGACTGGATTATTTCAAGTTAAGATGTAGTCAGATTTCAGTAGTACGAATCTGCCAAACTCTGCTCTTGCAACG
>MGVC01000068.1 GCA_001800285.1 Elusimicrobia bacterium RIFOXYA2_FULL_39_19 | reverse complement strand
GGGATACCCTACAACGCATTCACGCCTAAGTTTACACTCGGGACATTCTGCGAAAGCGGGTAAAATAGTTAAATTCTCAAGTCAAGCCTGTCAACAATATCTTTTAGTTTGAAATCTCTCAAAATTTCTTACAATAATCTTGAATTTTCTGCTTCACAAAAAAACAGTTCATTGCGTTTGTTTTGAGCACCATTATCCTGATTATGAGCAATAATATTATTGGGTTTTTCATCGAGGACTGTTTGAGCCCCGTCAATTCTTGCATGAAAGGCGAGTTCCGCAGATGCCAAAAATATTTGCAGCGATTTGCTGAAGGTGCGAAAAACAAATCAATGAACAACCTTATTTTTACTAATCTCCGATATTTTCCTTTTCCTTAAGGACATCCCGATGAACCCTTTTTGTGCAACTGCATACCAATCCATGCGCTTACATAGAATAATAAATATTGGTTAACCACATTATTGCCACCGTACACATATCGGCTGACATAACGCGGAGAATAATCTTTTATCATTATTTATTTAATGCTTTTAATTATAGTTTTGATTTGAGCTTTAAGTTTAGGCAGGTCTTCGTGGACTATTTTCCATACTTCATCTATATCTACGCCAAAATATTCGTGAGAAAGTATATCCCTGAAGCCGGCAATTTCTTTCCAGGGCACTCCGGGGTAACTGTCCCTTAATTCCTTTGGTATATGTTTTACAGCTTCGCCTATATTTTCGCAGGCCTTATAAACGGCATATTGTTTTTCTTCATCTTTTGAAAAAGTCTTATGGGTTTCTCCTTTTGTAAACTTTTCCACTTTTAATATTTCTGCTTCAATAGATTTTATATAGAACTCATAACCCTGCTTATTTATTTTCATAAATGGTAACAACCTCTTTTAAGATTTTATCTCTTAATAACGGGTGTAATGCCTTTATAGTTACAAGATCAACTTTTTTCCTGAACATCTTTGTTAAGTCGTTTTTAATAGCTACAAAACCAAACCCTTTAGGTTTATTAAATCTCACCAAAACATCTATATCGTTTGAAACACTTTTTTCCTTTCTTCCAACAGAACCAAATAAACCAAGATATTCAATACCGGACTTCATACAATAAGCATTGATCTGATTTTGTCTTTTTCTAATTTGATTATAAATAGAACTGCCTGTCATGATTTTATCCTCGTTAATAGACGTTAATTCTTCTCGTTTATATTATATCAAATCTTTATATACCTTCAAACCTAATTGCGTAATTTAAAGTGATATTTAAAGTTACTTTACTGTTGATTTTAACCTGGATTCGGAATCAATCAGAAAATTAGCTGAGGTTACCACTTCTTCTCCGGGTGAAACCCCCTCAATAATTTCATAATACCCTTCTGCGTGAACACCCACGGTAACTTTTCTGGGCTCATACATGCCGTTTCCTTTATTAACAAACACCAGCTGTCTGGTGCCGGTATCAAGCACCGCTTCTTCCGGCACAGCTACTTTTTTTCCAATAGCCACATGAACAACCGTATCTGCAAACATTTCCGGTTTCAGCAAACCCTTTGGATCAGAAACTTCTGCGCGCACCAGCAAAGACCTGGTTTCACTGGTCATATAAGCGCCCACAGAACTTACTTTGCCGATAAATTTTTTTCCGGGCAGGGCTGACGTAGTTACTTCCATTAACTGCCCTTCTTTGATAAGATTTGCCTCATTTTCATAAACCTGAGCATAAATCCATACGGTACCGCCGTTTTCGTTGGTCATAATCAGGTTTGACGGAGATTCGGAAGTCTGTGAATAGCGTTTTATCTGCGCATCAGATAAACCTAAATGTTTTAAGCGTTCTATAGATGATATTAAAGATGAATTTGGCTGATCGCTGATTTCAGAAGAACTTTTAAATGCAACCTGGTAATCCACAATTGCAGAATAGAGCTCAATATCATGCGCCACCTTGCCGGAAGCACGCACCAGAGTTTCCAGGTTTCTTCTGCTGACTTTTGTTAATTTTACGCCAATGAGCTGCTGCCTTTCCGGGCTTATGTATACACCTTCACCGCCAAGTGCCGGTGTTTTATTCTCTGCTTTTACCAGATCCATACCGCATATAGGGCAACTGCCGGGTTTATTAGAAGTATAGCTGGGGTGCATAGGGCAGTAATATTTCTGGCCCTGAACATCTTCTGTTTCACTGTGATTATGTTTATTCCCGCAGGAATTAATTCCGGCGAAAGAAAATAATAATAAACTTACTGTTAAACATAAAATTAATCTTTTTCTTAACATTTTCATGCCTCCACGGACTACTTTAGTTCTCTGCCGACAATACGTTCAAGTTCACCCAGATTTTTTTCATATTCAACTACATACTGGTAATATTCCAGCCGCAGCGCAAGCAAAGTCCGCTGGCTGTCAAGCAAGTCTATGAAATCAGTTTTATTTGCCTGGTAGCTCGCCTGCGAAATTTCCAGCAGTTGTTTTGCCTTGGGTATTATTGCGTTTGCGTATTCATTTATCAGTTGTTGGTAAGTTTTGACTTTTGTATACAGAACTTTCATATCGTAATAGGTCATATTTTCCATATTTGTGTACTGGGCCTGCGCCATTTCCTGTTCCTGCTTTGACTGTGCAACCATGGCCCTTTGTTTCCAGAACCAGAGCGGAAGATTTAGCGATACCATATCTAAATGGCCTGCATATTCCCCGGTATTGCTCATATACTGCCTTTTGTAGCCTATCATAAAGTCAGGCAGATATTCCCTTTTAAACAGTGCTGTTGAAAGCTTGTTTTTTTCCAATAGGTTTTTTGCTGCCTTCAACTCCGGGCGGTTTTTCAACGCTATTGCTGTAAGTTCTTCCAGTGAATATTTAAAATCATAGTTTACAGGCTCCACAGGGCTTCCCGGCAGGGTATCAGGTTTGTTGTTCAATAAAACATTAAGCATGGCCTGCATGGCATCCCTTTCCTGCTTCATTATAACAAGCATATTAAGCATTTTTGATAATTCCACCTGGGCGCGCAAAACATCGCTCTGGCTGGTTTTTCCTGTAATATAACCCGCTTCAACGGATTTTATTATACTTTTCATAAGCTGTGAACTTTCATCATATATAGTGACAGCTTTGGATGCGGCTAAAAAAAGAAAGTAGGAAGTTTTTGTCCTTGCTATTACTTCCAGTTCTTTTGAAAGGTATTCACCGTTTCTTATCATTTCTGCTTCGTTTCCGGCTATCTTCCCCCGCAGAGAAAGCTTTCCCCAGAAAGGGATTTCCTGGGTAAAACCGTACATATTCATTTTATTTAAGGAATCATATTCAATGCTTAAAACGGGGTCCGGCAAATTACGCACCGGAATAATGCCTGATTTTGATGCAAGATATTTCTGTCTTGCGGCCTGAATTTCAGGATTGTTTTCTTTTGACTGTTTTACGGCATCTTCCAGCAACAGGACCTTTTCCTGAGCAACGCCATAACCGCCAGTCAGGCTTAGCAACATCAAAAATATAATAGTTTTTTTCATTTTTTACATTCTCACTAAAACAAAATATTTGCCTACTATCCAAATGGCACTACTGATGATAGAAAACTCTGTAGCCGTCTTTACGCCAATATTATACCATATTGCCTGCAAACTATTTTTGGATATACTTTTTCTGCTGTTCATTTTTTATTAACATAAAAAAAGAAGATTCTTTCCTGCAGTCATTTGTTTACCTCAATATGCAATTAGATTTATTCTATGCGTTACTTTTTTTGTACCAGGCTCATCCCGCATTTTGAACATTTCCCGGGATTATCACTTGTTACGTCGGAATGCATAGGGCATACATAACTAACTTTTTTATTTTCAGTTTTATTATCTATACTGACCGCCGGCTCAGGTTCGGTCATTCCCATCATAGGACAATGGGCCGTTGTACGGTTACACCCATACAAAAACAAACCAGCTGATACACATACTGCCGCAACCACTAAAACTGACTTTTTCATAAATTCCTCCATTACATTTTCCGCCGGTTTTGGCGGATAGAGTTTATGCGGAAGCCCAGGGTGGGCTGACGCAAAACCCCATGTATAAAAATTTAGCTACTTAAGTCTATTAATCAGCTCAAAAATATGCGGGCCCTTAACTATCAGAAATCCCGCTAAAATCAGGATGTAAAGCGAACCTAAAATAATGCCTGCATAAGCATAATTTTTACCCCTCAACTCCTCCCCTGCCAGAATTTCCCTCAAAGCAATGCTTCCAAATACAATTGAAACAACAGCTTTTTCTATTCCAAACAATTGCACGAAAGATAACAAACCCATAACCATACTTGCTATTGCCAGCTTTGATTTCATTTTCCGCACCCCCCGCAGGTACATGCTGCACCATTTTTCTTCTGGCTGCATTCACATAATACCTGGTAGTAATTATTATAAAAATCAATAAAATTCAGCGGGGCGATAATGCTTTTGGCCGAAAAGCAAAACAGTTGCTTTTTGAACAAATCCGTATATTTATTTTCTGTATCAACTGAAGTGATTCCGTAGGTGTAGGGGGTGATTATAGAAAAACAGACAAATAGAACAACAACGACGGCGCAGGCAATAGGTACCGGTATCCATTTGAAAACAGGTAATTCTAACTTTTTTCCAGTTTTTTCTTTAAGGCGTGTTTTTAAGCGGGCTCTGAAACCCGAAGAAACTTCTATTGTTTCGCAATTTTTTAAAAGTTCGTTTTGTTTTGAAAACAGAGAAAGGGTTTCCCTGCAGGGTACACAATTCTTGAGATGTTCTTCAATCAACTGCCTTTCTCTGGCACTTAATTCACTGTCCAGATACGCGGAAAGCTTTTGTTTGATATTTTTTGGCTCCATACCCTATTAAACGTAAGAACCTCCAAAAACTTGCGGTCAAAAAGCCTGTTCCAGGTCTCTTTTCAAATCTTCTTTATTTTCTAATCCTACCGAAAGCCTCAGCAAATTGTCTTTAATGCCTCTTTGTTCTCTTTCAGTTTGAGAAAATGAACCATGGGTCATTTTTGGCGGGTAGCAAACCAGTGATTCCACCCCGCCCAGGCTTTCGGCAAGGGAAAATAATTTGAGTTTTGAAATAAATTTATTTACCTGCCTGAATCCGCCTTTTAGTTCAAAACTTATCATCCCTCCGTAACCGCTCATTTGTTTCCGGGCAATACCATAACCTTTATTACTTTTTAAGCCGGGATAATATATTTTTTCCACCCGCAGATGTTTTTCAAGATAGCCCGCCAGATAAAGAGCATTCTGCTCATGCGCTTTCATCCTTACCGCCAGAGTTTTTATTCCTCTTAACACCAGCCACGAATCCCAGGGGCCCGGCACCGCACCGGCGGCATTCTGGTAAAACTTTAGGCTGTCATACATTTTGTTATCAGAGGTTAACACCGCGCCACCTATGACATCACTATGGCCGGCCAGGTATTTTGTAGTACTGTGTACTACAATAGCAGCGCCCAGCTCAAGCGGTTTCTGGAAATAGGGGCTTGCAAAAGTATTGTCAACGGCTAAAATCAGCTTGTGCTTTTTTGCAATTCGGGCGGCATAACTGATATCTATTATTTTTAAAAGCGGGTTTGTAGGCGTTTCAAGCCAGATCATTTTTGTGTTTGGTTTTATGAGTTTACTCAAACTGCTGATATCATCAACATCAAAATAATCCGCTTCAAGCCCCCATTTTTTCATAACTTTCTCAATAAGCCTGTAAGTACCTCCGTAAACTTCATCTCCGCAGATAATGTGGTCGCCGTTTTTTAACAAATTGAAAATTGCATGCGTCGCCGCAACACCGGATGAAAAGGCAAGCCCGTACTGGGCTTCTTCAAGAGAGGCAAGCGAATCCTCAAGCGCTTTACGGGTTGGGTTGCCTGTACGTGAATATTCATAACCTTTATGTTTGCCAACAGCTTCCTGCTGATAAGTAGAGGTTTGATAAACCGGGACAATAACCGCCCCCGTAGCCGGATCAGGTTTTTGCCCGTCATGAATAGCCCTGGTTTCAAATTTCATATTAGATTCCCCTTATTCTTAAAGCATCATGCAGCAAAGAATTTCCGTCGCATTTGTAACAGTGGTTCCTATCGTCACTGGAAAACTTATTTCCCTTTACAATAGCCGCGGCTTCCATTATAGTATCATAATACCATTTAGGAGCAGGCGCGCGGTGTCCTTCATATTTTGAGCCCGGGTTAGGGGACCAGACAAAAGGCACCACGTTCGCGCCTAATCCGGAAATAACCCTGACACCCTCAAGAAAACTCTCTTTTGGTTCAATACCCATAACAAAAACACCATAAACATTGCCTTCGCCGAATATTTTTACTGCTGATTCAATGGATTCAATGAATTCTTTATGTGATGTATTCTCAGCTTTGCCGGGGCAGACTGCAGAGTACAGCCTCTCATCCCAGATTTCCATGCTGTAGCCTATAGCGGCAATTCCGCTGTCATGATATGCTTTTATGCTGTCGCCTTTAGCCGGCGACGGGAGAACTGTCCCCGGGAGCTTTTTTAAGCCTGTGTGTTTTAGGATTGACTGCACTATTGCCGTAACTTGTTTTGTTTCATTTTCTGCTGTGGTGCACCCTCCGGTAATCAAAACATGTCTGGCCATACCTTCTTTCCAGGCTTCACCGGCAACTTCTCCGATTGCTTCAATGGTTTTCTTTTTCAATACCGAATTATATGTTTTTGAGGTTGATACCAGGTTGCAAAACAAGCATTGTTTATTTTTACTGAAATGAGAACAATAATTCTGATAGCAGAAAAATAAGCAGTCTTCTCCTCCCACCTGCCCTATTTCCGGCATATTATAACCCTGAGATGTTTTTTTGTTGTAAAACTCCGGGCGCCGGAGCCAGTTTACTTCGCAGATTTCAATTTCATTTTTATAAAGAAGCCTTTTATTGTTTTTTTGCTTTATTTTATAAGGCGCATCATTTTTCATCCTGAATTGTACAACCGTACCGTCAGGGAGAGTGAAATCATCCGGCAATAGCGTTCCTGCATGGTCATCAAAATCCCAGCCGAAAAGCCCGTGCCTTTGCTCCTTGAAACTAACACCAAGCCCTTTCATGGACTGCCTGTCGGCATTAACACCTTCTACAAGAAGCGAGGCCTTGAGTTCCAAATAATTTTCCGGCTTTGTTGCGGGCAGTTTCAAATTTTCATATTTCATAAACAAACTCCTCTTTCTGAGTAATAAAATAATCTATCAAATCTGATCTAGTAATAACTGCAACGGGCGATTCTCTGTCACTGGTAACAATTATCCCGGAACTGCCTGACAGCAGGATTCTGTACGCTTCGGATATATCCTGGCCTTCCTGAAGGTGAGGAAGGGGTTTTCCCATTATGGCGCTGATTTTCTGCTTGAAAATATCAATCCCGTCGCTTAAATTTTTCATTATTGAAGCCTCATTAAGGCTTCCTATTACTTTCCCTGATTCAATTACCGGAAGCTGGGAAATATTATACCTGTGCATCAGTTTAACCGCGGAAGCAAGGGACTCATGCGGTTTAACTGATATAATTGGCGGCATACCTTTTCTGCCGTTAAGTATATCTTTTAATTTCACGGATTTGTTTTTAAGGCCTTCCCAAAAACCGTTTTCCTGCATCCAGGAATCAGAAAATATTTTTGTAATGTAATTTCTTCCGGTATCGGGCAATATAACAACAATATATCTGGGGGTATCAAGGCGTTGGGCATATTTTAAAGCAGCCGCTAAAGCAGTGCCGGAAGAACCGCCGACAAGCAAGCCTTCCTCCCTGGCAAGCTGCCGGGCCATATTGAAAGATTCCTTATCGCTTACCCGTATCATTTCATCAACAATCTGCCGGTTAAAAGTTTTGGGAATAAAGTCCTCGCCAATACCTTCAACCTTATAGGGGCGGGGGCTGTCGCCGGACAAAATTGAACCTTCCGGGTCAGCGCCAACCACTACCAGTCCAGGATTTTTTTCTTTCAGATATTTTGCCGTGCCGGAAATGGTCCCGCCTGTACCCATGCTGGCCACAAAAACATCAATTTTTCCCTCCGTATCCTGCCAGATTTCACGGCCTGTTGTCAGGTAATGGGCCAGCGGGTTATTGGAATTTACAAACTGGTTAGGCCTGTAGGCACCGGGTATTTCCCGCGCCAGCCTGTCTGCAACACCATTATAACTTTCGGGTGAATCCGGCGGCACGGAAGTGGGTGTAATAACAACTTCTGCCCCGTAAGCTTTTAAAAGGCTTATTTTATCTTCACTCATTTTATCCGGCATAACAAAAATCACCCGGTATCCTTTTACTGCGGCCACAAGCGCCAGGCCCACGCCGGTATTGCCGGCCGTAGCCTCAATTATTGTACCGCCCGGTTTTAACAGCCCTTCTTTTTCAGCAGCTTCAATCATGGCTATGCCTATCCGGTCCTTTATGCTTCCACCCGGGTTTAAGTATTCCACTTTGACATAGATTGTTGATTTTATGTCTTTAGTTATTCTGTTAAGCCGGACCAGCGGCGTTTTACCTACTGATTCAAGAATATTATTGTACAGAGCCATCTTAATACTCCTTGCCTGCGCGTTTAAATGTTTGTACATCTTTTCTTGTAAAGCCGGCCATGGCAAGAGGCGAGGCGATACCCCATTTAACCTCAGCTTTTCTGCCGTATGGATGATCTACAAAATCAGAAAAATTGGCAGTATCGCAAAGTACCATTTCTTTTTTTCTTGCTTTAAAAGTAAGCTTTCTGAAAAGTTCATTTTTATCCCTGCTCTGCGCAGTGGCAGTGGCTACATTTTCGGCCCCAATCACTGATTTCGCTGTTTTAAGCAGAAATGATGCACCGGAACCGCCTGAAGAAGCAATCAGCACGCGCTTAAAGCTGCGCAGATTGTTGACAAGAATTGAATAACTTTTGTTTTTATTCATGATTTTTTACCTCCCTGTTGATACCCCAATTACTCGTTTAAAAGAGTCTGGGGTATAACCCTCCTGTTAGTTTTTGAAAGCACAAATATTGCGTTTTGTGCAAATAGATTCGGCAGAAATCCAACTGTATTGCTTTTGCCGAGATAGTAGGCCTGCTCAATATTTATTTCTCTATCTCTGCAGAATTCCTTAAAATCTTTAATACTTAAAAATCTTAAATTCGGTGTCTCATACCACTGGCCTGGCAGGCTCCCGGTTACGGGAACTTTGCCTGCGAAAAACAATTTGGCGCGGGATTCTAAATGTGCAAAGTTAGGAAACCCTATAATTACTTTAGCCCCTATTCTAAACGTTTCTTCAATTACGTATTCCACCTTTCTAACCTGCTGTAAGCTCTGATTTAGTATCACGTAATCAAACACCTTGTCAGGAAACCCGTTTAATCCGTTATCCAGGTCGCCGTGCAGTACGCTTAATCCTTTTTCTACGCACTTATATATTGCGCTTTCATCAAGTTCTATGCCCTGAACTACAGCGTTCTTCACATTAGCAAGATGAAAAATCAGATCGCCTTCGCCGCAGCCCAGGTCAATCACCCTGGCCCCTTCATGAATTATTTTACCTATTAACTGATGGTCAAACCTTATAGTATCAGAAACCATTGTTTTTATTTCTCCCGTTTATATTCTCAAGAAAATGCTCAATCAATTTACTCTCAGCTTCAACTTCAACCAGAAAAGCATCGTGGCCGTATGTAGAAAATATTTCGCAATAAGTGACATCAATCTGTTTTAATTTGAGCTGGTGCACCAATTCCTTTGATTGGGCGCAGGGGTAAAGCCAGTCAGACTTAAAAGACAACACAAGGAATTTAACATCCGGGTTTTTGACGTTTTTTACAAGTTTAGCTCCGGAAACATCAAAATAATCCATTGCTTTGGTAATGTAAAGATACGTGTTGGCATCAAATCTTTTTACAAAACTCTCACCCCTGTAACGCAGGTACCCTTCAACTTCAAAATCAGCATTAAAACTGAAGCTATAACCATCTTTTTTAAGCCTTCTTGAAAATTTTTCTTCCATTGATGCAGCGCTCATATAGGTTATGTGCCCGATCATCCGCGCAACCGCCAGGCCTCTGTCAGGCTGCCCGGATTCATAATAGCCGCCTTTGTTCCAGGCCGGGTCTGCCATTATTGCCTGCCTGCCAACCTCATCAAAAGCAATCTGCTGGGGAGAATGTTTCATTGCAGTAGCTATAGGAATAACACTGCGGACCTTTTCAGGGTAAGACGCAAACCACTGCAGGGCCTGCATGCCGCCCATGGAACCACCTGCAACCGATAGTAACCGTTCTATGCCTAAAAAATCAACCAGCTGTTTCTGTGCTTTTACCATGTCTGAAATCGTAATTAGCGGAAATTCAAGTCCGTAGGGTTTTAAAGTCTTCGGGTTTAGGGAAGACGGGCCGGTGCTTCCCTTGCAGCCGCCTATGACATTTGAACTTAAAATATAATATTTGTTTGTATCAAAAGCTTTGCCAGGGCCAATCATATCATCCCACCAGCCCGGGTTGTCATCGCCCTGATGGTAACCTGCGGCATGGGCATCTCCTGAAAAAGCATGCAGTACTAATATTGCATTTGATTTTTCATTATTGAGCGTGCCGTAAGTTTCGTAGGCTAAAGTTACAGGCCCCAGTTTTTCCCCGCTTTCCAGTACAAGCTCATCAGGCGCGGCGGCAAAAGTAAAATATTTTGTTTCAACTATTCCTAAGCTTTCTTTTTTTTCAGCCATAAACTTTCCTTTTATCAGGCTTTTGCTAAAGCCTGTTCAATATCAGCAATTATGTCATCAATATGCTCTATACCTATTGATAAACGGATAAAATCAGGAGTAACGCCGGTGGCCTGCTGTTCTTCGGCTGACAACTGCTGGTGTGTTGTGGTTGCAGGATGAATAGCCAGTGACTTGGCATCGCCCACATTGGCAAGATGAGAAATCAGCTCCAGAGAATCAATAAACTTTTTGCCGGCTTCAATGCCTCCTTTAATACCAAAACCCAAAATTGCGCCTGCGCCTTTCTTGAGGTACTTGTCAGCGCGCGCTTTATCAGAACTTGAAGCAAGCCCCGGGTAATTTACCCAGCTTACCTTTGAATGCTTCTCAAGATATTTTGCAACGGCAAGCGCATTTTCAGAATGCTTAGGGAGCCTCAGATGGAGTGTTTCTAAACCCTGAAGAAACAAAAATGAATTAAACGGCGATAGAGCAGGGCCCAGGTCCCGGAGCAAGGTTACCCGCGCTTTAATAATATAGGCTATATTGCCAAGAGGTTTAAGCGCTTCTACAAAATTAATACCGTGGTAACTGGGGTCAGGTTCAGCTATCAGCGGGAATTTGCCGCTGGTCCAGTCAAATTTACCTGAATCAACAATAACTCCTCCTATAGATGTGCCGTGGCCTCCTATAAACTTAGTAGCCGAATAGACCACAATATCAACACCGTAATCAATAGGCCTTAACAAATATGGTGAAACGGTATTATCCAAAACAAAGGGAATGCCGTTTTTGTGTGCAACCTTTGAAATTCCTTCAAGGTCAGCAATATCCAGCTTGGGATTTCCTATGGATTCTGCATAAATTGCCTTTGTTTTGGGCGTTATGGCTTTTTCAATGGCCGCCAGGTCATTTGATTTTACAAACCTGACCTTGATGCCGAATTTTGGGAACGTATAGTGGAACAGGTTATAGGTTCCTCCGTAGAGATTATCCGCTGAAATAATCTCATCGCCTGTCTGGGCAATATTTAGAAGCGAAAGCGTTATCGCAGACTGCCCGCTTGAAACGGCAAGCGCACCCACGCCTCCGTCAAGCGCAGCTATGCGTTTCTCAAAAACATCTGTTGTTGGATTCATCAAGCGGGTATAAATATTTCCGAATTCCTTTAATCCAAAAAGATTTGCCGCATGTTCTGTGCTTTTAAACTGATACGACGTTGTCTGATAAATAGGTACTGCCCTGGAACCTGTTGTTGGATCCGCTTCCTGGCCTCCGTGTAATGCTAAGGTCTCTGTCTTTAATTTTGAATCTAATTTACTCATGGCCTTGTTCTCCTTAATTTTAGATTAACCCTTTTATGGGTTTTTTACGAAATAAGTCTTAAATCTTAATTTTTACCTCCTTTGCATATAAAGATGATAGGAATGGTAGTCTTTTACTTTAAAAAAATACTCCTGCTTTTTTTAAATACTATAATCCAAAATATTTTTTGTATTGGCCTTACATTTTATTGCCATATCTTCTATTGTTACATTGTCAACTATTTCGTTTACGCTGTCACGCACTTTTTCCCAGACTCCTTTAAACGGGCACTTTTTAGAATAATCGCATTTTGAAGGCCCCGTGTTTGATACACAGGTAATCGGAGACGTAGGGCCGTCAGTCAGCCTTACTATTTCCCCCAATGTAATCTTGCCGGGATGCTTCGCAAGAAAAATACCGCCGTCATGGCCTCTCTTGCTGTAAATGTATCCCGCGCCTTTTAATGTCAGTATTATCTGGCCCAGGTATTTAAAAGGTATGTCCTGCCTTTTTGAAATATCTTTTATCTGAACAAGTTCCTGCTGGGTTGCGCCGGGTTTATATTTCAGGGCTAAATCAAGCAGAATCTTTAAAGCATAATCACCTTTATAAGTAAGCCGCATTAAAACCTCTATTGATTACATTGTCTATCATCTTGGTATTGTTATAGCATACCACTGTATTTTTGTCAAGGGGTATTTTAAAAATGTTTTAATAACAGATATTTTTCGTGCAGAAACTATCCAAATTGTTTTTTTAAGGTTTCCCGGGCGCGAAAGATGAGCGCTTCAACGGCAGGCACGGAGCAAGCAAGTATAGCCGCAATTTCTAGGTAAGATTTATCATCATAAATACGTAATATCAATGCTGTTTTTTGTTTATCCGGAAGCTTAGCCAGTAATGAATTTACTTTCTCCCTTACTTGCTTGTTTTCTAACAGGGTTTCTGCGCCCGGTTCGTCCGGATTATATAATTCCCGTATTTTTTCTTCTTCATCAGGATTATTTTGGGAAACCTGGAGGGTTCTTTTATTCCTGTTTTTTCTCAGATAATCTATACTGACATTATGTGCGATTCTAAAAAGCCAGGTAGAGAATTTTGACCTGGGTTCATAATACGGTACAGCCCGGTATACTTTAAGAAACACTTCCTGCGCTAAATCTTCCGCATCTTCCCTGCTTCCAATATAACGGTAAATAAAGTTTATTATCGGCTTTTCATAGCTGTCAAGAAGCAAGTCAAATGCCGAGAGATCCCCTGTTTTTACTTTCAGCATTAATTCAATATCGTTATTTTCCATTATTCATTTTTTTAATGCTTTTTATCTGTAGGCCGGGTCATCTACTTCAATTACTTCTTCTTTTTGTTCTTTTTTACGGAAAACTATCCTTGAAAGCAGAATGCTTAATTCGTATAAAACCAAAGTGGGGACAGCCATCATAAACTGGCTGAAAATATCCGGCCCCGGGGTTAGCACGCCTGCTACTATGAAAATAGCCAGAATGGCATACTTACGGTTTTTTGACAGGCTCTGCGGCGTAACAATACCCATTTTTGTAAGAAATAAAATAACCAGCGGCAGTTGGAAAACAATCCCAAAACCAAGCAAAAAAATGGTAACGAAAGATATATAACTGCTTACTGAAATCATGGGTTCAATATTTTCCGCTCCGCACGCCAGCAGAAACTTCAAACCCTGAGGAAGCACCAGAAAAAACCCAAACAATAAACCGCTTACAAACAACAGATACGAAACCGGTACCAGCCAGTAAATATGCTGTTTTTCTGTTTTTATAAGCCCGGGGCTTACAAATTTCCAGGCCTGATAAATCAGCACCGGCATAGCAACTACCAATGCCCCGTAAAATGCCACCTTTATTTTTACAAAAAACGCTTCTGCCGGTTTAATAAATACCAGATGTCCTGCCGGTTTTGAAAGAATGGCAAGTATCTGGTCAATATAGAAATAACAAACAAGGGTGCACAGGGCAGTGGTAACCAGACACACTATTATCCTTTTTCTTAATTCTTCCAAGTGCTCAATTAATGTTTGTTCCGTATTCATATAAGTACTGATAACCCCCGAAAACTTCTTTCTCTGTATTCTCTTTCTCTGCTTGCCCTTCCGAAGTTATTGATTTAAATGTAACAAATAGTTACGTTTATTTGAAGCTCCACGCCTTCACAGGCGTGGATTCAAACCTTATCTACAGCGCAGGAACAAGCTCTACGCTGAAATACCCGAAGCGGACAAACGCTATCCATCCACGGCTTTATAACCGTGGATTTCCGCGGAGGGTGTTAAATCATGCTAACGAAGGAGGGTGCTAATCAGTGGACCATCACACACGCATCATGAACCAGCCTTATACCATTTTTATTACAATACTCTACCGCTTTTTCACTACTGGCGCCGGGTTGCATCCACACATTCAGTAATCCCAGCTTCTTACATTCCTCAACCACCTTTTCTGTAACTTCCGAAGGAACCACTATATTTACCACATCCACCTTCACAGGAATATCTGCCAACGCCTTGTAGCACTTTAGCCCCTCTATTTCCGGAAGGCGCGGGTTTACCGGATACACTTCATACCCGCGGTTTTTTAGGCTCATCAAAATCTTATAGCCAAACTTCTGCTTATTATCCGTAGCACCTACCAGCGCATATTTTTTCATCGCTATGAATTCACTAATCAAATCTTCCATCTTCATCCTCCCTAAAAAAGTATTTTGCTAAACATATGAATTGAGCTTACTTTTGAAACGATTTTAAGCGGCTTCTGCTGTTTTAAATGAAATAAAATGGATTAGGTTTTCAACTGTTTGACGATCCCGCCGTGGCGGGTGAGGAGTTTTGAAAACCCCGTTTTATTTCATTGTTCCACAAGGAAAAACAGCAATTATTCCGATGCTTTCATTTTGCAAAACAAGCGAACAAATCGTTTCAAATAGTATATTGCTCAATTCAATACCGGTAAAAGCAAAATACTGTCCAGTACCACTTTATCTTCACCATATTGTATAAAATACGCCGTTTTTATCTTTGCCGTGCCCTGATATTTCAAATACAACTGCATTAACTCTTTTGCCTTTGCTAAATCACCTTTCTCATTATAGGCATACACCAGATTTGCATAATAATCCAGCTGATAAGGGTCCAACTCTAATGCTTTTGAAAACTCCGCGATGGCCTTATCAACACCGCCTTCCTTAATATAAGCAAAACCCAGATTGTTGTGGTACACCGGGTTTTCAGGTTCGCGGCTTACCTTATCAGAAAAATAACTTACCGTAACCGGTGTTTTAAACGCCATGGCATCAAGGGCCCTGTAAACATTATACCTCTTTTGAAACTCTTTCTGTTTAGCCTGTCTGCCGGTTTTTCCGTATAATTCAGCCAGGTTCTGGTAAGAATCAGGAAGCAGTTCATCTTTTTTTACTGCTGTTAAATACTGTCTTTCAGCATCAGCTATATTACCCATAAAAAATCTCAGCTGGCCCAGGCTGTTATAAACATACGGGTCTTCCGGATTAAGCTTTATTGACTGCGCAAATTGTTCCAGCGCCTCTGAATTCCTGCCAGCTACAGAACAAGCACTTCCCAGGCAGTACCGGGCATAAGAGTCCTGCGGATATTCTTTTACCAGATTTTCAAAATCTTCAATTTTTAAATCATACACCAGCCAGGAATACCCTATATTTCCTGACGGCTTAAAAAATTTAAGCCAGCGGTGTGTTTTACGTATTTTAAAAACGTCCTGTAGATTATTGGCATTTATTACAATGTTGCCTGCAACCGGTATGCGCGGATTAAATATTATCTGTTTACCTTCTGTTTCCTTGATTACCAGGTTCCTGTCCTGCCCCCAGTCTAAATTTGAATCTACCAGATGCTTATACCCATTTTTAGCCCCGCCGGCTATTTCATTGAAATAGGCAATGTAGTACGGGTGTGCCAGCGCGCTGTCAACGGCAAACCAGGCAAGCAGAAGTATCAGCGCTGGCTTGAAATGTTTTATTTTTAATTCCGCCAGGCCGCTTATAAACACAAAAATAAAAGGAAACACAGGCAGAAGATACCTGTACCCGGCATTATTTTTATTGAGAAAACAGTTTATAATGCACAGAACAATTACCGGCAGGGCCAGGTAAACATATCCGGACAGATATTCTTTTTTATAAACCTGCCTGAAAAAAAGCAGAAACAGAAAAATCATCAGTATCAGCGGAAGCGGTTCTTTATAAAAAAACGCTTTAGGAAAGTAATACCACCACCCGCTATAGGAATATTTGCCGTCTAAAAATGCGGGATGCCCTATTTCATTTATATACTGCTGTCTGTCAAAACCTATAATGTACGGCTCAGGCAGAAGCCTGAGAATAGGCGTTTTATTTAAATTTGTAAACAAACTGCTTCTGAGCATTTTACTGTCAGTTTTTTCAAAAGTCCCCTTAAAAGAATACCCTGCATTAAGAATAAAAAGCCCGATAATGACAGTAAAAATGTACGGCAACAGCCGGAATTTCTTGCCAAAAAAAAACGTTTCTGCTAAAACCAGCAAAAACATAATAACCAGCATCATAACTGCGGTAAATTTAGAAAGCAATGCCAGGCCCATAAAAATACCTACAAGCAGTACTTTCTTAAACGGTTTTTTGCTTTCTCTCAGGCGCCAGGAGGTATAAATAGCGCACATCATAAAACAACCCAGCAATATATCTGTAGTAATAAGCCCCGAGTGCGCAATAATGTTTGGCGACAGCGAAAAAAGCGCCACTGCCAGCAGGCCTGCCTTTTGCCCGTAAAGACTTTTAGCAAACCGGTAAATGTAAAAACCCAGGATTAGTGAAAACAATGCCAGGATAAACCGCGCCCAGAAAAGGCGCTGGTCCCAGGAACTAAAATGAAAATTATTTAACACAATGCCGTGCAGATAAAAAGAAAGGCTGGGGTGGCGGATAGTGCTTTCTGTATTCCAGTTATGGTGTTGAGCCAGATACCAGCCAGTACGCAGGTAATCCATTTCATCATAGGTATCGGTAGCAACGCTTATCATCAGCACAATTCTGATAAACATTATAGCCAGCAAACCCGAAACAATAAATGTATTTAATTTTTTCATTTTTTTTATCTATAACACATCAGCTAAATCAAACCGCTGGGATAAAGTGCTGCGGGTAGCGCACTTGCGTCATTATATAAAAAGGAAAGCAAGTGAAAACGATATCCTGTGAACAAAAATGTTAAAGCGAAAGCTTTATCCAGAAAAACGAATATGTTAGGAAATGAAGGATTAGCAAATGATTTATCCCTGTTTCAAAGATGTCTGGATAAAGGGGTTTGAACACAAGGGTAAACCGTCACACGCTTTCACCTGCAAAAATAATTGCAGGCTCAGCAGCCTTCTATCCCTTGCTGATTTATCTATAACACATCAGCTAAATCAAACCGCTGGGATAACCGTCACACACATATGGTTTCATCTTTTTAAGCAAGATGAAACCATATTGACTTTTAAAAATCCGAGTCCAGTGTAAAAGTCTGCACATCATAATTATCTGCTATGTCATTACTAAAACCTACGCTTAAATACTCCATTACATAAACCCAGGCAGGCAGTTTAATAAGTCTCCAGGATAAACTATAGGTAAAGTGATGTTTATCTTCCAGGGTTTCAAACAACCCCGGCTGGTAATAATAACCTGCCCGCACAAAAAAATCCTTTTTCATTAACGTAGACTGGTATTGCCCGCCTAAATGAGGGCTTAGGGACTGTCTGGTTTTAAGTTTATATTCAGCAAATTCAGGGACCAGGTTAGATCCGGGTAAAATCTCGTTACCATCAAATTTTGCATAATGCAGGTCAAAATCAAACATAAATTGCTTATTCATTTTATAACCCACACCTGTATTTATCTGCAGGGGCATATGAATATCATTAAACCATTTAAAAGTTCCAATATCAGCATTTCTGTTTTCATTTACATCAAAATAGGCCGGCGGCCTAACCATTATGCCAAACTGCACTTTGTCGCTTACCTTGTACATAGCAGATAAATCGCAATGAAATGTAGTACTGTCTTCATACACACTCATGTAATCTGCCGGTGCGTGATAATCATAACTTAATCTGGCAACAAGAATACTGGCGTTTACACCAAACGCCAGCCGGTCATTATACTTCCATATTAAAGGAAACAATATCCTTGTAAGAGAAAAACTGATTTCATATCTCTCTCCCGGATGGCCCATATCCAGGACAAACTTATTTTTATCTGCCAGATTATTTGTAAAAGTAAGGTTATATAGCCCGTCTAAATAAAAACCCCAGGTAAAACCATTGGATTTCTTTGTTTTATGCAGAAACCCGAAATTTGTTGCTTCGCTTTTCCACACATCATCTTTTGACGCTTTATCAAAATCAAAAGATTTGTCTATAAAATTTACATAGTTCAAGGAAACATAATTATTATAATCAGAAAAAGCAAAACCTGCCGGATTATAAATAATTGAGTTTACATCATCTGCTATGCCGGTAAAAGCGCCGCCCATACCTATAACTTTTGAGCTGCCCCGGCTGTAACCCGTATAGGCAAGATAGTTGGATGCAAAACAAACGGATTTTAAAAAAACTAAAACCATTAATATCAATAATATATTTCTATTTGTTTTCAAACTTATATCCCGCTATTTTTTCTTCAAGCTCTTTTAAATGCTTGTCGCTAAGCTTTTCTTTTGCCAGCGGATACAGGTATTTATCTTCCTTTGCCGCATGGGGCGGCAATAAGCCAAATATTTTATGGGCCGCATCTATTACACTTTCACGAATATGCCTGTCTTGGGGATTGTTTTTATATTTTTCAATAAACTTATTTAATTCTTCGTATTCTTTAATAATTACCGCGTGTTCAGCTAATATTTCTGACAATATTCCTTTTTCTTCAGTAGTTAATGCTAACTCTCTTTCCATAATATTTATCATTATTCCTTCATTTCTGAAATGCACTATTAATTGTTTATTAAAAAATTCCCTTAAATTATCTATGTCATCCCAGACATCTTCTTTATCTAACAAATCTATTGTTAGGGTTTTTAAAAAAAACATCTTTTCCTTACCGCCGGTATTCATACCGTAAATAACATCAATAATTTCCTTTCCATTCATCTTTCATTTCTCCTTTTTATTAATTATTTCATCTTTTTCAAGTATCTTGCGGATTTCGTTCCACTTATTTTCACCTATGCACTGTTTGGCGTACTTGCACCAGGCAATACAGGATGTTTTCGGGTCCCGGGTAACTTCTGCCCCGCATTTCGCACACTTTACCAGGCCTTCATCAGAAAACATTTCCACTTCATACCCGCATTGCGGGCATTTATGCACTTCCAGCTTTAAAAACCTTGTATCATTTCCCGGGCATTTATTACTCACCTGCACTCCCGCTGGCTTCTTATATTTTTCTTGTGAAAATATTATCTGCAACGTCTTTTTCAAGAGCTATCTGAGTAGCCCCTGCCTGAATAACAAAAGATGGAAAAGTCTGATGCACATTTATAACGCTTCCGGGCACAATTCCCAGGGACATCAATCTGTGTAACTGTTCGTTTTTATCAGTAAGCACATATACAATCTTTGCTTTTTGGTTTGGTTTCAATTTTGAAAGCGGAACCACGATGCTCTCAATCACTTCTTTTGCCTTTTTACAGCACTCGCCTTCAGGTATTATAGAACCGTGGGGGCATTGCCGCGGATGGCCCAGCAGGGTACAGATGCTTTCTTCAACTTCCTTTGAAAGTATGTGCTCAAATTCACAGGCTACGGGACAGAACGCTTCTTCTTTTATTTCAAAAACATCGCAAAGCAGCCTTTCGGCAATACGCTGCCTGCGGATAAGGTCCCTGGCTATTTTTTCTCCCGCTTCTGTCATTTTTATTTTGCTTTTATGTGAAATTATATAATCCATTTTTTCCAGCTCTTGCGTCAAATCCTGGCCCAGCTTTGTTTTCAACTCCAAACCTATTTTCTCCTGCTCTTCTGCTTTTTTTTCTTTCAGTTCCCAGATTATGCTCAATGCTTCCTGTAAATCTTTTTCGCTCATAAATATCCCCCAAGAGCAGAATGCCTTAAAACTATGTTCAGTATACCGCCGATTAGCAAAGCAAAAGTAAAAACAAAAAACAGTATAGAAAGCGCTGTTTTTATCCCTCTTTCCTTAACAGTTACAAAAAACTGGGCTATGCACGGCAGAAAAAAGGTTATTACTATAATGCTGACTAAAACCTGTATGTGGGTTAGCTGCCCATTTTTATAAAGCACGTACAAGCCCGCCGTACCATAGTCACGCCTGAGAAAACCAATTATAAAAACTTCCGCTACATCTGCAGGCAGGCTTAACCAGCCAACAATTATCGGGCTTAAAAACTTTTTTATAACTATTAACAAACCTGTTTTTTCGCTAAAAAACAATAGCACTGTCCCAAGAACAAAAAGCGGCACAGCTTCCTTTAAATACCACTTGAGCCTGACAAATGTTTTAACTATTATATTTTTAAAATCAGGAATTCTGACCGGAGGAATTTCCTGGATAAAACTGCTCTTTTTACCGGGAATTAACCTGGAACCGGCATAACCGGCAATAAGAAGTACGGAAATAATGACAACCCACCAAATAATTAAGGCGGTTACCGATAATTCACTCATAATACCCATAATTACACCCAACTGAGCCGAACAGGGTATACATAACGCAAGCAGGAAAGTCAAAAGCACTCTTTCTTTTTTAGTATCAAGTATTCTGCTGGTTAATACCGCCATAGTTCCGCAGCCTAACCCCAGAATCATAGGAAGAATAGCTCTGCCGTTAAGGCCTATTATTTTAAATACTCGGTCTGACAGGGCTGCTAACCTGGGCAGGTAACCCGAATCTTCAAGAAAACCGAAAAACAAAAAAAACGCAGTAACTATAGGAAATATAATTGCAAAAGCATAAGTAAAAGCCATGGTAATAATGCCATACTGGCCAATAAATAATTCCCTCAAAAATATACTGCCAATGTGTGCATTGAAAAAATCTATGAAAAATGGATTTATATATTTCCCAAATACTTTCTCTTCAAAAAAATCTACGGCTGTCCCGGCCGCAAACTCTCCTACAAATTTGTACATAAGAAACATTACAAAAAACAGTATTATAGTACCTGTAACAGGTCTCATGGTAAAATTACTTATATGATTCTGTATAACTTTACTCAGTGGTTTAGAAATAACCAAAACTTCCTTTGTTATTCTGTCTACTATTATTGAAATATCTTCGGTAATAACTGCCTCAAGGGGTTTGGAGGTTTTATTCTGGGTATTAACCCGTATTTCTTTAATCTTTTTACTTGTTTCTTCGCTGATAAATTTCAGCATATTATCTTCATCTGATGAAAGAAGAAACCGTACTGCAATTGAACGGTTATTTTTAAGAAATTGAGGCAGCTGTTCGTTTATTTTCTTAATTGCTTCTTCAATTAACGGATTATAGCTGACATTAAATTCAGGGCGTTTTGCCCTTGCCACCGCGTTTTTTAACTGAGGCACCCCTTCTTTAGTAACAGCGACTGTCTTGACTATTTCTATTCCAAGAATCTGAGACAGCTTCTTAGAATCAATATTTATCCCGTGCTCTTTGGCTTCATCATACATGTTCAGGTCTAATATCAGAGGAAGGCCCGTTTCTATCAATTGAATGGTAAGAGACAGGGTTCTCTTCATATTTTTGCTGTCGCCAACCTGAATTAAGGCCCGTATATCCTTGTCAAGCATTATATCCGAAGTGACAAGTTCGTCCTCTGAATGAGGAATCAGAGAATTAACGCCAGGCGTATCTACTATGCGCAGCAAATCGTTGTCTAATTTAAGAACGCCTTCTGAAACATCAACCGTTGTTCCGGGATAATTAGACACCGCAGCATAAACGCCTGTAAGCGCATTGAATATTACGCTCTTGCCTACATTGGGATTTCCAACTAACGCTATTTTGTTGTTCATATATTTTTTAAACCAATACTAATGTAATTCTCAGTGTTCATCTTTATATGCTTTCTTTATGCTCTTGAGTGTCATTTAAAGATTTCGCCGGTTTCATTTGACCAGAATAATAAATCCAGATGAGTTACCGGTATATTAACCTTTTTAGAAAAACCTATCAGCTTCTTTTCAATTTCAAAATACTTTTTTGGCGTAAGAGACTGCGGTATTTCTTTAATAACCTTAAGTGCCTTTAAGTTTTTAAGAATGTGCCTGTCTAAAATTGCCAGGTTTTCCCCCCGGCCTATGTTTCTAAGAAAATGCCCCGCTTCTTTAAGCCCTATACCTTTGATGTTTTTCACAAGCCAGGACCGCAGTTCAAGATTTGAAATTTGTCCGTCCTGTAATAAAGGACGCGATCCTGTCTGCTTTTGCAAGACAGAAAATTTAAAATTTATAATTTTACAAAGCTGGGCAATTCTCCTGCGTGCTTCCACTACATATTTTGCTTTATTGTTTCTGAAACGCACTTTATTAAGATGCCTGCTTAACTCCGGTGCACTTCCTTTAAAAAGAAGGTTTTCTTTTTTAAGTTTCTCCACGCTTTCCCAGCAACTGACAGCTTTTGACTGAGGAGTAAAAAGGCAAAAACATAGTTCAGGAAAAATATTTTCTTCTGAGCAGTTTTTGCCTTTTAATTTGAAGTCATTCAGCCTTGCTGTTATAACATTTTTATTCTTTTTATATTTTGTTTTCAGCTCTTTTATGTTCATTGAGCGGATATGCCGCCTTTTATAGTAATTACTATTTTTTTGTACGGCACCTTTTTATCGGATTTCTTTATGGCTTCCTGCACCAGATAATCCAGCCCCGAACAGCAGGGCACTTCCATATGCACTACTGTTATACTTTTCGGGCTTGCCTGCGTAATTATATCAGTTACCTTTTCCGTATAAGTATCCGTATCATCCAGTTTCGGACAGCCTATAATAACAACACGGCCCTTAAAAAAATCCTGGTGCGCGCTTGCGTAAGCAAACGGCACGCAGTCTGCAACAATAGCAATATCCGCATTTTTAAAATACGTTGCTGACGGAGAAACCAGGTGCATCTGCACGGGCCAGTTTACAAGCTCTGATTGAAACGCCTGAGTATTTGTAATTTCAGCCTTGAGATTTAATTTCTTTTTCAAATCCATGGTTTGGGCTGAAGGGCATCCGCAAATAATTTCATGTTTCTTATGTTCATGTTTTCCAGAACCACCCATTCCGTGAGCCTCCAGGTGTTTAATATGTGTCTCCAGCATTTCAGGAGCAACCATTTTTATTCTTTCTACCGTTGCCTTATCATCATACTCCTGCGCCTCGCGCTCTTCAATAGAAATTGCGCCTTCCGGACAGGTACCCAGACAGGCACCGAGCCCGTCACAATAAAAATCTTTTACCAGCCTTGCCTTTGGACCCTGCTTTGTATCAACAATCTGTATTGCCTGTTCCGGACAACCCGTTATACAGGCCGCACAGCCGGTACACTTCTTCTCATCAATCTTTATAATTTTCCGTTTCATATTCTTACACCTCTCACATAACAACTTTGCGAGTGATTAGCTTTTCTTTAGGAAACATCCATAGCGAAGGAACATTTCTGAAGAAAACCTCTTGCCGAGAGGCATCCCGATATCCACATGTAAAAGGAAATCATCGGGACGGCAGCGACCTTTACAAACCCCGGAGCCCTTGCTTTCTCTTTTTATAAGCGGTAGCAAGGACGCTACCCGCAGTCACCAATAGAGTGAGCCGCAAAGCGAACGTTTTTCGTAAAGCACATTTTTGAACAAACCTCTACCAGTTTTCTTTTATTGTATCGCGAAAAAGAATTCTTGAAAAAAAACCTCCCGGCAACGGCTTTACAATTACGATGTTGCCGGTAGAGCAGACTGCGAGTCTGCGTTTTTTGGAAAGAAATCTTTTGAGCAAAACTCTTACCAATTTTCTCCCAACACCTCAAAATATGCCTGCGGGTGCAGGCATGCAGGGCATTTTTCCGGAGCCTCATTGCCTTCATGCAAATACCCGCAATTTCTGCATCTCCATTTAATAACTTTTTCTTTTTTAAACACCTTACAATTATTTATATTTGCCAGAAGGTCTAAATATCTTTTCTCATGGCCTTTCTCTGCTATGGAAATTGCTTTAAAACATGCCGCTACATCCGGGTAACCTTCTTCTTCAGCTGTTTTTGCAAACTCCGGATAAAGTTTGGTATGTTCATGGTTTTCACCTGCAGCTGATGCTTTCAAATTTTCTGCCGTAGTGCCTATAACTCCTGCAGGGAAAGCTGCGGTAATTTCCACATCTCCGCCTTCTAAAAACTTAAAAAACCTTTTTGCGTGTTCTTTTTCATTATCCGCGGTATCAGAAAAAAGCCATGAAATCTGCTCTAAGCCTTCTTTCTTTGCCTGGCCGGAAAAATACGTATACCTGTTTCTTGCCTGGGACTCCCCAGCAAACGCTCCCAGCAAATTCTTTTCCGTTTTACTGCCTTTAATACTTTTCATATTTCCACCTCTCCTTGCTCTCTTCCCGCTGTGCGTTCAGAGAAAATATTATTTATTCTAAGTATTTTCTAAATTATTGCGATTAAACATTCCCGTAGAAAACCTTTATCTACTCAAACGAGAAAACATTCTTGAAGAAAACCTCCCAGAGGCGGTTTGGCAATTACGATGCCGATGGTAGAGCGAACAGCAAGTGAGCGTTTTTCGGAAAGAATGTTTTCTCGCTGCTTAGCCACAAAGAATTTGTTTTTTTGAGAGAATATTCTTGAGCAGTCGATCCAATAATTTTTCTCATTTTGTGAGAAAGATATTTCAATCCAAACCTTCTACACTCTGCCCGCAAACTCTTTCCCAAACTCAAAACACTTTTTCATCTCTGCCTCATCCGGCACAAACCTTACACCCAGCCCTGCCTGCGCAACCTCTATACCTGATTCTTTCAGCACCTTCTCTATTGAAGCCACCGCTCCGCCTGCCCAGCCATAAGAACCAAACGCCCCGCCTATCCTGCCTTTCGGTTTCATATCTTTCACAAAAGCCAGAAAACCCAGAATATTAGGAAGCATATCGTTGCCGTGGGTAGAAGAACCAATCAGAAACCCCTTGGCATCCAGCATTTCTTTCATCACATCCGTTTTATCCGCAGTGCTTATATTAAATATTTTCACATCAACACTGCCGGCTGAAATAATGCCTTCTGCAATCTGCTTTGCCATAATCTCCGTTGAATTCCACATAGTTTCATAAACTATCACTACTTTTTTCTTTGTTTCATTTTTTGCCCAGCGCACGTAAGCATTTACTATTTTACCGGGGTCTTTACGCCAGATAATACCGTGGCTTGGAGCAATAATCTTTATAGGAATACCCGCTTTCTGCACTTCATCTATTTTTCTTAACACCAGCGGGCTGAAAGGCAGAAGAATATTTGCATAATACTTTTCCGCTTCATCCATCAGAAAACATTCATCCACTTCGTCATCAAACCTCTGCGAGCTGGCATAATGCTGGCCGAAAGCGTCATTAGGCAGCAGGACCTGGTCTTCCATCATGTAAGTAAACATACTGTCAGGCCAGTGCAGCATGGGCGCCTCAAGAAACGTAAGCGTTTTTTTTCCTAAACTAAGCTTATCACCGCTTTTTACAGTTTGAAACTCCCACTTGCCGTAATAATTTTTATATAAACCCTCTTTGCATTTTTCTGTGCCCAGCACTTTTGCCTTAGGGCAAAGCGCGTGAACCGCTGGCAGTGCGCCTGAGTGGTCTGTTTCCACATGATTAGCAATTATATAATCAATCTTTGACGGGTCAACAATCTCTTTAATATTTGCAATAAGTTCTTTTGAAAACGGCCCGTAAACCGTATCTACAAGCGCTATCTTTTCATCTACAATCAGATAAGCGTTATAAGTAGTTCCTTTCTGCGTATTATAAGTATGGCCGTGAAATGCGCGCACACCCCAATCTACCGCACCAACCCAGTATAATCCATCAATTATTTTTACTGCTGACATTTGAAACCTCCGCTATGCTATTTCACTTTCTGTTTAATAAGCTTTTCAATAAGCTCTTTACCCGGCAGGCCGTTGCCCTGATACTGCACAAAGCCTTTCTTATCTACCAGCACAGCATAAGGAATGCCGTTTACCTTATAACTCTGAGCAACCGATGCATTTTTATCCAGAAGAATTGTGTAAGGCACGCCGTTTTTGCTCACAAAAGAAGCTACCCGCTCTTTACTTTCCTGAATATTTACAGAAAGAATCTCAAAACTTTTTTTATCCAATTTACTGTAGAGGTTTTTTAAATCCGGAATTTCCTCTACACAATACGGGCACCACGTAGCCCAAAAAACTACCAGCACAACTTTCTTCTTTGTGAAATCTTTCAGGTTCACCTGTTTGCCTGACAAATCTTCCAGCGTAAACTCTATAGCTTTGGAAGCAGCCGCATCTTTTACCGGCGCTTTTTCCTTTGCTGTACATGAAACCGTAAAACTAAGCATCAACACTGCCAATAATAATTTTTTCATCCTTCCCCCTTTAATAGAAAATAGAGATTTCTTAAAGTTCATTACATTTGTTTTGAGAAATATTCCATATTATAATAAGCGAGGGAATATTCCTGTAGAAAAACTCTTTGTTTTGCAAGAAAACATTCTTGAAGAAAACCTCCCAGAGGCGGTCTGACAATTACGGGGTCTCCCAATCTATGGGGAAATTGTGGATAACTTCTATAATTTACGGGACAATAATTGCTATAATTTGTCATTGCGAACGTTAGTGAAGCAATCTCGTTGTTTTAGATTGCCGCTTCGCTAAAAGCTCCTCGCAATGACTGAAATGACATTATTCTGTGTTCTAATTCTTAAATATTTCTGCATTCTTGAAATAGAACACCTTTCCACAACTATGCCTATACTTCCCCATAGATTATAAAGACCCCAATTACGATGCCCTTGCTTTCTCTTTTTATATGCGGTAGCAAGGACGCTACCCGCAGCCGCCGGTAGAGTGAGCCTCAAAGCGAACGTTTTTTGGAGAAAATGTTCCTTTGCAAATCACAAGCTAGTATTTTTACCTGTCTGTTAACAGGCCGGAAAAGGAATATTTCCGAGCGCCTTAAATTGTAAACTTCCCCGCAAGGAAAATAAAATACTCCCCTATACCAATAAGAACAAACCCCATCACCTTTCTTAACCTTTCCATCCAGGGCCCTGCTTTAGGCAATGCCATCAAAAAACCCGCAAAAGTTCCTATAAGGATTAAAATAAGCCCCATACCTACGGAAAAAGTAAAAAGCAAAGATACCCCAAACAACACATTCTGTTTTGTTGCCACGTAAGCCAGCGTAACACCCAGTACCGCCGCTGTGCACGGCCCGGCTACCAAACCTGAAAATATACCCAAAAAGAAAATAGTCACATAACCCTTGCCTATTTTTTTGCCCTGAAGATTTGAAATAAACTTCGGCACGGGTATGGAAAACATATCAAACATAGAAAGCCCCAGCAGAATACATACATTGCCCACTACCAAATTTGCCAGAGGTGACACGCTGATACTGCCAAACATCCTGCCTGAAAGCGCCGCCACAGCGCCCAGCGTAGAATAAGTAAAAGCAATGCCTAACACATAAATAATGGAAAGAAAAAAACCTCTTCCTTTTGAACCCCCGCTGTGACTGCCTATCACCGCTACGGTAATAGGAATCATGGTATAAATGCAGGGCTCAAAACTTGTCATAATACCGCCAACAAAAACCGCCGCATAAGCTAAAACAGAGTGTGCCTGCAAATACCCGCCTAATCCTTGAATAAATTCGTTCATGGTTACCCCGCCAATACTTTATCTATAAGGTTAGTTAAATTTTTTTCAGATACTGCACCCATATTTCTGAGCGTCTCAACACCATTTTTAAAAAATAAAATTGCCGGCACTGACATAATACCGTAAGTAACCGCCGTAATCTGCGCGACCCTGGGGTCTAATGAAACAAACTTTATTTTCTCTGCGTACTTATTCGCCAGAATATCAATAACCGGCGACAGGCTTTTACAAACCGGGCACCACTGCGTTTTAAAATACACAACTGTAAGCTTATCGGATTTTAACACTTCATTTTCAAAACTGCTGTCACTGGCTTCAATAACATTTGGCACATTTACCTCTCTGCTTCGTTTCTTTTACTCCATTATTCGTTGGCTGCATTTTGTATTATTAGAATTTTAGTAATTACCAAAACAATTTTGAGCGAAATCTGATGTTTTAGTTTAAATAAAACTATAGGATTTTCAACTGTTTGACGAGCTGTTTCATTCTGCGAGGAGTTTTGAAAATCCAGTTTTCTTTAAACGGTCTTAAGGAAAAACATCAATATAAGCGAACAAATTGTTTTGGTAAATATTACTTTGTTTCTTTATGACCTTAATTCAGGTCTCTCAACTATATCTGCCCAGCACTTCCCTAACCTTCTCTTTTTTGTTTAGCTCTCTATCCTGCGGAAAACTGCTTTCAAAAGACGCGCTTTCCTTTTTATAAAACGTGCCCAGGGAGATAGGCGCTTCCTTATTATAGTCCCATTCTCTTACGCGCTTCATAGCCTCATCAAAATCAGCAATATTATTTCCCTCAAGCTCATAAATATTTTTATTATAATAATCATACAGATTATTAAACGTCACGCACACCTGCAAAACATCTACCAGAGAAAAACCTTTATGGCTCACCGCTTCTTTCAAAGTTTTCTTAAGAGCATCAATCTTATTTGAAAATCCTCTCGCCAGATATGTACCGCCGGCGGAGAGCACAACTTCCAGCGGGTTTAACGGCAATTCTTTTGCGCCAAACGGAGTAGACCTGCTTTTATATCCAAGCGGCGACGTAGGTGTAGTCTGCCCGGTAGTAAGCCCGTAAACACGGTTATTGTGCACTATCATCGTAATATCAATATTTCTCTTGGCCGCAAACAGCAGATGCTCCAGCCCTTCGCCGTAACAATCCCCGTCACCGGCAAAACCTATCACTTTAAGTTTAGGGTTAGCTATTTTTATACCACTGGCCACCGGAACAACTCTGCCGTGTAATGAATAAAAACTGTTTACGTTGATATAATCCACAATCTTTGCATGACAGCCGATACCGGAAACTATAACAATGTTTTCGGCCGGCGTGCCTTCTTCAATAATTGAGCCAATAACAGCTTTTATTGAGCTTAAAATAGCAAAATTTCCGCATCCTGGGCACCAGGTATTTTTTGCATCAGTATTTAGATTCATTTATTCCTCTTATTTTATATCAATCATTCGGAAACAACTTTGTAATTCTACATTTTTTATCACTATTATTATCTTGAATCCATACTTCAAATATAAAATTATAATATTCTTTATTTTTCAAACTACAAATAGCATTGACCTTTTCTTTAACATTATTCAATGATTCATCTCTTATAATGTTTTTAACAAAATTAAAATTATACTCTTTATTGGCATAACCTATGAAGTAGATTGGTATTTTAAAATGTAATTTGCAATATTTTTTTAACTTATTTTCCAAAATTCTTTCTATTGTTCGAAAAGTTTTATCATTAGGATACATAGTATTTGGTTTTTTCTTCTCATGAAACTTAGCCAAATTCATCTTGCCAGGAAGACAATCATTTTTATTGTCAATTAAATTAAAAACCTCAACTCCCAATAATTCATTATTTTTATTCTGGACTATAAAATCTGGAGCTTCTCCTTTATACGAACTACTAAATACTTTTTTTGCTTCTTCTATCTTTAATATTTTCCAATCCAATCCTTTATAATACACAAACCCAAGAACTTGTCTGAATTCTTCAACTTTTTTCGAACTCTTACTTTTCCAATAATCTTCTTGTTCTAATGCTTCTTTCGTCCACATAATTTTAAAAACATCCTCATAATTTCATTATAATTCTTGCGAAGGAACATTCTCGGAAAAAACCTCTGTCGGCGACCTTTGCAGACCTCGGAGCCGGCGGTAGAGCGGACTGCGGGTCCGCGTTTTTTGGAGAGAATATTCCTGAGCACTTCTTATATCTTTTAATAAGCGTCATGATAGTGAAAAAACAGTTTTTCAGATATCTAATGCTAAATGGATCCCCTATTACTTTATTAGGGGATGACACCGAACACATATTTCTATATTTTCTTCAGTTCTGCCAGCAGTTTATTTCTCTTTTTCGGGCCGCCCAGATATTCTTTTACTCTTGCCCAAACCTGAGGGCAGGTAGCTGTTTTAAACTTCTTTTTTAAAAGCAGATCAAACGCTTTCTTGTTTTCTTTACTGGCTTCAATACCCGCTATTTTAAATAACTCTTCCAGATGACGCATATAACAGCTCATAATCCTCCAAAAACCATAATGAAAGCAAATGACAGCGAATAAAAACCTAATTAAAAAACTGTTTCTCAAAGCACAAGGCTCGTTCTCTGCTGCCGTTTAAACATTTAGATCAGGGCAATAACTTTCTTAATTCTTTTTCCAGTTCTTCCAGAGTAAAAGGCCTGCCGTCATACTTTAATATTTTCTTATCTGCTTTAAAACCGTACCCTGTTGTTATACCTGCCAGCTGGCCGGTAGCATTATTTTCCACATAAATTGTTTTTTCTGCGCCTTTTAAAGCCTCGGTAAAACTTTCCATAGGAAACGGTGACAGCACCACCGGCTGAACTATGCGTAACCCCAGCTTTTCACCCAGCTCAATACACACGCCTTTATTTGAACCCCAGCAAACCAGGGCGGTCTTGGCATCTTTTTTGCCGTACACCTGCACAGTTTGATACTTTTTTAATTCTTCCGCCAACAGATTTCCTTTGTTTAACCGGCGGTCCTGCATAACTTTTGTAACATCAGCCTCTTCCGTAGTAAGGCCTGCCTCATCGTGTTCATAACTGTTTACTTTTACTACCGCATCTTTTTGCGCGGGAAATGCCAGCGGTGAAATACCGGAATCAGTGTTCTGGTATCTTTTATACTGGCCTTTTTTGTCCCATAAAGCCGGGTTCATTTTATTTTCTGTTAGAAAACATTTTGATTGGGCATTAAAACTGTAATTGCTTTCGCTTAATGATTTATCTGTTAATATAAAGGAAGGCATTTGATATTTCCAGGCAATATCAAGCGCCAGGGTTGACCAGTAATACGCTTCTTCTGCGTCCCCGGGAGCCACCATAAACCTGGCAAACTCTCCCTGTCCGGCATAAAGCGCAAACTGCAATTCTGTCTGGCAGGTATATGTAGGCAACCCCGTACTGGGACCCGGCCTTTGGCCTAACACAATAACAACGGGTATTTCTGCCATGCCTGCTAAGCTAAGGCCCTCTGTCATTAAACAAAATCCGCCGCCGGAAGTGCCCACTGCGGTTTTTTTGCCCGCATAAGCCAGCCCTTCTGCCATAAGCATAACCGCTATTTCATTTTCAGCGTGAATAACTTTAAGAGAAAAATCTTCCGCAAGCGAAGCCAGCGTATGAAGAATACCTGAAGTAGGCGTCATGGGATAGGCGCAGTACGCTTCAAGCCCCGCATTTAAAAGACCCAGGGTAATAGCATCATTGCCGGTTACTACAGGCATATTTTTACTTTCTGATACTTCTGTTTTTTTCAGTTCGTTTGTTTTTTCAAAACCATGCTTTGCCACTTTCAGGTTCAACTCAAGTTCTTTATGGCTGTTAGCTTTTAATATCTGCTCTAAAGTTTCCCATTTAATACCTGCGGCCTTGCAAAAGCTTCCCAGGATAACGGAATTGCGCATAATAGCAGTTGCCTGTTCTTGCTTTATAATAGCGGTTAACGGCAAGCCAAAAGCTGCGATACCTGCAGGCAGAGCATCTGTTTTTATTGTTTCTGAATCAAAAAGCACTACTGTATCTTTACTAATTTTATCTTTATGCAGGTCCAGGCAGTCCTGGTTAAGAGCCAGCAGATAATCTACAGAATTGGTATGCGCTGTAATTTTTCTTTCACTGCCGCGGATAATAGCATAAGTATGCCCGCCTCTTATGATAGACGGGTAGTCGCGGTAAACAAAAATATTGTAACCGATAGCGGTGATAATTTTTGCCAGCAAGGTGCCTGACTGGTCAATGCCCTCCCCCGCTTTGCCGCCAATAAAAACCGAAATATCTTTTTTCATTATTAGTTCTCCGAAACCGGAAATACAACTATCTTATGCCTAAAATAAAAATCCACACCGGCAGGTAAATGATAGCGCCGACGGAAGTAATAAGGATAACCGATGCTACCGTATCTTCATGAAAATCATATTTATCGCTTAATACGCTCACCGCTATAGCCAGGGGCATAGCGTGCATAAGCACTATTACCGCCGACTGAATCTGGCTAAGCCCGAAATAAAGCGTAACGGCATATGCCGCCGCCGGCATAAGAGCCATGCGGGTAAGCGAATACATAAAAGCCTGCCCTAACTGAACATATTTTCTGCCGTAAAGAAAAGCGCCCAGCATAAATATAGCAACCGTTGAAGTAGTCCCTCCAAGCATATGCAATACAGAAGACAGCGCCTGCGGTACTTTTACGGGAAACAGATACACCATCAACCCTGCCAGAATAGATAAAATAAGCGGATTACGCAGTAACTGGACAGTTACAGTTTTTAAAATTTTAAAGATACCTTTTTCTTTAATTTTTGAAAGCTCTAACCCCAGAACGGATATAAATACACCCAGCACAGAAATAGATGCAGAAGATAGAATAGCCAGGCCTTCACCTTCTCTGCCGGGAAATACAAACATTACAAACGGTATGCCGAAAAATACAAAATTTCCAAAAAAAGTGACCATTAAAAAATATAGTTTGTCTTTACTGAACCTGAGAACTGCAAAAGAAAATAAATAAACAAAAATAACCGCAAAAACCGGCAGCATACCCGCAAACACAAATTTCAGTGTTTCTCTGGTAAAATTTGTTTCTGCGATATTAATAAATAATAATGCAGGAAGCGCAAAGTAATAAAGGTAAGACCCCAGTACTTTTTCATCCCCTTGTTTAAGAATTTCCTTTTTTCTTGAAAGATAGCCCAGGCCGATAAGAATGGCTATGGGCAGTATGGCTCTAATAATTACCGCAAACATTGGAGTTCCTTTAAATTAGTGATTAATTGTATCTAATAAAGTGATTAGTGAATAAGTGATTATGTGGTTAGTTAATGGAATTTTTTTATTTACTAAACACTTAAACACTAATCACCTTTTCCAGTTCAATCGGCCATTTATATACTGCTTCTCACTTCATCGCTTGTCCCGTCTGCTTTCGTCCGTCTTTCAGATACAGACGAGACCTTGTCTGAAGTAAAAAGACAGGCAAGACGGACTTCATCGCTTTCTTTTATTGTACCGCCTGCCACTTGCCGTCGGCTGATTTTGCTATTTTCAGCTTTGCCTGACAGCGCGGGCAAACAACCTTATCGCCATCTTTTGCGCCGTCTTTTAGTATAACTTCCTGCTTGCACACAGGGCAGATATAGGTGGCATTTTCTGCAAAAACCGTTTCTATGGGTTTGGGACCTTGAACAGATATTACTATCATATCCTTATCACCTGAATTTACAAGCCCGTGAAAAACATTTGCCGGGCCGTATACTGAAGATGTAGGCCCTACTATCACCTGCTCATTGCCTACCGTAAACTCACCCACGCCTTCTATTATGAAAAACATTTCGTCTGTTGCCGGATGCTTATGAAACGGCAAAAGCTGTCTTTGTTTGAAATAAAAGGTATTAAATACCAGTTTATCTGTTTCAAGCGGAACTTTTTTCATAAATTTTTCTGCTGCAAATTCTTTGATATCATTAATCTTTACATTCTGCATGTTGCCTCCAAAAATCAGTGTTTATGTGTTTAGGTGGTTATGTGATTAGTTAAAACTTTTACTTTACTGAACACTTAACCACTAATCACCTGTTGACTGTCTTTATTATTTTGCGAAAAAATGCACCAGAATAAACAGTATTGATAAACCGGCAAATATTTTGTGGTACTTAACCTTGGCTCCCGCAATGCCCAAAACGGCTGTTAAAATAACACATATTGCTGCTGCAAATCCTGCCCAAATAAAAACTGGTTTTCCAAACAACATAGTTTCTCTCCTGTTTTTCTGCTTGCACCTAACTACTGGATTATCCAGTCAAGCTGGATAATGACAGCTTTTTGTCTAATTTAGTTTTGTGTTTTTTCTCTCTGAACTAATCTGTGTCTTTTATCTTTCTGCGCTCTTTTGCGTTCTTTCTCTCTGCGCTAATCTGTGTCTTTTTATTTAGCGTATTTTTCCGGATTTTTCTCAAACTGTCCCGGGCACATGGCACAACAGAAATAATATGACTTGCCTTTGTAATCAGCTACCTGAGTAACTTTTGATACTTTAAACTTTTCATTCATTACCGGGCAGAGCTGTTCTTTGCCCACTTCATCTGCTTTTGCAACCCTTAATACCACTTTATCTGCTGCCATTGCCGGTGCTGCTGACGGGGCTTCTGTAGTTACTTGCGCGCCTTCCTGCATATTCATGGCTTCTTTTTTGCAAGCCGTTAAACCAAAAATAACTGCTAAAACTGAAACTACTAATACTGTTTTCCTCATAATTCCTCCTGTTTAGTCTATCTCGTATTCTTTTTTTAGGAATTTATATTTCTCTCTTAACTTTTCTTCGTGCCTTACTTCTTCATTGGCCAGCCATTCAAAAAGAATTGAACATTCTTTATCTACTGAAACAACTTTTTGCATTTTTTTATATAAAACCTTAGTTTTTCTTTCTTCTTCAACTGCAATTTTAAATACTTTCAGCAGTTTAATCATTTTCTGTTTCTGTTTTTCATCCATAATTTCAAGGCTTCTTTTTTACATAACCTTTATAAAGCCCGTCCTCCTTTTTCATTTCCAGAAACAGCTCTCCAGACATTTTACACCAGGCAGGCAGATCCTTTTCAAAACCCGGGTCATCAGCTAAAATCTCCAGAACCTCACCTGGCTTCATGGTTTCAATTTCCTGCTTCGTTTTTATTATCGGCATGGGGCAGAATAACCCCACACAATCAAGTGTTTTATTTTTTTCCATAATAATTTATTAAAGTAAAGGATATGCAAAAAACATTTTTCTTATCAACTTATTATCTTATCAACCTATCAACCATATTTATATAAACAAATTCACCTTTGATTCTTTTGCTTCTGCCAGATAGGTTGCTGCGCCGGCAAATTCATTTACATCATCAGTTAAATTTTCTTTTGTAAGTCCCAGCACACCGCAGCTGGTAGTGCAGGCAATATATTTAACATTAAGCTGTTTTGCCAGTTTCATTAAATCTTCCAGAGAAGCCATGTTTGATTTTTTCATAAGCTTTTTCATCATCCACGGGCCCAAACCGAAATAATTCATTTTTGAAATAGGCAAACTTGAAGTACTCATGGTATTAAACATTTTCTGCATTAACATCTGCGTTTTTGTAATTATAAATTTCTTTTTCTTTAAAATGTTAAGGCCCCAGAATGTAAAAAATATGCTTACGTCCATATCACTGCTGGCAGCCGTAGTGGCAAGAGTGAACGCTGCTATAGCTTTATCCATCTCACCGGAAAAAAGAATAATAGTCATTTTATCTTTCATAAGTTTTCCTTGTTATTATTTCCCGCCGCCGCATTTAGGGCAACTTTTTAATTCTGCTTTATAAACCTGATTACACCTTTCGCAAACTGTATACTTGGTACCGCAGGGTTCACAAAAAACCGGCTCAAAACATTTCATTTCAAGTTCATGCTCACAAAACGGGCATTTACATTTAGTTTTTGTTTTTTCTTTATCTTCCATACTGCCTCCAAAAATATTAGTCCTCTGGCCTGATAGTCTGATCTTTTATCTATTTATATTTTTCTACTATTACTTTAGTTTTGTTTTCTTAATTTAGCGTTTAGCCTTAACAGTTTAACGTTTATGCTTTTACCCCTGTTTATTCTTATAATTTTCAATTGCTTTATGCAGTGCGTCTGCCCCAAGGTTTGAACAGTGCATTTTATTAGGAGGCAGCCCGCCCAGCTCTTTTGCAACATCCGCATTTGTCATTTTAAGAGCTTCTTCAAGCGTTTTTCCCTTTGCCATTTCTGAAACCATAGATGAAACTGCAATAGCGGCTCCGCAGCCGAAAGTTTTAAACTTCACGTCTTCAAGCTTGTTATCTTTTACTTTAATATAAAATGTCATCATATCTCCGCAAACCGGGTTGCCTATTTCACCCTTTCCGTCTGCATCTGGTATTTCACCGACATTTCTTGGATTTTGAAAGTGATCCATCACTTTTTCTGAATAAAACGGCATAGTTCCTCCAAATTTTAAGTTGTTGGGTTGCTTGCGCTAAAGCGAAGTCGAAGTGACAGGTTGATAGGTTTATAAGTAATCGTTATTTCTTATCAACTTATCAACATATAAACCGGCATTTCACTCTATTCTGCCTCTGCTTCATGCTCATGTTCATGGCCAAAATCTGAACCGGGGCCTGCATCCTGGCGTTTGCCGGTTTTTATAAAATACGCATACAGCGGGGACATATCCCTGAGCCTGTTTACTATCGGTGGAAATTCCTTTAAAATATAATCAATATCTTCCTGCGTTGTATGTTTTGACAGAGTCATTAAAACAGAGCCCTGCGCTATGGCAGTATCTATTTTTGTAGCAGAGAGCACGTGCGACATTTTAAGTGCTTTTGAAGTGCAAGCTGAACCGCTGGTTATATAAATGCCTTTCTGGTCAAGGAATAAAAGCATACCTTCGCCTTCTATAAATTCTATTGAAAAATTAACATTGTTCGGAAGCCTTTTTTCGGGATGGCCGTTTAAAAATGCATATTCAATTTTGTTTTGTATGCCTGTAATAAGATTATCTCTTAAAGAGACAATTTTTGCCTGATTCTGCGCCATTTCATTTTTTGCTATTTCGCAGGCTTTACCGAAACCGATGATTGCAGGAATATTTTCAGTGCCGGACCGGCGCCCATTTTCCTGAATACCGCCGTCAATCTGCGGGGTAACACGCACACCCTTTTTAACATAAAGCGCTGCGGCACCTTTGGGGGCATAAAACTGTGAACCGGAAAAAGTAAGCAAATCAACACCCGTTTTTTCAACATCAACAGGAATTGTCCCGACTGTACAAACAGCATCAGTGTGAAAAAGTATTCCTTTTTCATGTACAATTTTTGAAATTTCTTCTATCGGCTGGATTGTGCCTATTTCCGGGTTTGCGTGCTGAATTGAAACAAGCACAGTATCATTTTTCAGGGCTTTGGTTAATTCGTCAAGTGATACAAACCCGTATTTATCTACAGGTACGTAGGTTACGGTATATCCTGATTGTTCAAGACGCTTCAAGCTGTTAAGCACAGAAAAATGCTCTATGGCTGAAACTACAATATGTTTTCCTTTTTGTTTATAGGCATCAGCTATGCCTTTTATGGCCAGGTTATTGGCCTCCGAAGCGTTGGAAGTAAAATATATTTCATTTTCTTTCGCATTAATTAAATCTGCGGTTTGTTTGCGTGCTTTATCAAGGGCGTCTTTTGATATTTCCCCCAGGCAATGCATGCTCTGGGCATTGCCGTAATTTTCTTTCAGGTAAGGAAGCATGGCTTCCAATACCCGTTCATCAAGCTTTGTGTTTGAATGGTTGTCTAAATAAATTTCTTTCATACGGCCTCTTTCACAGCTTTATCTCATCCAGTTCTTTTACTGCAAATATTTCAAATCCTGCCTTGTCAATTTTGCCCTGCTTTTTAAACCTTTTTTCTATTTCATCAAGTTCGTCATCTTTTCTGTTGGGGTCATGGTGAAAAAAGCCCAGGTTCTTCACATTGGCATCCTTTGCCAGCGCGTACACCTGCTCAAAAGTTGAGTGGCCCCAGTTTAACCTGTTTTCATATTCACTGTCAAGAAACTGCGAATCGTGAACAAGATAATCAGCATTATTTATAAAATCAACAAATGCTTCCCGTTTTGTGGTTTGTTTCTGGCTTAAAAGCTCGTTATCAGTAATAAATACAAAGGATTTGCCGTTTAATTCTATCCGCAGGCCCATGGTAAAAATAGGATGGTTTGCCTGGATGGTTTTAATTACAAAACCGTTTATGTCATACTGTTTTCCGCAGGCCTCAAGAAAACTAATGTCTGATTTCAGGTCTTTGAAGCTCACCGGAAAATATTCTGATGACATCTGGTTTGTAAATATAGTTTTAAGCTGTTTGTAGGAGTTGGTACAGCCGAAAATATTCAGTTTTACTTTTGATGAGTAGATAAGTTCAAAAAACGGGAACCCCTGAATGTGATCCCAGTGGGAGTGGGTAATAAATATATCTGCTTTGTTTATGCCTCTTTGCGTTAAATCTTCGCCTAACTTTCTTATACCGGTGCCGGCGTCAATAATGATTACTTTATCTTCATAGGAAACTTCCACACAGGTGGTATTGCCGCCGTATTTTATCATGCGGCTGTCGGGAACAGGTATAGAGCCTCTTGCGCCCCAGAACTTTATTTTCATGGCTTTACTCCGGGAAACAGCTAACGAAACTTAGTTCTCTTATATAAATATGTAACTTTTTCCAGATGGTCTTTTTCATCTTCCCTGATACCTTTTAAGACGAGCTTAAAATCCCTGTCTGTGCAAATTTCTATCAGTTCTGCGTAAATCCGGTACATTTTGCTTTCTGACTCTATGTGTTTTTTAAGCACATCTTTCATATTGGGAATAGACTCTATGGGTTTGTAGGTAAGCTTTGCTTTGCCGCCCAATGCTATTATTTTCATTGCCAGGATATCTGCGTGCCTGAGCTCCATTCTGCCGAACTCTTCAAACGTACTTACTATTTTTTCCGCTCCCTTAATTTTTGTCTTATAAAAAGAGGCTTCCCTTAAATAGTAAAAAATGTCTTCATACTCCATATTAAACGCCTGAATTAAAAGTTCCAGCATCTTGTCCATTTTTTTTCTCCGTTGTTTTAGTCTGGTGTTTTACTTAAGTAATCAAAGGCGCTTATGGAAGCCTTGGCGCCTTCGCCGCAAGCCACGATTATCTGCTTTGCAGGAACGCTGGTTACATCTCCTGCCGCAAAAAGCCCGGGAATATTCGTTTCACATTTACAGTTTACCTGTATTTCGCCAGATTCATTTTTTGCAACATCCTTTATTATATCTGAAACAGGAAGTGAACCGATTTCTATGAATATTCCGCCAACCGGCAGGTCTGATACCTGGCCATTTTGCAGTATTTTTATGCCCTTAACCGCTTTTTCACCGTAAATTTCCTGCAATTTTGTATTGGTATAAATAATTACTTTCGGGTTATTTTTTACTTTTTGTGTCATCACCGGGTCTGCACGTAATTCCGACTCTACGGTAATCAAATGAATTTTATCTGCTATTTTTATCATTTGCAGTACGGCGTCCAGCGCTGAATTGCCCCCGCCGATTACAGCAATAGTTTTTTTTGCAAACAGCGGCCCATCGCAGGTGGCGCAGTAGGTTACGCCGCGGTTCTTAAATTCTTCTTCCCCTGGCACGTTAAGTTTCCGCGGTATCCTGCCGGAAGTGATTATTACACTGCGTGCCTGGTAAGAGCCGGAATCTGTTTTTATGTCAAAGATAGAACCATTTTTTTCAATTGTTTCTACGGCTTCAAGTTCTTTTACTTCTATATTAAACTTTTTAAGATGTTCGCTGAATTTCTCTGAAAGCTCCATCCCTGTTACAAACTGATAACCCGTATAATTTTCCACATCAGAGCTTAAACTTGCCTGCCCGCCTATATCTCTGGTAATAATCAGCAGGCTCATATTTTTTCTGGCGGCATAAATACCCGCCGTAATGCCTGCAGGGCCCGCGCCGATAATTATCAAATCATAGGTCATATTTTGCTTTCTTTTATCATTATCAGTGCCATTTTAAACTTCTTTACGGCGCTTACGCTATGCGGTTTGTTTGCGGGAAGAATAATCATCTGCCCTTTTTTCAGGGTAAAGGATTTTTTTTCAATGGTTATGCCCGCTGTGCCGTCAAGCAGATAAAGCATGGCGTCAAAAGAAGCGGTGTGCTCGCTTAAACCCTGGCCTTTGTCAAAAGCAAACAATGTTACAGTGCCTTCTTTTTTATTTATCAGGGTCTGGCTGACAATGGAATTTTTCTGGTACTGCACCAGTTTTTCAGTATCAAACACTTTTCCCGTAAAATCTTTTTTCATAAGCCTATTGTTCACAGCACTGTTTAATTTTTTGTAGCGGGTTGATTTATCAACCGCCTATATTGTAGCTCCACGCCTTCACAGGCGTGGATTCAAGCCTTATCTACAGCGCAGGAACAAGCTCTACGCTGAAATACCCGAAGCGGACGAACGCTATACATCCACGACTTTACCGGGTAGGTATCCAGTATCATTCAATAAAAGGAAAAAACTGGATAACCGTGGATTTCCGCGGAGGGTGTTAAATTATTTGTTATCAATAATCCTTACTAATCACCTAACCACTAACAACTAATCACCCTTATTGTCGCATGGTAATGCGACCGCTACCACAAAATATGAGTTACAGTTTCTTCTTTATTTCTGAAAGCTTAAGCAAATGTTCCTGTTCCTGCGCAATAAGCCTGTCTATGGCTTTATGTGAATCCTGCAGGACAAGTTTTTTCATTTCATAATAAAACAAAATAGAATCTCTTTCAAAACCTAAGGCTAAATCTATGGCCTCTTTGTCGCTTTTTACTTTTGCGGCTATTTTTTTGCCTTCGTCTTTTTTTGTAAACACATGGCTTTCTGCAAGAGCGCGCAGATAAGCAAAATATTCTTCAGTATAAGCTTCCGGCGGCTCATATTTCTCAACCGTTGAAAGAATGGAAGTGAAAACTATTATATGTTTTTCTTCTTCAAGGCTTAAAAACTTAAAAATTTCCCTGGCCTGCGCTGATTCTGATGCCGCTGCCACTGCGGAATAAAAATCTTTCCCGTTTTTTTCTATTGCTACGCCCAGCTGCACAATTTCGCCCGGTGAAAAAAAGTTTGGCATGTTTTGTTCCTCTCTTTATTGATAGTATTATGATGGCAAGCGCGCTCCCTTACAGGGGCGCACCTATATTATTTGCATACAAATTCTTTCATCGGTTTTTTGCAGCATTCTTTCTGTGTTTCAGAAGTTTTACCGCAACATTCGCATTTATATACCTTTTTCTTCTTGTCTCCGGTACCTTCTTTGCCTCCGCAGCAACAGCATCCGCCCATAATTATCGCCTCCCTTTTTAAAGTTTTGCTTATATGGCTACAACTTCCTTTACTTCCGGTACTTCTTCTTTAAGTACCTGTTCTATACCCATTTTTAAAGTCATCTGGCTCATGGGGCAATGCCCGCAGGCGCCTTTTAACTTTACTTTTACTACACCATCTTTTGTTACTTCTACCAGCTCCACATCCCCGCCATCCATTTGCAGTGACGGCCGTACCTTTTTCAGCGCTTCTTCAACTTTTTCTCTCATAATTCCTCCAAGAATAGTGTTTAAGTGATTACGTGATTAAGTGATTAACATCAAAAAAAGTGTTTATGTAATTATGTGTTTAGTAGTGAGTTTTAGATTTTACTAACCACTTAACAACTAATCACATATTCACTATTTTATATTTTTTCAAACTGGTCTTTTCCTACCCCGCACACCGGGCAAACCCAGTTATCCGGTATACTTTCAAACGCCGTTCCCGGTTTAATACCCGAATCCGGGTCACCAACCGCAGGATCATAAACATAACCGCAAACCGTACATTTATATTTGTCCATCTTAATTCCCCCCTGTTGTTCCTTTCCAATATTGCCTGCCTGAGGCGCTATATAAGTAGGCGCAGATTTAGGCGACTTGCCGCCTTTAATGTCACGGTAGCAGGCGTAGGTCATAGGCTCGCCTTCCCCGATTACCTCTGCACCGGTAACTTTTCCTACAAAAATTGTATGAGTACCCACATCCAGACTGTTTATTACTTCCGCCTCAAAACAGCCTATACAATAATCCTGTACAATAGGCACACCCGTTTGGCCCATCTTGTATTTTATATCTTTAAACTTATCAACATCCCTGCCAGACTTGAAACCGAAAGTGCCTATAAACTGCATAGGGGCATCTTTTGAAAGAACCGACACCGTAAAAACACCGCTTTCCTTAATATAGGCCCAGGTAAGGTTGTCCCTGTTTATACTTATAGCAATAGTAGGCGGTTGCGCAGTCACCTGAAACACCGTATTAACTATCTGACCATTAAACTTTTCGCCCTTTTTAGAGCTGACTATGAAAATACCGTAACTGATTTTATAAAGCGCTTTTAGGTCCATATTAAATCCTTAAGCCGTCAATTGTTTACCACTTACTACTTACAACTTACGTCCTTTTTCCGGCGTTAGGCAGTTCTTGCACACGCCTTTAAAATACCCGTGCAGTTCATTTATCTTGTGGCCATTTATCTCACCCTTGCAGAAATGGTCGCACTGCACTTCAATATCTATAACTTTGGCGCACCTTTCACAGAAAAAATGGTGGTGCTGGACCGTATTTAACTCATACCGGGCTTCCTTGCCGGTAATTACAATCGGCACTACTATGCCAACTTCCGCCATAGAACTCAGCGTGTTATAAACCGTAGTTTTAGACATTGTAGGTATTTCTTTTCTGATAATTTCATAAATAGTATCTACAGTAAGATGCCCTTTCTTTTCAGAAAGGCATTTCAGGATTTTCATCCTTTGAACTGTAGGCCTGATTTGCTTTGAATCCAGTAGTTTTTTGATTTGTTCCATATTTGTAACCTTTACAATGTTGTATTGCTTACAAATTATAACTAATTATTAATCCGCTTGTCAATAGATGGAATTCACTATTGATTTAGCGCAAGGTTTTGTGGTAGAATGAATACAACAAACTTGATCTCCACGGGCAGAGCCCGTGACACAAACACCTACCCCATGCAGTTTTCAATCCTGATTTATCCTTTTACAATAGGATATCTGGATATTACTCATAAAAAAACAATTTGAAAACTATCGCAGGGGTAAACGTCACACACGCTTTCATCCACGGGCAGAGCCCGTGGAATTCTGCTGCCGTTTAAACTTTATGGAGGTTGTTATGAAAAAAGGTTGGATAATTTTAGGTTCGGTAGTGGCAGTGATAGTAATTATAGCAGGAATGTACGTTTCCTATTATAACAGGTTCGTTTCTCTTGATGAAGGCATAACAGGCGCGTGGGCGCAGGTAGAAAACCAGTACCAGAGACGTCTTGACCTTATACCAAACCTGGTAAATTCCGTAAAAGGCTATGCAAAACATGAAAAAGAACTCTTTACCAATATTGCCGATGCCCGGGCCAAGCTTGCCGGCGCAAAAACCACAAACGATAAAGCTAAAGCAACCGGTGAATTAGACGGCGCCATTTCCCGCCTTTTGATGATAGCCGAAAATTATCCGCAGTTAAAAGCCAACGAAAATTTTATCCGCCTGCAGGATGAATTGGCCGGAACGGAAAACCGCATAGCAGTAGAAAGACAACGTTATAACCAGCTGGTACAGTCTTATAACGTTCTGGTAAAAAGTTTTCCAAGCAAAATAGTTGCTTCTATGGCAGGACGTACGCCTAAAGAAGCCTACTTCAAATCAGAAGAAGCGGCAAAAACAGTACCTAATGTAAATTTTTAACACCCTTCGCGGAAATCCATGATTTATCCAGTTTCTTCCTTTTATTTAAATGATACTGGATACCTCAGCGGTAAGCCGTATATGGATAGCGATTGTCCGCTTCGGGTATTTAAGCGTAGGATTTGTTCCTGCGCCGTGAATCAGGCTTGTGCCCACGCCTGTGAAGGCGTGGAGCTTCAAAAAGCGGTTTGATTAATTTAACAAGAAATTAATCAAACATATTTGCTTTTTACCCCTACGATTTGACTTATTCCGTGTTTATGGAATAAGACCGTGAGGGGTTATTCCTCATAATCATGCTCATAGATTTTCATACTCATTTTTTCCCGCACAACATTTCAAAAGAAACCGTTGATAAAATTTCTTTAGCCGCCGGTGTGCCGCACCACGGCAACGGAAACTTAGACAACCTGCTGAGATTCATGAAAAAAGACGGGGTTTCCCTGTCAGTAAACCTGCCCGCTGCCACTTCCCCCGCACAAGTAAAAAGCATTAACCGCAAAATGGTAGAAACCAATGCACAAAGGTTTCCCGTTATATGTTTCGGCGCCCTGCACCCGCTTATGCCCCACCCGGAACATGAGATACGTTTTCTGCATGAAAACGGCATCAAAGGCGTTAAACTGCACCCCGAATACCAGAACTTCTACCCGGATGACGAAAGCCTGGAACCTATCTACAAAACCTGCAATAAATATTCAATGATTGTTGTTTTTCATGCCGGCGTTGACCTGGGGTTTAAAGATGTGCATGGCACGCCAAAACGTTTCTGCAAATTAACTAGATATAAAAATATTAAATTTGTGCTGGCGCATTTGGGCGCTTACAGAATGTGGGATAAGGTAGAAAAAAACCTTGTTGGTAAAAATTTCTATTTTGATATAAGCTATTGCAATGAAATGGATAATGATCAGCTAAAAAGAATTATATTCTCGCACGGCGCGGAGAAAATACTGTTTGCCACAGACTTTCCCTGGGAACGCGCAGAAGTAATGGTAAAAAAAGTGGAACAGCTGGGATTGGACAAAGAAAATAAAGAAAAGATATATTATAAGAACGCACAAAAACTACTGGGTTTGTGACAACAAGCAGGCGCGTAGTTGCAAAGCTTGCTTTGCTTTATCGGTAACTGGCAAACTCGTCTGCCCCAATTCTCAGTGCTCATCAGCGGTTTTTATTCATTTAGTGTAAATCAGTGTATAAGGAGGAGAAATGATTGCGGGCAGTTGCATTGCTCGTGCCTGCCGAATATCCGATTGGAAGGATAGCAGGGCAGCATCATTTCAACATATGATAAAAGGAGATGAAATACAATTTATTCTTCCAAACGAATAGCAAATTGCATTAAGGAGGTAGTATGCGGATGGGATGTTTTTTATTCAGCGGTATTTTTTGGGGAGCAGTGCTTATACTTTTGGGTATCAGCGTAATATTAAAGGTAGCATTTAACATCAATATACCGGTATTTAAAATAGGGGTGGGGCTTGTTTTTATTTACATCGGTATAAGAATGATAACCGGCGGGTTTTTCGGCCAGGACTGGTGCTGTAGAACAGACAGGAACTCTGAAATGTTTGGTGAATTCAAAACCCAATATACACCGGAGCGTAAAGAGTACAACGTGGTTTTCGGTAAAAGCATACTTGATTTATCAGAAATTAAACTCCAGGAATCTCCGGCAGCGGTAAAATCCAGTACAGTGTTCGGCGAAACCATAATCAAAGTAAAACAGGATATTCCTGTAATGATTATTGTATCATCAGCTTTTGCGGGTGCAAAAATGCCGGATGGCACCGTTCTTTCTTTTGGCAATTACACTTATAAATCAAAAGCTTACAAGGACGGCGAAAAGTTTCTGAAGCTTGAAGCAGATGTGGTTTTTGGAAGTTTAGTAATAGAAGAAAACTAATAACTGGCTGTATTTTCTCTGTAATAAAATTGTATCCACATAAAAAAGGACAAATTGTTATTAACAGTTTGTCCTTTTCTTTTTTTCAATTTTTTTAGTGTTACTCTGTGTCTTTCTCTCTGCTTGCCCTTCCGAAGTTATTGATTTAAATGTAACAAATAGTTACGTTTATTTAAATCATGCTAACAAAGGAGGGTGCTTTTCTGCGTCCTCTTAGGATTCAAATAAACATTTTGTTGAAAAGTTCGGCTCACTTGTCAGATTTACACCCAGGCGTTTTAATCCTGCCTCATCTCCGGCTGTAGGCATGTGGGTCAGGTGAACTTCACAGCCTGACAACTCTTTTAGTTTTTCCATAGCCAGCTGGGCAGTGGGGTTGGTGCCTGAACTTACGCTTAAAGCTATAAGCGCTTCATCTAAATCCAGGCTGATGGTTTTTGCTTTAAGGATGTTTTTTTTCAGATTTGTAATTGACTCTATAACATTTGGTGACAATAAATGCAGGGAATCCGGAATGCCTGCAAGTTTTTTTATGGCATTTAATACCAGGCTTGAAGAAGCGTGCATAAGCTGGGAATTTTTACCGACAATTATTGTGCCGTCGTTTAACTCTATGGCAGACCCGCAGAAAATACCTTCGTTGCCTTTGTCTGTTTCATTGCCTGCTTCTAAAGCCGCTTTTCTGGCAGGATCTACAACTTTTCTGTATTCAGGTTTAAGGTTCAGTGCTTCCATAATTATTTCAGACCTGCTTACCGTATCCTTATCCACAAAACCCATGGCATATTCGCAGTGGGTCCTGAAATACCTGCGTATTATTTCCTGTTTGGCGGCTTCCTGCACAGCGGCATCATCTACTATGCCAAAACCCGCTTTGTTTACACCCATATCTGTAGGAGATTTATAGATAGCTTCCAGCCCGGTAATTTTTTCCAGGATTCTTCTAAGCACGGGAAATATTTCCACATCACGGTTATAATTTATAGTGGCTTCCTTATATGCTTCCAAATGGTGCGGGTCTATCATGTTAAAATCTTTTATATCCACTGTTGCGGCTTCATACGCCACATTTACAGGATGTTTTAACGGAATGTTCCATATAGGAAAAGTTTCAAACTTTGAGTAACCGGACTTTATGCCTTTTTTATAATCATGGTACATCTGGGACAGGCAGGTGGACAACTTGCCGCTGCCGGGCCCGGGCGCGGTGACAACTACCAGCGGTTTGGTGGTTTCAATGTACGGATTTTTTCCGTAACCTTCATCACTGACTATCAAATCCACATTTGTGGGATAACCTTTTGTAAAGTGATGGGTATAAACTTTTATGCCCCGGCGCTCAAGTTTATTTTTAAATATCGTAGCCGAGGGCTGGTTGTCAAACCTGGTGATAACCACCGCGGTAATTTCTATTTTCCAGTCGCGCAGGTCATCTATAAGTTTAAGGGCGTCCACATCATAGGTTATACCAAAATCCGCGCGGACTTTTTTGCGCTCTATGTCTCCTGCATAAATGCACAGAATTATATCCGCCTTATCTTTAAGTTTCTGCAAGAGGCGCATTTTTACGTTAGGGTCAAAACCCGGAAGCACGCGTGAGGCATGCATATCATAAAGCAGTTTCCCGCCGAATTCCAGATATAGTTTGTTGTTGAATCTTTTTACCCGTTCAAGAATGGCCTCGGACTGCAATTCAAGATACTTCTCATTATCAAAACCTTTCTTTAATGCCATGCTTCCCTCCGCTTAATTATTTTTTTCTTTTATCAGCTTCAGTAAAACCTCTATTTCAAACGGTTTTTGTATAAAACTGTAACCTTTTTCCTGAATCTGCTGGTATCTGGATTTATCATCCAGATAACCGCTGCAGAATATTACTGAAATATTTTCTTTTATTTTTTTAAGCAGTTTTACAGTTTCCAGGCCATTTCTGTCAGGCAAGATCATATCGCAGACAATGGTATTTATCTTTTCTGAATGTTTTCCAAAGATGCTTATTGCATCTTTGGAATTACCTGCAGAAAACACAAAGTAACCATTTTTTTCCAGCATCTCTTTAATATAGTTAAGAACCTGGAATTCATCTTCTATTATCAAAATATTCTCTCCTGAACCCTTCAAATCATCAAGGTCTGCTTCTTTAACAGGTACAGGAATACACTTTTCTTCAATAGAAGGCAGATAAATTTTAAAAATGGCCCCACTAGCGGGTTCGCTATAAGCATTTATCCAGCCGTTATGCGACTTAACAATACCGTACGCAACGGATAAACCCAATCCGGTGCCTTTGCCTATTCTTTTGGTTGTAAAAAACGGTTCAAAAATCTGCACTAAAGTTTCCTTATCCATACCAATACCCGTATCCATAACAGAAATGCACACGTAAGCTCCGGGTTTCCCCTCTGCCATAACCCGGCTTTGTTCTTCGCTTAATATCACATTTTCAGACTTTATGGTTATAACTCCGCCTTCGGGCATTGAATCCCTGGAGTTAACACATAGGTTTGTAAGTAACTGCTGTATATTGGATTCATTGGCTTTCACAACCCAAACAGCAGAATCCAGGCTCAGATCTATTTTTATGTCTTCGCCTACAAGCCTTTGAATTATGGTTAAGGTTTGGTTAATTGTATTGTTAACATTTAAGGGAAACATACCCATGGGCTGTTTTCTGGTATAAAGCAGGAGCTGGTTGGTCAGCGTTGCGGCACGCTGGGCGGCAATATCTATTTCATTTATAAATACAATTGTATCGCTGTCTGGTTTTGCTATTTTTTTTGCAAGCTTTGAATTGCCTAGAATTACTGTCAGGAGATTATTAAAATCATGGGCTATGCCGCCCGCCAGCGTGCCTACGGCTTCCGCTTTCTGGGACTGTAAAAACTGTAACTGCATTTTTTCTTTTTCCTCTTCGGCTTTTTTACGTTCAGTAATATCCGCAAAGGTTGTATATACCAGGCAAGGAACTGTTTCTTCTTTTATAAATATTGGTACTGCGTTTATGTTTAACCATTTATAGGAATTACTTTGTGGATTGAAGACTCCCATGATTACATCGTTGACTTTTTTACCTGTTTTAAGCGCTGTCATGGACGGGTGCGTTTCCCCGGGAAAAGCCAAACCGTCTTCGTGAATTGATTTCCAGCGCAGGTCTATGGATTTTCTGCCCTGCAGCTGTTCAAAGGTAAGGCCCAGCAGTTTTTCCGCGCTGGGGTTTGCCATGATAATTTTACCTTGTGCATCCTGATACACAACTCCTTCGGCCATCGTTTCAAACAAAATCCGGTATTTTTCTTCCGCTTCTTTAAGAGCTTCCCTGTTTTTTTTGTCCTGGGTTATATTAATGGCATAGATTCTAAAAGTATCAAACTCCGGGGTATAATACATAATAGAGGAAAATACCTGGTCTTTTATCTGCACTTCTCCTGTAACAGAGTGATTTTTTAATTCATTTTCCAAATCCTTAAAGTTTCCCGGAATAAATAATTTAGGGTCCTTTAAACCCATTTGGCGAAGAATGTTTTCAACAGCATCATTTGTGAATAATACCTTTCCTGCCCTATCTACCTCAATTACCGGATTGGGGTTTAACTGCGGGAATGAAGCCAGATGTTTCATTTCCAGTTCTAATACGCGGTATTCTGTAATATCATGGCCTAAAGAAAGCAATCCAATAGTTTTTCCACTTCTATCTTTCAGCGTTTTATCGTACCATTGAATATGTAATTGCCGGCCGTCTTTTGTGCGAATAGGGTTTATGTTTCCTTTGGTCTGAACATTACCCATGGCCTTTTTAAACAGTTCCTTTATTTTATTGCGGTCACCTTCTGGCAGAAAAGTGGTAACCCAGTCTTTACCTTTTACCTCTTCCTGTCTATAACCCGATATCTTTTCCATAAAAGGATTAATGGATATAATTTTGCCTGCCGGGCTTAAAACCAAAATAATGGCCTGGGCTGTATTTATCATGCTCTCAAGGAAATACTGTTTGTTTAAAATTTCTTTTTCGGCGGCCTTTAACTGCTGGGCTGCAGCTCTTAGCTGTTGCTCAGTTGCTCTTAACTCCTCGTTGGAGGCGGAGTATTCCTGGTTGGCGGCCCTTAACTGCTGTTCGGCTGCCCTTAACTGCTGATTGGCGGCGTAATATTCCTCATTAGAAGCTCTAAGCTGCTGGTTTAAAGCGTTAAGGTGTATATTTTTCTCTTCTAAGAGCCTGCTGACGCAGATCTCTTGTGCGGCCTTACCAAGCCTTTGGGCTAAAACTTCAAGCAGTTTCTGTTCTTCCTTAAGAAACGGGCCTTTTGCTTCCGGGGATTTTGGTTTTAAATAATAGACTTCAATAATGCCGGCTTTCTTTTTGTTTACTTTAATATCTGCCGTCAGTTTAAAACGTCCCTTTTTAAAATTTTTGGTTTTATATATATCTCCTTCATAAACTATTCTGGCGCAAGTATCCTGCGGATAATGCCAGGCAGGAGGAATCAGCTCAACGAGTCCGGTTAAAATCTTTTCAAAATCATCTCCTGAACTTTCAATAAGTTTTGAAAAAGAATACATACAGCTGAGTTCTTTCATGCGCTCCCGGAGTGCCTCTTTCAGCCTCTGGTCTGATTGCACGCCTGAATTTTCAGATTTTTTTGTTTTTTTCATTTTTGCCTCTTGTTTTCAGCAGGTTTTACATAAGAAGGTGCGTTTTCCACTGCCTATATTATATTTAATTAAATTATTTTCAATATCAAACCAAACACTGCGTCGTTGGTAACCGCCTAAGGACCTGCCGGCTATTTTAATACTGTTTACTTTTAAAGCATTTATTACTGCCTTTATGTTAAGTTTATTTATTGTTTCGTTTTTTCTTTTAAGCACATTGGCCCCGCCAATCAGATAGGCCCTTATGTGCTTTTTGCGGCAACCGCCGGAAAGCATTTTTCTTAACAGTTCATTTATTGCGTTATCTGAATACTTAAAACTTTCTGTTTTATTTTTTCTGCGGGATTTACCGGGAAGCATAACGTGTGCCAGCCCTGCAATTTTCTTGATTTTGTCATAAAATATTACGGCTACGCAGGAACCTAAGGCAGAGCAGGCAAGTATGGTGCCCTGTTTACCAAAAATAATTTCACCGGTCTGGGCTTCTTTTATGATATTCGGCATAATGGATGGTAATGGAATCTGTGAAGTGATTTTCACTGTTTACAGTGATATTTTACTGCTTTAATAATGATTTGGCAATGGCGGGAAAAGGCTGGTGAATTCAAGGAGTAAGTGCAACACATGAATTAAAAGACTCAGCCGGAGTATTAAAATCCAGACATTTTCTGGGCCTATCATTCA
>MGVC01000067.1 GCA_001800285.1 Elusimicrobia bacterium RIFOXYA2_FULL_39_19 | reverse complement strand
TCATTGATGCCTCCTATATAAGATAGTTACTGCACTAATATTTTACTTCTTATAAAGGATTTTGACTCAGCTTGATATTAATCATACAAATCTACGCTTTTTATCAACTTATAATCCTATCATCTTATCAACTTTTTAATTTACTTTACCCTTCATTTCCAACCCCTTTTTTCAAACATCCTTGAAACAGGGATAAAGTTTTCACTTAACCCTGTATTCCAAACACAGCTGAGTGCAGGATTCCCTGGTTTTCCCTTTCATACGCGGTTACCAGGATGCTACTCGCTACCGTTTTCACTTTAACATATTTGTTTTTCTGGGTAAAATTTTCATTTTACCCTGCATACCAAACATTTTTGAGTGCAGGATTCCCTGGTTTTCCCTTTCATACGCGGTTACCAGGATGCTACTCGCTACCGTTTTTACTTCACCACGCAGACTTTTTTTACCTGATTTATGCCGCCAGCTTTTATGTGTACAAAGTATATTCCACTGCTTACCACCTCATTGGCTACATCACTGCCATCCCAGGTTCTTGATAATGGACCCTCACCAGCGTCGTCATTGTAAACAGTTTTTATTAATTTACCTGCTCTTGAATATATTTCTATAGTCACGTGTCCGGCCTGGGTTAAGTTACAGCTGATAGTTGATTTATTGTTGCCTTTTCTTGGATTAAATTCACTGTCAAAAACTTTTGCTGTGCCGGGGTTAACCGTGGGTTCATTATCTTCAGGTTCCTGTGTTGGGGCAGGCGCAGAAGACGTGTTTGTGCCAGTAAAATCCAACCCTGTCTGACTGACACCTGAAATTAGGATTTGTCTTTCAAGAGGCGTAAATGAAAAACCTGTAAATGACGGTGTTACGATATAGCTTCCGTTAGAAAGGCCTGTGAATGTATAGGCCCCGTTTATATCTGTATTTGTAATTCCGCTTGGTATCCCGTTTAGCCCTACTGATACTCCGCTCATGGCAACTGATGCGGTGGATAATATAGTACCGGTTATGCTGTATGTAATTGGGTCTCCGCCGCCACCGCCTATTCCATCATCACCGTCAGAAATATGCATATTGTCAATGTATAAAGTATGCGGAAGAGTTACTGTGCCGTCGCCTAAAACATAAATTGTTATTTCACTTATATTTAATCCGGAAGTTAATTCTGCAGCTTCAGAAAGCTCTATGGTAACCGTATTCCAGCCGTTAACTAATTCATTATCAAACCAGCCGTGGCTTTGGCCGGTATTATTTCTTATTGAATAATCAAACATACCTGTACCGACACTGTAAATATCAAATAAAATCTGGGTTTGCCCGGTCCAATCAGATGTTCCCATGCTTAACGCAGGTATTACAACTCCCGGATAATCACCCGTATTGCATATTATTTTTAAAGAACCCGTGCCTTGTGTTAAATATGCTGCATTTGTTTCAAGGCTTAGCGTTGAATCACCCGGATTTTCATTAACTTCCATTCCTGTGATATTGTCAAAACTGCAAACAACAGTACCGGTGCCTGCGTTTGTGCTTGTTCCGGTAAAACTTAATGTTGTTTGGCTGCTTGTAGGCTGTATTAAAATTCTGCCGTCGGGCGCAAACGTGTAATCGGTTAATGCGGGCGTGATAGTGTAATTGCCGGATGCCGTTGAAATTGTAAAACTATAAAACCCGCTGGAATTGGTGAGAGTACTGCTTGAAGCACTGCCGGTCAGCGTAATTGTGACGTTGTTTATTGCTGCATTTCCGGAGGTACGCACATACCCGCCCAGACTGTATGAAGTTACGCCGACACTGCTTATAAATGCCTGCCAGGCAGCATCAATAAAATTATTTGCGTTTGTTGCAAATACCTGTGTTGCATAAGTACTTCCTGCGGCATTCGGATGTGAATCTGAAGTACTTCCGCCATAAATACTTTTAAGCCTGTTGGGGTAAGACACGGCATCATCTGCATTTGCCAGATAATCAAAAAAATCGAATACTGCTACATTGTTTAATCCTGGATGTGCTGTATTATAACTTGATAACCAGTCATTTTTCAGCCAATTATTGAAAATCCTGGCACGATGGCCGTTGGCATCAGTTGTATCTGTATTACACAAAGGCGGAGCAGTAACAGCAATAAAAAGTGTATCAGGATTCTCAGCAAAAATATCCTCCAGCGGTTTATAAATGTACCCTTCGTTATTGTAAGTATTGCCTGAACCGCTTGGATGCCGGTAAACTGCTTTATCATCAGTTATTGTATCCGGTGCATAAAACGGGTCGCCGGGTTCAGTCCCGTCACCTGAAATATCACTGTTGGGGTAACAGCTTTTGAACATTATTATTTTATTTACACCGGAAGCACATGCAAATGTTTTTAAGTTACCCAAATAGTCGTTAAACCAGCGTATCCAGTGGTTCATATCCGTGTTATCACCGGGAATTGTTCCCAGTGAATCCGGCCGGCTGGCAACAGGGGCAATATCTATGCTGTAATACATGTCATTGCGTTCATCAATATAATCCTTTGCCAATAAAGCCGCGTTTAAACTGTCACTAAGCCAGTTATTTCCTACGGAATGATGAATAAAAACCAGATTATCGGCAAGGCAGTAATTTGTGTACCCTAAAACAAAAAGAACTGTTAATAAAATTATTTCTTTTCTAATTCTTTTAATCATGCTTCCTCCGCGAAATAAGTATCAGCGTTATTATGTATATTATAATACAAAAATGACAAAAGTACGTTTGAAATAAGTCAAATACTGGTCAACCGGTTGGAAATCCTGAGAAATTAGAGTTGATAAGTTAATAGGTTAATAAGAAAAGACTTTAACATATAAACTTATCAACGTATCAACTTATCATCTTTTTTTACTTACTCTGGCATTTCCGTGTGAGTTCTGAAACGGTGATAAACTTTACGGGGTATTTTTCTTTAAGTGTGAGCAGGCTTTTTTTCATGGCATTCCAATAAGCATTATCAAAATCGTTTACTGAAAAGTGGTGGCTTATTAAAAGCGGGCGGTTATGCGCAAAAGCGCTGGCCGCTTCTTTAAGGTAGGTATCTATGGTTTTCTGTTCTATGTCCTGCGGATTAACACCATTATTTTTATCATGCACAAAAAAATTATAGTCCATCATAAGCACGCGGGATTTCCCTTCCTGTACAGAACCCATGGGAAATTCCAGGAAAGAATAGTTTTCACCTTCATTGTTTATGGTTACACGGTTATATTTATCAAACTCATCTTCATCAACGGAAACAATGGATGTAAACCCGTGCAAACCCATTACCGGATAAACGTATTTGTTCATTGCCAGATAAGGAAAGCGCACGCTTTTTACGGGTACTGTTAAAAAGGAACAGATTTCTGCAAATTCATCAAACTCTATGCGCCAATCTTCTTTGTCCCAGGTTTTTGCGTCAAAATGCCCGCACAAATGCGAACCGATTTCACTGCCCAATGCTTCCGCTTCAAGCACGTAGGCCTTGCGCTGGCTTACGGACTGATCTGTACCGCCAAACCCGATATTTGATACACCTTCCTGAATGGGGTTAACGGGATTGAAATAAATGGTTTTATCTGCCTGCGGTATAAAGTAAACCGCACTGATAAAAAAAGTAAACTTAATGTCATTGGTTTTTGAAAATGAAATAATGTCCTGCCATTTATCCAGCTCTTTGCAGCCGTCAAAACTTACTACTACGTAAAGAGTGCCGGAATCAAAACTCTGGTTGTAAGGAAATGTTTCCATGCGGTAGGAAAAATCTTCACTGCGGATAAAACCGGCTGATAGGCAGATAAGAAATACGTTAAAAATAAGTGCAGAAACTTTTTTTTTCATATTTAGATTATTGCACGTTTTTTCTTAATCTGCGGCCTACTATCTGCTGGCCGAATTCAAATATAGAAGCTACCCCAAGAACCGTTAAAAGCAGTTTTGATTCATCAATAGGGTCTGTTTGCCTTACTTCTTTAAAAGACCGCAGGGCAATTATATTTATTATTGCGCGGGCAATGCCGGAAATTACAAATACGGTAAGTATCTGCGAACCGTGTATTAAACCGGGCAGTTTTGTTACCAGCACACCGCCTATAAGAGCGCCAAAAAATAAAGCAATACCGTTTGTAAAGTTAAAATATGCTATACACCTTGTCCGCACCGCCGGCGAGGCCGCATCAAAAATAAAATTCAGCACGCACAGGTTAAACCCGTTCCAGAAATGCACGGCAAAAATGTTTATTACAAGTATGTAAATCCAGTTGCCGGAATAAACCCACAAAAGCGGCACTACCGGCAAAAAAATAGCACAGACTTTCATTATTTTTACGTTTCCCACCTTATCAGCCAGCTTGCCCCATAACGGAAGAGTCAGCAAACCCGCCAGGGTAGATATGGTAAGTATCCAGGTATATAAGGAATAGCTGTATTTCAGTTCTTTCAGCATATATACGCTCACAAACGGCCCCGAAAGAAATGTGGCAAAGTTTATGCCTGCCACGTACAAGGTAAATTTAATAAAGTTTCCTTTGGGAAAACGGCTTAGAAAATCAAAGTATGTAAAACTTTTCTCCGGCACTATTTCCTGAGGTATGTCTTCCATTTTGCTTAAAAAATGTGCTGAAAACATACGAAAAACACCGGCAATAAAAAATAAAAGAAAAAAAGCTATATAAATATTCTGCGTCATTGCTGCTAAAAATAATCCAGCCGCCAGGTTGCTGCCCACGTTTACAAAACCCATTACCTTGCCGCGCATGGCAAAATATTTGCCGTACACGTCTTTTTCTACCGTATCGCTCATTAAAGAAAGCCATGCCGGGTAAACCAAAGCACCGGACAATGTATTAAAGGTAAGCAGGGCAATATAAATCGCAGGTGCATTTGTTTTAAATACAAAATGTAGTACTGAAATAACTATCCAACTAAGCGCCTGGCAGAACACGCCTATGGTTATAAACCTGACCCGCCCTTTTACTTTCTCAACAATATCGGCAGATTTCAATTGAATGAAAGAGCTGAATAACTGCGGTATAGCGTTTAATAAACCTATCTGAAAAGAAGATGCACCCAGAACCAGGGCAAAAGGCGTAACATAATTCAGCGTAAATCCCATCATAACAGATGCAAATAATCCGTCTGCAAAAGAAAATTTCAAACTTTTTTCTTTATTCATCATATTTTTTTATTTTCCTACACAAAAATTAGAAAATATTTCGTCAAGGATGTCTTCTGTGGTAGTTTCGCCTATTATTTCACCCAGCGCATCAAGGGCAGAACGTAGATGAAGCACAATAAATTCTCCGGATTCATTTTTACCGGCAGAAATTAGCGCCAGGCTGATATTTTCCACAGCTTTGTTTAAGGACTGTTCCTGCCGCAGATTTACCACATAGGCGCTTTCCTGCGTGTCAGGCGCTTTCAGTGAACCCAGCTCTTCAAGAATTTTAGCATAAATTGCTTCTTCAAGTGACGTGACTTTATCGGAATTATGCGCACTGCACTGGACTACCGCGTGGTTATGCAGTATTTTATCAAGCTCTGCAGCAGATTTTTTAACCGCCGTTTCTGCGGTTTTAGCGTTTAGCAAATCCGTTTTATTTAATACAAGTATTGTTTTTTTGCCGGACTGTGCGACTATACGGGCAATATCGGTATCTTCTTTTGAAAGCTCCGTTGAAATATCTATTACAAAAAGCACAATATCCGCCTCGCTGATAATGTCTTTTGCTTTCTGCGTAGATACTTTATCGATATATTTTTCTATTTCTTTTGTTTCCTGCAGATTATTGTCCAGATACTTCATCATTATACCGGCGGTATCTAAAATAGTTACAGGGATGTCTTTCAGGTTGAACGTTTCGGTAATAATATCTCTGGTGGTGCCGGGCAGGGGTGCTACGATGGCGCGTTCTTTTTCTAAAATTGCGTTAAACAAACTTGATTTGCCTACATTGGGCCGGCCTACAATGGCGGCTTTTATACCTTCTATGTAAACTTTATTTTTTTGTGATGAGTTTATTATATATTTCATTTCCGAATTTGACTTTTCAAGCACAGAAACTATTTCTTCTTTGGAAATTATTTTTATATCTTCTTCTGAATAATCCAGACTGGCTTCAATGTTTGCGGTAAGGTTGATAAGTTTTGACCGGAAATCTTTTATTTTCTGCGATAAGGAGCCATTAATCTGCGCTACTGCCAGCACCGCTGACTTATCTGTTTTGGCGCGGATGAGATTACACACCGCTTCTGCCTGGGCTAAATCTATGCGGCCGTTAAGAAACGCGCGTTTTGTAAATTCACCGGGAGCGGAAATGCGCGCTCCGGATTTCAGGCATAATTCAAGAATTTTGCGCAGTACTGCCGGCCCGCCGTGGCCTGAAATTTCCACAACATCTTCACAAGTGTAGGTTTTCGGGGCCCTCATCACCGTAAGCAGGACTTCGTCAATTTTATTTTTGCCGTCAGTTATCCAGCCGTAATGAACGGTATGGGATTTGAAACCTGAAAGTTCTTTGTTGTTTTTTGAGAGGAATATTTTTTCTGCGGTTTTTACGGCATCAGTGCCGCTTAACCGTACAATGCCTATGCCGCCTTCACCGGTATTAGAAGTAGCTATTGCGGCAATAGTGTCGGACTGGGCCAGTTTCATGGAAGTGGTTTTTGGAAAGAAAAAAATACAAAATGCCGTTTAGAAAATCAGGCGTGTTTTGTTTTTATTACTACGCGGCGTTCATCATCCCGGCCTTCGGAAATTGTTTCAAACTCATCATTGTCCTGCAGCAGTGTATGCACATATTTCCTTAAGTTGGGGGCCATGGGAAGCAGCCTGAAAGGTTTGCCGTTTTTCTTTATGGTATTCACAGCCTCATCAACCATATCTTTGATTTTTTCTTTCTGGCGCAGGTTGTATTCGTTAACATCTATCACAATCCTGGGAATTGATTCCATGATTTTTCTGAATTCTTTATTCATTATGCTTTGAATTATAAGTTCCAGCGCTCTTAATACTTTTCCGTTTTTACCTATAAGCAGGGAACTAAGCTTGCTGTCCGTAAAATTTATGTTCATTACATATTCCGGGTCACCGGGTACAAAAACAATTTCCGGTTTTTCTTCATTTATCTGCATGAGCTTTATGATTTTCAGCGCGTGGTCTTTCATAGAATTTTCAAGTTCTTTAATAGGTTTTACACTGGTCTGGGCTTTCTTTTCTGCGGGCACTCTTTTTTCCTGCGGTTTAAGCGTTACTTCAGCATTACCCCTTGGGATCATTTTGATTCTGGAAGGTTTTGAACCCATAAGCCCGAACAAGCCGGAGGAACCCTCATCAATAATCTTTATTTCCACATTCTCTTTAGTAAGGCCCAGGCTGTCAAGCCCTTTATTTATAGCCTCCTCAAGTGTCTTTCCTTCAAATTCATGAGCTTCTGGTTTCTTATTCATTTTATTGCACCTCTTTTATAACATATGAAAATTAACTTTTTTTTGGTTTCATTACAACGTACTGGCCTAACAAGGTAAATAAACTGTTTACAAACCAGTAAAGCACCAGTCCGCTGGCAAAATTATAAAATATGAATGTAAATATTATCGGCATCATTATTACCATCATTTTCTGCGAAGGGTCAGTAGAAGCGCCGGAAGCTTTCTGCTGAATGAACATGCCCGCACCCATAAGTAAAGGAAGCACTCTAATAGGAAGGCCGCTTACGCTGAAAAGCAGGTCAGGAGCGGAAAGGTCATTTATCCAGAGGAAAAACGGAGCCTGTCTTAATTCATAGGTATTGCTTAACGTATTATAAAGCGCCAAAAATATTGGTATCTGCAGAAGCATGGGCAGGCATCCGCCAAGCGGATTGACTTTATGGGATTTATATAGGTTCATCATTTCTGCGTTTAGCCGTTTGGGTTCATCTTTAAACTTTGTCTGCAATTCTTTCATTTTCGGCTGTAAAAGTTTAAGGCCATTGGTTGCCTGGTAGCTTTTCATGGTTAAAGGAAACAATACAACCTGCATGATAAGCGTTAATATTATAATGGCAATACCATAATTTTTTACTATACCGTACATGTATTTCAGAGAAAAAAACGCACCCTTACCCAGCATGCTGAAAAAACCAAAATCTATACTTTCTTCCAAACCCAGACCTAATTTTTTAAGTTCTGAATGAACCTTGGGGCCGATATAAAATGAATATTCCAGCTTTTCTGTTTTCCCCGGCAAAAGCTCCAGTTTATTTATTGCTTTCATAGTAAAAAGTTTGCCAAGAGAAGTTTTGTCCTGGTTTACCACTATACTGCTGAGATTTTTTTCGTTTATAAGGGCTATTAAAAAGTAGCGGTTATCTATGCCTACCCATTTGTAGGGCGTGGCATCATGAGTATCTGCTTTAAGTTTCTGGATAGTTGAAGCCTTGGCTGAAATCTGCGCCAGGGCAATAACGCGGGTTAACGCATCTTCCTGCTTTTGTTCAGCCGGTGCTGCACCTATGCCGGGGCCCCAGGACATATTTAAAGGAAAACTGCGGGGTTTATTGCTCTGATTAGTTATCTGAAAACTTACTTTATTTAGACAACCCTGGGATAACTCATAGGTTTTTACTACTTTTACATTATCAACCACCGCGCTGAAAACTATACCGGTTTCTGATTTAGAATCAATTTTAAAATTAATTTTATTGAAAGTAGCGAAATTTTCCGCTTCAAAACCATTATCCGGGGCAGTAAGCACCAGGTCTATCTGTTTGCTGTTTTTTTCTTTTACGTACCAGCTTTTTATTCTTGCACCTAATGTATTAAAAACAACTTTATTGGAAGCGCATTCAATAATTATATCTTTGTCTTTTGCGCTGTCTATCTGATTCATTTCTACTGCAGGCGCATTTTTCTGCACTATTTCAGCTGACTTGCTTGTTGTTTCAAGCTGTCTCGGAACTGTGTAGGGTTTCGGCTTGTTTACAAAAAACATGGTCCAGCCGATTATCACTAAAGTAGAAAGTACGGTTGCTATTATAACTCTTTTTTCCATACTGGATCATAACCTCCGGGGTGAAATGGGTGGCATTTTAATAATCGGCCTGCACCCATGTATATTCCTTTAAGTAAGCCGTAGCGTTCAATGGCCTGATAAGTATATTCTGAACAAGTGGGATAAAACCTACATTTTGGAAACGGTGAAATGGACCGGATAATAATGCGGTAGGTTTTAATCAGAAAGAGAAAAAAGGATTTAAACATATATTTCTAGTGCTGCTAATTAGCTTTTTGCTGCCGCCTGTTAAGCTTCAGGGCGGATTTCAAACAGGTCACTCTTTTTCCACATAAGAAAAACTGTATTTTTAAGTTCTTCAAAATTCATAGCGGGTAGTTTTTCTTTTATAAGGAATACTATATCAAAATTCTGTTTCAGCAAATGTTTGTTTAAGCGGAAAATTTCCCTTATACGCCTTTTAAGCCGGTTGCGTATTACTGCAATACCAGATCTTCTGGAAATAGCAATACCAATTCTGATATTTTTTATTTCCTGCTCATCTTCGCTTGCGCGCTGATAAGCAAACATAATTATGCCGGAACTGCGGAGAACTTTCCCGTTTTTAAAAACACGTTTAAATTCTCTGTCGTAATGCAATATTTCCTGCTTGGAAAACGTAAATCTCATCTTACAACCATATACCACAATAAAAAAGTTACGATTAAAATAAATATTTCTGCTTTATCGTCCTTGATATCGTGGCAATCAATCGTTATTGAGGGGTGAGTTTCCAACGGCCTTTTTGTCTTCTTTTTCTTAAGACATTTCTGCCGCCAGGGGTTGCCATACGGGCAAAGAATCCGTGCGTTTTTGCTCTGCGTCTCTTATTGGGTTGAAATGTGTTTTTTGGCATATTGGAAAATATACTAAATAAATCCCTGCGCGTCAAGTGAAGCACTTTGGTCGCTGCTTCATTTTGGGCGACCCCAGCCGAAGCACATACCCGGGCGCTAACCGATTCTGCAATACTCGCAGCTATTGCCCGCATCGTATAAACAGCTCTCTGGTGATACCCTACAACACATTCATACTCAAGCTTACACTTGGGGCATTCTGCAAAGGCGGGTAAATTTTGTAACAGGTTTTTACGGAAGATTATTTCTGCAGCATTTGCCTGCTTTTTTCAAGCAGATTTCTTATATTTTCATTAAACTGTTTTTTTTCTTCAAGAAATTTTTTCCGTTCCTTGCTCTTTGCATATTTTTTATCGATTTTTGTCAGAGATTCATCAATCCTTAAAAATATTTTTTCATCCGGGTCAGGGCGTTTCAGCGCTTTCGTTAAAGCTTCCCGCGAAATCCTGGAAGGAAATTCTTCAAGCTGCTGGGCAACCTTAAACCTGAAAATACTGTTTTTATTCGTTTCCGGGTCTAACAACCGGTCCAGTAGGTCCGCGCTTCCCATTAAATCAATTCGCAGAATTGCTTTTAAAGCATTTTCGGCTATATAAGCGCTTTCCAGTGACGGCCTTGCCAAAGCCTCTTCTGTGGTTATTTCCAGAACAGGCAGGGCGTTTACATATTTCATATCACCCAGAACCGCCATAGCTCTGGTTGCAAAAAGAGAATCAATTGTTTGAATGCTTTTGTTGTCATTTTCCCCGATTATTTTAAGCAAACACACTGCTGCGTCTTTTCCCATTCTTTTTATTGCAGCAACCAGGGCCTTTTTCTCTTTTTTAGTGCTGACATCAAGTATCAAAAGCATTTTTATTCTGTCTTCAACAGAGGTATCTTTATTAGAAGCAATATATTTTACCGCATTTACTGTATTTTGTTCTTTTGTTTGCTGTTTTTTATGTTGTGCTTGTAAGGTTCCTGTAATAAATAACGCTAAAATAAGTAAAAAAATGTGTTTTTTCATTGTTTTTTCCCTTTTTCTTATGATATTCTGCCACTTCTATTATAAAAAGTCAAATTAAAGCATTTAAACTGATTTTTGATTTATTAAGCAAAAAATAGTAGTATTTATTTAACTTCGTTTACATATAAGGATAGCGTATGCCAGATAACATATCAGAACACAAGACTGATATTGAATTAAAAAATATCCTTTCGGCGCTTGCCAAAAAAGTTGAAAAAGAAAAGTACCTGCTTGAACAAGCCCTTCTTTCCGCTGAAAACAAAATCCAAAATTTTGAAAAAGAAACTCTAACCCAAAAAAAACAATTTGAACTGGAAAAACAAAAAATCATAAATCAGTACATGCTCAGGCTGAAAAATATTGAACAATCAAAAGTATTTCAGCTTAAAGAAGAATTAAAACTGATTATAAGCGAAACCCAGGAATACCTTTCTATTCCCGTTGAACAAAATGATGAGCAGATAAGAACTCTTGAAAAAGACATTTTAAATCTCCAGGATATTTTGGCAAACCTTCAGGAAGAAATCGTTGGAAAAGAAAAACTAAAAATTGAAATTATTGCAGCGCATTCTTCTGAGAGGGAGTACAGCGAAATCCAAAACGAACATTTAACTACACTAAAAAATGAAAAACAATCTTTTGAAACTGAAAAAGTCCTGCTTGAAAAAAGAAAAATAAAACTTATAGACCTGGGCAAATCTTCTGAACTGGGCATTGAAGACCTGGAAAAACAAATAAAAATTCTTGAAAAAGAATATTATGAAGAAACAAGGGATATTACCACGCTTGAAAATCATATCCGGGAACATGAAGGCAACATAGAGGTTTATGAACAAAACATAGACAAAATAAACTTTGAAAAAGGTCTCTTGCTTTCCATCGAACAACTGAGAAATAAAAACATTGCTAATATTATAAAAGAAAAAGAAAAAATTGAAACAATTTATGAAGAAAAGAGGGAAGAAATCAAAGCAATACAGAAAAAACATGAAAAAAAAGATACAAATCTGAAAACCCTGAAACAACGCATCCGCAATGCAAATGAATTAAATGAAATATCAAAGAAACTTGAAAACGAAATTGAAAATCTGGAAGAAAATTTGAAAATACTGAAAGAAGACCTTGAAGCAATCATAAGCAATAAGTCGGCCCTTAATAAACGACTTTCAAAGAACGTAAAAAAGAGCGGTTAAAAATGGAAGATAATATAAAACCAAACGAAGAAGCTGATATTTATGTCAGTCTGGCAGAAGTAAAAACCGAATTCAAGGTAAAAATGAAACGCCTTGAGGTCGTTATTTCATCTAAAGAAAATGAAATACTGGGACTGGAGGAAAGGATTAAGTTCGGAGAAGAGCTGATAAAAGAATACAAAAATAACCGGGTTCGGCTTCAGGAAAAAATTGACCAGCTTGAAAAAGAAAAAAAGAATACAACACCTGCAGCCGGCACCACAGATATTCAGGTAAAAAAACAGATTGAAAAAGAACTTTCTGTGTTAAAAATTGAATTTGACAAAATAAACTATATCTTGAAAGAAACTGAACAAAAAAACATAACCCTGCAACAAACAATAACCAATCTTGAAAATGAAAATAAATCACTTAAGCAGCATATTGAAGACCTGGAAAAATCAATAAAAAACGAAAGAATCATTCTTGAAGAAAATAAAAATGATAACCAGTCTGTTTTAAAAACCGAATATAATAAACTAAAAGACTACCTGGAAGAAACAGAAAAGAAAAATAAATCGCTTAAAGAATCTGTCGCCGTCTTTGAAAATGAAAATAGTGTACTTAAAAAACAAATAGAAACCCTTGAGAATACAGCAAAAAACGATCTTACAGGCCAAAAAGAAAAGGATGAAACAGAATTGATAAATTACCGCAATCAACTGACTGAAAAAGAGAATCAGTTAAAAATGTTACACAACAGTTTTGCAGAAAAAGAAAACAATTATAACGTTGAGCTGGAAATAACAAAAACAAAAATCCTGGGTTTACAAGAAACTATAACCGTCCTTAACACTCAAATAACAAATGAACATAAGCGTTTTAATGATAATATGCAGTCAAAAGAAAGCAAGATTGCGGAAATTGATCAGCACTCAAAAACAAAAAACAGCGAGCTTTTGTTTCTGCAGGAAGAAATAAGAAAAATTGACGATATTTTTGAGCAGGAACGGAAAAATTGGCGGAAAAAATTTGAAACCGAAGGTGTGAATCTGCATTAATTGATCCAAAAAACTTACTTCACCAGCCACACCCCTGCAACTATAAGCAAAGTGCCGGCAATACGTACAACTGTTAACTGTTCCCCGAGAAATGCAACGCTTAATAATGCCGTAACCAGCGGATAAGTAGCTGCCAGCGGTACAGCCTTAGAAGTTTCTGATATAGACAAAAACTTATAAAAAGTAAACACACCAAGCACTCCGGCGCACAAACCGCTTAAACTAAAAAACAACATCGCTTTTGAATTCATTGAAAACAATTCTTTATACTTTCCCGAAAAAATACCTATCAGAAGAATCAGCATACCTACAATTAAACCTCTGAAAATGGTGGCAGTCATCACGGATTTTGTATTTTGCAGGCCTATTTTGTCAAAAATCGGTGCAGCGCCCCATAAAATAATTGTCAAAACTAAAAAAAATACCGCCATATTGCCTCCAATTTATTAATGCTTATTTGTTTTCTTTTATTTCAAACAACCTGCATGCATTATCAAATGTAATCTCCGCTATTTCTTCAACAGATATATTTTTAATTTCAGCTATTTTTTCGGCCACGTATTTTACATAAGCAGGTTCATTGCGTTTTCCCCTGAATTTTTGCGGAGCCAGGTACGGGCTATCAGTTTCAATAAGTAACCTGTCTTCAGGTATGGCTTTTACAATTTTCGCCATGTTTTTTGCACTGGGGTATGTAACCGTACCTGAAATAGAAACATAAAAACCCATCTTCAGGCACCAATCCAGCTCGTCCAATGACCCGGAAAAACAGTGAAACACGCCATTAAAATAACTTTCCTTTTCCAGTATATTTATTGCGTCCTGCCAGGCTTCCCGGCAATGAATTATAACGGGTAATTTAGCGTCTTTTGCTATTTTCAGCTGATTGGTAAAGTAATCTTTCTGCAGTTCAACGGTTTTTCCCCTGTCTTTGGATTCATAAAGGTAGTGATAATCCAGCCCGATTTCCCCGATTGCCTGCGTTTTGTTTACTTTGAGCAGGGATTTAACCGCTTCAAGCTCTTTTCCAAGCTCTACTTCATGCGGGTGAATGCCTGACGCGCCGTAAATAAAACCATACATTTTTAGCAGGTTAGTGTAGGTTTCAGGCTTACTTACATCATCACAAGGGCATAGTATTTTCTGCACCCCTGCGGACAGAGCCGCTTCTATTGCCGCTTCATAACCCGGCTGAAAGGCTTTATCTGTTAAATGGGCATGGGAATCAAAAAGTTTCATAAGCGCCTTATTCTATCATATATTTAAAAATATTTAAATTATGCCGCCAAAAGGCCGCCCTTGGCGGTTTTCTTGACTTTACGGCAACATTTTTGTATATTGACTGTGCGAGGATAAAAATATGGCAGTTTTTGCTAAAAAAAGAAGGACTGTTTTTGAGATTATCAGGGATACCAAGCTGGTCCCGGAAGATAAACTTAATAAACTTGAGGAAGACTCCAAAAAATCCGGAGTCCTGCTTCAGCAGCTTCTTATAAACCAGAAACTGGTAGAAAAAACCACCCTGCTTCGTACCCTTTCCCAGGAATGGGAAATAAAAGTAGTAGACCTTTCCGAACTTGAACTTGATTCAGATGTCATAAAACTTATCCCAAAATCAGTCACCAAACGCCACCGCGTAGTACCTTTCGCAAAAGAAGAAAACATACTATTCATCGCCATGAGCGATCCCAGAAATATATTTGCCATTGAAGACATACAGCTTTTAACCGGCTACCAGATTGAACCTTATTTTGCCATGCCGGAAGATATAGAAAAAGCCTTCCAGCAGATGTACGCAGAAGCAGAAGCCGCCAACGCTTCCAGCATAGAAGAACTGGCGGATGAAAAAGAATCAGCTCCGCCTCCGGATTCCGGAGACATGATGTCTGAATCCAAAGAGGTTATGGAAGACCTGCTTTCCACGCTTGGCGACGTGCCGGCAGATGAGTTGAAGGTCACAAAAGGCGATGAAAAAGTAGACATTATGGAAGTTGACGCTTCCGCGCCTGAAACAGAAAAACTTGTAAACGCCATACTGCTTGAAGCTTTAAGGCTTAAAGCATCTGATATTCATATTGAGCCTCTGGAAAAAAGGTTCAGTATAAGGTACAGAGTAGACGGTTTATTAAGAAAATCTTCTTTTAAAGTTCCTTTAAGCTTCAAAAGTTCTGTAATTGCAAAACTGAAAATTCTTTCCGGCTCCATGAACATCACGGAGCGCCGCAGGCCGCAGGACGGACGTATAATGCTGATGGCCAGAGGCAAGCCTATCGAATTGCGTATTAACATTATTCCCACAGTTTTCGGTGAAAGCGCCGTTATGCGTATTCTTGACAGATCCAGTGTGCGCGTAAGCCTTGAAAAATTAACATTTCTCCCGGACACTCAGGAAAAAATTATTGCCTGTCTGGATAAACCTTATGGCCTTATCCTTGTCTGCGGGCCTACGGGAAGCGGTAAATCTACCACACTTTATTCTGCACTTAATTTTATAAACACTCCTGACACAAAAATTCTTACCGCGGAAAACCCGGTAGAATATAACCTTGATGGTATTATGCAGATGGGTATTGTGCCTGAAATCGGCGTTACTTTCCCTGATGCTTTAAGAGCATTCTTAAGACAGGACCCGGATGTCATAATGGTCGGTGAAATTCGTGACCAGGAAACCGGCCAGATTGCTATGGAAGCCGCCATGACGGGACACCTTGTATTATCCACCATACACACAAATGACGCGCCTACCGCTGTATCACGTTTAAGCGAAATGAAAATTCACAGTTATCTTATATCATCCACTCTTGAATGCGTGTTGGCACAGAGACTGGTAAGAAGAATCTGCGAAAAGTGCAAAGTACCGGACCCAAATCCTCCGGAAGAACTGCTTAAGGCCTGCCAGGAATATAAGGTGGATTTAAGCAAAGCCACGTTCATGAAAGGTGAGGGCTGTTCTAACTGCATGAAAACAGGTTACAAGGGCCGTCTCGGTGTACATGAACTTCTGGTTATGGATGATGATTTAAGAGCACTTATTCTCAAAGAAGTTGCTTCCGGTCCTATAAAAGAACTTGCTGTAAGACACGGAATGAGAACACTGATTGGCGACGGGGTATCAAAAGCTGCTATGGGTTTAACCACATACTCTGAAGTATTATCGGTAGCTACCTAAAACTTCTTCATTTCCCTTCTGTTTTTCAAATCATTTTCAGGAAAATAAAATGGCAGAAAACATAAAACAAAAAAACATAATACCAAAAGGGTATATATTTTCCGGTATTAACTGCGGCATAAACCCCAAAAAAAGCAAAAATGACCTTGCCTTGTTTTTTTCCGATTACCCGTGCAAAGTATCTGCTCTGTTTACAAAAAACCTGGCCGCTGCCGCACCGGTAGTAACAGATAAAAAACATTTATTAAAAACAAAAACTAATTACCGCGCCATAATAGTAAATTCCGGCAATGCCAATGCCTGCACAGGCAGGCAGGGCCTTATAAATTCAGAAAAAATGTGCAGCCTTACCGCAAAAACACTTAATCTTAACCCCGGCCAGGTACTGGTTTCATCTACCGGTGTAATTGGCAGGCATTTACCCATAGATAAAATTGAAACCGGAATTAAAAAAATATCTAAAACAGTTGCTTTAAAACAAAGTTCTCCCAAAGAGGCTGTTGCCGGTATAATGACCACGGATACTTTCCCGAAAGTCACTTCACAAAAATTTCAAATTTCTAATTTCCCGTCTTTCAAAACCAGGCGGGGCCCCATCGATTTTTGCACGACGAGCAAATCTCCAATATCTAATGTTCTAATATGGGGCTGCGCCAAAGGCGCAGGCATGATTCACCCCGACATGGCAACCATGCTGTGTTATTTATTTACTGATGCAAACATTACCGGAAAACTTTTAGATAAAGCCCTTAAGAATGCCGTCAACTCTACTTTTAATTCTATCAGCGTTGACGGCGACACATCCACCAATGATACCGTTATTTTAATGGCAAATGCCGCTGCAAAAAACAAATTAATTGACAAAGAAAACAGCAAAGAGTATAAACTTTTTGCCGATAAACTGTATGCTGCCTGTTTTGACCTGGCAAAAATGATTATAAAAGACGGTGAAGGCGCTACAAAGTTTGTTACTATCAAAGTGCTTTCCGCTAAAAATGAAACAGACGCGAAAAAAGTTGCGGCTACCATTGCTACATCGCCTCTTGTTAAAACCGCTATATTCGGAGCAGACCCGAACTGGGGCAGAATAATTGCAGCTGCCGGCAGAAGCGGAGCTTCCTTTAACCCTGAACAAACGGATATCTTTATAAATAATTACTGCGTGCTCAAAAAAGGAACACCAACATCCACTTCGCTTAAAATTGTATCAAAATCCTTTAAATCCAAAGAAATTGAAATCATACTCAATTTGCACTGCGGTAAAGCACAATCACAATATTACACGTGCGATTTAACATACGATTATGTAAAAATTAACGCGGATTATACCACATAATATTTATGAAAATACTTTTTGTCTGTACCGGGAATACCTGCAGAAGCGTAATGGCTGAAGGGTTTTTAAGAAAGCTTAAAAATGTTCATAGTGCGGACTGGCTTGATATAAAATCCTGCGGCACAGGCGCCACTCCGGGTTTAAAAGTCCCTAAAATAGTTCTAAAAATTATTTTAGATGAAGGGGTGGACCTTTCAGACCATATTTCAACACCCGTAAACAAACTTATTGCAGGCGTATCAGATTATATATTTACCATGGAAGAACATCACAAAAATGAAATCATAAGAAGATACCCGGAATTAAAAGACCGGGTATACCTTTTAAAAGAATTTGCCATAAACAGAAAACTTGATGAACCCGATGTAGCTGATCCCATAGGCCAACCGGACGAAGTTTATCTACAGGCCGCCGCAGAAATTAAGGGTCTTGTAGAAAAATTGTTTACCATTATTGATAAAAAAAGACTGGAACAATAGGAGAAAACCATGAGTATTTTAAAACAAAAAGATCCGGAACTGTATAATGCGATACACAATGAATTTAAACGGCAGAGAGACGGGCTTGAGCTGATTGCTTCCGAAAACTATACATCTATGGCGGTTTTAGAAGCGCAGGGTTCCGTGCTGACAAACAAGTATGCCGAAGGTTATCCTCAAAGAAGGTATTACGGCGGTTGTGATTATGTAGATGTGGCCGAAAGCCTGGCCATTGAACGCGTAAAAAAAATATTCGGCGCAGAGCATGCCAATGTGCAGCCTCATTCCGGCACCCAGGCCAATATGGCGGTATATTTTGCAGTGTTAAATCCCGGAGATACTATTATGGGTATGCACCTTTCTCACGGAGGCCATTTATCGCACGGCCACCCTACCAGCTTTTCTGGAAAATATTTCCATACCGTACCCATTGGAATAAAAAAAGATACCGAACAGATTGATTATAAAGAAGTCAGAAAGCTTGCAAAAAAACATAAACCGCATTTAATAGTTGCGGGCAGTTCATCCTATTCAAGAATAATTGACTGGCAGAAATACCGTGAAATAGCCGATGAAGTGGGTGCATATTTTTTAACTGATATTGCCCATTATGCCGGGCTTGTGGCGGCAGGGATATACCCGTCACCGGTGCCTTATGCAGATTTTGTAACTTTTACTACTCATAAAACGCTTCGCGGACCGCGCGGAGGCATGATTCTCTGCAAACAAAAATTTGCACCCCTTATAGATAAAATTGTTTTCCCCGGCATTCAGGGCGGCCCGCTTATGCACATTATATCGGCTAAAGCCGTGGCCCTGCTTGAAGTTATGCAGCCGGAATTCAAACTTTATCAGATTCAGATACTTAAAAATTCCAGAAGAATGTCGCAGAAGCTTACCCAGCGCGGCTACAGGGTTGTATCCGGCGGCACTGACTGCCATATGTTTGTTCTGGATTTAAGACCACTTAAGCTTACCGGAAAAGAAGCTGAAAAAACACTTGACTCTGTGCACATAACCGTAAACAAAAATTCAATTCCCTATGACCCACAAAAACCATTTATTACTTCAGGCATAAGAATAGGTACACCTGCCGTTACTACTCGCGGCATGAAAGAACAGGAAATGGATATTATTGCTGATTTAATTGATACAGCTTTGAAAAACGGAAAAAAACCAGTTAAGTTGGGGCAGGTAAAAGAAAAGGTTATCGCTTTAACTAAGAAGTTTCCTCTTTATCCGGAAATGAAGTGATAAAGAATGGATATCCCTTGCAGTTTTCAAATAAAAACTTATTTGAAAACTATACGCTAGGGTAAACGCCACACACGCAGCCTAAACATCAGGCTGCTGTCGTTTATGGATGGAATTCGCATTTCGCTTCTGTGCGCCTCTGCTGCTCCGGTATTCCCTTTTATCATCTGTAACCGGAGTACTCACGTAAATCCTGCTCCTGCTTCGCAGGACATTAGGAATTGGACACAACGCGCCGGCACACCTTGTGCCTCTGCGTAAATCCTGCTCCTGCTTCGCGGGACATTAGGAATTGGACACAACGCGCCGGCACACCTTGTGCCTCTGCGTAAATCCTGCTCCTGCTTCGCGGGACATTAGGAATTGGACGGATTTATGCCTTTAGTTTATGTATTTTGCTTTTTTATCAGTTTACTGTTAACCCTGCTTTTTACTCCGGCAGCTGTTTTCCTGAGCAAAAAGTTCGGTGTTTATGATATGCCTAATAAAAGGAAGGTTCATTCCCGGCCCATTCCTCGCTGGGGTGGTCTGGCAATATTCCTTTCTATGCTTGTCTGCCTTATTCTTGTTTATAATATTTTCCCGCAATTCAGCCATCTTCTAACCTCTGCTCTGAAACAAAAAAGCAAACTTATCGGCACATTAACCTTGTATGATCAGCTTTTAGGCATACTCACAGGAAGCACCTTTGTACTTATTCTTGGAATGATTGATGATAAAAAGAATGTTCAGGCCATGATAAAACTGCTTGTACAGATTATTGCCGCGCTGGTAGCTATGGAGTACGGTGTAAAAATTTTCGGTTTGACCCTGCCTTTTTTCAACAAGTATATTGAACTGCCTATAATTCTTACCCTTTTTGTTACGGTTTTGTGGCTTATCAGTTTTATGAACACCATTAACCTGGCTGACGGCCTTGACGGGCTGGCAACAGGCATAGTTACTATAGCGGCAGGAACTTTTTTTATAGTATCCATTTTGATGAAACCTTCCGTTGCCATGAACCCGGACAAAATGTGGCTGGCTAACCAACTGCAGTTAAGCGCTATTTTATCTATTACTCTCTGCGGGGCCGGTATAGGCTTTTTATTTTTCAATTTTAATCCCGCTACAGTTTTCCTTGGTGACGGCGGTGCCCTGTTTATGGGTTTCATACTTGCCAGCATAAGCATTATGGGCACGCTGAAAATGCCGCTGGTCCTCGCACTTTTTATTCCCGTAATTATTGTAGCCCTGCCGGTACTGGATGTTTTTCTTTCTATTCTGCGCCGGTTTAGGCGCGGCTCCGGTATAATGGAACCCGATAAAGAACATATTCACCACCGGCTACTTAAGTGGGGCTGGACCCACAGAGAAGTTGTTTTAATAATGTACGTCATAACTTTAATGCTTTCAATTATCACCGTATCGCTTACCGGATGGAAGTTAACCTTAAGATGAAAAAAAAGATACTATTTGTTTTTGGTACCAGGCCTGAAGCCATTAAAATGGCGCCGCTGGTAAAAGAAATGCAGGAGCAAAAAGCTTCCTTTGATGTAAAGGTATGCGTTACTGCTCAGCACAGGCATATGCTGGACCAGGTGCTTGATATTTTTGAAATAAAAGCAGATTATGATCTTAACATTATGGAAAAAGCGCAGACACTTTTTCATATCACTTCTGCCTGTCTGCTGGGGCTTGAAGCTGTGCTCAAAAAAGAAAAGCCCGACCTTGTACTTGTACATGGAGATACCACCACATCTTTTGCGGCAGCACTTGGCGCTTTTTACCAGAAAATTCCTGTTGGCCATGTAGAAGCAGGCCTGCGGTCCTTTGACCTGGATAACCCGTTCCCTGAAGAAGCCAACAGGGTCCTGACAGACAGGATCTGTTCACTGCTGTTTGCGCCAACACCGCTTTCTAAAAATCATCTGCTTAAAGAAGGTGTGAGCACAAAAAAAATATCCGTAACAGGCAATACGGTAATTGACGCTCTTTTTCTTGCTTTAAAGAAAAAACATACTGTAAAAAACATGCCCTTATTGAAATTTTTGAATCATAAGAACTCAAAATGCCGTATTATCCTGGTAACAGCCCACCGGAGAGAAAATTTCGGCAAACCGCTGGAAAATATCTGTACTGCACTGAGAAAAACAGCTGATAATTTTAAGGATATCCATATTATTTACCCGGTACACCTTAACCCTAACGTACAAAAAACAGTAAATACCATTTTAGCCGGCCACGAAAGAATACTTTTGATTGAGCCTCTGGATTATCTGGACCTGATAAACCTTATGAAACTTTCAAACATCATTGTCACAGATTCCGGCGGCATTCAGGAAGAGGCTCCGGCCCTGGGCAAACCTGTGCTTGTACTTCGCAAAGTAACTGAAAGGCCGGAAGGCATAAAAGCCGGAACGGTAAAACTTACCGGAACAGATAAAAATAAGATTATCAGAGAATTATCCTTGTTACTAAAGAGTAAAAAACATTACAATAAAATGGCAAAAGCAAAAAACCCCTACGGTGACGGCAAGGCCAGCCGGCGCATCATCTCTTCTATCAAAACGTTTTTCAATCCTAAGCTTAAGTCCACTGTAAAACAATTTAACTGATTTAGGGATTTATTTTAAATTTAAAGCGTCTATATAGCCGGACAAAATGTTTTTTTGCGTCTTTTTGGCATGATAAAAGATGTAAAAAATGAACGTTTTTCCGAAAATAAGCGTTTTTGACTTTAATGAAAGGATTTGGTACAATTTATGACTGAAATTTTACATGAAAGACCGAGAGAAAAACTGGCCCGTTTAGGGGCTCAGGCACTCAAAGATAAAGAACTTTTAGCTCTTTTACTTAGAACCGGCTTCAAGGGAAAAAATTCCTCAGAACTTGCTGATGAAATTTTGTCAGAAAGGGATTTGACCTCTTTTTTAAATCTGCCTTTTGAAGAAATGAGCAGAATAAAAGGAATAGGAGCCTCAAAAGCTTCTGTTATTATTGCCGGTTTTGAAATTTCAAAGCGCGCTATCTGCACTGATGACAGGATATTGATAAAAAATGCAAGAGATGCCCTGGTACATCTGTATGATATCCGCAAAAAACAGAAAGAACACCTGGTGGTGCTGTATTTAAACGCAAGAAATGAACTGATTGCCAAAGAATGCGTATCCATAGGTACGAATAACGCAAATATTGCACATCCCCGAGAAGTTTTTGAACCGGCCGTCAGATTTTGCGCAAACAGTATAATTATTGCTCATAACCACCCGTCCGGCGATCCATCGCCCTCCACTCAGGATCTGGAAGTTACAAAAAAATTGATTGACTCAGGTAAAATTCTGGGTATTGAAGTTTTAGACCATATAATTGTTGGATACAATAAACATTACAGCATAAGCGAAAAATCAAAAAACATATTTACCTCCAAATGAATTTGTTAAACACACCTTTGTTCTTATGGCTTCAAGTTGTTTTATGGTGCGCTATCATATTTACCCTTTCACATATCCCAAGCTTGCGCATTGAAGCTTTCGGCATCTGGGATTTTTTTCTAAGAAAACTTGCACATATCACTGAATTCGGAATTTTATTCGGCCTTATATACAGAGCATTAAAAAGAAGCACAAAATGGTATAATCAACATAACTTATCAAGATTGCTTTTCTGGAGCGCATTTTTAAGTTTTATTTATGCTGTTTCAGATGAATTCCACCAGCTTTTTATTCCCGGCAGAACGCCCGCAGTGCTTGACGTTCTAATAGATTCTACGGGAATATTAATAATGTTTGTTATTATCAAATTCAGGGCGATTGGATTGGAAGGAAAGAAATGAAAAGTAAATTATTAAAAACAAGCATTTTGTTATTTTTGGCAGTCCTGCTAACCGGGTGCGGTGCAAACTATAAATTTAAAAAGGCAAAAAAATTTGAAAAACAGGGCTACTATATTGAAGCTATTCAACAATACAAAAACATTGCAAAAAAATACCCCAAAAACCCTGTTTCCCCGCAGGCACTATATTATGCCGGCAGAGTATATCAGACAAAATTAAAAATTTACAGTGAAAGTATAAATACTTATCTTGAACTGATAAAAAAATATCCGGATTCAGATATCTGGGTAAAAATGGCAAAAGCAGGTATTTTTAACTCCCCCTGTTATTTTCCCTTATATGACGGCAACAGCTGGACCGAAGGAGATTCCCAGTCCCTGGGCAAAAATATGCGTGTTGAATGGAACTCTATTGAAATATCCACCGGGATATTTAAAGTAATAAAAAAGTACTATGCAGGCACAACCCTGGCCACGCAACCCGTAATCAGGTATTTTTCTTTTGACAATTTTGAGCTTTTGGAAGCAAAATCCCCTGATTTTTCGGATAAAACCACAATTTTGAAGTACCCGTTTTATGAAGGTTTATCCTGGCTGACTCAGCAGGACGGCAGGAAATTAAAATTTACCATAGTCAATGTTAACGCGAATGCAAAAACAGTATCGGGCGACTATACAAACTGTTTAAAAATTCAGCAGGAAGATTTGAATCTGCCGGGCTCCTATAAATACACCTATTATGCCAAAGATACCGGTTTTGTACTGATAACGGTAGGGACCGCAAAACGAGAGAACAGAAATTCCGAACTTATTTCATGTAAATTAAAGGAACAGTAAAACAAAATATGGCAGAAATAAAAATACTTGTCATAGATGATGACGATGAAATCAGGGATTTTGTTGAACAGGTACTGCAGACAAAATATGCAGTTACCCTGTGCAATACCGCTGAAGATGGCCTTAAAAAAATGAAATCAGAAAGTTTTGAGCTTATCCTTATCGATTTGCAGATAGGCGGGGCCAACGGCTTTGATGTCCTGAAAGAAATACAAAGCTTAGTACCCAAGCCTTTTTCAATAATGATGTCAAGCTACACTACGCTCAATTACCAGTCGCAGGCAGAAAAATTAGGTGCCAGCGATTACTTGTACAAGCCGTTTGAATATAAAACACTGTTGGACTCAGTGGAAAGGGTGTTGTCAATAAAATGAAAAATCCTGAAAATCTGAAAGTAACCGTATCTGGAGTAAGAGGCGTTGTAGGAGACACATTAACACCGGAACTGATTTTAAATTTTACACAGGCTTTCGGCACTTACCTTAAAGGCGGAAAAGTTATTTTAGGCAGAGACACCCGCCCCACGGGCCCGATGGTAAAACATGCCGTATTAGCCGGGCTGGTCTCGGCCGGCTGTGAAGTAATAGATATAGACATCTGCGCCACGCCTACCGTATTAATGCTGGTGAAAAAGTTTAAGGCTGCCGGCGGAATTATCATAACCGCCAGCCATAACCCTGTGCAGTGGAATGCCCTGAAATTTGTAAACAGCTCCGGTGTATTTCTAACTGAAACGCAAATTCAGACCGTAATAAACCTTTATGAAAAGAAAGACTTTGTCATTTCCGGCTGGGATAAACTAGGCAGCGTAAAAAGTTATGATAAAGGCATAGAAGACCATATAAATAAAGTCCTGGCTTATGTAGACATAAACAAAATAAAAAAATCAAAATTCAAAGTAGCACTGGACTGTGTAAACGGAGCGGGCTCTGTAATGACGCCTTTCATGCTAAATAAGCTGGGTTGTAAAATGGAAGCCATCAACATGACACCTGACGGTATATTTCCCCACACACCGGAACCGGTGCCTGAAAATTTAAAAGACCTTTGTAAGCTTGTAAAATCAAAAAAAGCCGATATCGGTTTTGCCCAGGACCCGGATGCCGACCGCTTGGCAATAATTGATGAATTAGGTAATCCTATAGGCGAAGAATATACTTTGGCTGTGGTCGTAGACTATTTATTAAGCAAGAAAAAGGGAAAAGTAGTAATAAACCTTTCTACCAGCAGAGCCAGCGAGGATATAGCAAAAAAAAGAGGAGCGGAAGTTATAAGAACCAAAGTTGGCGAAGCCAATGTAGTTGAAGGCATGATAAAACACAACGCCTTAATAGGCGGAGAAGGAAACGGCGGAGTAATATTCCCTTCGGTAAATTTCGGCAGAGACAGCTTCGTAGGCATAGCGCTGGTACTGCAGTACATGGCTGAAACCAAGAAAACCCTGTCAGAAATTGTGGCTTCCCTGCCAAAATATAAAATAGTTAAAACCAAACTAACTTTGTCAAAAGAAAAAATAGAACAGGCACTGACAAAAATAAAAGAAATTCATAAAAATGATAAAATCAACACGCTGGACGGCATCAAAATAGATTTTGAAAATTCCTGGGTCCATTTAAGAGCTTCCAATACTGAACCCATAGTAAGAATAGTAGGCGAAGCTCCCACTACCGAAGAAGCCGCGGCCCTGTGCGAAAAAATCAAACGGGAAATGGAATAACCTTTCAGGCTCTTCGTTTACACCCTATGCCTCAAATCCCAAAAAAAAGCCGGCCGGTAAACACCGCAGTAAAAAACAGCTACCGCTATTTTTTTATACCTCTAATCCTTTTAACAGCAATTATTTACTTCAATTCGCTTAAAAATCCCTTCCTCTGGGATGACGAAATGGTTATCCGCGACAACCCCGCCATTAGAAACCTGTCAAATTTAAAAACCATATTCAGTGAAGACTACTTTTCAACTGCAAAAGAAATTACCTACAGGCCTATTTCAACCGTCACTTACTTTATAAACTACGCCTGCTGGCAGCTAAATCCTGCCGGGTACCGCATTTCAAGCCTGCTTATTCACGCCTTAAACTCTATACTTGTATTTCTGCTTGTTGCAAAATTGTTTCCGCTTCGCCCGGCGCTGCCATTTATTACAGCTTTACTTTTCTGTGCCTTACCTGTAAATAATGAAACTATACTGGTTACATCTTTTAATGAAGACCTGCTGGTTTTCCTTTTCGGCACGCTGTTTTTCTTTTCCTATATTAAGTATGTTGAACACAAAAATAAAAATCTGCTTTTTATTTCCTTATTAGCATTCACTCTGGCGCTATTTTCCAAAGAATCTGCAGTCGTTCTGCTTGCCCTTATCCCTGCTTACAATTTAATGAGCCCTAAAAGCAGAAAAAAACCACTGCCGGCAGTTTATTTTCTAAGTATCGCCTTAATTACTGTTTTTTATATCTGGATCCAGTTTTTTGTTATGAAAGTACCAAATCCGGCCCCGGCCACCTATCCGGGAGGAAGTTTCTATACAAATATGCTCACTATGAGTAAAGTGTTTATAAACTACCTCGGGTTATATATTTATCCCGCAAACCTCTGTGCCGAGCATATTATACCCGTATCAACATCACTTCGGGACTTTAAAGTAATATTTTCACTGATACTTATTGTCCTGATACTGCTGTCCTTAAAATTTGTTTATAAAATTTCAAAACCTTTCTTTTTCGGGCTCTTGTGGTTGCTTTTAGGGCTGGCGCCTGTTATGAATTTCATTCCTTTTTTGAATGTTTCATTACTGGCTGAAAGATATATGTATTTTTCATCATTCGGTTTCTGCCTTATGGCAGGTTCTTTGCTAATACTCATAAAAAATCCAAAAATACGCAATGTTATACTTGTCTGCATTATTACTTTCTATTCATACGTAGTAATAACAAGAAACAATGACTGGAAAGACCATTCCACTCTTTGGGCAAAAACTCTCTCGCAAAGCCCCGGCAGTACCAGGGCGCACACAAACATAGGGTTGGATTATCTTAATGCCGGACAAATAGATACGGCCTTAGCTGAGTTTCAGGAAGCGGTAAGGCTGTTCCCGAAAAACACAGTTGCCTGGGCAAATATGGGAGATGCTTATTTAAGGAAAGGTGATTTCGAAAAAGCCCTGGAAGCCTGTAAAAAATCTATTGAGATAGATAATGCTAATATTGTGGCTTATAATAATATGGGGATTGCTTATGCAAAAATGCAGAAATTCAAGGAAGCTGAATATTGTTTTAAAAAAATAATTGAATTAGACCCGAACAATGTATCGGCTTATGATAATCTTGCCTGTGCCTATGCCATAAATGGGAATTATGATGCAGCCATAAAAGAATTTCAAAACGCTTTATCCTTAACACCGGATTCCCCTGCCTTGCAAGCAAAACTGCAAAGAGCAATGAAGGATAAACAAAATAATAAATAGATTTGTTTATAAGTTTATAGGTTAATAAGTTGATAAG
>MGVC01000066.1 GCA_001800285.1 Elusimicrobia bacterium RIFOXYA2_FULL_39_19 | reverse complement strand
AAGTTAAAAGTGGGTTTTAGGGGTAATTGGGTTTAATGTTTGCCCCATAGATTGTAGAAGTTATCCACAATTTCCCCATAGATTGGGAGACCCGAAACAAGAAACAGAAGGTTCATGAATTAGAATTCCCCTATCAACGTATCAACTTATAATCTTACCAACTATATTTTAACGGAGGCTTTATGCAGTCATTTCTGGAATTAGCAAAAAAAAGATTCAGTGCCCGCAGCTATATTGATAAACCGGTTGAAAAAGAAAAAATAAATCAGTGCCTGGAAGCAGCGAGGCTTGCACCCTCTGCCTGCAATTCCCAACCATGGGAATTTATAGTTGTTGATGAACCGGAACTAAAAAACAGGCTTGCAGATTCAATATTTTCCGGCACCCATTCCACTAATTCTTTTGCCAAAAAAGCGCCGGTACTGGTATTTGTAGTTTCAGACAAGGGGAGTTTTATATCAAAAGTGGGTGCTTTTATGCGCGATACCAGATTTTACCTTATTGATATAGGCATAACCGCGGAACATTTTGTGTTGCAGGCAGCAGAGCTGGGCCTGGGTACGTGCTGGCTGGGATGGTTTAATGAAAACGCAGCAAAAAAAATTCTGAAAATACCAAAAAATAAAAGACTGGATATTGTAATATCGGTTGGTTATACGGAAAAAACCGCACCCGAAAAAAACCGGAAAACTTTTGATAAGCTGGCAAAATTTAATTCGGGTGCTTAGTCAGGGAAAGTTATTTCTTCTGCTGAAGGGATGTAATAAGTACAAATAAGGCGTGTTTTACTTTTTTGTTCTTTTCTTTTGTATGAATGCCCTGAAGAATTTTTATAAAATTCTTATCACCTTTTAACTTTAAGGTGCTTAAAGCTTCCACCGAAGCAAGCCTGATATCTGTATCTTTGTCATGCAGATTAAAAAGCAGCGGGTTAACGGCTGATTTTTCCCCGGCTTCTGCCACAATTTTTATAAGTTCCAGTCTTACCGGTTTTTCACCCATTCTTACATTCCACAATATCTGATCTATGGTAAGCTCGCACATAAGGCTTTTTACCAGGCGCCTGGTATTTTCCCTCACGTCAGGGTCCGGATCATTAAAACTGTTTATTATGGTCCTGATATACTTTACACCGACTATTTTGCACAATGAGTTAAGTGCAGCTATTCTTACCCTCGGGGATAGGTCTTTCAATGCTTTCTGAAGCGGATCAATTACAGATTGTGCATTATTAAACCTTCTTAGTGCTTCACACACGTTTATCCGCACATTTTCATCTTTATCATCGAGCATGGATACAATGTATTCAAGTGAATCAATATCGCTTTTTTCCCCCAGCGCTAAAGCAGCGCTTATCCTTATGGCAGGGTTTTCATCTTTCAGCGCTTCCCTTATTTTAGGAACGTTTTTCACATCACCTACCCTGCAAAGGGCAATTATTACGCTGGATTTCAAATCTACGTCTTTTTCCTGTTCAAACATTTTTGTAAATATTGGCGTTAAACTGCTGTCACCCACCTCACCCAACCTGTCTATAGCTGCTTTTTTGAGGTAAATCTTTTTGCTCACTATTAGTTTTTCCAGTATATCCATATCATAAATGCGGCTCAACTGATCTGAAGCGCTTCCGTAATCTAATGAAAGCTCATTAATTTTTGAAACCTTAAAATAAAAGTTTGAATAAGTATAAAGCGAATAACCGCCGAAAGAAATTATACCGAAAACCAGCACAATAGCACCTGCCTTAAGCATCGTGCTGGCAAACACGTTCATTTCCGCTTTTGTTTCTTTGTCTACCGGCTCTTCTTCAGGCGCTGTGTCCGGACCTTTAATAGAAAACAGATTCTGATAAACCACATAATAGAAAATCAGCGTAATCAGACCTACAAACATATAACCTATCTGGGATAACAACATACCTATAACCGGTATTTTATCTACCAGACTTAAACCTATCATGCATAAAAATGTCACCAAAAATAACCAGCCGAATCTCCAATGAATGGCCCAGAAAAAACCCGAAGTAATTTTTTTTGACCTGATAAAAGCTTTTATGAGTCCCGTATTTTCAAGCACATAACAAGGCCCCGCAAACAAAAACCAGGTCATAAAAAGAATGCCCGGTATAATAAACAACACTGTGCCAGCGCAGGACATGACAATATAGGCAATACCCACAAGCATCACTGGCAACGTTTTTTTAAACGATTTTAGTATTACTTTAAAGAAAGAAAGGCCGCCGTCTTTATCTACATTTTCAATTGCAATAATTCCTGCGGTAAAAGTCCAAAATATCGTTACAGCATAAAGCACTGTACCTGGTATGGTTATTATTAATGCTCTAGCCAACGTTCTGAAAAATGCCTTGAAAAGCTCCAGGCTTTCCTGCCCGGTAGCTGCGGAAGGCATTCTTTCAATTATTTCCATACCGCCAGCCAGAATTACCGTACCTAAAACAACAAACAACTGAACAACATAACATAAAACATAAATACCGAACAATTTCCAAAAACCTTTTTCAAGGATGGAAAAAGTGGTGCTGTATAATATTTTAAATCTTGAAAGTTCGTTCCATTGCTGTTTATATTTCACCCAGCCGGGTTTTTTCTGCTGGCTGGCGCAATTAAGACAGATCATCTCTTTATCTATCTGTACCAAGCATTCTTTGCAAAAATCGCTTCCGCAGATAGAACAATACTTTTCTGCGGGCCTTTCCGGGTGGTTAACGCACACAACACTTCTGCTAAATGACGGCATGGCTATTCTTTGCACCGGTTCCGGCGCAATAGGTTGCTGTGAAGTTTTCTGATAAGGTTTATTTTCTACGGATTCAGCGGTGGCATATTTGGATATCTGCGGGTCAGGCGCTATTGGAGGAATAACCGTGCTTTCAGGTGTTTGCTGTTGTGGTTGTGGTATATCTTGCTGCTTGGAAGCTGTACTTTCAGGCTTGTTTTCTAATACTTCGTAGCAAATCTGGCAGAATTTGGATCCGGCAGTGTTTTCAAAACCGCATTTTGGGCATTTCATAAATTAGGAAAGAAAAAATGAGCCTGGCGCGGGTCGAACGCGCGACAACTTGATTAAAAGTCAAGTGCTCTACCAACTGAGCTACAGGCCCATTTATAAAATAAGTGTTTATTATTATACTATATTTACAATAAATGTCAAAGGGACAGTGGGGACGTTGTTAAGTAATCAACTTATGGTTATTTTCTTTTACTAATTTCGCACCCTGCTTTATGCTTTGTGAGACAGCTGCGCTTGATATGCTCAATACTCTGCCTAAATCCTTGCCTGTTATACCTAACTCCCTGTTTCCCCAGTAAGTTAATAAATTCCTTGCCCTGGATACATTGCTGTTTTTGCTGCGTTTATATATTTCTTCTTCTTTAATATTCATTAATTCACAGACACGCTTTATTAGTTTTTCTTTATCCCACCCTTTTCGTTTTAAATGTTCGCGCCGGTTTAGGTTTTCTTCAGCTTCCTTTAATACTGAACCTACAAATTCTCCATCTCCCAGCATCCGCTCATCGCCAAGCTGTTTATGCTTGCTTTTGCTTAAATTTAACGCCTCTTTCCATCCGCCAATACTGCGAATCAATCCCCCGCCGCTTAATTCTTCCCGGTAATTAATATTTTTTGCCTCTTTTACAAATTCAATATATTTTTTTACTGCGTCAGTTTGTTTCCTGCCAAACAGTTCCAATATATCAGCTGTGTTTTGCCACTTAATTTCCTTATTATTGCCTATTAACACAGCGTGGCCGCTCCATTTATATTTGTTTAATCCTTCCATGTCTTTAACAAGGTTCGCTCTCAATGGATTTAAGTGTATATACCTTACCAGTTCCAATAAATAATTATCTTCCTGGCATAAGATGGATTTATATCGGTTTTGATATAAATATCCACTGCGCTTATTTTTACGATTAAAATAAACTGCATAACCGGTCAGCAGGCTGCGCATTAACTCGCTTAAAGGTTTAGCGTTGCTTCTTATCAATAAATGAAAATGGTTGGGCATCAGCACCCAACCGTAACATTTGTGTTTTGTGTTTTCTAATCCTTCTGCTAAACGCCTTATAAATTCTTCCCGGTCTTCATCGTTTTTAAATATTTCCCTGCGTTCCAGCCCGCGCTGGATTACATGATATATCCCGCCTGCTATGTTTATTCTTCCTTGTCTTGGCATAATTGAATTTTATCATTAAGTACCACTAATGTCAATACTTAATTACTTAACAACGTCCCCTACCTCCTATTGAGAAATGACGAAATTGGTATTCGTGGTTAGCTTCCGGCCCTTGTAGGCCGCCATTTACGCTTCAAACTTGGCGTATCATGGCTCAGGTTGCCAGTAACCTTACTCGTGCCGCAAGATTACCCGTTTGGAAGGGTTTGCGGCCAACCCGGATTTCCAGCCCTGAGCAGGGAAAAGGTCAAATGAGTAAGTCAGAACTAAGGCAAAGGTCAAATCTTTCTAATTGCAAATATATCAAATATCCTTGGTAATCTTATATTCCGTCCTTTTTTTAGTTCAACAGCAATTGCAGGAGAATAGAAACCTTCGTTTATAAATGAAATTTGTTTTATCTCTTTTTTTCTGTCTCCAATACTTTTTTTGAATGATTCTAATATTTCATTTTTAAGATCGTTTTTTTCATTCTTCCGAAACCAGAATTTGTTAATGTAAGCATTTTTTTCTTTAATAGACAACTTTTCCCATTCTGCAAATTTATTTATTTCTTTCATAAACCATCTCCCTATTTTATTATTTTATACTTTTCAAGAAATTGACCTGGCACATCATGAAGGAATTGCCATTGTCTTACTTTATCTTCCATATTAGTCAACCCCTTATATTGCGGAACACCTGCTTCTGGTTTTATTTTGAATATAACTGCTCCTTCATCAAATTTAGTTGTTTTAAAAGGCTGTAATTCTTTGCTATACAAAGCACGTTCTAGATCTTTTGCACTCATACCTTGTATATATTTTTCCTTTGTGACATATGTAGAAAAGTCCTTTGATAGACCTTCTTTTTGTATTTGTTTTGCAACACTTTTAGGTGCAACATGTACAAATTCTTCAACCCCTTTAGTGAGTCCTGCCGCTTTTCCAACTACACTTATCCCTCCCATAAAACCAATTGCTGCGTCATACGCATCTCTTTCAAAAAGGCCTAATTTGCTGTAGGAATAAAAACTAAGATTTCTACCTTCTGCCAGTCGTTGTTCCCTGTTTTCAATAAACCGATTGATACCAGGTTCCACAATGTTTCCAGCAAAATAATTCCAACCAGTGTTGAACGCATTTCCAATTGAGGAATTTCTCCAAGAAAGATCAAGTTTTGAACCACTACCATAATTATATTCATCAAACATCGGCTCGTTATAATTTCCCGTAGGATCCGTGTTGTTTATAGGGTTGTTCCTGCAATAAGAATACCTATTCAAACTCTGTGGGTCATACGGGTCTTGAACTATGGTGTCAGGGGTAATGAACTGTGAAAGAACAGGGTCATAATATCTTGCATTATAATAGTACAATCCGGTATTATCGTCAAGAACCTGCCCGGTGTACTTGTGGGTATCGTCTGCCGTGCCGCTGGTTTCAAAAGTGCCGCCAAACGGATAATATTTGTTTGTGCGTACCACTGCGCCGGTAGTAGCATTGGTCATGAGGTGTGTACTACCCAGGTGGTCTGCGTGAATAAAGTACGCATTCCCACTGGAATCTTTCATTGCTACACGCTGTGAACCGGCATATATATACTTGGTTTGTTTCAGTAATGAACCGCCGCTGCTGTATAATTCATCAAAGAGCGTACCATAATATAGCTCATAATTTCCGCTGTTAGTTTGCTTTTTTATCCTTTGCCCTTCATGGTCATACACATATTCTGTCAAGGAACCGTCTGTGGTTACTATGGCTTTTATGCGGTTGTCATAATCATAAAAAATACGCCTGCCGTTTGCAAGAATGCTGTTTCCGTTGGCATCTTTATAGGTGGTACCTTCGTAGGCTTTTAATGCATCGGCAAGTTCGGTGGTATCTTCTTGCGTATAGTCTGCTATCAGGCTGGGTATTGATATTTTGTTT
>MGVC01000065.1:6011-7984 GCA_001800285.1 Elusimicrobia bacterium RIFOXYA2_FULL_39_19 | reverse complement strand
ATTTAGAAAAGGCCGAGGATGAGCATGAAAAATATGATAGTTTGAGTGAAGCCTGGAGTAATAAACTTAAGGAAGACCTCAGCCCGGAATTTAAAGATTATGCTTTGGGAAGCGGTAAATTTGAGATACAATATTCATATTATGAGTCTAAGGATAAAGAGCCCAAGAAGCTCTATGGAATGCAAGATGAGCAGTCCAGGATAAATATAAATATGATTGTTACCGAGAGCAGTGTTAATAATGACCTGAGCGCTGAATTCGTCAGGCTGGTAAGTGATGTATTGGATTACGATAAACAGCAGGCTGAAGAATTAGTGGATAAATTTATTGATTGGGTAGACTATGATGACAATAAAATGGAATACGGCAAAGAGGACTATTCCGACCTGGCCATTTCAGCCAAAAATAAACCCTTGAACAGGCTTGAGGAATTATTAATGATAGACGGTTTTGATTTAGATATTTTTAATAAGCTGGGTAAATACCTCACGATTTACGGCGAGGGAAAAATTAATCTAAACACCGCCCCCAAGGAAATTTTGGCGGCTTTGGGGCTAAGCAAGGACCACGCCCAGGATATTATTGATTATCGTAACGGCCCTGACGCGGAGGCGGCTACCAGCGATGATGTGCCGATTCAGGATGTTGTAGAATTACAATCTAAACAGGCGGAAATATTTAAAAGCGGGACGCTCTCCAGTGAGGATATTACTACCATATCCGGCCTTATTACTACCAGGATTACGGTTACGAGTGATTTTTACCGGGTGAATTCTTCGGCCGTGGTAAATAACGTGAAAAGTAAGATTTCAGCGGTGGTAAAGATAGAAGCGGATAAATCCCCCCAGTATGAGTATTGGTATGAAGAGTAAATCCAGAATAACAACCTGCCTGAGCATTACGGATAAGGTGATTAAGCTGGCGCAGTCTTGTTTGGGCCATTTCGCCTGGGAAATTTCCGCGGCGCGGTCAGTGCCTATTCCTGGTAAAAGCGAAGAAGAGCTCGCCAAGGGCATAAATTTATTATTGAGCGCCGCAAAGCAAAAGGATTTAGGTAAATTTATTTTGATGATCCCCAGGCAAATGGCCGCCCTGCATTACGCCAGGCTTCCCTCTACTCATCCGGAAGAACTTTATCAAATGGCCCGACTTCAGGCGCCTAAGCAGATTCCTTATGATCCCAAAGAAATAATCTTCGGTTATCAGGTCGTGAAAATCAATCCTGATGGTTATTCCGATGTTATTTTGATTATTATGCATCAGGATATCGTCAGGAAGTATCTCGCGGCGCTGGAAAGAAATAAGATAGAGCCGGATGAGGTAACTATTGATTCTCAGGGCATATGCCATTGGCTCCAGCTGCAGCAGGAATTTAAGGCCGATGCCGGGGTTATGGTGGTAGACCTGGATTTGGAATACGCGAGGCTGGATATAGTTTTGTCCGGGATATTTATTTATTCCCGGGCATTTCCGTTGAGCCTGGCCTCTCCTGACTATAAGACGCGCCTACGTGAGGAAATTAACCGAAGCCTTTCTGCTTACCAGAATGAGACTGCCGGAATAAAACCGAAAAACGCGATTTTTACCGGCGCCAGCGAATATTTGGAGCATATTGACGAAGATTTTCTGAATAACTTCCCTTTTAAAAGCGTAAAATACCAGCAGAATAAAGCGATACAATTAAAGAATTCAAGCGCCATTAAACTTGAGGACTTTCAGAAAATTTCTTTCGCCAGCCTTATGGGCGCGGCCTGTTCGCAAAAAAAACCTTTATTTAATCTTCTTCCGGAAGATATTCTGGCCAAAAGAGGCAAGGCGGCATATAAACAGGAAATAAGAAAAGCCGCGGTTTTCCTTATTTTAATCATTTTCACGATTACCTACGCGATGTATACGAATATCCAGATGAGGAAGAATGCCGTCTTTCAGTTAAATAAGGAACTGAGCCGCTTATCCGCGGATGTCGGGCGGAT
>MGVC01000065.1:0-5856 GCA_001800285.1 Elusimicrobia bacterium RIFOXYA2_FULL_39_19 | reverse complement strand
TTTAGTTTCAAGACAATTATAGATTATAAATTTAAAATTATAGATTGAGGACAAAGGCATGGAAAAAGAAAACTTAATAAAGGATAAAACTTTTGAATTTGCTTTAGCAATTATTGATTTATATAAAAGATTAAACAAGCAAAATGAATTTGTAATATCAAAGCAATTATTAAGAAGCGGTACAAGTATTGGTGCCAATGTTGAAGAGGCGATAGCAGCTCAAAGCAGAAAGGATTTCGTTCACAAATTATCTATATCCTTAAAAGAAGCAAGAGAAACGCGATATTGGCTCAGACTGCTGAAAGAGAGTAAATTAGCTGAAAATGATTTTTCTCGGTATTTATCAGAAATCGAGCAAATTATTGCTATTTTAATCAAAATCATCAAATCCTGTAATCTATAATCTATAATCTATAATCTTTAATTTACAATTTATAATTTACAATTTCTTCAACTTTTCTTCCGTTTCTCCAATCTTTAATTTAAAATTTATATTTTTGAATTTACAATTTCTACTACTTTCCTTCAACCCTATCACCTACGTCCTCCGCCCACCAACTCCCGCACGGTAAAAGATGTGCTCATAACTTAAAGTTTTATTTCTATAAAAGGCATCCTGTCAATAAATTCTTTCAGTACTTCATCTGGAACAGGTTTTGTATAATGAATATCCGCTAATTCTTTTGATTTTTCCTGCAAGGCTGTGTTCCATTTTGAATAAATTGAATCCTTCGATATAGTTTTTCTTATTTCTTTTTTCTTAATCAGCTCAATAATTTCATTCCAGTCAGGGGTAAACAGGTCAAAAATAAGAAATAAATCATAAAAATCTCTGTATTTTGCCCTGTCGCTGCAAGCGCGGGTTTTTTCCGCGCAAATTTCCCTGATATCCATTACGTTTACATTTGTTTGAATTCCCCAGCTATTTTTATACTCCAGTTGTTTTGCGGGAAGTACAACATTTTGTATGAAATCAATCTCTACTTTCAGGCAATTCGGCAGCCCCAGCGGGCCTGCATACTGCACCCGCTCAAACTTTATAGTAGCTTTTGATTTATATTCCTTCTTAATAGTTATAAAATCTTCGGCTTCCAGGACTGCTTTTACTTCTTCAAGAGAAATATTTTTATCAATTGCTGTAAAATCCAGGTCTTCAGAAAACCTGTATTGCGGTAAATAACAATGAGCAATGGCAGTTCCGCCTTTAAAAACAAGCTTATCTTTTAAAGGTGAATCAAATATAATTTTTGAAACTACAGCCAGGAAGTAATCCTTCTCAGCAAAAGCCAGCGGGTATTTAAGGGTACGCCTATTTAGGATAGCCAGATCCTGTCTAGTTAATAAGTTTATCATCAAAATATATTCTCCATTTAGCATTAAACTTGCAGGATTCCTTTGTGAACCTGTCGTAACCGTTTTTCCCGGCAATACTTTTATGCAAACCAGAAGTATCTATCTCAAGCAGGTCAAGTAAAAATCCTGTTTTACGAATAATGCCCACCCCAAAGTTACCGGCATATTCTTTAAAACGAGTAAAATCTATATCCTCTTTATATTCTTTCATTTTTTCCCAGATTAAACCAATATTGGAGCTGACAGAACGAAAATACAGCATATCCAGCAAAGCTTTTTCGCGCTCTGCAATATTTACAATACCAACATCAGAACGTCGTTTTTCAAAACCAAAAAATAAACTTGATTTTATTTTTGAAAATCTTATTTGTAAGTTTTGCATTTCATATTTACGGGCAGTTTTAAATGTCACAGCATCAACAGTCTTAAGCATCTGGTCAAACATTCCATGATATTGAAGAGCATTTTCAAACGAAATATAAGAATCTTTATTAAGCGCTTGCGTTATAGCCATTCCGGAAATATCATTAAAAGATAAATTGCTTAAATCCGTAATTATAACATAAAAACCTTTCTTTATTTTAATAAGCCAACCGGACTTCAGTAAAAAGGATATCCTATTCCTGACCGATTGGGCTGAAGTATACCTGTTCTTCAGCAAAGAACTTAACTGTTTAAAAGTTACAATTCTGCCAAACTGGACAATGGCTTCCTCAAGCAATTTAACATCATCTTTCAGTAAGATAGTATATTTGGTATCCATATAATAACCCCTATACGTTATTTAATGATAACATTATACATTTTTTATTTTTAATTTTCAACAAAAACCAAGCTCCTTCAGGCCGTCAATTGAAAACGTTTCAATTTTTGATTAAGCAAATCAATCTATCAATATTTTGTCATCTTAGGGCATTCAAAAATGGTGGTTAGTGTTTACGTGATTAGGTGGTTAGCAAAACAGATGAATTTTAAATCCGAAGAACCAATACTCTGTCTTTGCAGAAATAAAAAGCCGTCATTGCGAATCCTGTTTTTGGAATGAAGCAATCTCTTCTTATTTTTCAATCACTCAAAGATGTTGATTAGTGTTTACGTGATTAGGTGGTTAGCAAAACAGATGAATTTTAAATCCGAAGAACCAGTCTTGCAGTATTTTACCGCGAATTACCGCGAATTTACCGCGAAATTAATCTCGCAGAGGGCGCGAATTTAATATTTTTACCGTCTGAAAATAAATTCGCGGTTATTCTCGTGGTATTCTCGCGCTTTAAAGCCGCGAAAATAGGCGCGCGAATAAGGGTTGCTGCAGCGGTAGGGCTTGAATCTTCAGGTTTTTGTAGTGGCAGAGCTTGCTCTGCTTAAATAAATCTTAAAACATCACTTTTCCACATACATCCGGCTTCTGCCTTCACCCTGCGCCTTCAAAACACCCTGCTTTTCCAGCTTGCTCAACAACCGGTATGCCTGATCTTTGCTTAACCCGAACTCTTTCTGGCAAAACTCATTATCAATAGAGCCATTTTTCTTAGCGCACTCAAGCGCCTGCGAACCGTAACTCATAGCGTTGGATTCCGTATCTATAGTTTGTTTTGTGTTTTTCTGTTTAAGGTATTTTGAAACGCTGGTACCAAAGTAAATTGCAAAAACCTCACCAAGAGTGTAAAGCAAAGGCGCCGGCACCGATGCAACCAGCTTCAACTGCCAAAGAAACACTGTAGCACCTGATAGCAAAGCCCAACTGCCTACTATCAGCTCCCCGCGCGAAAACTTCTTCTGCATTATAACGCTTACTTCCTCATTATCTTTTGCGCTAACCAGCCATCTGCGGAACTCTTTTTCACCTACATACGCCGCAAGCATAGCCAGGTAGATGTTGCCCATAGTCATAGAGGATTCCATAGGAAGCTTCAGCACTTTCCCAAAAGCTGCTAAATAGTATTGGCCGAATACATCCATTAATACCGCAACAAAATGAAGCGCCCCGAAAAACAAAGCCAACCCATACATAAATTCCGACCACTTCTCCCGCACCTGCCCTGCAGTTACCGGCTGTTGATTATTTTCTTTGTTGTTTTCTTGCATTTGCTTATCCTTTCATTTCTTGTTTTTCTGTTTCTACCCAATGATCTGCCAAGACTTCGGCTTGTTTCATAACAGTATCAATCGCTTTTAGTTGTTTATCCGGCGGGTAGCCATATTTATTCAAAGTGCGCCTTACTATAACCATTAGTTTTGCGCGGGCAGTTTCCTTCATAGCCCAATCTATCGTTGCGTTTCTGCGGACTTTATCAGCAATCTCACGGGCAATATCTTTAAGAGTATCGTCTCCCAAAACTTTTACAGCACTGTCATTAACTTCCAATGCAGTATAAAACGCAAACTCATCTTTTGTCAGTTTAAGTTTATCCGCTAAGCCATCTACGCAGCGCACCTGCCTGGCAACAGCCAATAATTCTTCAATAATTTCGGCAGTTGTTAAAAGATTATTCTGGTATTTTTTTATAGACGCCTCAAGCATATCTAGAAGGTTTTTCCCTTCCGTTATATTAAATTTTAACCTTGAATGGATTTCATCATTAAGAATTTTCTTTAAAAGTTCCAAACTGAGGTTTTTGTTTTTCATATCTTTAACATCTTTCAAAAACTCTTCTGAGAGGAGTGAAATTTCCGGTTTCTTTATACCTGCCGCATCAAAAATATCTACCACTTCGGTAGATTCTACTGCCTGGTTTACAATCTGGCGGATAGCGGTTTCATAATTCTTTTTATCATCAGGCCCGCCTTCTCCCTCAAACTTAAGCAGTCTTGCACGTACAGACTGGAAAAAAGCAATTTCATTTGATAACTCAAGCGCATCTTCATGCGGAACCGCTAACGCAAAAAGTTTAGAAAGCGCGGTTGATTCTTTTATAAACCGGTCTTTGCCCTGCGTTAATGAAAGAACAAACTCTTCTGCCTGCAGAATAATTGAAAGCCGTTGGGAAGTATCGGCATTAAAAAATCTCATATAATCAAAGCCATGGAACATCTGGCGGACTACTTCAATTTTTTCAAGAAGCATCTCAAGCGCTTTTTCCTGTGTCTCTGCCGGATTACCCTTACCACCGGATTGAGAATAAAAAGCAAGCGCTTCTTTAAGCGCATTACCAATACCGATATAATCTACCACAAGCCCGCCGGGTTTATCCATAAAAACACGGTTTACCCGGGCAATGGCCTGCATAAGGGTGTGTTTTTTCATCAGTTTGTCTATATAAAGCGTATGCAAACAAGGCACATCAAAACCGGTCAGCCACATATCCCGCACAATTGCCAATTTTAACGAATCTGTCGGGTCTTTCATCCTGTCAGACAAAACACGGCGGGATTCTTTGTTAGTTCTATGGCAGGCAGGAATTACCAAACTTTCCGGATCTTCAGGGTCAAATTCCATTTTGTCTGATGAGGAAGAAGTCATTACAACTTTTAAAACACCGGTTTTTAAATCCTCGCTATGCCATTGAGGCCTTGTTTTTATAATTTCATCATAAAGCGCTACCGCAATACGCCGGCTCATGGTAACTATCATTGCTTTGCCTTCAAAAACTTCCGCGCGCTTTTCATAATGCGCTACAATATCATTTGCAAGGTTTTTCAACCGTTGCGGGTGGCCAACAATAGCCTCAAGTTTAGTCCATTTTGCTTTAGCCTGCTGGGTTTCGGAAGCACCGTCATCGGTCATTTCTTTATCAAATTCTTCTATTAGTTTACGGCCATTTTCGGTAAGGTTAACTTTTGCCAGCCGGCTTTCATAGTAGATTTTGACTGTTGCGCCGTCTTCTACAGCTTGCGCGATATCATACACATCAATGTAATTACCAAAAACTGCCGGCGTGTTAATATCTGTGCTTTCAACAGGTGTGCCCGTAAACCCGATGAATGTTGCATTTGGAATGGCATCCCTAAGATATTTTGCAAAACCATAGGCAAGGCGCTTTCCTGTTACTTTTCCGGCATCATCCTTTGCATCCATATATTTTGCCTGAAAACCGTATTGCGTGCGGTGAGCTTCATCAGCGATAACTATTATATTTTTGCGGTCTGATAATTTCTCGTATTCTGAGCTGTCATTTTCAGGAAAGAATTTATGAATAGTTGTAAACACAATCCCGCCAGATGCAACCTTAAGCAATGTTTTTAAATTTTCACGGGAATCTGCCTGTACCGGCGGCTGTCCCAGTAAGCTTGTTGAACCTGCGAAGGTATCAAAAAGCTGTTGGTCCAGGTCATTGCGGTCGGTTATAACAACAATGGTAGGGTTATCTAAATTATGTATTAGCTTTCCAGCATAGAAAACCATAGAAAGGGACTTGCCTGAGCCCTGTGTATGCCATACTACGCCAGCTTTACCACTGGCGTAACCCTCACCCTTTTGTGCAACTGGGACATAGTTTACAGTTTAGACCGGGGACATCGTTTACACATTTCCCCTTAATCGTAAAATTTTGTTCTTTCTCAAAT
>MGVC01000064.1 GCA_001800285.1 Elusimicrobia bacterium RIFOXYA2_FULL_39_19 | reverse complement strand
TTGAAAAGCAATATACTCAACCATTATGCCCAGTAGGTAAAGGTAACTGCCCGCAATCATTTTTTCACCCTTTTATCAGATGTAAAAATGATGTTACCTACAATCATTTTTTATCCATCCACACCGGTGAAGACCAGGCCATCTGCCCGTCAATTTGCGAAGCCCGGATATAATAATAATTTCTGCCTTTGTTTACAGGAAGATTTTTAAATACAACTTCCTTTATATAAGCACTTTCTGGATAGGCCTGTCCTATTTTTACTTTTTCTGCATTATGGAAAAATGTATCAGGGTTTTTTAATTCGGATTTCTCTACATTAAAATATTTTTTAAAACCCTGCGCAATATTATTGTCATAGTGAAATAATTTTGTTTCATTTTCTATTTCTTTAAGCGCAAATATTATTTTTCTGCTGTTAACATCAATTTTAAAACTTGTGGTTTCTGAACCCTCAACTTCCAGTATTAATCCCTGAATAGCGCGCAATAATGTTTTCCTGTTAGAAATCATTTTGAAAGTACAACTGTTTTTTCCGGTTAGTTTTACCCACTGCCCTATGTTTACAAATCGTGGCTCAACACCCAGTAACCTGCCGTTAAGTACTTCTATACGGCCGTTCCACTGAATTTCTGAATCTTTAAAACCATAGTCACCGCTTAAACCCCAGCCAAATTCATTTAATATTTTATAAATACCTTTTTTTTGCCGTTTTCTTTCCCAGGTGCCTCTGTGGCAGTAAGTTTCTGCAACTACTCCGTTATGAATCAGTTCAATTCTGTCTAATGCCTGCGAACATTCAATTTTAACTTTTGCTTCCAGTTTTTCTTTTTCAGAAATAACGGAACCCATGGGGTTTCCGTTTACGCTGTAAAACAATTTAATTTTATCTCCGGTAACAGCATAAGTCCTTCTCTCTTTCAAAGCTTTCCAGATTGACTCGCGGGATAAGTTTTCAGACAATATTCCGGCTAAACCTGTATTCCAGGAACCGGGCAGGCCGTCATAATCATTGGACCCGATAGCGCCAACAATACAACCGGCATTAAGCGCGTCAACATAAGTACCGCCGCTTGTTATGGGTGACATATCCTGATTGCTCCATAATCTTATTGGCGCATCTACAGCCTCAGAAGAACCATGCACCGAATATATTTCTGCAATGGGTGAAAGTTCCCAATCAAACAATTCCCAGTCTTTTCCGCGGTTACCTACTTTGTAGCCGACGTGATGTGGAATTGCTATAGCTTTTCTGCTGCGCAAATTATTATACAGGTCATTTAATTCCCAGGAAGCGTCAAGAGGATTGTTTTCATTAAAGTATATAACGTTGTGGTCACCCCAACGGGTGCGGTTTCCGGGCCATTCGTAACCTAAAAAAGTAATAAATTTTCCGGGCTTGTGGTATTTTTTTACTATCTGTTTTACTTTTTCCCAGTATTTAGCGGAATTAGACAGTAACCCTGTTGATTCATATGTTTCTACTCCGTTTTTGTTAAACCATTTAAATGGATAACACAGCACAGGGTATACATCAAGAGTATATTTTATAGATTCCATTATTTTGTCTGAATTTTTAAGGTCAGACATATGCTTGTGAAAATCGCCCCAGTAAACATTATAATTCTTCATTTATTCCCCTACAAATTCCAGGAAGTTCTTATGAAATATTTTATCCTGGTTTTCCTGTGAACAACCTAATTTTGTCAATATTTTTTTATCGTTTTCATATTTTTCGCTCGGTTTTGAAACTGAAATGACCTTAGTGCTGGTTCTTGAATCCGTGCCGAACATCAGGCATGCCGGGCCCAGAACATCCAGGCATGCTTTTAACGCGTATTCCCTGTAAAAAGGCGGTGTGCCGGGGGTAATGTCTACGTAACACTGTAATTTGTCGCCTCCCGGAAAATTTTCCCGCAATTCAATGAACTTTAATGCTACTGCAACACATTCATCAATCCAGGGCCAGCCGATATGCGCCATGGCAAATCTTGTGCCTGGATATTTCATCATAAATTCAAAGTTTAACGGACGGCAGTATTTTGAGGTTTCACCGAAGGACCATAACGCTCCTGTATGAAAAAGTATAGGAAGGCCCATCTCTGCAATTTTGTCATAGACCGGTTCAAATCTCTCTTCACCGGGATACCAACCGTTGGGGATAATTTTTATGCCCTTGTAGCCATAATCCTTTACCGCTGTCTCAATAAACTTAATTGTGTTTTTCATTGTAGGTTCAATCCAGAGAAAAGGCACAATCCTGCCTTTGGATTTTGCCGCTGCTTCACCGACTGCAGCCATATTCTTCTCAAACTCTTTGTCTGAAACAAGCGTGTTTAAACCGGTAAGCTTCTTTTTTGACAAATCTATATCAGACATAAAAGGATGTTTTGAGAATAATAGGTGTTTATTAAGTTTTTCCCTATCCATCCATTCAAGCATTAACTCAAATGTTTCATCTCCCATACTGTGTACATGACAATCAATATACGACATAAATTTTTCCTCCAGAAAAATTTACTCCTGCGGTTTGTTTCCTAAGTTTGCATGGTGCAAACTTTGGAAGCAGCAAGGAGTTATCACTGCCTCCAGAAAAATTTATCCCTGTAGTTTTCAAATTGAACACTTTTGAAAACTTTCACCGGGACTGATGTCTCACACAAAGAATTCTTTTCATTAAACCAAGAATTCTTTAGACATCTTGCTCCTGCGGTTTGTTTCCTAAGTTTGCATGGTGCAAACTTTGGAAGCAGCAAGGAGTTATCACTGCCTCCTGTTTTTTTTACCCAGTGTTCTGCTCCTTCATTTCCAAGCATATTTGTTTTTCTGGATTAAGCTTTCGCTTTAACTGTTTTGTTCACTGGACATCGTTTTCACTTGCTTTTCCTTTTATATGATGACGCAAGTGCGCTACCCGCAGCACTTTACCCAGACGATTTGATTTCGAAGTTTGTAAGGTACAAACGAGAAAGCAGTCAGCGGTTAAAAACCCTCCGTTTACAATTATTTTGTTTTAGTTTTCTATTTTATAATTCGGATAATATTTCTTTATCTGAAAAGACTTGCTTACAACTTTCCTTAATTCATCAAGTGAAGCTATTGCCCCTGAAGCAATCAATTGGACACCTATATTTCCCAATGCTGTTGCTTCAACAGGCCCGGCAAGGACCTTGCAACCGGTTGCATTTGCAGTCAGCTGGCACAACAGCTCATTATTACTGCCGCCTCCTACGATATGTATAGTTTCAATTTTTGTTTTTGTTATTTCATTTAGCGAATCAAGCACAATTTTATACTTAAACGCCAGGCTTTCAAAAACACAGCGCGCTACTGCGCCTATACTTTCCGGGACTTTCTGGCCTGATTTTTTACAATAAGCCTGTATTTCTTTTATCATATCATCAGGCGCAAGGAAAACCGGGTCATCCGGATCAATTAATGATTCAAGCGGTTTGCTTTTTTCCGCATAAGCGCAAATTTCAACAAAATTAAGGTTTTTGCCCCTGCTTTTCCAGATTCTTTGGCACTCCTGGATAATCCACAGGCCGTTAACGTTTTTCAAAAATCTGAAAGTACCGTTAAATCCGCCTTCGTTTGAAAAATTATATTTCATTGCAGTTTTTGTAGTTACGGGTTTTTGGAGCTCAACACCTATCAAAGACCAGGTTCCTGAACTTATGTAACAGCTGTTTTCTTTTTTATCCATTGGCACCGCGGCTACTGCGCTGGCTGTATCATGGCTTGCCACGGCTGTTACGTTACACTCAATTCCGGTTTCACTGCTTATTTTTTTTGATATTTTACCCACATTACTGCCGGGACGGATAATATCGGTAAATAATTTTCTCTTTAAACCTGTTTTTTTGATAAGGCCCGGTGACCAGTTTTTCTTTTTTATATCCAGCAGGCCTGTGGTGCTGGCGATGGTATATTCTGTAATTTTTCTGCCTGTTAAAAAATAATTCAGCAAATCAGGAATCATAAGCAGTTTATCAGCTGAATTCATCAAAGCAGGGCACTGTTTTCTGAAAGCTGCCAGCTGAAAAATGGTATTTATCTGGAGCAGCTGGATTCCGGTATGTGCATACAAGCTTTCTTTTGATATTTTTTTCAAAGTGTCTTCAAATGCTTTTTTTGTCCTGCTGTCGCGGTAAGCGTAAGGCAAACCCTGTAAAACTCCGCCATTTGTTAACAAAGCGTAATCCACGCCCCAGGTATCTATGCCTATAGATTCAGGCTTGATATTTCTTTTCTTTGCAATTTTCAAACCTGTTTTTATTTCTTCAAACAGGCTCAATATATCCCAATGCAGATGGTTGTTTATTTCTATAATTTTATTGGGAAACCTGTGCAGTGTTTCAAGTTTAATTCTGCCTTTACTAAACCTGCCCAGCATAACCCTGCCGCTTGAGGCCCCTATATCAACAGCCAATACATCCATATTTCATCCTTAGATTTCAAACTTTATCCCGAAACAATCAAGAGTGCTTTTCATCTGCTTGTCTTCCAGCCGGATAATATCATCATTAAATTGGCATTTCATCATATATAACTGCGCTGCTTTTTCTGCAACTTCAATAATATCCAGGGCATTTTCCAGATTTTCCGCGAATGATACCACTCCATGCATAGACCAGAACACCAGGTCTCTTTTCATCAGAGCTCTGGCCGTCATGTCACCCAGTTCAACGGACCCCGGTATTATATAAGGAAGCACGGCAAAACCTCTTGGAAGTTTTATTTTTGTTTCCGGATGAACCCTCATAAGCGCATTATTTAAGTTTTTTTCATCCTGAAACTTTTTCAGGCTGGACATCACTATAAGATTAGCTGGATGCGTGTGTATTACCGCGCGGTACTGCGGTTTGTCTTTTACAGCTGTTTTGTGCACCATCAGATGAGCCGGCAATTCACTGGTAGCGGGTGCCCTGCCCCACAGCCGGGTATATTTTTTGCCTTTATCAGTTATCTTTATAAGCCCGATATTTTCCTGAGCATAATCCATGATATCCCGCATCCTGGAGCCTGTTGCGGTTATCATAAAATAACAACCGTCAAGTTCTGGAAAACTTACAGGCATGGTAAACACATCTTTTGCATTTTTGCCGGATTTAAATCCTTTTGCGTCATCCAGCCTCAGTGAAATATTTCCCGCATTTGCTTCTGCCCAGCCGTGCCGGTAAAGAAATCCTGCTGTTTTTGAAAATTTTTCAATAATGTTATTGTTCATTTTTTCCTCTTTAATTATTTGTCCGAAGGACATGTGAAATATTTACCCCGACGATTTGGATTATTTACTGTGTTAGAAATAATCCAGTCAGTGGGTTATCAGATGTTAAAATGATGCTGGTCTGCTACACTTCCTATCGTGTATCAGCAGACACGAATAAGGTAACTGCCCGCAATCATTTTCTCCTCTTTAATTATTTGTCCGAAGGACATGTTTATCCTGCAACCCTTTCTTTCCCTTTTATCTTTTGATTCAAGGATGCTACCCGCAACCCTTTCTT
>MGVC01000063.1 GCA_001800285.1 Elusimicrobia bacterium RIFOXYA2_FULL_39_19 | reverse complement strand
TTATAACTCCGATAGCAATGGAAAAGCAGCTAAGGTTTGCAATCAGAGAAGGCGGCCATACTGTAGGAGCAGGAGTAGTAACGGAGATAATTGAATAAAATAAAATAGAAAGATAAGGAAAATAAAATGGCAGAAAGAGTAATTTCCATTATGGTTTGTTCCGGTTGTAAAAGCAAAAATTATCATTTTGTTACCGGAAAAAAGAAAGAAAGAAAATTAGAAATAAGTAAGTTTTGTCGTAAGTGCAGAAAACATACTCCGCACAAAGAAACAAAGTAGGAATATTTGTTTTTTATATGTTGGCTGAAGGCAAAACCGATCTAAAATCCCGTAATAATATTTGGGGGTGTCGGTTAATGGCAAACCACCGGTCTCCAAAACCGGGACTGTAGGTTCAACTCCTGCCACCCCCGTTTTACTCCGGGATTTTTTTATTTACTTATAATATAATTTTTAGGAGGATTTGATGAAAGTATTAGTTGCTGGCGGAGCCGGGTATATTGGTTCACACATGGTTGCAGAATTATTAGATTCAGGGTATGAAGTAGTAGTTTTTGATAATCTCAGCAAGGGGCACAGAGAAGCTGTGTTAGGTGGAGAGTTTGTAGAAGGAAACCTTCTGGATCAAAATAAATTGGATGAAACATTTAAAAAATATAAGATTGATGCAGTAATGCATTTTGCCGCAGACAGCCTTGTAGGCGAATCCATGACGAAACCGGACAAGTATTTCCGTAACAATGTAGTCGGAGGATTAAACCTGCTTGATGCCATGATGAAATATGAAGTTAAGAAATTTATTTTCTCGTCTACTGCCGCAATATTTGGAGAGCCAGATAAAATTCCTATTGAAGAAAACAACACCAAGCTTCCTACAAATACTTACGGCGAATCAAAACTGGCCTTTGAAAAAATCCTGCGCTGGTATGATCATGCTTTTGGTTTAAAATATGTTTGTTTAAGGTATTTTAATGCCGCCGGCGCCCATAAGACTGGTAAAATTGGTGAAGACCATAACCCCGAATCACACCTTATACCTATTGTACTGCAGGTAGCATTGGGTAAAAGAGAACAGATTGATATTTTTGGTGATGATTATAAAACAGAAGACGGTACTTGTGTACGTGACTACATTCACATTACTGATCTGGCCCAGGCTCATATATTGGGCCTAAAGAAAATATCAGTAGACAATGCGCAAAGCACGCAGTACAATTTGGGGCATGGACAGGGATTATCTGTAAAACAAATAATAAAGGTGTCTGAAGAAGTAACAGGAAAGAAAATAAAAGTAAAAATTGCCCCGCGCCGCGCAGGTGACCCCGCAACATTAATAGCCAGCTCAGTAAAAATTAAAAAAGAATTAAACTGGAAACCTCAATTCGAGGACATTCATAAAATTATTGATTCTGCATGGCAGTGGCATAAAAATCATCCGAATGGCTACAGTAAATAAAGATTAGACTTATCTGGCAGGATTGTTTTTTACATCAGGAATAAGTAGTTTTTGTTTAGGATATATCATTCTTGGATTAGGTACAATGTTTTTATTGGCTTTCCATATTTCAGGCCACATCCAGCCCTTGTTGTAATGTTTTTTCATGCCTGCAATTTTCCACAAACAATCGTATTTTCTAACAACGTAATAAACACCTGTTTTTTTTGCGGATTTAAACTCATCAATTGACTTCCTTGCAAGATTTATGGCAAGGTCATAATCATTATTTGCATATTTGATTTTAGCCTGTTTCAGGGTATTCTGCCCTGTAAAAATATTTCTACCGGATTTTTTTGCGATCATCATATATTCCCCGGCTACAGCGATAGCTTCTTTTGATGTTTTTTCTTTATTTTCTATTTTTTTTGCGGGTATTATAGGTATAGTTTGTGCGGTTTTTGTAGCTGTAATCTCAGTTTGTTGGATTAGGGGTTCTTCTTCCGAAGTTTTTGGCTTAACGATTTTATTTTTTTGAGCCAAAAACAAACCTACTGCGCCAAGTATAACAAGAATAAGGATTAAGTGAAGTCGAGTTAGTCTCATTTCTAGAATGTGTATGCTTTAAAATCTATATTTGGAAAAATATTGTCTTTCCACTCTATTTCACCCAGAAAACCTTCATTAATAGTATTGTTGTTCAGTTGGTCATACAGAGTGTTAAACCTGACAATATGATCTTTTGTTCTTTTTTGAGCATATTCCACCATTGTACCGGTAGTCATTATGAAAGCCCAGTCTGAACTTTGAGCAAGCAAAAGTTCTCTTGCAAGCTGGTTAAGGGTTCTGATTTTTAACTGATCAGATGTGTTTTTATATCTTTCAGCTACATCTATCATTCTTTCCGCTGCTTTATGAAGATGTTTGTATATCCAGTCATTAGTGCTGTTTAGCCATACTTCATAGTATCCCTTATCACCCCAGGAAGAAGCTGCTGGTGTTAATACCTGGTTTTTGGGGAACATTTCAAGATATTCCGAAGGAGTAATAGGTTTATAAACGTTCTGGTCAAAATGTGTTTTTCTGAACAAATAATTTAAAAAATCAGGGCCTTCATACCACCAGTGTCCGTATAATTCAGCATCATACATTGATGTTACTAAAGGTTCTTTTCCCATGTATTCATTAAGATGTTTTACCTGTTGTTCACGGTTAAACATGAAGTTGCCCGCTTGTTCTGCCGATTTATTAAGTGCCCATGCCGGATTATATGGTTGTTTAGCATTAAGACCGACTTTACCGGTGATCCTATAATACTTAATACCGGTATTTCTTCTGACCCCATCTTCATGCAGATAGGGTTTTACGTAATCATAATCCAAATCATAACCTACATCCCTGTAGAACTCTCTATAATTAGGGTCCCCCGGATAGCCGATGTCTGCGCTCCATACCTGATGGGCAGTTTCCATATCTCTTCCGAAAGCTGCAACTCCGCTAGGGCAGTAAACCGGTGCAAAAACTCCATATTTGGGACGAGGGGTTCCGTATAATATTCCATGAGCTTCAAGGAAAAAGTAAGATATATTTTCTTCTTTAAGGATCTGGTCAATACCGGGAGTGTATGCGCATTCAGCCAGCCATATTCCTCTTGGTGAACGGCCAAACTTTTCCTCATAATCCTTACGGGCAATTCTTATTTGAGCGCGAGTGGCTTTTTCATGTATTTTCAGCGGTAAAAAACCGTGAGTGGCACAGCAGGTTACTATTTCAAGCTTCCCTGCATCTTGAATATTTCTAAAACCATTAATTAGATTACAATTGTGTTTTTCAAAAACCCTTCGAGCTTCTTTAAGTTTTTTTTCATACATCTTTGCTGTTTCATGGAATTCAGGAAGGTATCTTGTTCTCCAGATTTCTTTTTCTGTAAGATCAACTAATTTATTGATGTATCTCAGACAGCGTTTTTGAAGAAGTTCATCACACATCATGTTGGCTAAGGGAGGGGTAATGGACATTGTTACCCTGAAATCTATGCCTTCATCAATTAATTTTTCATACATCGAAAGAAGAGGGATGTAGGTTTCGACTACTCCTTCGAAAAACCAATCTTCTTCAAGGAAATCGTTATATTCGGGATGACGAACGAATGGAAGGTGAGCATGTAAAACTAAACACCAGTATCCTTTTGGTTTCATTTTTCCTTTATTGTTTTGTTGTACATTTTCTGATGCCGGTTTTCTTAGCAATCTTACCGTTTGAATCTTTGATGCACGCTACAATTTTATGTTCCATAGGCTGGTAGTTTGACCAGTCATACCAGAAAAACCCATCAGAATATCTGCATTGGACCCATTCTCCGCCGTCTATTGATATTTCTACTCTGTTTGGAGATGACCAATTTTCAGAAGCGCCAAGCCTTATAGTATAGTGAGGATGGTGAATTATTTCATTGTCCTGTGGATAATCAATTACAATATAATAGTTGGTTTTTTCCTTTTTTTCAGTTTTAACGGCAGAATGAATGATTATTGGTTTTTTTGGTGTTTGTTTTGCTGTGACTGGTTTCTTTGTTTTTGGCATAAATCCCTCCGAAAAATTAAATTTTATTGTTTTTAGAAGATTCTCGCTTTACTTCAAAATGAATAGTTTTTGACATTGTGCCATCAGCTGATTTTGCTTCTATAGGTATTTTTATTTCACAGTCAGGCAGGTAAAATCGGAGTGAAAAACTGCCGTCTGGATTGAGCTTTACTGATTTACCTTCAACAGTTAAAGAAGCATCGCTTTCGGTTGTGCCATAAACAATAAGTTCTGTGTCAGCCTGCAGCCAGAAACTTTTTAGTTTTGTTTCGGGTGAATCTGCAGCCGTTGGCCTGAAAGAAGAAATACTTTTTGGGGAAAAAGGCATTTGTGCAGATGACATGGATATAAGCTGTTCCCATCTTTCTCTCATTAATCTGCTTACATCAAATGAACTTTTACCTATACGTTCAATACCTGACAGTTTAACAAGCCTCTCAAATTCTTTCTGCAGAATAGCCCATTGTTCATCAGTAACTGTAGACACCCCGTGGTGCGGCATAGATATAGTGTTTGAGCGGGCAATCAAAATAAATCTGCCGTCTGCAAGTTTGATGCCTAAGTCTACGCACCAGTCACGGTTTACTTCAGGTACATTTAAATACCAGTTTTCATTCAATTCGGTAACTGTAATATCAAAAAATTTATGAGCATTGCTTCCGTTAAAGTTTATATCAGTGACATCATAAACTCTGAGTACATACAATATATTCTGACCGTATTCTTTTATTAGATTAGATTTGACTGATTCGTTTATTTCCCAGTATGAATAAGCCCAGAATGGGTCTCTTGGAAGTAATACAACTTTTGTATCTCCGTAGTTTTTTGGAAGGTCGTTACTAAGGTTTGGGAAAATATTTTTGTTTGCCTGCATGTGGCTTGTGACAGTGCCTGAAGATACTGTCTTTGTCATAAAATCCTCCTAAATACCAGGTAAAAATAGTTATTTACAAGATTTTCGCAGTTCGTAAAAAATAATACTGCTTGCTGATGCCACGTTTAAAGAAGGAACAGTGTTTTCATTGATTTGGCAGGAAGGTATGTTAACTAAGAAATCACACTTTTCTTTCAGCAATCTGCTGATTCCTGCGCCTTCGCTTCCTAATATTACTATAGCAGGTTTGGGAAAATCAGCTTTATGGATGCTCTCTCCGGATTGGCTGTCTGCTCCTATTGCCCAAAAACCTTCTTTTTTCAATTTATCAACAGCATAACCAATGTTGCTTACTTGAGACACCATGACATGTTCTGCTGCGCCAGATGCTACTTTTACCGCAATGTCAGTTAATCCTGCAGAATTTCTCTTGGTAATTATTAAACCAATAATACCAAAAAACGATGCGTTGCGCAATATTGATCCGAGGTTCTGCGGGTCTGTTACATCGTCAAGCGCACATAAAATTGAGTTGTTTACCGATTTCGCTTTAGTTATTAGGGTTTCAAGTTCAGTATACTGTCTGGCTAAAGTTATGGCTACAATACCCTGATGATTTTTGTGTCCTGTAATTTTTTCAATTTTAAGCAGGTCAACAAACTGGTAAGGTATAGAATTTACCCTGGCAAGATCAACCACATCTTTAATTTTATGGCCTGAAGATGTTTTTAAAAGATAAATCTTATTTATTTGTTTAGGATTGATTCTTAAAGATTCAAAAACAGAGTTTCTTCCATAGAGTATCATTTGTGTTTTGTCCTTGGGCCGTGAGGAGTATCTTCTACAGTATAACCTAATAAATCAATTTCTTTCCTTATTGAATCTGCTTTTTTAAAGTCTTTGTTTTTTCTGGCAATCTCCCGCTGGGTTACAAGGTCCTGAAGTTGCAGATTGGTTTGATTGTCCGGAAAAACAAGTCCTAAAACATTGCAGGTTTCAATTAACTTTGAAAGGTAATACTCGACTGTTTTTCTATTTATTTCATTTGACTTATCTTGTTCAAATGAATATAAAGTGTTTGCAATGTTATGTATGACAGCAAAAGCTTCCGAGGTATTAAAATCATTGTTCAAGCAGTCGGAAAAATTTGTACTTAGCATATCAGCATAATTTTTGTTTTTTTCATTTATGTTGCTTTCAGAAAGAATATTAATCAGAGTTTCTGCAATTTGTTTGGCACCTTTAATTCTATCCCAGGTGTTTTTTGACTGATAAAGCTTGCTGTCTGAAAAATCTAATGGAGTACGGTAATGCTGTGAGAGTAAAAAAAGTCTCACAACCATTGGATCAAACTTGGCAAAAATATCATCCAAGGCAAAAAAATTTCCCAGTGATTTTGACATTTTTTCCTTGTTTATGGTGACAAATCCATTGTGAATCCAATATTTTGCAAAAGGCTTGCCTGTGGATGCCTCAGACTGTGCTATTTCATTTTCATGATGCGGGAAAATTAAGTCCTGACCTCCGCCATGAATATCAAGGGTTTCTCTATTTATTTCATGCATTGACATTGAGGAACATTCGATATGCCAGCCAGGGCGTCCTTTGCCCCAAGGGCTTTCCCAGAAGGGTTCTTCCGGTTTTGAGTTTTTCCAAAGGGCAAAATCCAGAGGATCATGTTTTTTTTCTCCCGAGGCAACCCTAGCGCCTACAATAAGTTCTTCTATATTTCTTTTTGATAATTTGCCGTAATTAGTAAACTTTTTTACCGAGAAGTAAACATCGCCATCAGACTCATAAGCAAAACCTTTAGATACGAGGGTTTTTATGGTTTCAATGATTTCCGATATATGTTCTGTTACTTTGGGATAAATCTTTGCTGGTTTGATGTTGAGATTTTTACAGTTTAAAAGAAAGTCTTCAATGTATTTATTTGAAATATCTAATGGTGTGGAATTTGTAGAATGAGCTTTTTGTATTATTTTATCGTCAATATCGGTAAAGTTCTGAATGTAATCAACTTCATACCCGGAATATTCTAAAAACCTTCTAATTGAATCAAAAACAACATAGCATCTTGCGTGGCCTAAATGTGATTTGTCATAGGGAGTGATACCGCAGACATACATTTTTACTTTACCGGTTTCAATAGGTATAAAATCTTCAACTGAAGCGGAAAAAGTATTGAAAAACCTTAATTTCGTCATTTTTTTAGCAGAACTGTTGCAAAACAGGCTATTCCCTGTTTTTTTCCAATTAAACCCAGTCCTTCATTTGTTGTAGCTTTTATATTTATTTTATTTGTTTTTAATATTTTAGAAATAGCTTTTATCATTTCTTTTTTATGCGGCCCGATCTTAGGTTCCTGTGCAATAACAGCGCAATCAATATTTAAAACTTTGAAATTATGTTCGGTTATAGTTTTGAATGTTCTTTCAAGAAGAATTAGGCTTGAGATATTTCTAAGATTTTTGTCTGAATTAGGGAATTGGACTCCGATGTCATCCATACCTGCTGCTCCTAACAATGCGTCGCAAACAGAATGAAGGATAACATCTGCGTCTGAATGTCCCAGAAGACCTGATTCGTAGGGGATTTCAACTCCGCCAAGAAAAAGTTTTCTTCCCTTTACAAGCTTATGTATGTCATAGCCAATGCCAATTGATATATTCATTGTATTGAACAGGATTGAATATTATTTCATTTTTTCTTCGAGTTTTTCAACTTTCTTTTTTAATTCTCTAAATTCGCGGGAAAGTTCCGGTAAGTTTTTGGTTGCTAAAGTTATTTTTTTCTGTTCTTTTATTGGCAGTGCCGGCATACCCCATAAAACTGAATTAGACGGGGTATCCTGCAGAATACCTGCCCTAGAAGCCGCAATAACATTATCTCCGACAGTTAAATTATCAATAGCACCTGATTGGCCTGAGAAAACACAGTGTTTGCCAATTTTTGTGCTTCCGGCAATGGTTACGTGTGCAAGCAGAATAGTATTTTCGCCAATTACTACATTATGAGCTACATGTACCTGGTTATCAATCTTAACACCTTTGCAGATAAGCGTTTTATCTATGGTTGCTCTGTCAATGGATGAATTTGAACCTATTTCAACATCATCTTCTATCACCACTTTTCCAATTTGTGGTATTTTATGATACTTTTCTTTTACTGGTATGTAGCCGAATCCATCGCTGCCAATTACCGTCCCGCAATGAATTATTACGTTGTTTCCCAGTTCAGATTCTTCGCGAATGGATACGTTGGGATATATAAGGCAATTTGTTCCGATTATTGATTTTGTTCCTATATATACATTTGAACATATAACAGTATTATCTTGTATTGAAACAGAGTCTTCTACAACCGTGCAGGGTCCTACGGATACATTTAATCCTATTTTTACATCTTTGCCTATCACGGCAGTGCTATGAATTCCTTTAAAAAAAACCTGTTTGGATTTATAAATAATTCCTAACAATTTTGAAAAAGCTAAATACGGGTTTTCAATTTCGATAGCTGGAACTTCTGGGATTTCTATACCGGGAGGAATTATAATAGCTGATGCTTTTGATGATTTTGATTTTTCAAGGTAGGTCTTATCCTTGATAAACGAAATCTGGCCTTCTTTGGCTGATTCCAGGTCTCCGACTCCGGAAATAATAATATTTCCATTTCCATGGAGCTTGCCACCTAAAAACTCTGATAGCTCTTTAAGCGTTTTGTTCACTTAGAATGTCCTCGTATTATTTATTTGAGATGTTTTTCTGTATCAGCGACGAGTTCGTCCATTAATTCTTTTACTGAGGTTATTTGGGTGCATCTATGTGCATTTTGTCCTACAAAAGCAAACCCGTCTTTAAGGTTTCCATTCGCGGCATTTATCAGCACTTTTGCTATGCAGTAAGGAACTTCCATAGGTATGCAGTTTTTTAAACATCTGTAAGAGCATTCAAATTTTATTCTATCTCCTTCAACAACATTTTTTACAAATTCATTTCTTATAACCCTACCCGGCATATGTACGGGGCTTTTTATTATTGTTATATCTTCTTCTTTTGCATCAATATAAGCTTGTTTGAATTTTATATCTGCATCGCATTCATGTGTGCATACAAACCTCGTGGCCATTTGTACGCCGCCGGCGCCTAATGCAATCATTTTGGCAATATCCTTACCATCAAATATGCCGCCTGCGGGGATTACTGGAATTTTTTTATTATGTTTATTTTCATATTCCTTGACAGCATTGATTACATCTATCGTTATTTTTTCAAGAGGGTGGTTTTCCGGGTTCTCAAGTTCTTCAAAAGTGAACCCAAGATGACCTCCAGCCAATATTCCTTCGACAACGAAAGCATCCGGAAGTTTATTATATGTCCTAATCCATTTTTCACAAATAATTTTGGCTGCCCTGCCTGATGAAACGATAGGAACAAGTTTTATGTTTGAGTTTTTTGTATACGAGGGAAGCATTAACGGCAGGCCTGCACCAGAAACTATTATATCTGCTCCACCTTCTATGGAACCTTCAACTAATGAGATATAATCAGAAAGAGCAACCATTATATTAACTGCTATTATGCCGTTGTTTGAAAGCGATTTAGCTTTGCGGATTTCTTCAACCAAAGTTTTTTTGTTAAGCTGTGCAAATTCAGCTCTTGAACTTGTTTCAATAGGACCGATGCAGACACTGGCAACGGTTCCTATTCCGCCTTCTTTTGCAACCGCAGCAGCAAGTCCTGCTTTTGATATTCTAACACCCATCGCTCCCTGTACTACAGGAACAGTGGCTTTTACATCTCCAATTATAAGTGGTGGTATTTTCATGGTTCTCCATTATACAAAATATTTTTTAAAAAACAAATCGATCAATGAATTTTAGGTTGGGTTTATTCTAAATATTCTTTTAATGATTTGCTTCTAGAAGGATGCCTAAGTTTTCTTATTGCTTTTGCTTCAATTTGTCTTACACGTTCGCGGGTAACACCAAAAATTTCGCCTACTTCTTCAAGTGTGCGGGGATAACCGCCGTCAAGACCATGGCGAAGTGTTAATATTTTTTCTTCACGTTCAGAAAGATTTGCAAGTACTCTACGGATTTCTTCTCTTCGTAAAGAATGAAAGATATTTTTTAAAGGATGGGACCCTTTCTTGTCTTCGATGAAATCTTTAAGAGATGATTCTTCATCTTCATCAAGTGGAGTATCTAGGGAAATGGGTTCCTGAACCATTCTTAAAATATGTTTTATTTTTACTATAGAAACTCTTAATGTTTTTGAATATTCTTCTATTGTAGGGTCTCGGCCGATGTTTTGCCTGTATCTTTTGGACATTTTTAGCATTTTGGAAATAAGTTCTTTCATGTGGACAGGAATTCTAATGGTTCTTGACTGATCGGCAATAGCCCTGTTTATTGATTGCCTAATCCACCAAGTTGCATAGGTTGAAAACTTAAAACCTCTTTTATATTCAAATTTCTCAATGGCTTTCATTAAGCCGAGGCTTCCTTCCTGAATCAAATCAGTTAGATCAAGCCCGCTTGAAGATGCATATTTTTTGGCAACAGAAACAACAAGGCGGAGATTTGCTTTGATAAGTTTTAGTTTATCTTCAAGTATTAAACGCTCCAATTCTTTTATCTTTATGTAAGTATCAATAAGCTGAGAATATGTTACGGGAAGACCGGTTCCAAACCTTGTTGTTTTTTTAACAATATTTCTTATGTTTTCAACAGTTGACTCAATACCGGTAAATGTGTATCCGGTGGCATGTCTGAAAGAACCCTGAGACATTTTTCCGCTTTCACATTTTCTGTACAGTCTTAAAAGATCTGTATGTGTCATTTTAAATCTTTTTTCATATTTTTTAATTTCATATTCCCATTGTTTGACATGCATTGCATGTGTTTTAATTTTATTTATGAGGCGCTTAATTTTATCCTGATTTAAGTTTAAGTCAACAATTTTATCAATTATGTCCTGACGTTCTTTAGCGATTTTATTATAAACTTTTTGTGCTTTAGATCCTCTGCTTTTTACTACTGATTTTTCAAGTTTTTCAATTTTTCTTTCAGTATTATTAATATAACGAACTGTCTTTTTCATTTTTTGACGCATACGGCTCAATTGAGAAGAAGACTTTCTGCCTCTTGGCATCAATTCTTTTGTTGTCATTTCGTTTTGGTCTAAAAGCAATTCCCAGTTTCTGATTTCTTTAAGTGTTATTGGGGATCCTAAAACAATGAGTTTAAGTTTTTTCTCATTTTCTCTAATATTTCTGGCAAGATTAACTTCTTCATCTCTTTTAAGGAGGGGTTCCTTGCCCATCTCAGACAAATATAAACGTACAGGGTTTGTTAGTTCTTCTTCGCTGCCGGATGAAAAATGAGTATGCGTAGGTGCTTCAGTGCCCTTACCTGATGGCTCTGCGTCTGCTTTATCAATTACTGGTATACCCATGTCTTCTATGGTTGCGAAAAATTTATCAAGTTGCTCGGGGGTTATTTCATTTTCAGGAAGATGCCTGTTTATGTCTTCATAGGTAATGTATTCATTTTCTTTTGCTTGCTCAATCAAATCTTTAAAAATATCCTTATTTATCATTTTATTTTAAACCCTCCGTTTTATTTATCGCTGATAAGAACCTTTCAGAATTTTAGTCAGTTCCTGGAATTCCTTAATTTTGTCTGGATCGGTTTGAGTTTTACCATCCCACATATGAATTACTTCTTTTTCCAATTCTTTCCTTCTTTTTTCCTGTACCTGTAGATTTACATCTTTTAACAGGGAAGCAAGCTTATCAGCGGGGGATTCATACTTTGGGGTCTGAAATGCCAGCTGAATAAACCACTTAGCTATATCGTCTTCAAAAGATTCTGCAATTTTGGCAAAAGATTCGTTTTGATTCAGCCTGTGCAGTTGAGAGAAAACCTTGAGGCACCTTTCATCGTTAAAGATACTGCCTGGAATTTTGTCAATCATTTCAGGATTATGAATACAAAGGCATACAATTTCTTCATCTAATGTTCTTATGTTAAAATTTGGAAGCTTTCCTTTAGCAATATCTTCTTTCTTTGATTTTTTCTTATCAAAAGCTTTTTTTATTTCATCAACTATTACATTTTCATCAATAGAAATCATGTTAGAAACAAATTTTATAGTTTCATGCCGATAAACAGGGTCTTTGATTTTGATAATTGTGTCTATAAGATATCGTACAAGCCTGGTTTTTACTTCGGGTTTCGATGTGTCATTTTTTTTCTTAAAAACAGATGTTTTAAATTCTACCGGGTTTATTCCAGAATCCGTTAAAGCATCAAACTTTTCTTTGCCGTAGGCTAAAAGATATTCATCAGGATCCATTTTTTCAGGCAGTGAAACAATATTGCATAGCATTTCATTTTCCAAGCAAAGATCTCCAGCTCTTATCGAAGCTTCGCGCCCACTGTCATCAGAATCAAAAACTAAGGTTAATGTGTCAGTGTATCGTTTCAGGATTTTGATCTGGTCTCCGGTTAAAGATGTTCCAAGAGGGGCTACAGCGCAGTCAATTCCTTTTTGATGGCACATCAGTACATCCATATAGCCTTCAAGCATAATTATTTTTTTTGATCTATTGATAGTTTGTTTTGATTGAAAAAGTCCGTAAAGTGATTTTGATTTATTGTAAACAACAGTATCCGGTGTATTTAAATATGGCGGCATCACATCTTCTGATAAAGCTCTGCCGCCAAAAGCTATTGTATGTCCGAAAAGATCAAATATCGGAAATGTAATTCTGTTTCGTAAAAAATCGTAAGGTCGGTTGTCTCTTTCAGAAACACCTACAAGTCCTGTTTTGGTTAAAGTATCTTTGTTGTGTTTTTTGCTGGCTTTGTTAAAGAGCTCGCTACCCTCAGGTGCATAACCTATTTGAAACTTTTCAATAGTTTCGTTGTTAATTCCTCTTTTTTCAAGATAACTACGGGCATAAGCAGCTTTTTCAGATTCAAGAAGGTACTTGTTATAAAAAAGCATTGCAGAATTTAGAATATCATAAAGAATTTTTTTGTCATCAGATAATTCGCTGTCTGTTTCTTTTATTGTTATCCCGGTTTTTAAAGCAAGCTTTCTTATAGCTTCCGGGTAAGAGATATTCTCATATTGCATAATGAATTTGAAAACATCGCCGCCAGCATTACATCCGAAACAATGAAAAATGTTTTTGGAGGGACTAATGAAAAAAGAGGGGGATTTTTCAGGATGAAATGGGCATAAAGCCGTAAAATCCTTTCCGGATCTTCTTACATTGGGAAGATATTCGCTAATAACATCAACAATGCTTACGGTATCTCTAATGCTGTCAATTGTTTCTCTTGGAATTGTCATCGTTTATCTTTTTATTCTTGTAAATCCGGAGCAGCCGGTTATCTCGAGTTTGCCGAATTTTTTTTCAACCTCATCAAATAGGAGGTTTAACCCTAAGGTGTCTGATGAAATATGTCCCGCGATTACTACATTAACATGATTTTTTTCAGCGTTTTTATAGTGGTCATCTGACATATGCATACCGACAATTGTTCCTATACCTGCCTTAGCAAGATTTTCAAAGGCTTCTATTGAACCTTCTGTCCCCCCGGTCATGTCAACAAATATTTTTCCGGCTCTCTTATCACTTGAACCGACAAATACTGAAGGGCCGAAATTGCCGTTAACTGCGTTTTTGTATTCTGGTATGTTTTTTAAGATTTTAACTACATCTCCGATTGTATCAGGATTATTTTTGTCAAAAAGTTTTTGCAGATAATCAGTAACGCAATTATCAGCGGGAGTATGCGCCGTCATAAAAGGAATGTCCAGTAATCTGGCTGCATCAGAGGCTCTGTTATGGTTTTGGGGAAGAACTTTTCTAGAAACTTCTTTTATTCTAGGGTCCATAATAGATTCGGCAATATTAATGGGGACTCCGAACTTATGAAGTACATCGGCTTGCATATTCATTACCTCATAAAAACTTGCATAAGCTTTTCCTTCAGGATGATGTGCAAGAGCCAGATCAATTTTTTTACCTTTGTTTCTTAACGTTTCCAAAAGTAGTAATTCAGATGTTTCTAAGTCAACTCCTACTAAAATTGACTTTACTTTCTGATCAATCTTTCCGTACAATATACGTGAATCCGAATATGGGTTTGTTAGTTTGTCAGTATCAAACTCATTTTTTTCGGGTTGTTCAAGTTTATTATATTTTTCTTTTTCTTTTTTTAGAAATTTCTGGATTACAGCACTGCCCCTAGGGTCTTTTTTTACACCCGTTTCAATAATAAATTTGTAGAGGTCTCCTAATTTCATTAAAATTCCGCTCCTTGCTTTAATACTTTTTGTAATACTTTCTTGATTTCCGGCGGCGTGCTTCAGCAAGTTTTTCTTTACGAACAACGCTTGGCGGTTTATAAAATTCTCTTCTTTTGATTTCCTGCAAAATTCCGTCTCTTTCGCAACCTCTTTTAAATCTTCTTAAAGCTTCTTCAATAGATTCGCCTTCTCTGACTTTGATACCAACCATTAAAAATCACCTTCCCTTCATTTAGCCCGGAGGCCAGTTAAGTTTTCTTTTTCCTAATAAGTGAAAATGCAAATGTGCAACTGCCTGGCCTGCATCAGGGCCGTTATTAGAAACAATTCTGAAACCCGTTTTATCTACTGATTCGTTTATTGCTATTTTTTGTGCAGCAGTATGTATCCGGCCAATCAGAGATTCGTCGGTTTTTGATATATCCATCGTAGAATCTATGTGTTTCCGTGGGATTATCAAAACATGTACTGGGGCCTGTGGATTTATATCCCTGAATGCAATTATTTCATCATCTTCAAATATTAAATTAACCGGTATAGATTTATTAACTATTTTACAGAATATACAATCAACCATTAACTGATCCTTTTGGATTAAATACCTTTATTTGTACTTAGGTAATAGGTAGTATTATGGCAGGTTTGCTTTACTATATATTACTTGAAAAAGTTAAAAAGTCAATGGTTTCTTGAAAAATACAATAAATAATGGTGGAGGTGCGGGGAATTGAACCCCGGTCCAAAAATAAACTGATAAGACATCTACAGGCTTAGTTCGGACTTTAAAAACACTTCCAGTTTGTCTCCAAACCGGACACTGGAAATGGTCTCCGATTTAAGGTTTCCCTTGAATAATGTTAGAGCTTCATTCTTTCAAGGTAAGCCTAATTTAACGCTTTCCGTTCTATAGGCGTCAAACAGAAGCGTTGCGGCCATTATTTAGGCTGCAAATGCATAAGTGTTTGCACTTATAGTTTGGTCGAATTTTTGCGTGGCCTCCGACCACCCACGGCCTGCAGTCATTACCCGAAATATTCCTGTCGAACCCTGTTCACCCCCGGGTTAAGGTTGAAACTATTTCTTTTCTCTACGTTCGCCCATTCTTCTATCACTTTTTCTTCTGTCGAATGAGGGGGAGTTTCCGCCAATCCATCGTTTGTCAGAGCCTTTTCTTCTGTCGGCATTTCTTTTTTCTTTTGATGATTTTTTTGTTTTTACTGTCATTTCGACTCCTTTTGTTCTTGTTTGTATAAAAAAGTCTTGAATGATATTTCTACAGACTTTTTCTAATTCGGGGCTGTTAATTATTTGGGAGTTAACAGCTTGTGGTTTAACAAAATTATTTTCTAAAGAAGCGCACCCATAAACAACTCGTTCGATTCTTGATTTTTCTATCACAGAATAACACATCTTACATGGTTCTATGGTTGAATAAATAATGGAATTATTAAGTCTCCAGTTATTTGTTTTTTTACTAGCTTTTCTGATGGCAATTATTTCTGCATGCGCCGTGGCATCATTAAGCGTTTCCATTAGGTTGTGTGCTTTTGAAATTATTTTGCCTTTATTTACTATTACAGAGCCTATGGGAACTTCTGATTTTTTAAGTGATTTCTTAGCCTCTTTTAGGGCTTCTTTTATAAAGAACAAGTCACTTTTTACGTTAGTTGTTTTTGTATTTTTACGCATTTTCAGATGATTTCTGATACATATGAAGATTGCGCCCAGTAGGATTTGAACCTACAACCTAACGGTTCGTAGCCGTTCACTCTATCCAATTGAGCTATGGGCGCAATAAATTGAGTAATCTAATTAATTCTATATTATAAATACGGTTTTTTCAATTTTGATGGTTATAATTAAAAGGAAATGTGGAAAAAAATAGGATATTTTGAATGATAAGACTTTACGCAACTATTTCAATCATTCGATTTACGGAATTTAATGCTTTTTCTCTTATATCTTTTGGTATTAATACTTCCGGTTTCATTTCTTCAAGTGACCATAAAATCTTTTCAAGAGTAATAAGTTTCATATTAGGGCAAACTGCCAAGTTGCTTGCTGGTAAAAATGTTTTTTCAGGATTCTCTTTTTTCAATTTATGCAACAATCCGATTTCTGTTCCAACTATAAAAGTTTTTGCATTTGATTCTTTTGCATATTTAATCATTCCGCTTGTAGATAATGCTGCATCAGCCAGATTGGCAACTTCTGTTCTACATTCCGGATGAACTATTACTTTTGCATCCGGATATTTGTTTTTCAGTTCCAAAATATGTTCAGGTAATATTTTTAAATGAGTGGGGCAGTAGCCTTCCCACAGAATTAATTTTTTGTCTGGAGTTTTTGATTGTACATAAGTTCCCAGATATTTATCTGGAATGAATATTATTTCTTTTCCTTTCAAGGACCCCACTACTTTTATTGCATTAGCTGAAGTACAGGCGATGTCTGTTTCGGCCTTCACTGCCGCAGAAGTATTAACATAGCTTACTACGGGTGCGTTTGGGTATTTTTTTCTTAAAGCAATAACATCTTCAGCATTTATCATGTTTGCCAGCGGACAGCCGGCATTTGTGTCAGGGAGCAAAACCTTTTTTTCGGGAGAAAGGATTGCTGCAGTTTCTGCCATGAAGCTTACACCGCAAAAAACTATGACATCGGCTTTTGTCTGTGAAGCTTTTCTTGATAGTTCTAAAGAATCGCCGGTTATGTCTGCGATGTCCTGAACTTCTACATTTTGATAATTATGCGCAAGAATAATGGCGTTTCGTTTATTCTTAAGTTCGTTTATCCTGTTGATTAACTCAGTGTTGTTCATTTTGTTTCACCATCGTTTTGTTCAAATTCTTTTTCTATTATTTTTTTCTTATTTTCAAGATATTCATCTGATTGTGCTGAAATGCCTTCAACGGATTCAAGTTTTTTAATTTCCTGTTCCATTTTTTCAATTTTTTTAAGTATGAAATTAAAGCCTTCGGCAATTGGGTCAGGAAGTTTATTGTGTTCAAGTTGTTTTATTAAATCTTGAGAAAATCCAAGGCCTATTCTACCGGGTACGCCTACTACAGTGGCTCCCTTAGGGACATCTTTTAAAACTACTGAACCGGCGCCGATTCTTGCATTATTTCCGATTTTTATGGCTCCAAGAACAATAGCATTTGAGCCTATGACGACACTATTTCCTATAGTTGGATGTCTTTTTCCTTTATTGAGAGTTGTTCCGCCAAGCACAACTCCTTTATACATGAGGCAGTTATCTCCAATTTCTGCGGTTTCGCCAATAACAACCCCCATTCCGTGATCAATAAAGAAACTTTTGCCAATAGTGGCACCCGGATGTATTTCAATTCCGGTGAAGTGCCTGCCGATATGTGAAATTATCCTTGCAAGTGTAAAGAAGCGCATTTTGTAAAATTTATTAGCAATTCTATGTGTCCATAAAGCATGCAGTCCCGGGTAGCAGAGAAGAACTTCAATGATATTTCTCGCTGCGGGGTCTTTTTCAAAAATTGTTTTAATGTCTTCGCTAATAATTTTAATCATATTAAGCACGAATTATACATAATAATATTATGATTTGCAAATATAGGATCAATTGCAAAAATGAGGTTTATTAAAGGGGTTCTATGGACCCGGATATGCACTTAACAGGTTTAAAATAATCCTTAAACCAAAAATAATAAGAATTATTGAACCAACAATCCTCACAGTTGTAATTAAAATTTTTGAGTTGCAAAAATTAACATTTAAAAAACCAAAAAATACACTCAATGGAATCAAAATTGAGATGACGGTTCCCATTCCGAACGAAAATGCAAGAATTGAGCCTTCGTATATGTTGCTTGAAACAGATGCAACATATATAAAAAAGCTTATTAAAGGAGCGCACGGGGAAACACCGGTCAAAAATCCCAGTAACACCATGTTTATTTTTTTGTTAAATAGTTTACAGATATTTTTAGCAAAAAAGCCCTTATTTTCGGAGAAAAGAAATGAAATCCCGGATATTATGATGAATAATCCAAGAAAAAGTTTTATAAATACTGCCTGCTCATTGAATAAACTTAAGGCAAGCTTAAATGCTGATACAGATAGTATGCCTAAAACAATATAACCCAAGACACGGGAAAAAGAAAAGGTCAAAGTCATTTTCAGACAGGTTTTCCAGTTGTTTTGTTTTACGGTAATAAACGGAATTATGATTGGCAAGCATAAAAGCAGGCATTTTGTGTTGCCTAAAATGATGCCTGTAAAAAAAGCGTTTAAGATGTTTTGTGTGTTAATAGATTCTATTGCCATTTTCCGTATATCTTTTCATAACAGTATTTACATTTTTCATTTGATATGTTATTTTCGTTAATTTCATAACCGTCTCTTATTATTAATAATTTCTTACATTTAGGACAATACGTAGAATTTGCGGAGTTCACGGGATCTACATTACCAATATAGACATATTTTAATCCTTCATTTGTTGCTAATTTTTTCAGGTTTTCTAATGTAGAGAGAGATGTGGCAGGATAGTTTTGCATTTTGTATAAAGGAAAAAATCTTGAGAAATGAAGAGGAATATCTTTTCCAAGATTTTGTTTTATCCATGAACACATTTTTTTTATTTCTTCCGGGTTATCATTAAGGCTAGGGATGACAAGATAAACAATTTCCAGGTGAATCTTCTGTTGTTTTATTGTTTTCAGTGATTCTAATACCGGCTGTAATTTACCTTCACAAATATCTTTGTAATATTTTTCATTAAATGCTTTTAAATCGATTTTTATTGCATCCGCATATTTACATATATTAAGAAGTGGTTCCTTATTTATAAATCCGGATGTTACTATTGCTGTTTTTATGCCATTTGATTTTGCGAGTTTGAGTGTTTCAATCATATATTCAAAAAAAATAGTTGGTTCAGAGTAGGTGAAAGCAAGTAACGGGCATTCGCTTTTTTTTATTAGTTTGATAAGATTTTCAGGCGGAATATAAAAAGAGTCAACATCTTCAGGTTTAACCTGGGAAATTGACCAGTTTTGACAGAATCTACAGCCCATATTGCATCCGGGAGTAGCAATAGAAAATACTTTTTGTCCTGGGAAAAAATGAAAGAAAGGTTTTTTCTCTATTGGATCTATATTAATACTGCAAACTCTTGAATAACTTAATGTGTACAGTGTACCGTTTTTGTTTTCTCTGACAGTGCATATCCCTCTTTCGTCTGGTTTTATGGTGCACTCCCAGGGGCATAACCTGCATTTAATCATATTGTCTTTGATTTTTTCATAAAAGGAGGCTTCTTTTGAATGTTTTTTGTTATTATCAAAACGAGCCAAATTATCGTTATTTTGCGAAAAAGAAACGTTAGGAAGAAATACAAAAAAAAGGGAAAAATAGAGAATGTTTGGTAGTTTCATGGTTTAAATTATAACTATTTATTTCGTATATAGTCAATTTGACCAAATATGAATTTTATGGTATATTCAACAAGAATGCGAATTAATAAAAAATCATCTTTTTTGTTGTTTTCTTTCCTTTTCATTGGGTTTGTTTTAAGCCTATATTTTTTTTCCAGCCTTATAAGTAAATACCTGATTAATCAACAAATAGAATATTTTATAGGACTTACCAAAACTCTTGCAAAAAACACATCAAATGCTATTGCTATAAGCGATAACTATGCTTTAAGAATGTATGTAAACGACGTGATGCAGGCCCGGAATTCAAAATACTGCATTATTGCAGATGATAAGGGAAAAGTCTTGCAAAGCAGTTTTCAGGACAAGAAAAACGAATTTCTAATAAGTATACTGGTTAAAGAATCACTGCTGTCAAACAGTGTAGATATTAAGGAAATTGCTTTTTTTGATGAAAAAGTATTGGATATAGTGTTTCCTTTAATATATGTGGGTTCAAAGTGGGGTTGTATAAAAGTAGGTTTTTCGCTTCAGGAAGTGAAGAAAAAGAGCATATTGGTAAATACGATAATATTTTCAGCAGGGTTAGTGCTTTTTTTAAGTTTTTCAGTTTTTTTTCTATTTTTTCCAGGAATAATTAAAATAAGTACACTTAAAATTTCAGGATTAAAAACTGACGGTGAAGAGCACCGACGTTTTGTTAGAGTGTTTGTGGATATTAAAACGGATATAATATTTAATGAAGAAAATAAATATTTAGGAAACATTATAGATATATCAGTCAGCGGTGCCAGGGTAATATGTCAGGAAAAAATTGAACAGAATGCCCGAATAAAGCTTAAGTTCAAATTACGAAATAATGACTATTTAGCACTTCCGGGAATAATAGCGTGGGGAATGTTCAAAGATGATAGTTCATTGTACGGAATTAATTTTGAGAAGCTAAATATGGTTGAAAAGATAGAATTAGCATCATTTATTGAGCGAATAAAAATTAAACAAGAACAAATACTAAGGAAGCAAATGAAAGAAGATATTCTATGAAAGAAAAAGCTATTGTTTTATTTTCCGGAGGTCTGGATTCTGCATTAACATCCATAATTCTGAAAGATGCGGGTTTGGATGTTATTGCCTTAAGATTTGTTACGCCATTTGGCTGTATTAGAAAAAACGAAGCAAAAGATGTTACCGGCATAATTAAGGAAAAATTTAAGATTAAAGTTGAAGAAATTATTTTAAATGAAGAATTTATTGAAATACTAAAAAACCCAAAATATGGGTATGGCAAAAATATGAACCCCTGTATTGATTGTAAGATACTTATGCTCAAAAAAGCCAGGAAAGTGATGGACGAAAAAAAAGCTGTGGTAGTAGCTACAGGAGAAGTTCTGGGCCAGAGGCCTATGTCTCAGCACAAGATTGCATTAAATAATATCGAGAATGAATCAGGTCTGAAAGGTTATTTGTTAAGGCCGTTATCCGCAAAAATGTTTGAACAGACAATCCCGGAAAAAGCAGGTATTATCGACCGTGAAAAAATGTACGGTATTTTCGGCAGAGGTAGAAAACAACAGTATGAACTTGCTAAAAAGTACGGCTTAGACGTAATCCCTCAGCCTGCTTCCGGATGTTTATTAACTGATTCATATTTTTCAAATAGAATAAAGGATCTTTTTAAGTACAAACCTGATTTTAATGAAAGAGATGTTTCTTTTTTAAGAATAGGCAGGCATTTTCGCATAGGAAATGAAGTAAAGTTGATTCTGGGAAGAAATAGCAGTGAGAACGCTGTTCTAGAAAAAATGTACAGCTCGAGTGATGTTATGTTGAGCCCGGGTGATGATATACCTGGGCCGACAGGACTGGTTTACGGAAATAATATTTCAGTAAATGATATTTCTTCATCCATGAGTGTTTTTGCAAAATATTCCGATAAAAAAATTGATTCTGTTAAAATTGATGTTAAAAGCAGCAACAAAATAGACTGCCTCTCAGCTGTTCCTATCGATGAATCTGCTATTTCAAGAATGAAAATATGAAAAACAAAGTTTTTATCAGTGCATGTTTATTAGGAGATAAATGCAGGTATAACTCAAAAATACTTGATATTAACCCTAAAATAAAAAAACTCTCATATTACATTAAAGGATGTCCTGAACAAATTGGCGGGTTACCAATTCCAAGAAAAAAATCATTTATAGTTGGAGGAACCGGGAGAGATGTCTTGTCAGGAACAGCAAAAGTAATAGATGAAACATACCGCGATGTAACAAAAGAGTTTTTAAAAGGTGCTACTGCAGTACTGTCTATAGTAAAGAAAAACACTGTAAAAAAAGCATATCTTAAAGTAAACAGTCCGTCATGCGGGAAAGATGGTGTTACGGCAGCTCTTTTAAAAAAACACGATATCAAGATTGACTGGATAAAATAATATGGGTGAAATAAAACCGGTACAAAAAGTTAAATTGATTATAGGTGAAATATATTCGAACGAAAATAGTATGAGTTCCGCAGAGCTCAATCTGGTTGAGTTGTTTGGCAAAATTGATGCCCGCACAACACAAATACCATTTGATTTTAGTGATTATTATGTTCCTGAAATGGGTTCCGCTCTATTTAGAAAATGGATTAGTTTTAAAAATCTTATTGACCCTGAAGAACTTTCTGATATAAAGAATAAAACTAATAAAATCGAAGATTCCTTTGCCATAAACGGAAAACGCATTATAAATCTGGATCCCGGATATATTTCAGCCCCAAATCTGGTGCTGGCTTCTACGAAAAACTTCAGTCATCGTATTTACCTCTCTTCAGGAATTTATGCAGAAATTACATTGATATATAAAAACAGGAATTTTGAGTTTTTGCCATGGACTTATCCTGACTACAAATCAGAAACAGCGCTTGAGTTTTTTAAAAAAATACGTTCAGATTATCTAAAAAAAGCACCAGCCTAACACCATTAATTCTGTGAAATTTGACTTTTTCAGCAAAATGAGGTAAAATTTTACGAATCAATTATTATAATAATTTATAAGGGTAATTCATATGGAAAAATATCTCACTGACCAAGAAAAAAGTTATGCAAAAAACCTGCTTAAACGCATAGATTTTATGAGCGGCCTACCAGATCCAGACATAGATTTTTTGGTTGGCACTTTAGAAAAAAATGCCTATAAGCCAAACCAGACCATCGTCTTTCAAGGTGAAATTTCAAGCAAACTATATGTGGTTTGTGATGGTATGGTTTCTATAATTGTTAGGTCAGGTCAGGACAAGAAAAAAGTAGCGGAATTAAAAACAGGTGATTATTTCGGTGAAATATCACTTATTGAACCAACAACTGCCAGCGCAACTGTAAAAGCTGAACAGCCTACCATAGTTTGTGCAATTACCTGCGAAAATTTTAAGCGCATATTAGAGAAAAACTCAAATGCCCTTGAAGCATTAAAAAATAAAATAGCTGCAAGAAAAGAAGCTTCAAAATCTAAATAAAAAGAAGACAAAAATTGAAAAAGAAACCATCATTTATTTCTTCGGATTTAATCATAGGACTAATTATATCTTTGGTAGTAATAATTGGTTTTTTGGTTCAGTTATCTTTCTTTGAAAGTTTAGAATACAAGTTTTATGATTTCAGGGCAAAACTTAGAAAAAGCAAAGGTCCCAGCAATAAAATAGTAGTGGTCACCATTGATGACCAAAGTATTGCAAACATTGGCAGATGGCCGTGGCCAAGGGCTTACATAGCTGAATTGATTGACAAGATATCGTCGGCTAACCCGAAAGTAATCGGGTTGAATATTCTTTTTACAGAACAAGACAGAAATGCCGGATTGGACGAAATAAGAAGATTAAAAGCAGATTTTGCATCACTGTTATTTAAAACCCAATCAAAATTAAAAAGTACAAAAGATAGAGAGCTTTTATCAAGCTTTCTTCAAAATATTAACATCGCAGAAGCCAGTATAGATAATGACACCATTCTTTATGAATCAATAGCTGACTCGAAAATAGTTGTCCTTCCTATGTTTTTTACTCTTGGGAAACCTTTATCTGAAGATCAGGCAGGGGAAGAAACCCCGGTATTATCCACTAATACAATAACAAGTGTAGTAAAAGAAAGCGGTAAAACACCGATTCCTGTTTTAGAAGGCTTTATGCCCGTTACTCCGCTTGATCTGTTTTCAGAAGTTTCTGCAGGAATCGGTCATTCAAACCTGGTTTCGGATTCCGACGGAGTAATAAGGAGAATGTCACCGGTTATTAAATGCAACAATAAATATTATCCTTCATTTGCTCTTCAGTTGGTCAGTCTTTACCTTGGTTTAAATTTGGATAAAGTAAATCTAAATCCCGGAAAAGAACTTAGTTTTGGAAACGCTAAAATACCACTTTCAAGCAATAATTCAATGCTCATAGATTTTAGCGGGCCTACGCAAACCTATCAATACAATTCTGTTTACGATGTTTTAGCTGAAAAAATACCACCGGAAGTTTTTAAGGACAAAATAATACTTGTCGGCTACATGGCTACAGGATTAACAGATTTAAATGTGGTGCCAGTGGGCCAGAATTTCCCAAGTACTGAAATTATTGCAAACTCTATACAGAACATTTTAGAACAGAAATTCATCATGCAGCCCAGCTGGTCTTTTACGGTTGAGCTGGTTACTTTAATAATATGTGCCCTGTTTATAACAATACTGCTTCCAAAAATGAAAGCCAAATGGGGCGCTATTTTTACGGCTATTCTTCTTATTGTTGTTCTTGTCCCATCGGTATATCTGTTTATTTATAATGGGTTATGGATAAAAATATTTTATCCTATGTTCCTGTTGCTTTTTGGTTATATTGTAATTACATCAAAACGGTTCCTTCTTACTGAAAAAAGAAAGGAACTTGTTGAAGCTGAAAGTATTGAAACCAACAAAATGCTTGGGCTTTCATTCCAGGGTCAGGGAATGCTGGATCTTGCTTTTGAAAAGTTCAGGAAGTGCCCTGTTGACGATGCGGTAAAGGATTTGTTGTACAACTTAGGGCTTGATTTTGAAAGAAAAAGACAGTTTAATAAAGCTGTTTCCGTTTACGAACACATAAAAACTGCTGATCAGAAATTTAAAGACATAGAAGAAAGAATAAAAACGCTTAAAGCTGCTAGTGAGGGCATGGTTGTCAACGCGCCTGGAGGAAAGAGATCAAAAGGTGGAGATACAGTTATTATGGAAGGACTTGCCAATCAGGTACCTACTCTTGGCAGATATGAAATAATAAAAGAATTAGGCCATGGCGCCATGGGAACTGTATACTTAGGTAAAGATCCCAAAATAAACCGTATGGTTGCTATTAAAACTGTCCGTTTTGATGATGATATTCCGGAAAATGAAATGAAAGCAGTAAAGGAAAGGTTTTTCAGGGAAGCGGAATCAGCGGGCAATCTATCTCACCCAAATATTATCCGAATTTTTGATGCCGGTGAGGATTATGACGTTTCATACATAGCCATGGAACTTCTTGAAGGGGAAGATTTAAAAAACTATTGCGAAAAAGTAAATTTATTTCCTATCAAAGAAGTTGTAAATATACTTACAAGAGTTGCTGATGGCCTTGATTATGCCCATAAATTGGGTGTAGTACACAGGGACATTAAACCCGCAAATATAATGTTATTAAAAGACGGCAGTGTCAGAATTACAGACTTTGGTATTGCCCGCGTAATGGCTTCATCAAAAACACAGACTGGTACGGTATTAGGCACACCTTCCTACATGTCACCGGAACAGGTGGCTGGCAAAAAAGTAGACGGCAGGGCTGATTTATTCTCTTTTGGCGTAATGTTATTTGAAATGCTTTCCGGTGAAAAACCGTTTAACGGTGACAGTATTGCCACCCTTATTTACCAGATTGCAAACGAAAAACATCCTGACATAAAATCAATCAGGCCGGAAATCCCGGATTGCCTGGTTACAGTAATAGATAAAGCTTTGCAGAAAGATCCTAACAACAGATATCAAAACGGAAAAGAAATAGTAGATGATTTAACGGCCTGCATGAGTCAAATTCAATAACGGGGTTATAACATGAAACTTGTTGTTGCTGGTTTAACAGATGTTGGAATGAAAAGGCAAAACAATGAAGATAATCTTTCCATAGATGAAGAAATAAAACTTCTCATTGTTTGTGACGGTGCGGGCGGCCAGGCAACCGGTGAAGTGGCCAGTAAAATAGCAGTTGATGTAATTCTTGACCAGGTGCGCCGCTCCATACTTAAAAAAGAAAGATCCATTTTTGGTGAAAAAAACCCGAATTTTTCTGATGAAACAAACCAGCTTGCTTCCAGTATCAGGTTTGCAAATCAGGTAATCTTTGAAGCCGCAAAAAAATATCCGCAGAATTCGGGTATGGCAACAACGGTAGTTGCCGTGCTTGTAAAGGAAGATAATTTTGTATTTTGTAATGTAGGTGACAGCAGAATATATCTTATAAGAGAAGGCCAATTTACACAGATAACCAATGACCACTCCCTTGTAATGGAGCAGCTGCGCAGAGGCCTTATTACCAAAGAACAAGCTGAAAAATCAGAATATAAAAATATACTTGTAAGAGCTTTAGGGCCGTCTCAGGCTGTTGAAGTGGACCTGAATGAAATGCCTGCAAAAGACGGTGATTTGCTGATATTGTGCTCAGACGGGCTTACGCATACTGCCAATGACAAACAAATTTATGAACTAATAAAAAATGATGAAGATCCTGTAGAGATTTGCAAAAAACTTGTTAAACTTGCAAATGATATGGGTGGAGCAGACAATACAACAGTTGTTGTAGCAAAACTGCTTAAAGAAGAAGGTTTAGTAAAAAACTTCATTTCATTTATGAGGAACAAATATGCCTCCTAAATTCTTACTTAAATTCAATGCAGCAGTAATCAAAGAAATCCCAATTCCGGAAAGTGTGAAATCACTGACTATCGGCAGGAAACCTGAAAATGACATTGTCATTGATAATCCCGCCATTTCGGGCCAGCACGCAAGGGTTACCAGGTTTGGTGATGTTTATTTTATCGAAGACTTAAACAGCACAAATGGGACCTTTATTAAAGGAAAGAAGATTTTAAAGGCTGAGATTCACCACAATGACCAGGTAGATATAGCAAAGCATTCACTTCAATTTATCTATGAAGAAGAGCTTGCCGGTGGCCAGAAAGCAAACGATAAAACCGTTGTTTTAGATCCTGCCAAACAGCAGGAAATGTTGGAAAAATCAGCCCCGGCGGTAGCACCGCAAACACCTCCGGTTCAGGTGACTCCTGAACAAGCAGGCCCTGACAAAATAGCTTGTTTAAGAGTGGTTGATGGTATAGTAGATAAAACAGAAATTGAAATAACCGCAGTTGTTACCTATATAGGCACTGCAGAAGCAGCAGCTATCAAATATAAGCCCGGAACGGGTATATTTGCAGGTGGTTCACCGGAAATAGCGGGATTGATTAATAAAAGGCCCGAAGGGTTTATATTCAAAGCCTTAAAAGAGGGTTTTCCTAAAGTAAATAACGTTTCAGTTAAGGACCAGATATTGCTTAAAGATGGGGATATAATAGAAGTAGGAAAGACCAAAATGGTTATGTTCTTCAAAGACAAAACCTGATTTTTATAAATTCCTGCCTTATTCCAACAAAAGTGATTTTAGTCACTTAAGTTGACAATTTTGGTTAAATAAGTAAAATGATATATAGAGTTAATTAATAATGAGGGGTGGCTTATGTTAAAAAGAATTGCATTATTTATGGTTTCATTGTGTTTTGTTGCATCGGTTCTACAGGCACAGGATTCATCTGCAGGAGTAACGAAAGGTGCTATTGTAGCTACTATTAAGGTAGTAATGGGCAATGTAAAGGTTTTGCCAAATGGTGAAAAGAAGAAAATAGATGCAAAAGAAACCATGTTATTGTCCCCTGGCGATGTGGTAGAAACATCCGGTAAATCATATGCCACTCTCATTATGGCAAATGGTGCGCAGATAAAGATAAATGAAAAGACAAAAATGAACATAGAAATGCCAGTTGGTAGTGAAGAAGCAGGTAGCAGAGTAAACGTAAAAGTAGGCCAAATCTGGGCAAAAATTATATCAGGCAGACAGTTTTATGTAAAAACACCAACAGCTGTATGTTCTATTCGCGGCACAGAACTTGATGTTAAAGTAGATGAATCTGGTCAGTCAGAAGTAATGGTATTTGAAGGTATAGTAGAAGTTAAAAATGACTATGGTGTAGTGCAGGTAAATAAGGAAGAAAAAACAGTTTTAAAGCCAAACGTAGCCCCACAGGCACCAGTGATGGTTGATGTAACCAAGGTAGAAAAATGGCAGGAAGTAATAGTTTCAAAAGAAGAGAAAAAGGAAGAAAAGAAAGTAGAAAAGAAGAAAGAAGAAAAAGCTAAAGAAGAGAAAAAAGAAGAAAAGAAAGAGAAGAAAGAAGAAGTGAAAAAAGAAAAAACTGCAGAAGTACCGACAGAAGTACCGCAGGAAGTAATACCAGAGCCAATACAGCCTGTAGTTCCCGAAGCAAGCCCTTCGGTTCCCAGATAAAGAATAGGATATAACACAATTATAAAGGAGAAAGTATGAGAAATAAAAGTTTTTACGCAGTAATTTTATGTTTAGTAATTGGTTCAACAACAGTTTTTGGTGAAATTAAAACAAATGCATCTTTAGAGCTTAAAACAGTATCTGAAAGCAATATTTATCTTGGAAAAACAGATGAACAATCAACTACAATAACTTCGTTTATTCCAGGACTAAACTTTTTAGCAACGGGTGGCCAGAGCAAGGTAGGTATAGATTATGCTGCAGAAATATTAAACTATTCACTTTCTGCATCTACCAATAATGCTACAAACCAAAGTATCAATGTTTTATTGGATTTCACGTTTCCAGTAGGTTTAAGTTTAAAGCTTATGGATGGTTATAAGGATACAAGTGATGCTCCAAGCAGTGAATTTGTAAAAAGAATAAAGCGTACACAAAACAATCTAAGCGGAGATATTGGTTATAAATTCGGCAGGGTTTGGTCTGCAAGTGTATTGTTTTCACAGATCAATCATGCATATTCTCAGGATGAATATAAGGCTATTTTTGACAGAACAGAGTCAGAATCCGGCTTAGTAGTATATTACGGTTTTTCACCTAAAACATCAGTATTGCTTGAATATGATTCAGGCGTGATTGCTTATGATAAGGCTTCAAATTTAAATGACTCTACCTATAGCAACGTAAAGCTTGGTTTAAAAGGAAAATTAACCCCAAAAACAGCAGGTATTTTAAAAATTGGTTCACAGAGCAGAAAATATGATGTACAGGCAGAAAAAGATGCATCAACTTCAATTCTTGGTTTAACTTCTATTACAGAGTTTTCAAAAATGACAAGTTTGAAGCTTTCAGCAGACAGAAATTTTATGGAATCCACTTTTTCTAGTAATTTAAATTACCTTGCTACAAGCATAACAGTAGAATTAGGCCAGAAAATAGGTAAAAAGGTATCAGTTTCAGTTAATTCAAGATATGAGATGGATGATTATGATACAGCAGTACTTCTTGATGAGGCAACAGGGGCAGCAGCAGTAACGGGTGTATTAACCAAAAGAAGTGACACAAATACATTATCGGGGCTTGGTGTTAAATACAGCATTTCAGAATGGCTTACTGCCAACTTAGGTTATACCACAAAAGGCAGAAGTTCTAATTTCAATAGCTTCAACTACACAGATACTTTAACAAACGTAAGTATCAAAGCAATATTCTAATTAATTATAAGAAAGCAGAAAGTTTACATCAAAATAACCTTTAAAGGGGTTGTTGATGAAGGGTCTTTATAATCTATGGGGAAGTATAGGCGTAGTAATCCTGAGGCAAATTAAA
>MGVC01000062.1 GCA_001800285.1 Elusimicrobia bacterium RIFOXYA2_FULL_39_19 | reverse complement strand
GGATATTCGCTTAAATCCAAATCAGGATACTTTAATTCTTCGGGAGGGTCAATTTTCGTTGCAATTTAGGGGTCAATTTTGGTTGCTAGTTTACAAATAAAGCCAACAGAAAGTTCGGATTTTACTCTTACCCGGGGAGTTTCTACTATATGTATAGGATATCCTGTGGATATAGCATAAGTTAAAGGTCTGCTTCAGAAATGAGCAGGCCTTTTTTGTTAATTATTCCTGGAATCAAAATATTCAGGTAAATCAGAAAAACAAATTTCTCTTTTCGCCTTAATTGCAGATACCATTATACCGGTGACGCCTTTCCACATATATGTGCTGAAATGAACCGGCTGAAATATTCCTTCCTCGTTTTTGTATCTCATTTTGTAAGTTTTGATATTTTTTAAGGCAAGGACAAGGCAATCCTGAATTATATCATCAAAAGAGTTTCTGATAAGAGGCAGATAGGTAGATGTATAGAATCTGAATACAAAGAAACCTGTCAGATGAAGAAGCAATATTTCTTTTGAAGCGGAATTACCTTTCTTGGCGGACCTGATAAGTTTTCTTTCATATTTTAAGGGGAGTTTTTTGTATTTATTAGCAATTTGATGATAGAAATCCAATTGATGAATTTATTGAACTAATTATTTCTTTAATATTTCCCAGTGACCGCCCTTGTCAGGACCAATACGTTTCAGGTTGCCAGTAGCCTTAAGAGTGTTGATATTATTTATGACCGCCCTTCCGCTTATTTTTAGTATTTTACTCAATTCTCTTATTGTAATATTATTGTTTTGCTGAATCAGGGCAAATATTTTCTGTGAACTTTTCTGTGAACTTTTCTGTGAACCTGCCTCAATTAAAGACCCTTCTTTCCGGTCAACCACATAATTTTTACGTTGAAAAATTGAAATGAACTGGCTTCCGATCTCTTTAAAATCTGTCATGGGCTCAAGTTCCAGAATTAAATGAATCCCCCGGCCCCATTTTTCAATGAAATGTATCCTGTGGAATATATCAGCAATCAATTCATTTCTTCTTTCTGACACGGATTCTTTTCTTATTCTTTCAATAGTCAATCCCCCATATAATAAACCGGGATTTCGGATTTCAAGACGATCCTTGAAAATTGCTATATTCACAGAGTCAAATTTGTGATAGTCCCGGTGGCAAAAAGCGTTTATTATGGCTTCCCTGAAAGCTTTCTTGTCTATTTCAGGCACATCAACCCGGTACATACCTTCAAGCCGCATACCGATATGAATATTTTTCAGTATATATTCTTCAGCCTGTTTGATAAGGGAAAATAAATCTCCTTCAAAATCCTGCATGTCAACAGGGTAAACTGTATTGGTCGTAGCAAAGACAGCGCACCGTAGTTTTGCGTTTGGGAAGAACTTCTGCGGTTTCCTGCCGAACAGGATGACTGCCGCGTTAAATAATTTCCTATGATTTGACAGAAGATTCAGTTTTTTCAGTGCATCTTCTATCGAGGTATATTTCAGTCCGCAAGATTTTAGAAATATTTTGACCTTGCTGGAACTGATATCGGTTAGTTTTGCATCTTTACAGATTTCAGTATCCCACTGTAATTTATCCCTATTTTTTTCAAGGATTAAATGTTCCAGTTCCTTGGCGCTCAATTGTCTATTCTCATCGCTCACCCGCATATATACCCTGCCGAAAGCAAAATAGGGAGTATCATTGCCTTTGAAATGAACCCGTACGCAAGGTTTGCCGCATAGTTCTATATTAGATATTTCAGGGTATATTTTCGGCTCAATATTATCCGAGATTAACTGGGATATATCCCGTAGAGTTTTTACGGTTATGTCCTGTCCGCATACTGTGCCATCATTTTTTATCCCAAAATACAATTCACCCTGCCGGTGTTTATTGAGGATGGCGGATATAGCAATAACCGCTTCTTTTAATTCAGAAGTGGATTTCTTGAATTCAATGGTCTCAGATTCAGTAATTTTAACTTTATTGTTATTCATCGTCCGGGTTATTTTATCTCTTTGGAGAATATATGTCAAACATTGGTGGTCTGGCATCAAGCAATAACATATTAAACCTAAAATTAGTAGCTAAAAAACCGCATAATTCTTGCTGAAAAGACCTGAAGTTCATTGAAATTTTCAATTAAATAGGTTCTAAGGGCATCCAGCCCGGGGAGTTTAGTTATCCTATACATACTACATATATAGGATAAGTTGAAGGTCTGCTTCAGGAATGGGGTGGACCTTTTTTGTTTTAAAATACCCATTGACAAAACAATACAATAGTATGTATAATAATATTGACATAATATGGATATAAAAATCGGCAGTTTTATTTGGGATGCAGAAAAAGAACTGGTGAATATTCACAAGCACAAGGTAGATTTCCATGCTGCATCATTAGCATTTAAAGACCCTAAAAGGAAAATTTACAAAGATTCAAAACATAGCAAACAAGAAGAAAGGCTTTTCTGTGTAGGTAAAGTTGGCAATAAGATATTAACAGTAAGATTCACATACAGGGAAGGAAAAATCAGAATATTTGGAGCAGGATATTGGAGAAAGGGGGAGCAATATTATGAAAAGAACGATTGATGTAAATAAGCCCATTGGCAAAATGACAAGGATTAATGACTTTTTACCAACGCCCGAAGAATTAGCCATTCCAGAGAAGAAAGTAAAGGTCACAATTTCCTTGAGTGAAGAAAGTATAGATTTTTTCAAACGGATAGCAAAACAGCACCACACAAAATACCAGAAGATGATTCGTAATCTTTTGGATAAGTATGCCCTGCAGCATTCTCATTGATTTTGGTAAGAAGAAAGCAGGTTTTTGATTTGAGACAGGGTATCATCAGGGCTTGGGTAAAGCCTTTCCCAGTCCAAAGTTAGATAGTCGTTCCATCCGGGGAGTTTAAATAAAAAAGGCACTCTTGATGAGTGCCTTTTTATTTTAAGATAGCGTTTGGGATACTGTCAGATCTCTTTTCGGCCTTCAAGAGATCGGGAAAGCGTAATTTCATCAGCATATTCTATGGTTCCGCCAAGGGGCATGCCATAGCCAAGGCGCGATACTTTTACGCCTTTTTCCCTTATAAGTTCCGCCAGATAGTTTGAGGTCATTTCCCCTTCCGTATCTGTATCTGTAGCTATTATTACTTCCATAACTCCCTTTTCCAGGCGGTCCAGCAGTCTTTTTACTCTTTCTTTTTCAGGAAATGTGCCGTCAAGCGGCGAAATGATTTTTTCCAGGATGTGGTACAAACCGTTAAATTTCTGTGTTCTTTCTATGGCATTAAGAGAGGATGTGTTTTTTACTACGCAGATTAATGTTTTGTCACGGCTGTTGTCAGAGCAGACAGCGCATATATCTTTTTCCGTAGGGGTATAGCATTCCGAGCAGAGTTTAAGCGAATTTTTTATTTCTTTTATGGCCTCAATAAGTTCGTCAATTTCCTGAGAACCCGCCAGCAGAATATGATAGGAAAACCGTTCTGCCATTTTGGGGCCTACCCCGGGAAGTTTTACCAGTGATTCTATCAGCCGTTGGAGGTTTTTTGGGTGTACCATAATATTAAAACAAAGTGTTTATGTGTATATGTTTTTATGTGGTTAGCAAAGTCTTTTACAAGTCACCTAATCACGTAACCACTAATCACTGAACTACTATCCCTGTTTATCTATGATTTTACCGTGGAAGGCGTCTACTACTTTTTTTATTACTGTGTCCGATACTACAGGATCTTTTTTTGTTTCGGAAGCTACTTCAAATACTTCCCCGCCTTTTTCATCAGGTACTTCTGCATCTTCGGTGTCATTATCTTCTACTTCAGGTACGTCGCTTTCTTTTTTTTGTTCCGGTATAATCGGCTGTTTGGCAGACTGCAGAACTTCTAGTCTTATTTTTATTGTATCGCCAAAATGTTTTTTTGCAATGGTTTCAATGGCATCCAGGCTTCCTTTAATAGTATCAAAGTAAAGGCCAGGCGCAATATACAGCACTATATCATTTCCGATAAACTTTTTGTTTTGTACAGTTTCAAGAAAATCTGCAAGAAAAGGTTTTTGGGTTTTTACATCTGCCATTAAGGCCTGCCATTTTGTTCCCAGCTGGGTGCTTTTTGATTCCGGTGCCAAAGGCGTTGCGCTGACAGCAGGCGCCGGATCTGCTTTTTTTGTAACAGGCGGCGTAAAAACAGGAATTTTTACCGGTGCCGGTTTTGGCGCGGGCTCAAATTTAAAATCTGCAGCTGTTTTTATTTTTTCCGGTATCGCTGAAGGCGTGGGTTCATCAGAACCGGCTTCTTTTTCAAGCTGGCTTAATTTATCTATCAGTTCGTCAATGCTTGCTGAATCCTGCATAAGCTTCAGGCAATAAAGTTCAAAGATTATCCTGGGATTGTCGCTCCAGCGCATTTCTTCTATGCATTTGTTAACCAGGTGCAGGTTTCTCAGTAATATATGTTCTGCAAATCTTTCTTTATGTTTTTTCAGGGCTTCTATTTCTTCGGGCAGCAGGGTATCAATGATATTTTTTTCCAGGTCCAGATATTTTGCAAAGGTAAGTTTTCTTAAATAGTCGCGCAAATCCCTGGCCACCTGAAGAAAATCATAACCTTCTGCGGCAACTTCTGCAATTTTTTCAAGAATGCCTTTAGGATTTTTCTGTGAAATTAAATCTATAAAAGAAACCACCAGTTCTACAGGGCTTAAACCTATTAAATCCCTTACGGTTTTGTCTGTTATCTTTTCATCCGGTGAAAATGATATCACCTGGTCTAACATACTGAAAGAATCTCTTAAAGAACCGTTTGATATGCCTGCAATAAGGCGCAGGGCGCTTTTATCTATGTTAAATTTTTCCAGTTTTGCTATTTTTTCCAGGTGATTAGCGGCATCAGTGGTTGAAAGCGGTTTAAACTTAAATCTCTGGCAGCGGGAAAGTATGGTTAGCGGTATTTTTTGGGCATCTGTGGTAGCTAAAATAAAAACTACGTGTTCGGGAGGCTCTTCAAGGGTTTTCAGCAATGCATTAAAGGCGGCGTCGGTAATCTGGTGGGCTTCATCAATAATATAAATTTTGTAGTTAGAAGCAGCTGGTGAAAAACGCGCATTTTCACGCAAAGCCTTTATTTCATCTATGCCGCGGTTTGATGCACCGTCAATTTCCAGCACGTCCATAGAATTGCCGTCAGATATTTCCTGGCAGTTTACGCATTTATCGCACGGTTTATCTGTGGGGCCTTCCTTGCAGTTTAATGCTTTTGTAAATATTCTTGCGGTGGTGGTTTTACCCGTTCCCCTGGGCCCGCTGAATATATAAGCGTGGGCTATGCGCTTTTTTTCTATGGCGTTTTTTAATACTTCGCCTATATGGGCCTGGCCCACTATTTCGGTAAAGTTTTTCGGCCTGTATTTTCTGGCTAGGACAAGATATGACATGGTTTTACCTTATTAGAATTGATTATTAAAGTGGAATGTTTTTATCGTTTATATCTTATTCTTTATGTCAATAATTAGTTTTAAATTATACTTCTTTAGGAATTCAAATGCAACCTGGCCTGTAAACTGAAATCGGCAGTAAGGGTGGGCTTTTTGCGGAATTTATATTGATTTGAAATTATTCTTTAAACCCTTATATAATGAAGTGAATAATAAGTGATGATGTTTATAGATTTCTGTATTCTTTTTATTAGGAGTTATTCTTCCGGTTACGTTAATTGTTTTTTCACAAGCTTCTTTTATTGATTTATAAACTTTTGTACCCACGCCTGCAAGTAAAGCTGCGCCGTATGCAGCACCTTCTGTAGTATTTATAGTCACCAATTCTGCGCCAAAAATATCTGCAAGAATTTGCATCCAAACCATAGATTTTGCTCCGCCGCCGGAAACCCTGATTTGCTTTACAGGAATTTTCATGCTTCTTAATATTTCTAATGAATCTTTCAGCCCAAAACCTACGCCTTCAAGCACAGCTTTGGCCATGTGTTCTTTTGTATGTTTTAATGTAAGCCCAAAAAATACTCCTCTTGCATAAGGGTCACAGTGAGGTGTTCTTTCGCCGGATAGATAAGGCAAAAAAATCAACCCTTCAGACCCGGCAGGAATATTTTTAGTATTATCAGTTAAAATATTATATGACGCCGTACCAATATTGTTCCTAAACCATTGAAAAGCCCCGCCTGCAGAAAGCATTACACCCATAACGTGCCATTTGTCCGGCACTGCATGACAAAATGTATGAACCCTGCCCTGCAAATCAGTTTTGGGTTTATCACTATATGCAAAGACTACACCTGAAGTACCGATTGTTACAGAAATTATCCCGGGTTCAACCACTCCGGATCCAACCGCACCAGCTGCTTGATCTCCCCCGCCGCCAGCTACGGGGGTTGATTTTTTTAAACCTGTAAGAAAAGCTGCTTCTTCGTTAATTGACGCACTGATAAAAGTTGATTCATAGCAATCAGGCATCCAACTTAAGGGTATTTCAAGAATATCCAATAATTCCTTTGACCATTTACGTTTTTTTACATCCAACAATAAAGTACCTGAAGCATCTGAAACTTCCGTTGCGTAAACACCGGTAAGTTTATAGCGTATATAATCTTTTGGCAGGAGTACTTTACTAATTTTCTTGTAAATTTTCGGTTCGTTTTCTTTAACCCATAATATTTTGCCTGCAGTAAAACCTGTAAGAACAGGATTAGAAACTAATGATATCAATTTTTTACTGCCAACTTTTTTTGTAATATATTCGCACTGTTTGGTTGTCCTCTGATCGCACCATAGAATGCAGGGGCGTAATACTTTACCGGTTTTGTCCAGAAAAACAGACCCGTGCATCTGTCCTGATAAACCGATACCTGTAACCTCTGACGGCTGTATACTTGATTGTCTTAAAACTTCTCTTATTGATTCAACAGCCGCATTCCACCAGTCCTGCGGATTTTGCTGAGCCCATGACGCCATTGGTGTTTCAAGCGAGTATTCTTTTGTTGATTTGCCCGCAATAGTTCCGTCCTCTTTTATTAAGAGCGTTTTTACACCTGAAGTGCCGATATCAATGCCAAGTAAATATTTCATTTCTATTTTGAATACTTTTTATATACTCCTTCTATAAACTTTTTATCTAAACCTAGCGCTTTGTAAACTATTTCATAACAGCCGACTGCGTCCTTATTCTTTTGTTTATCTTCCAGCGCTTTTAAATCTATTTTTTGGGCTATGCTGTCTAAAAATTCCCAGTGCAACACGCTTCTTTTTACCGCATCAACATGATTTTCCGTATATGGGAAAAGGTCGTAACCGATTCTTTCGCCGTTTTTACCGTATTCGGATTTACGCAGTTCTACTGCCAGCGCGATTGTTTCCAAAAAATAAGATCCGCCTACCATATTATCGTCATCAAACATACCCCAGCCGCTATTGCCGTGATGATGGCCCAGTAAGTTTTCTTTTGAAAGGACTGCGGCATATTCCGCCAAATGCTCACCGTTCATTATAAGATGCTGCCAGTCCATGTTTATTTTAAGACTGGTTATATCAGTGCCTATTTCTTTAATTTTATTAATTACGAACATCGTCATGCCAATATCTTTCATAAGAATCTTCATTGCCGGTTCGCTGTTTTTATGCTCAAGCAAAACAGTAACATTTTTTGAATTAGCGTATTCTACCGCAGCCTGAATACCGTCAATAAAATAACCCCAGATTTCGTTATATGAAACCTGAAAAGGGTAATTATAACCTTCTCCGCCGGGCCATATTATGAGTTTTGCGCCCACTTCTTTGCACATATCAATGGCTTCCCTGATTAACTTCGCTGCATAATCCCTCTGTTCTTTTTTTGGATTTGTCAGTGCACCCAAACCAAATTCTGGAATACAGTGCAGCCCCATCGCAATAGCATAAATATCGTGTTCTTTACCTAATATTTTTTGTACTTTCAGCAGATTTTTCTGATTTATTTCCCCTGGATAATGGTACTCATAACCGTCAACAAGAATACCCAGGCCTTTTACAGCACGCTCTGTTCTTGCTTCCATCGTCTCTGAAACAGCCTCCTGATGATAACCGGAAGGCATAAACCTTGTTGCCATTGGGCCAAATCCCCAGATTCCTACACTGTTTTTTATTCTTCTTCTAATCATAAACTCTCCCTTAAAATAAACTTTGAATCAATTAACACACTTTCCGGTTTTTCTCCATTTATTTTTTCTATTAATATTTTTGCTGCCTGTTCTCCAGCCTCAAAGTAAGGATTTTCAATTGTTGTAAGTTTAAACGCTGCAAGATTTGCAACATCCTGATTATCAAAACCTATAACTCCTAAATCGCGAGGCACATGAACATCAAACTGTTTTAACCCTTCTATTAGGCCGAAAGCCATTTTATCATTTGCACATATTATTGCCTGCGGCAACTTTTTCTCCAAAAACTCCTTTGCCGCCTGCAGCCCGCTTTTCCTGGAAAAATCACCGTCAACTATGCTTGATACATGAATATTATATTTTTCAGCCAGCTGGTTGAATATCTTTGTTCTATCCAGGGAATTCATATAATCATTACCGCCGGTAAGATATCCGGCATTTTTTACCTTTTTTGAAACTAGATATTTAAAAGCCTCTTCCATCCCCGGCCGGGAATCGCAATCTACATAGAGATACGGTTTGTTCGGGACATAATCATGCACAAGCATGAAGGGAATTTTATTCTTATGCAGATAAGAATATCTGCTATCGCCTGTCTTGCGAATAAACATTATCAAACCATCAACAGAATGTGAAAGCACGGCTTTTGCCATTTCCTCTGCAGAAAGGTTGTTGTCCGCAATAAGATTTATTGTATATTTATTTTTTGCCGCTTCATGCAATATCCCGAAAAGTAGTTTTGAAAAATATTCACTCGGAAGAGGGTGCGTTTTTTTTTCATAATCATAAGGAATAATAACCCCCAGCCGGAAACTTTTTTTCTGATAATGGCTTCTGCCCAGATGCGAAGGCACGTAGCCATATTTTGCCGCTATTTTTTTCAACCTGTTTCTGGTAGCTGCCGGTATAGATTTATGGTCGTTTAAAGCCCTGGTTACAGTTGATGGGGATACTTTCGCAAATTTAGCGACATCGTTTCTATTCATCTTGTTGCCCATAACATCCCGCGCCGGACAATTTCTTTTGCTTCAGGAACATCAAAATCCCTGGCCACATGGCCCAAAGACGTATAAAATACTTTACCCAGGCCCCATTTCCTTTTCCAAACCACTGGCATAACGCATCCATCAATCCAATTTGTACGCTCACCTGTAAAAGTGGTTGTTGCAAGCACTTCATTTGAGGGGTCAACGTGCATATAATATTGCTCTGAATTCATATTAAAATCATTGAGCCCTTTTACAATCGGGTCGTTCTTTTTTGTAATATTTACCCTATATTCAATTATATTCCCGGGATGAGCCACCCACTGGCCGCCTGTCATCCACTGATATTGCGTATTTTTTCTGAAAGAATCACACATTCCGCCATGCCATCCGGCAATACCTGTTCCTTTTTTTATTGCTTCTAACAAGCCGTTTTCTTGTTCTTTTGTTATTTCAGACATAGTCCACGCAGGTACAACAAGATCCAGCGAATCCATGTATTGTTCATCCAGATACCTCTCCAGAGAATTTATCACCTCAACTTCATAATACTCATTTCTTAAAACAGCGGCAAAAATATCTGCGCATTTGTCCGGTTCATGCCCTGCCCATCCACCCCAGTTGATTAATGCTTTTTTTGCCATGTTATTTTCCTCCAACAGTCATCCAATCAGACTCATTTTCTGGAGTTACAACAGGCATTGGCGCAGGTTGGCCGCATTTGCTGACAAGTTTAACTTGTTTGCCTGTTCTTGCAGATTCATGAAACGATTGCATCAGGTCAAGGACATGATAGGTTAATTTAACATCCGGCCTGAAGGGAACCTTATTTATTATCGCGTTTGCCATATCGGAAACACCAACACCCCTTGAATTATCAACAAAAGCATGAGTCAACTTCACTTCTTTCCATTCAAGCGCGGCTTTAGTCCAGATAAGCGGAACTCCATCAAAACAATTTGGATCCGGTACTCTCAGGGTTCCTTTCTCTCCGTATATTTCAATGCATGGCATTTTATGCGCCCAGACATCAAATGAGGTTATGATGGTGCCTATAACCCTATTTTTAAATTCAATCAAACCAAGAACATGGGTCGAAACTTCCACTTTGATTTTTGCGCCGTATTTTTCCTTGCTTGTAATAGTTCTTTCCGGGAATGTGATATTTTCCATACCCATTACCTTTACTGCCGGGCCTAATATGTTTACTAATGCTGTGAGATAATAGGGCCCCATATCTAACATCGGTCCGCCGCCTTTTTTATAATAAAATTCCGGCGCCGGATGCCAGGATTCATGGCCGTGGCACAACATAAAAGCAGTAGCGCCTACGGGCCTGCCTATTTCCCCGTCATCAATCAATTTCCTGCAGGCTTGCTGCCCTGAACCCATAAATGTATCCGGGGCCCCGCCCACTAATAATCTCTTCTTTCTTGCAAGGTTAATGACCTTTACGGCTTCATTTCTTGACAAGGCCAGCGGTTTTTCAAGATATACATTTTTTCCGGCATTAAGGGCTTTAATGTTAACTTCTGTATGCGCCTTTGGGATAGTAAGATTGACTACCAGTTTTATTCTTTTATCGGCCAGCAATTCTTCAACCGAGCAGGCTTTTGGTATGTTATATTCCTTCGCTTTTGCTTCTGCTTTTTCCTTTACCATATCTGCGCATGCCAGAATTTCCAGATTATCAAACTTTTTACAATTCTTAAAATAAATGCCGCTTATATTCCCGCAACCGATGATTCCTATACCAATCTTGCCCATATCCGTCCTTCCTTTACATAATCACGCACTATAGTGCGTATGATAATTATACACTAAATAAAATAAATGTCAATGGGGTTTTAGAAATTCAAGAGTAATTTGGCGCGTCGTTTGGTTTCTGAGGGATCAATCCGGCCCGGGAGGAGTGATGCGGGGGTGCCTTTTCTCGGGGAATACCTGAAGACATGGAGTTTTGAAAATTTATTGTGCTTTACAAACTCTAAAGTATTATTGAATTGTTCAACGGTTTCACCTGGGAAACCGACAATTACATCGCTGGTAATCTTAACATCAGGCAGTTTTGCATATATGCGGGTTAACTGCTGCTCAAACTGCGCAGTAGTATAAGGTCTTTTCATTTTTTTTAATATTTCATCATCGCCGGATTGCAGAGGTATGTGAAAATGCCTTTCAAACTGCTGTGAGTTAGCCATCAAATCCAGTAATTCACTATTAATTTCCAGTATTTCAAAGGAAGAAAAATATATTTTTATGCTGTTAAATTTTCCCAGGAGGCTTTTTATAAGATTTACCAGTTTAAAACCCCCCTCATTATATTTTCCCAGCCTTATACCGCACAAAACAATACCTGTATACCCGTTTTTTACCAGGACTTCTATTTCCTGCATAACTGTTTCTTTGGGTTTGCTCCATATAGTTGAACGGACATGCGGGACTATGCAGTAACTGCAAAAAGCATCACAACCATCCTGTATTTTTACAAAGGCTCGGGAATGTTTATGAAAGGAAGTGATGGTATCTGTTTTTTTGTGTTCAACAGGGATAGCCAGTATTTTTGCAATTTCTTTTTTATTCGGGCAGATAATAACCCGCGGGGAAAGTTTGCTTATTTCATCCGCAGAGCTGACTGCGCTGCAGCCTGTTACAATAATGCGCGCCGCCGGGTTTTCCCGCAGGCATTTACGCACCGCCTGCCGGCAGTCCGCGTCTGCGTTATGCGTAACTGTACAGGAGTTTATTATGCAGGTGTCGGCTTCGTGTATGTTTTCCGTGAAGGTGTCTGGACCAAACTGTTCAATCAATACTTGCGTTTCATATTGGTTTACTTTACAGCCGGAAGTATAGAAATAGATTTTCACCTGAAACTCTCTGTTTTCAGGTGTCCCCCTGATAGATTATGATCGTTAAGTACATGGTGAACTTGTGAAGAATCTAGGGGGGCATTGCTTAGTTCGCTGTGAATAATGCTCAGGCAGGCGATGGCAGCAGTTTCTGCTCGCAGGACATTTTTGCCCAGAGAAAAGGTTTTTAAACCGTTATATTTTGCAAGTTCTATTTCTTTTTCGGTATAACCGCCCTCGGGACCTAAAAACAGATTAATTGTTGATAAGTTGGTAAGTTGATAAGTGGTTAGTAACTTCTTTAAAGAATTTTCGGTGGGTTCTGATTCGTAGGCAATTATATTCAAGGCAGTTTTATCTGTTTTTTGTATTAAATCCATGAATTTTCCAGCGGGCAATACCTGCGGGATAAATGGAATCATGCATTGTTTTGCGGCTGATACCATTATTTTCTGCCATCGCAACATTTTTGACTGAATTTTTTCCTGAGAAACTTTGATAACTGTATGTTCTGTGATAACCGGGGTTATACTGTCTACTCCCAGTTCAGTAGCTTTTTCAAGCAGCATTTCAAAGCGGTCTGCATTTATCAGCGCGGGGTACAGATTTACTGTATATTTTCTTTTCTGAGAAACAGTTTCTTCCAGCACGGCTCCGGAAATACTGTCTTTTTCCAAGGCCTCTATTTTTGCTTTATATTGCCGGCCCGCACCGTCAAAAAGGACAATCTTCTCCCCCTCTTTTACGCGTAATACTCTGGTAAGGTGGTTAAATTCTTCAGAGTCTTTGATAATAAACTTGTTGTTGGCAATATTTTCCGGCAGGACAAGGTATTGGGGCATAATTGTAAACTGTAATTACTTAAACTGTTGTTAAGTTGTTATGTGGTTAGAATTTAGTTTTTACTAATCACCTAACCACCAAACACTTAATCACTGTCATTTATTGCGGTTTACTTATAGACCTGCTGAATTCACGCAAAATCTCTTTCTGCAGTTCTGACAATTTCACCGGTACATCAATTATAACTTTCACATAAAGGTCGCCGTATCTTCTTTCATCATGCACGTTTGGCATACCTTTTTCTTTTATGCGGAAATTTTTATTGGACTGGGTGCCCGGAGGTATTTTCATTTTCAGTTTATCGGCAAACGTTGGCACCTCTACATCCCCGCCAAGAGCGGCTGTTGGAAAAGATATTTTTACCTCGGTATAAATATCATCGCCTTTTCTTAAATAATTATTATCCGGTTGAACCCTGATAGATGCATAAAGGTCTCCCGGGGGTCCGCCCCTTTCGCCTGCTTCTCCCTGTCCGCGGAGCCTGATAGTATTGCCGTTATCTACGCCTTTTGGAATTTTTACTGTAAGTGATTCGCTTTTTCTTACCTTCCCTCTGCCTTTGCAGTCACCGCAGGGGATTTCTATTATTTCGCCTTCACCATGGCATCTCTGGCAGGGCTGGGCAAAAGTAAAGAACCCGCCCATTTGCGCTACCTGCTGGCCTGACCCTCTGCATACGGGACAGGGTTTTTTTGAAGTTTTCGGCTCAGCGCCGGAACCCTTGCAGGTGTGGCAGGTTTCTGTTTTGTAATATTGCAATTGTTTTTCTGTGCCTTCATAAGCTTCTTTTAATGTTATAGTGGCAGGTATTTCCAGGTCAGAGCCTTTTGTGGGGCTTCCTCTTTTTACGCGCTGTCTTCCGCCGCTCTGGCCGAAGAAATCAAAAATATTGCTGAAAAAATCTTCATTGCCGCGCTGGCCGTAGCCCATATCATGGAATATACTGTCAAAATTTACACCGCGGAAAATATCCTCATTGGTATAATTGCCGTCAATACCGGCGTGGCCGTACTGATCATAAAGTTTGCGTTTGTTTTCATCAAACAGTACTGCATAGGCTTCCGTGATTTCTTTAAATTTTTCACGCGCCTCTTCCTTTTTTTCCGGAGCTACGCGGTCCGGATGGTACTGCACCGCAAGTTTTCTGTAAGCACTTTCTATTTCGCTTTTGCTTACGGTTTTTTCAACGTTGAGAATCTCATAATAATCTTTTTTTGTAGTCATTAGCTTCCCTATAAATGCGGCTGTATGCAAAAGCAAATTCCTGACAGTATTTCAGTCAGGAATTTGCTTTACTGTTTATTTTTTGGATTTTTACCCGCCTTCGCAGAATGCCCCGAGTGTAAACTCTGGCATGAATGCGTTGTAGGGTATCCCCCAGAGCTGCTTATGCAATGCGGCAAAGAGCCGCGAATATTGCAGAAGCTGTTAGTGCCGGGGGATGTGCTTCGGCGGGTTTCGCCGAAGATGAAGCTGATGCTATGGGCGTAAGCCCATAGTGCTTCACTTGTTCTCTTTGAATTCAGCATCAATAACATCGTCCTTATTATCCGGCTTGCTTTGCTGTTCCTGCTTGGGTTCTTCCTGCTGTGCAGGGCCGCTCTGAGGGCCTGCTTCACCCTCCGCGCCGCCGGCTGATTTCTTTGTTGCTTCTTTATATACTACTTCCGCCAGTTTATGGGAAGTTTTTGAAAGAGTTTCTTTGGCTGCTTTTATTTTAGCTACATCTTCGGACTTTATGGCTTCTTTGGCATCGTTAATGGAACGTTCCACTTCCAGCCTTTCATCCTGGGATATTTTATCTCCGTGTTCTTTTACGGCCTTTTCAGTATGATAAACCATATTGTCCAGGTCATTTCTGACTTCAATAACTTCCTTGCGTTTTTTATCTTCTTCTGCAAACTGTTCGGCCTGCTTTACGTATTTTTCAACTTCATCTTTGGAAAGTTTATTGGAAGCCGAAACGGTGATATGCTGTTCTTTATTAGTCCCCAGGTCTTTTGCTGAAACGTGCAGTATGCCGTTTTCATCAATATCATAGGTAACTTCAATCTGAGGTACGCCTCTTTGCGCCGGCGGTATACCGTCAAGCACAAATCTGCCCAGGCTGACGTTATCGGTGGCCATGGGGCGTTCGCCCTGAATAACATGTACTTCCACTGAAGGCTGGTTATCAGCAGCTGTGGAAAACACCTGTGATTTTTTTGTAGGAATAGTTGTATTTCTATCAATTAAACGGGTCATTACGTTGCCCATAGTTTCTACACCAAGGGACAATGGAGTAACGTCAAGAAGCACTATGTCTTTTACGTCACCGCCGATAATACCTGCCTGGATAGAAGCTCCCAGCGCCACGCATTCCATAGGGTCTACGCCACGTTCTACTTTTTTGCCTACATGATCTTCTACGTATTTCTGCACCATTGGCATACGTGTAGGGCCGCCGACAAGAATAATTTTTGAAATATCTTTCGGTGTTAATTTACCATCATTTAACGCCTGGTCAATTGAAGTTGCACAGCGATCTACTATAGGCTGAACTATTTTTTCAAGTGTGGCACGGGTAAATTTCAATGTTAAATGCTTCGGGCCTGATGCATCCGCCGTAATAAACGGCAGGTTTATATCCGTTTCAAGAACGCTTGAAAGTTCAATTTTTGCTTTTTCTGCGGCTTCTTTAAGACGCTGAAGCGACATTTTATCGTTTCTTAAGTCTATGCCGTTTTCACGCTTAAATTCGTTGGCTATGTAATCCACAAGCGAATTATCCATATCAGTTCCGCCAAGCTGTGTGTCACCGCTGGTAGAAATAACATTAAATCCGCCTTCTTTCCAGAAGTTCATTATAGTTACATCCAGAGTTCCGCCGCCAAGGTCAAAAACCATAATTTTTTCTTCAGAACCTGCTTTATCAATGCCGTATGCAAGGCATGCGGCCGTAGGTTCGTTGATTATACGCACTACTTCAAGACCTGCAATGGCACCGGCATCTTTTGTGGCCTGGCGCTGATTATCATTAAAAAAAGCAGGTACCGTAATAACGGCCTTATCTACTTTTGTACCTAAAAATGCTTCCGCATCCCTTTTAACTTTCTGCAGGATAAACGCCGATAACTGCTGGGGCGAATATTCTTTGCCGTAGATTTTATATTTAAAATCCTGGCCCATTTTTCTTTTAAATGCGGTTATAGTGCCTTCCGGATTTGAAACAGACTGCCTTCTGGCGGGCTCACCCACTAAAAGCTGGCTGTCTTTTGTAAAAGCTACGTACGACGGAAATGCTTTACCGCCGACCGATACGCCTTCTGCCGCCTGTATAATGGTGGGTTTTCCGCCTTCCAAAAATGCTGCTGCGCTGTTGCTGGTTCCTAAATCAATACCGATAATTCTTGCCATAATCTTTTCCTCCGTGTTTTTGTGTTTTCTTTGTTTTGTGTCTCTGGCTATTAGATGCCGTTACTCCGGTTTGGATTCACAATCTCCGGTGTTTTCTGTTGCTTCCGGAGCTTTTTCACCATTTTCCGGTGTTTCTTTTGTTTCTTCTTTTGGCTTCTCTTTGGCTACAATCACTTTTGAAGGCCTGATAACGTATTCGTCAAACATATAGCCTTTCTGCAGTTCTTTGATAATTGTACCTTCCTCTTTATCGTTGCAGTATTCATAACCCATAACTTCATGAAAATGAGGATCAAATATTTTATCTGCTGTTTCTATCTGTTTTACTTCTTCCTTTTTCAGGAAATTTGAAAATTCTTTATGTAAAAGTTCTACGCCCTGGATAACTACTGATATATCTTTTGGGTTTTTGTCCTGATTCCAGCTATGAAGCGATAAAACCGCTTTTTCAAACACGTCTTCAAAATCTATTATTTTGGAAAACACGCTTTCTTTGCCAAGAATGTATTTTCTTTGTTTTTCTTTTTCTACACGGGTGCGGTAATTTTCAAACTCAGCCCGCAAGCGCAGAAGCTGGCTGTTTAGTTCTTTTATTTCGTCTTTATCGGAAGTTTTTTTGTCGTGATTTTCCGCTGGTTTAACAGGTTTTAATTCTTCTTCCGTTATCAGCCCGTCATCCGGCTCTGCCTTTTTACTGTTTTTTTCGTGTTCAGGATGTTTGTTTTCTTTGTTCATGATTTAATGTGTCTTTCCCGGTTTATTTATTGTGGCTGAAAGTTAGATGCCTTTGTTTCAAAAAGGATTCAGCTTCATTTAGAAAACTTCTTTATTGACTGACTGGTTAGCTCACCTATAAAATTTACAATGGATATCATTTTTGAATATTCCATACGCTTGGGTCCGATAATGCCCAGCACGCCCATTGGGCTGTCGCCCACTTTGTATACTGTTTTAATGAAACTTAATTCCATTAATTCAGGCATTTTGTTTTCATTGCCAATAGTCACTTCCACACCTTTGATTTTTTCCATATCCTTATCAAGCATTTTTATCAAATCTTTTTTATGATCCAGTACTTTTACCAGAGAAGAGAGGTAATCGTAATCGCGCCGGTCCATGGCAGGCAGAATATTGCTGGCGCCTTCAATATAAAGCTGTTCTTCTTCAAGATTTATAAGGTCTTTTGAAAAAAGCCTGATGAAATGCTCCGAATTCTTAATACGGCTTTCAAATTCATCTTTTATATCGTAGATTTTATGCTTAAAATCCATCATGGATATACCGGAATACTTGTCATTGAACATTTCTGAAATATAACGGAGCATCTTTTCATCAACGCTGTAACCGGTTTTAATAATATGATGTTTTACCAGCCCTGATTCCGTAATAATGAGCATGAGAACTTTTGCATCATCAATTTTAATTAGTTCCAGAGTTTTAAGTTTGTTTTTATCAAAACGAGGAGTGGTAATAAAACCGGTATAACTGGTTACCAGGGATAATAACTGCGAGGTTTTAAGAAATAATTCATCAAATTCTTTTATTTTTAAGCGGAATTCATCTATGATTGCTTTTTTTTCATCAACAGCCAGTTTCTGCAGTTCTGAAATGTTATCAACAAAAAGCCTGTAGCCCTTATCCGTAGGAACTCTGCCGGAAGAGGTGTGCGGGTGACCCAGCAAACCCTCTTTTTCCAGGTCTGACATGATTTTTCTTATGGAAGCCGGAGAAAGTTTGAGGTTAAAACTTTTTGTTATCGTGTCAGAGCTGACCGGTTTACCCGTAGTGATATACTGGTAGATTATGGTTTGCAGGATACGTTTTTTTCTGTCTTCGTTTGCTTCAGGTTTTAATACACGCATAAATTATAAGTAATTCGGGAGTGTTGGGTTAGATGCCTAGAATCTTAATTAGCACTCTATGGTGGTGACTGCTAAATTATACTACACGCGACGGGTATTGTCAAGGCATTGCAGTGCAGAATCAGGCTTTTGAACGAAAACCAGAAGATTATGCTGCAGATTGGTGGAATATTGCGTTTACTCTTTCAACTAATTCGTTTACATCAAAGGGCTTTTTCATAAAACCAATTTTTTTATGGCTGTTTACTATTTTTAATATCCTTTCGGTTCCATAAGCAGTCATGAAAATTATCGGCAAGTCCGGGTATTTAACACGTAAATCTCTTAAATAGTCAAGCCCATTTTTATCCGGCAGAAGAAAATCAAGAAAAACCAGGTCCATTTTATTGCTTTCCAGCATTTTGCCTGCCCTGAGCGTGTTTAATGCAAAATCAACATCATATTTGTCTTTTAGTATTTCGTTAATAGATTCATAAACGTTTTTCTGGTCATCAATAACAAGAATTCTTTTTCTCATGTATTACTGCCTTTCTATTAATTTACAACAGGACTTGTATCATTTGAATGTAAAACATCTTTGATTGTACTAAGCACTTCATCTATGCAGAAGGGTTTATTAAGGCATTTATGCACGCCAAGTTCTTGAGATTTATTTTCGAAAATAAAATCCGGGTCTGAGCCACTGGTAAAAATTATAACTTTCTGTTTCGGATTTATTTCTTTTATTATTTTCAGTACTTCCGGGCCGCGCATTTTGGGCATATGCACGTCAAGAAGAATAACATCAAATTTATCCTGCTTATACTTCTCTAACCCCTCCAATCCGTTACATGCCAGTGAAACATTGTAGCCATGCGGCTGTAACAGGTATGTAAAGAGATCTCTTATGCCTTTTTCATCATCTATTATCAATATTTTTGCGCTCATAGCCTTTTTTTCCAAAAAGAATTTTTACTCAGAATACTGGTAAATTAAAAAATTGCCTGGATATAAGCTGTATTTTAAACCTAATAGTAATTAAAAACTATCAAGCATGGATGGCAAAAGCCTACACTATACTTATAGCATTCATTTCAGAAGTGTCAATGGTTATTCGAAAAAATTTAAATGGACTTTAAAAGAGGCTGACGAGACCCGTTATTCTTCAGGGGATTGTTCCAGCTTGGAAAGGGACATCCCGCTTTTTAAAACTATTATGAAACCTATGAGGGTTATTGGAAGCCAGCCTACTAAATGGTAAAGCAGAGCAAAACTTAAACCCATGCTTTTACCTATTTTAAACATACTTAGAGCAAGAATACTGAAAAATTCCCACGTTCCTACGTAACCCGGCGATGATGGTATGGTAACGCTTATGGAAACAACTCCTATCACAAGCATAGTTTGCAGATAATTTATGGGTATACCAAATGCCAATATGCAAGAATAAGCTGTAAAAGCGTATATGTTCCAAAGCAATAAGGTAAGCAAAGCAACTTTGGTAAATCTTTTGGGATCTTTAATAAAACTCATGCCGGAGTAAAGATTATCAATAAAACCATGGAGCTTCCTGCCGAAAGTACTGTTAGGGAATGCTTTTTCTATCAAACCTACAATGTTTTTCTGGAATTTAATAATGAAGAACAGGATTGTAAATATAGCCGTTACTGCGATAAATATTTTGTCTCTGCCTATCTGTTCCGGTAAAAAAGCAAAAAATGAACCAACCACCAGAATAAGAAATGGCGGGAGAATATCTGTAATACGTTCCAGTACAACAGTAGAAAATGTAGTGCTCTTGCTTAAATTGCTTTTGGCGGCAAGAAAATAGGCCTGGGCAAAATCCCCCATTCTGAAAGGAAGAATGTTATTTATAAACAATCCCACGTAAGTAGCTTCTACAAAATGTTTATAAGGCACATTCTGATGCAGAATTATCTGCCACCTGTAGCTTCTTACAAACACCCCTATTATGGGCAGAATAAAAGCAAGGATAAGGTAATACCACTTTACTTTTGTCATCAATGACAAAGTTTCCTTCATATCTACTTTACTGAAAGCCAGGTATAAAAAAACCACGCTTATGCCGATACCTAAAACAACCTGCAAATACTTTTTAAAATTTTTCATTGTTCTTTACCCCGTCCGTCTTCGCAAGACGGGTTCCTTTTTTTTAAAAATGGGAATATTTTTCTCATGTATTTTTTAAATGTAGGAGCAAGCGTATTTACAGCTTTTTCAAAAAATGCATCTGAATAAATGAGAGAAGTAAATATAATTGCAAAAGCCCTTTTAGGATCCCGCAAAAAGTAGCTCATATATATTTCTGCGCGCAGGCTTTCCAGCTGTTCTGTAGGAATGTTTGTGGCATTTACTATTAAACGTTCCTGGTTATACATGCTCCAGTCATTTTTTTCAGGCAGAAGCCCCTGCTTTTTAAAATTATTCCAGCTTTCTGAGCCTGGATACGGAGTAAACAGGTATACTTCCGGCGTGGTAAGCTTTGTTTCCTTTATAAACTTTTTGCTCATTTCTATATCTTCAAGAGTTTCCGTTGGATTGCCTATAATAAAATTTCCGTGCGCTATAATACCCGCTTTTTTAATAGTGCTTATGGCTCTTTTAGCATCTTCCGGGGTGATGCCTTTTTTTAATATTTCAAGAATTCTGGGTGATGCGCTTTCAATGCCCAGCGTGATAGACCGGCACCCGGCTTCGCGCGCCAGTTTCAGCACTTCAATATCTTCAATGTGATTTACCCGGGAAGTGCCGTCCCAGAGAATATGGTTTAGTTTGTTTTTTATTATCAGTTCGCAAAGTTTTACTACACGCTCTTTATCTGCAAAAAAATCATCTTCTACAAAATCTATAGCGTCAATTTTATAGGTTTCCCATAATTCCTTTATCTCCGCTACGGTTTTTTCCGGGCTGTCCATACGGTATGCCATATTTTTCCAGGTATTGTGGCAGAATATACATTTTCCGTGCGGGCACCCGCGGCTTGTAAGCATATGTACAATTCTTTTGTTTGCTGATATATAAGGAAGCTGGCCGATGTAAGGAACTTTTCTTTTGCAGTAAAGGTACCGGTCCATCTTCATCAGATGGCGGGCCGGAAATGGTATTTCATCTAAATTATTTATAACTTCACCTGTTAATATGCCGGATGTGATATTTTTCTGCAGGATTTCCAGCATGGTTTTTTCGCCTTCACCCTTAACAACAATATCCACATGTTCACGCGCTTCTTCCGGAAAAATACTGGCATGCGCACCGCCAATTACGGTAAGTATACCCATTTTTTTTGCCAGAGCTGCTACTTCATAAGCATCGTACACAACGGGTGTTGTGGCGGTAATGCCTGCAACCTGAGGTTTGAAAGTTTTTAATTCCTGTTCAACATCTTCACCGGCAAGCTGATCAATTATTCTCAGTTCGTAACCATACTTTTCCAGGTAGGCGGCAATAAAACCTATACCCAGCGGTTCCTGCACTGCGTATCTGGCTGATTTTCCCGGATTGATTAGCGCTACTTTTATTTTTGCCATATTTTCAGCTTCTCATGAATTTGTTGAAGTATTTTATTCTGCCTATCCAGTCGCCTATTTCTATTTTCCAGCTTTTTACGTCTCTGTTAAAAGGCGCTAAAACCAGCCGTGGGAAAAGAGAGCTCATGAAACGGGAATTCATATCAGCAAATCTGTACAATTTCCACTTGATAAACAAAGCATAAAGCCATTTAGGCACAAGAGGCAGGTAACAAAGAAAGGTTCTAAATTGGCTGAATGATTTTACGTTGAACTTAACACTGCCGCCTAAAAAATCTGACTGTAAAATTCCGTGGTTTATTTTATCAATATCTTGGTCTGTTATCAAGTTAAGCTCCCGGTAGGTAGTTACAATTTCTGTATTCGGATAAAGCGTCATCCAGAAATAAGTAACCACATTGGGGCGGATCTCATTATAAAATTTTGCTGTGGCCAATAGTTCTGCCTCGCCTTCTCCCGGCACGCCGGCAATCTGATCTATGTTTACTTTTATATTGTTATCTTTCAGGTTTTTAATGGCGGCGGCTATCTGTTCGTTGGTATCTACCCGCTTTAAATACTTTCTGCGTGTTTCTTCGTTTCCGCTTTGAATGCCTACCGATACATAAATGCACCCGGCCTTGCGCAGCAGGCGCGAATTTTCCGGCGTACACATTCTGGGATGAATAAAAAGCTTAAACGGCTTTCCTACGCGTTTCGGGTATTTGTCTGCAAATTCCTGCAGCCACTGCGTATTATAAGGAAACACTTCATCTCTGAAAAATACCAGTTCCGTTTCCTTAGATACGTTTTGTTCCAGTTCCCGGATTACATTTTCAACGCTTCTTTTTCTTAAATACTTTCCCTTTTCCTTATATATGCTTCTTAAGGCGTTGTTGCAGCAGTAGGTACAGCCAAACGGACACCCGCGGGTAGAGGCCAGGTTATACTGCCTTTTAAAGGAAGGCATAGCGTCATGAAACAGTTTTTTATCTGAAACCGGAAACTCATCCAGGTCTTCAACCAGGGAACGGATGGAATTTCTTTTAATTTCACTGCCGTTTTTAAACCAGATATTCTGAATATCAAGAAGCGGGTTGTTTTTGTATTCTTCGTTTCTGTTGCAGAGTTCCAGCATAGCGTATTCGCCTTCACCCAGGCAAACCATATCAATATGCGGCTCTGTAATTACAATTTCCGGCACCGTTGTGGCGTGAATGCCGCCGAAAATTATAGGAACGTTTATTTTTGCTTTTATTTCTTTTGCAATTTCATTGGCATACCGGTAAAAATCTGTAACTGCAGAAAAAGCTACAAAATCCGGCGGGTTATCTGTGATTTTTTTAATAAGTTTATCTTTAAAATCAGAATATTTGAATTTTTTCTGGATTAATTTAATATTTAAGTACGGGTCTTCAGGAAGAATGGGCACCAGAAACAACTCTACCTGGTGATTGTGTTTTTTAAGCACCGCAGAAATATATTCAACACCTAAATGTTCGCACCCAGCACAGATAAATAATACTTTTGCCATAAAACCCCTGTTTTTACACGCATAATTTTGAGCGAGCGCATTTTCAGGCGACAACTTTTAAAATACGCACGGTTTATGCACGCCTTGCGCACGCTTTACGCACGTTTATGCACGAATACGCACGTTTACGCTCGGTTTAAACACCATTTCCACCCTGTCATTTTGCAATTTTATATTGGTTTCCATTTCTATAAAGTGCCTTTTTTTATAACACCTATGTATTACTTTTATATTTTCAAACCAAATAATTCCCGCCGGTTTTACGGCTTCCTTTTCTTATTATTAATTTTTTTTCAATAAGTGCTTTTATCTGACGTTCAATGGTTTTTATCGGCCTGTTAAGATTAATAGTTAATTCTTTTGCTTTTATTCCGGGATTTTTCTGTATGGCTAAATGCAAAATTTTTAATCCCTCATTTAATCCCTCATTTTCTACCCCCTCTCTCTCCACAGTTTTGGGGGTAGTTACACCCTCATTTATATCCTCATGTTTGGGCCTTTTGAATTCAATAAAGAAAAACTCGTCGCTTGTGATTTTCGGAAAAGGCAGGCCGGCAGACTGCATTTGTTCCCTGATGCATAATTTCAATTCATTTTGTTTCATTTTTATAGTACTCTGTACTGCTTTACTTCTGCAGTTTTTCAATCACCGAGCCTAAATATTCCAGCCGGGCCGTATTATACATTTCCTTGTACAAAAAAAAGTTTAACGGCGCGCCGTAAGGTTTGCCGGCTTCTTCTTCGGGCATTATTTCATAAAGATGCACCGCGCTAAACGGGTTTGACGCGTATTGGCTCCAGAATTCCGGCACAGCTGACGCCCGGCGTCCGTCGTTTAACATTACATCCGCTACCCCTGCATTTATTTCTTTCAGGTATTTGTTCCAGAAAGCTATAAATACTTTCAGGTCATTGCCTTCAAACTGTAAAATATCATAAGCTGTCAGCCTTCTGGCTTCCGGCACATTTACCATAAAATGTGTCACGCCTTCTTTTGCAAGTTTACTTTTAAGCTCTTCTGCGGTTTTAACTTCCTTGCACCAGAGAATTATCTGGTTAAAATCCCCCGCAGAATGTGTCAGCACTTTTCTGCGCATATAATAAGGCCGGGTTTCACCAAAAAAAGCTACCTTTGAGTTTTCCGGCAGATTTCTATTTATCCAGTCAACAGTCTGGTAATAAGGGCAAGGATATGACTGGCGCGATGTGGCCAGGTAATCCATTTTTGACTGTAATCCCAGTATCACGCCTAACGGGTTTTGGCTCATTTTCTGGGAACTCATCATTAAAAAACAATTTGTGCCAAACAATACCACCAGCACCCCTACCAGCAGGGTTTTAAATACTTTTGGAATATCCGCTTCGGTAATATAAAACGCATAAACCACCGATAGCAGCGCCAGGGGCGTTATCAAAAACCTTAAATAGCACCTGCCAATAACTATCCAGAGAAGATAATAAGGAACGATATAAAAGAAAATGAATTTTGCATACCGGCTGGTTTTCCTGAAAAGAAATAACAACGGAATAAACATTAAAAACACCATACCGGTAAAACTTTCCTGAAACTGCCCCATAGTAGAACGCCAGGGAATAGTAACTATGTTCAGGGGCGTCAAAGGAATAGGTGACTGGTCAATATAGGAAATGTCTTTCTTTTTTGATTCCTGGATCACTCCTCCTGTAATTGAAAGTTTAAACGGGTAAATGGGGTTGCCTACAAAAACGTAGCTTTTAATCAGCCAGGGTGATACAAAAACAAAACCTATCATTAAAAAAATAACGGCTTTTTTAAGAAATGATGCCATTTCATCGCGCCTGTAAAGCAGAAAATATATCAGCGAAGCAACACAGATAGATATAAAACCAAATACCGCCGTATGCTTGCTTCCCAGCGCGGTACCGGAAAAAACTGCCGTCAGGTAAAACCATTTGTCATTTTTAGTTACAAGCCAGTTAAATACACAGAAAATACTTAGTATTTCAAAAAACACCATGGGCAGTTCTATGCAGGACCTGCTGGTAACAAACAGCACAACAGGCGTACAGTAAAACATAGCCGCGGTAAGCAGGCCCTGTTTTTTGGAAAAATACTTTTTTGCAAAAGTGTAAAGCAGTACCATGCCCAACAGGCCGAACATGTAGTTTACAATTTTAGAAGCGCCTTCATATTTTAAAAGTATTGTAATCACATAAAGCAGGTGCATATTCATCTGGTAAAAACTCTGCTGAATGGTAGGAATTTCGCAAATCCTGTGGTTTTGCACCCATATTAAAGGAACACCCAGGTGATACTGCGTAGAATCATAAAATGTTTCAGGCGCTAACGCAGTTACCAGGCCTATAAGCAGCGCCAGCGCCAGCACAATACCGGAAAAAAGCCAGCTGGACTTTACTTTTTCTACTGCCGGTGCCGGTAATAGATAACATTTTTTTATTTCAAGCGCACCTAAAATACCCAACCCCACAAAAATGAGCCAGAAAAACTGCTGGTATAACCCGCCCAGCATTCCTATAATAAATGTTGAGTAAATAATTGCTGTAAAACCCAGCCCCATTGAGTAAAGCCAGTCTTCCTGTTTATTTCCGCTTCCTATGCCAATCAGGTTTCTTAACTTTTCACCCGCACCGAAAGCGGCAATAAAAATCAGCAATGCCGTAAGCATGGTTGCCAGGTGATCTGTAAACACGCTTATCACATTTCCGGCTACTGCGTTTGGAAATTCATCTAAAGACAGGATAAACCCAACCCAGTTAAGGTTTACAGGATATTGTTTGAAATAATTCTGGGAAATATAAAAACCCCAGGTAAGAATACCCGCAAATATTATAAAACCCGGAAGTAAAGGCTTTAAAAACTCTGTTTTTGCCAGTATTTTTTTCTGTTGCTGTTGTTTTTCCTGCGCTAATCTTTTATTTTTCGCCATTTTTCCCCGTTAAAATCTGTGATTAAGTGGTTAGTAGTTACGTGATTAGTTAAATTTCTACAAATACTCACATTTAATGTTAGCAAGAGATTCGTTTTTAATCACGTAATCACATAATCACTTATTCACCTTTCTGGTAATTTTATTTTTTCCAGTTTCTCTGTGCGCTGTAAGTGCCGTGAAGCCGGTAATGTTTTATAATGTTTTCAAGTTTTTCGCCGGCAATATTTTCAAGGGAAGATTCTCCCATTTTTTCCTGAGCCATATAATAAAGGTAACCTACGTCCATGGGGTTTATGCCCATAGCCCGGGCGCAGGCACAATCCGCCTTTAGCGCGTCAGCAGATGCAATGGCCATATTATGTTCAATACCTATGCCGTCTATCGGACCGTCTTTTTCCATGCCGTACAAACCGTCAATTATTACCGCATCCGGCCAGAGAACTTTTGAAAAAGCAAGAATATTTTTATGAATATGTTTTATGCTTCTTCTGAAATCCGGAAAAGCAAGAAACATGGCGTCCATAACCCAGGCCGGCAGTTTTCTGCGCAGGCGCGACACGGTGCCGTCCGGCAATCTGTCCAGTATGGTTTTTGGCGCATCCACTTCTTTGCCTGCTCTCATGCCGTGAATGAGTGCCATATCTTCGGATTTTACAAAGCCCGCCATATTTTTTATGCCCAGTGTTGTTATGGCAAAATTATGTGTTTTTGGCGGAACTACGGAAAATTTATAATCAAACTCCTGAAACTTCTTTACTATTCTTACGCGGCTTTTGCCTACTATGGTATCAATGGGTATTTCTATGTAATCTTTTGCATCTTCATAAGTTTCTACAACTACATTTTTGTATTTCTGCGGCAGTTTGTCATAACCAAAGTTTTTCAGCGCTTCCCAGGTGCTTACTTTCTTATAATAAGCGGTACCGCTGATATCGGCTACGGTAATTTTCTTAACTGCATAATTCTCATTTAGAAATTCTATTACAGTTTCTATTGCTTCAACGGCAGTGTTGGCATAAGTATGCGTAACCGCGGTAAGGTTCGGTTTAACAAGTATGTTTGATTTCTTTGAAAAATCAGGCAAGTCGGATTTAATGAGGTTTAAAACCTTCCTGATATTTTCTTTTCTGTTTTTCCCTGAAGTGAGTGCAAGAATTTTAGACATTTTTTTTCCGAAACATTAATGTCAGTTGATAAGTTGTTTACACTGAGCAAAGTCGAAGTGATATGTTTATAGGTTGATAAGAAAAGTCATTTTTATTTCTTATAATCTTATCAACTTACCATCTTATCAACTGTCTTTTGTGTTTCTATGCTTTCTTATCAACTTATCATCCTATCATCTTATCAACTGTTTTTTGTGTTTTCATAAAATGTGCGGGGTCAATCAGCTTTTCACCCGAAACGTTTTTAAGCTCATCAAAACCGGTTTTTTTGGCATAATCGCGCCATAAACCGTCGCAAATTTTATCATAAGCGCATAAGGAACACTGTTTGCCTTTAATTTTATTTTTCCAGGCAAGCGTCCATTTAAGCGCCTCGTGTTTTTTCCTGTTCCAGTCAATTTCTAACAATCTCTTTTTTGAAGGATGTATTAAAAAACCCAGCCACAGCGCGCCGGTGCACATAAACCAGCCGTTTCTGAAACGGGTGCGCAAAATGTAATCCCACTCATCCGGGTCATACTGTATCTGCGGCGTATTGGTAATATACTGCTCATAACCCGGCATTAAACAAAAAGGCATATATCTTACCGTCATTTTTTTTACTTTATCCTTATAATCATCAATCACTTTCATCACGTACGGCGCGGCATCGGAATATCTAATGCTCATATCTTCTTGCGAATCCATAGCTTCTACAATAGGGTTAAAAAGAATAAAATTCATTGTCTGGAAACCGTAATCATAGAGGATTTTTGTAGTAACGTGCAAATTTTTATAACTCACACCGTTAACTACCGTATTACTGCGCATATTTACGCCGGTTCCCCTGGTATTTTCCATGGCTTTGAGCAATTTATCATACGTGCCCTTTACGCAGGTCATACTGTCATGCGTTTTGGCATCATGGCCATGCAGTGAAAATAACACATCGTTAAGCCCGGCGTCTACCATTTTATCGGTAAAATCCTTGTGAGCCATAGTAAGCCCGTTAGTAATAACACAAATTGTTTTATAGCCGATTTCTTTGCAGTATTTTATAAGTTCAATAATATCTTTGCGGATAGTGGGCTCGCCGCCGGTAAGGTCTATGGCTTCCATGCCGTGATTCCTGAAATATTTCAGCCAGTGCTTGGCTTCATCCGTAGTCAGGTCACACCCTTTGCCGGTTTTTACCTTTTCCTGGTAATAGCAGAACTTGCACTTAATGTTGCAGGTGTACCCTAAATTTATATCTACTCTTTTTGTTAATTCCATATTTCCTCTAAGCAAAATAATTATTCAGTTTTGAAAACTCTAAGAAGTTTTTTGGCCTTACTTCCAGCTTTCGCCAGTCTTCTTCTTTGATGTAAAGCATCTTGTATTTTTTGTCCTTCTGAAGTTTGTTTATATCGTCACACCACAGATAGAGGCGTTTTATCTTTTCGATGTCATCAAGCACTTCAAGCCCTTTTGTCTCCAAAATAACAACCTCATTACCGGTCGTGTTTATTATGAAATCAGGGTAGTAATTGGATATGTCGCCACTGGCATTACAATAATCAATTTTGAAGTTAACAGCAAAGTAGTTCTTTGCATAAGATACGATATCCTCACATTGTTCTAGAAAAGCGGCGATTTCAAGCTCAAAATGGCTGTCTCCTATTATCTTGTTAAATAGACTCTTTCTGGGAACTATGAATCCCTGCTCTTTTACGACAAAGGGGCGAGTTTTGCTGATTTTTATATAGTCGCGTATTTCTGCTTCACCTTTATCCAATACTGTTTGTTCGTTTATTTTTTCTTTGAATGTCCCTACAATTGTCCTTGTTATTTCAATTTCTGATAGGTTTCTTAAAATATTCAGGTTCTCAAGTTCAACTTTCTTTTCAAACAAATGATTGTTAATAAAATCCTTAACCTTACCATATAATATATCATAACCACTTATAAGACGAAGGTCTTTCATTATAACTTGTGTAAAATACCCGATTACGCTTTGATAGTTTGGAATAAAATTGCTATCAAGCTCGGTTTTATGCGTTATCATTCCATTAGAAATATCTCTGAAAATTATCTCTCTTCTTTCTTCCTCACTAAACTCTTTAATAGAAAATTTCTTATTTCCGAATCCCGCAGGCTCTAACCCTGACAGGTTTTTATATTCTCGGTAAATACGGGGGGTGAGTATAGGTATCTGAATATCAAGTTTTTCAATGTCTTTTTTTGTGTTTTCGTTATCAACTTCAACTACAAGCGGGGTTTTGGGGGCTGAACCCTCTCCCATTTTCCTATGCTCAAGCTCTACCCCTTCGCTCTTTATTGATTCAACGAAGTCCATAAAAGCATCAGTTCCAACAACACTTACCAGCTCAGTTACTTCAGGGTCTCTATACATCCGCCTCAAGCCTCTGCCAAGCGTTTGTTCAGGCAATATATTACTTTTTGCGGCATAAGGGCGAAGCCCGGGGTCTCCCAATCTATGGGGAAATTGTGGATAACTTCTACAATCTATGGGGCAAACATTAAACCCAATTACCCCTAAAACCCACTTTTAACTTCT
>MGVC01000061.1 GCA_001800285.1 Elusimicrobia bacterium RIFOXYA2_FULL_39_19 | reverse complement strand
TTTAACCGAGACCCGCCTTATGGACAGCCGGATAACCTTAATCGGCGAAGCTATAACCAAGGGGGCGCTGTGGTTGGAGAATCGTTGGACCGGCAATTAGAAAATAGGTGTTTTGTTATGAAAGCCCTGGGAAGACTTGCCCCCGCCTGCAGACATGGCGTTTCCTATATAAACCACTCCCTAAATACCCGAATAATCACGCTTGCCTTTAGAGTTTAAAGCCATTCCCTAAAATTTAAAGCCGAGATTAAAGCCATTAGAATTTATCAGGATGGAGGTGTAAGTATATGTTTAAAAATGCCGTTAAAAATCAGAAAAACAACAGGAATAGGGCTGAGCAAGGCCGTCCCCTGTTTCTGGAAGTAATTGAGCCTGCGGATAATGAAATGCCTATATGCGAAGGTTGCCAAGGCGTAGGCGAGGTTAATGATACGGCGTGCCTTTCCTGCAATGGGCGAGGCTGGGCCGAATCCTATACTCAAATAGGTCATACCGAAATTACAAAGCGAGGTGTACTATGAACCAAGTATCTAATATTGTGATTGGAAAGTTGTTGGCTGAGATGGAAAAAGGCGTTATCCCGTGGAAACAGCCCTGGATAAGCGTGCCGAAACAGAATTTCGTATCTAAGCGGCCGTATGCTGGGATTAACCGTCTATTGCTGGCTTTTGAATCGGAAGAACTGTATCTTTCGTTTAAACAGATCCGGGATTTGAAGGGTAGACTGAAAGCCGGGTCAAAAGCTCAGATGGTAATATTTTGGAAGCCGATAGAAGTGAAAGCCGGAAAAGGTACCCAGGAAAACACGGATGAGAAACCCGAATGCCGTTTTGTCCTGAGATATTACAATGTATTCCGCCTGGCCGACTGTGAAGGGATTGAGCGCCCGGTTATAGGTAAGCCTAATGAAAAGCTGGAAGATATAGAGGCTTTTATTATGCGTATCAGTCCCAAGATAGAGTTCGGCGGTTCTACTGCCTGCTATAATCCGAAAAGCGATACGATCTCTATGCCGGCTATTGAACGATTTAATGATTCAGCCCATTACTACGCGACTTTGTGCCACGAACTGATACATTGGACCGGGGATAAGAATAGGCTGAACAGATTTAATCAGGATACGCAAAACTATCACCAGGAATATTCAAAAGAGGAGCTTGTCGCGGAAATTGGGTCGGCTATACTGTGTCACTCGTTCGGAATATCTCTGCCGGAACACAACGCAGGCTATGTCAATAATTGGATGCGCGCAATTAAGGCGGACAGTAGAATCTTGTTCGGGGCGTGCTCAAAGGCGGAAAAGGCGGTGGAGTGGCTGAGTGGGTTGAACGCGGGCGGGTAAGGTTATCCTTATGGTAATTCTCTTATAATTAGTTTTGTTTTATTCTCTTTTTTTATATACTTTACGAGACAGGAGTTTTGCCAATATGAAAAACAAATCAATAATTCCAAAAGACTATAAATTATGCCGCTTGGAAATAGTAGGCGCAGGAGGTAAAGATGTAATCTTTGAGCACGCTCCTATTAAATATATTCCTGACAAGAAAAGTAGGGTCAACAATATAAAATATTTTTTTGTTTATTGCTTAATTGATGATTCTGAAATTAAACATTTTGCACCAAGAGACTATAAAAGTTCTTTTAAAATACTGGTTAAAATGTATGATAATGAAAAAGAAGCAGATAAAATCATTGACTCTATAAAATTAGCCAAAAGGTGTATCCCAATCCCGGCTGAAATTAAACATAAGCCAAGGATAGTATTAAGTGTTGATTATAAGAGTGAACCGATGATACCCCTACATAAAACAATAGTTACGCTTAATAACACTGTGTTTCAATCATTTATACACGAAATTAATGAAATCATGAAACAAAAAGAACTAACTGTAGAAGACTGGATAAAGTTGAGAGATAATATTGAGTCCATATTAAATAATAAGAATCAAGTTATTGATAAAGATGCTTTGGATTACATTAATTATTTAATAAAAATATACAGTCATCCAAATAACGGATATGTCGCATTTTTTATCCAACATGTTCATGGTTTAGTAAAGATGTTAACAAAGAAGAAATTGTTGAAAAGATGCAATAATAGAAAATGTAATAATTACTTCTCTCGGCAAATGTATGAGCGAATGATTTTTAGTTCGGGAGCTATTGTAAAAAGCAAGTTGCCAAACCATCAATGGAAAACAAAGAAAACTTGTTCTAACCGTTGTTTAAGAGCAACTCAGAATCGTAGATCTCGCCCCTAAAGGTTCATCAGTAATAATCCTTACCCCCTACTCAAAATTCAGAAATCATAAAAAATGATGGTCAATGTAAAGGTTGTTTTCGGTATATCTATATGGCATAGCCAGGGATACTGTACCCTGGAAATTCTATAGGAGGTATACTGAATATGTTCACGCCAGTAGCAGCAATCCGTAAGTTTTGTTTGTGGCACAACTGTAGTAGTAAAGAAGTAAAGCTATGCCCAAAGGTCGAATGCCCGCTCTACAATTACAGACTCCGTAAGCGAAACGCAGGATCTAACCCCGCACTAACCCCGATTAAAGCAATCCGGGCTTGGTGCTTAGGTTGTTCAGAATCAATGAAAGAGGTAGCTACCTGCTCTTTTCCAGATTGCTCGCTGTACCCATATCGATTTGGTAAAAGACCCCAGGCAGCAACGAAAACATCCCAGCTACCTGCCACTTCCCAGCAAAAGAGCACTACTCTAGCTGCGTTACCAAACCCCGCTACCAGCCCACAACAGTTTACCACACCGCAGCCGCTCACTAATAAACAGCAGCCCAATAGCCCGTCTAATCACGCACAGTCCGCCACCTCTGCAGAAAAAGGAGGTGAAAATATATGAGACCCAATGACCTAAATAAAATCAGGGACTGTGTAAGGGAAGCCATCAAAAACGGGAGTAAACGCGGTTCGGAGTTTCTTAAGATGAAGCATGCAATAATCGCCGAACTGAAACTTCTACACTACCCGGCCCAGGAAATAAAAGATGAGCTGCTAATTTGGAATAAAAAATGCGACAAACCCCTGGGACCGGCTGAAGAATATAGGCAGTTGATCAAATATGTAGACTGGGCCTTCAAAGAAGCAAAAATAGGATGCAAATCGCTAAGGAATTACTGTATCGGTGAAGAAGACTGCCAGTTCCATAAGAGAAAGTTTCATCCAAGTACTCCAGTACCCCCTCTGCCGTTTGATATTAACGACCTTGATTCGTTCCTAACAATCAGATATGGTGCCAAAGGAGTGACTATGCTCTATATCGTAAAGGCACTCAGGAATATTCAGATTACGAAGAATACCGGAGACATTATTTATATCGGGTACAGGGGGTTGGTGTCTATAATAAGGGATTTGTATAGGTGCCGGTTTGTACCACAGGATATTTTTAGGCACATCAGACTGCTTGAAGATGAAGGAGTACTTGAAAAGACTTATAAAGGCAAAGCCGGCAGTTTCAGCATGAAGGCTAACGGATACACGTTTCTGCCATGGACATCTGCCGTCTACCATATAAATAGTGGTCACGAAAGGCTGGGTTTGCCTACGGTTTCTCATAAACCCATAATCACTCAATTGTGTAACAGTTTTGGTGATACATTATTGTGTAACAACATTTCAGGGACATACAGATTTCAGACAAAATCCAAAATAACAGGAGATAAAACGTGAAACAAATAAAAGTTAATAATCCGAAGCTTAATGAATCAAACAGTAATAAAGTTGTTTTTAATGATGATTTCGTTTGTGATTTTAGCAATAAAGGAACGGCTTCAGAGAAAGATTACTTAAACTTAGGAATACAATCAACAAAAACGCCTAATATTAAGCTTTGTTTACCAAAAAATTATAAAAGTAAATTTACGAAGAAGCCTAAACAAATAAAACCTTGAAATGCCAGTAAATCGGCAAAAGGAGATTTTTCGGAGCAAATTGTAATTAACAAAAAATATAGCGAAAAGCTTTATGCCGGTTTGCAGATAAAACTTGGAAACCGGCAAATAACTAAAAGGGAGTTAAAAACTATTATGAATCAACCGATGAAATAATAGAAATATTTTATGGAAAGAAGATTGTTGAACGTTGCTGAAGCGGCCGAAATGATTAACGTAAAAACGGGAACTCTGTACAACTGGGTTTGGCAGAGAAAAATACCCTACGTCAAAACGGGGCGGATGGTAAAATTTGACATAAAGGATTTAGACAAGTGGATAGAAAAGAATAAAGTCAGTCTTGAAAACTTTATACATTGAGTCCTGTCAAGCGGAGTTTTTTTGCCAATTTGACCTCAAGCGGGCAGTGCAACTACTACTGATGGCAGCATAGAACAAGCCATCTAAAAGGTAACTTTAGAAGTTGATGCCGCGTAAGTTTGCAAATGAAATCCAAAAAAAGTATAATCGGGAGGCTCAGAAATGACTCGATCTAAATTGATAACGGAAAAAGTCAGGCCGAATTGGAACAAGAGAGTTTCATCGGGTTTATTTGAAAAGAAAGGTGTTTGGTATATTGAATTCTATTTTAAAGGTAGAAGGATTAGGGAAAGGATTGCGGCTGATAAAAAGTTAGCCGAGGTTGTCCTTAAGAAAAGGCAAGTAGCTATTGCAGAAGATAAGTTCCTTGATAAACCAAAGAAGAGGGCAAAAATAAGGTTTTCAGACCTTTGTGACAAATATCTGGAAACTTATTCTAAACCTGAAAAACGTTCATACAGTGATGATGTGTATTTTGTAAAAAGGTTTAAGCAATATTTTGGTAATAGATACATACACGAGATTACGACTCTGCAGGTTGCGGAGTATAAGGCTGAAAGGAAAAGCCAGGTAAAAGAAGCAACTGTTAACAGGGAACTTGGCGTGCTAAAATCCATTTTCAATCGCGGTATTGAATGGGATATGGCAGAAACTAATCCCGTGAAGAAAGTTAAATTGTTCAAAGTGGACAACGCGAGATTAAGGTTTTTGTCAGAAGAAGAGATTAAAAAATTGTTGGCCTATTGTTCCGATGATTTATATGATATAGTTATGGTCGCATTGAATACAGGAATGCGGCGTGGCGAAATATTGGGTATGACCTGGGAAGATGTTAATTTAAAGGCAACTACAATAACCATTCCTGCCGGCAACGCTAAAAATAAGTGCAGCAGAGATGTCCCTATAAATACCGCCCTTATGAAAGTTTTTTGTGCAATTAAAATAAATCCCAAGAGCGCTTATGTGTTCTGTCATGAGGATGGAAGAAAGTTCATGGATATTAAGAAATCATACAGCCATGCGTTAAACAAAGCCGGTATAACTAATGCCACCTTTCATACCCTGAGGCACACTTTTTGCAGCCAACTTGCACTTTCGGGAGTTGATATTTACACGATCAAGGAATTGGCAGGGCATAAAAGAATCGAAATGACTATGCGTTATTCACATTTAACCCCGGACCACAAGAAAAAGGCATTGGAAATATTAAATAGCAAGATTAATAGTTTGACTAATCCCATAGACACTCCCATAGACACTGGGGGGTCTGAGGGTATTATCAAGGAACAAAGGGTTGCTTATACATCGACGGTAAACTAACAAACGGGCGATTAGCTCAGCTGGATAGAGCGCCTCCCTTACAAGGAAGAGGTCACTGGTTCAAGTCCAGTATCGCCCATTTTTTTATTACCGTTAACAAACAGTGTTTTACGTCGATAAGCAGGGTTACAGTCTTACAGTATTTGTGTTTTAGCCATTTCACTACGTTTCACGGTTTTTCTCATTTTTACTGCCTGCAACGGACACTTTAACGGACACCCCCACCTTTTTAGCAAAAACCCTTGAAAAGAGTTAAAATTATCACAATGTTTAACATAAACACTAAAAGACTTTTTAATAACAATTATCGTCGTAAACAATTTTCTATTGTTGCTTGACAAGATATCAAAGAAGTAGTATATTACTTATGTTAAAAAAAGCAATAAAAATGGGAGGAATAGATGGTTCTCTTCCTTAATAAACAAGTCAATAAAAAACTCAAACGTCAGGAATAATCCCCTGGCGTTTTTTGTTTTTAAGTGGTAAACGGCGTGTAACAACAATGAACAAAATCAATAAACTCACAATTATTATTGCCTTAGTTTTTGTTTTCCTAAACATAAAAACAGCTGGGTTTTGCGTCAGTGGAGATATTTCAAACACTACCTGGTATCTTGATAGTAGCCCCTATGTTGTTACTGACAGTGTACATTTGTTGACAGGAACAACATTATTTATTCAACCCGGAGTAGTAGTCAGGTTTACTGATAACAAAAGCATTACAATTTCCGGTGTTTTAGATGCCCGCGGAAATGAGTCGGACCCGATAGTTTTTACTAGTGATGATGACCCTGGTTATGGCGGCTCAGGAACTGGGGCTGCCGGGCAATGGGACAAGATTTATTTTGATGGTGCGGGAGTAAAAGGCAGTATAATGAAAAATTGTATTGTAAAGTATGGCGGTTATGGCGGCGAGGGACAGATCTATATTTATAAGGAAACATTTGATGATAGCGGTAATCCAGAAGTGCAAATAATAAACAGCAGTATTACCAACAGCAGTTCTGCCGGTATACAATTACGTATCACTTCAGCAACAGTTTTAAATTGCACCATAACAAATAATGTAACCGGTGTTTATGCAGTGACAATGTTTCAGGGTTTACTGGGATCAAACACAATATCTAATAATTCCGGATGGGGCATAAGGGCTGATTCTTCATTATGCGTAATTTCCAATAATACGATCAGTAACAATTATGAAGGTATTCATCTGGAAGGGTCAGCTTTTAGTCCCAATATTATAGCTAACACAATAAACTCAAACACCAGTTATGGTATTTCATCCAGTCTTTCATCAGCAAATATAAATGAAAACATAGTAACTAATCATATAAATAGTTATCCATTCTATCAGTATAACGATAGCTTCCCAAAATATTTTAATAATACGGTTACGGGAAATAAATATACTGGAATTTCGGTATGGTGTGACGCCGATCCTTTCATAGGTATTGGCAGCGGGAAATGGGTTAATGCACACATTCCTTATGTTATTGTATCGGATGGATTTAAAGTTAAAGCGGGGGCAACTTTTGAAATACAATCGGGTACGGTTATAAAATTCACTAAAAACACACAAGCTTTTGAAATAGACGGTGTTCTTAACGCACAAGGAACTCCAGATGAAAAAATATCTTTTACAAGTGTTCAAGATGATGCGTCTGATGGTATAGACACCAACAGCAACGGACCCAGCACCGGCAGTCATGGCGAATGGCGTTCTGTAGTATTCTCTGGCAACATGGTAGATGGCAGTATAATGAAAAACTGCATAGTAAAATACGGTGGTTATAGTACTAACCCGCAAATACAAATAGAAAATACTATTGTAGCTGGAAAAACAGGCGAGGTAACTTTAGAAAATTGTAATATCAATAATTCTTATGGTAGCGGTATATATTTACAAAATTCAAAAGCCCATATTACAAATTGCACGATAGAAAACAATTGTAATTGGGGTGGCGGCGGTATAGCTGGAATATCCTGTGTAACCTTTGACGGCACAATAGATTCCAACACAATTACAAATAATGGTAATGATGGTGGAATAAGGCTTTGGAATAGCAATTGTACAATTTCAAGCAATGTAATAAGTGGAAATTCTAGCGGTATAAATATTGTGGGTTACGGAACTTCCTTAATAGAAAACAACAAAATAAATTCAAATAGTACAGGTATTTATTTTGCGGCGTCGGCTTCTGTAATCAGAAAAAATGAAATAAAAAATAACAATACCGGCCTTCTGGCTTATTATTATGCCAGCACACCCTATGGCCAAACCATAATAAATAACGATATTTCCAATAATACAGTTTATGGTTTTAACAACACCATTACACCGGATCCCCCATTAATTATCGCAGAAAACAACTGGTGGGGAGATGTTTTAGGCCCTAAGCACATAAATAATCCAAACTACAATGCAACAATGGGAAACAAAGTCAGTGATTATGTGGATTATTCTCCCTGGATAGGGTTACCGACACAGATAAATAATCTCATTGCAACAGCAAACCACCAAAACCAGACAATAGTATTATCCTGGGCATCACCCGGCAACAGATATTTCGAGTTAACAAATTACATAATTAGATACACCACTTTCCCGCTTACTGAACAAATTTGGAATACTTGTGCGTACGAATTACAAAACCCTCCTATTCCGGATGTTCCCGGGTCTCAGCAGACATATACAGTTTCCAATTTAGCTTTTGACCATACTTATTATTTTGCAATAAAATCAAAAGATTCACAAAATAATTATTCTCAAATATCAAATGTAACTTTTGCAGATTTAGTCCCTCCTCAACTAACTATCACCAACCCTGCCCCAAACGCAGTAATCAACCGCCCGATAAACATAACCGCCAACATTATTGAAGATGTTTCAATAGACAGGGTTATATTCTATGTAGACAACATTTCAGTCAGCACAAAACCAGCTGGGCCTTATACTTATTTCTGGAATACTACACAATACAATGATGGAACACATAAAGTAAAACTGGAAGTATATGATAGTTCACAAAACAAGGATTCAAAAGAGATAAATGTAACAGTAAACACCCTCTCGCCAAACACCCCGTCCATAACAGCTCCCGCCGATAATTTTAATACTTCAATAAACTCAACCACAGTCTCAGGCCAGGCGGAACAGGGTGTAACAGTAGCAATCTATGTCAATGGCTATTATCAGAAATCAGCCATAACAACAAGCCCCGTATTTTCAATAACAAACATTCCTTTATTGATTGAAGGTATAAATACAGTCTACGCAAAAGCTTCAGATCCAAAAGGCACCAGCGGAGCGTCAAATTCAATAAAAGTAATCCTTGACACAGGCCCGCCGCCAAAAGTAAATACGCTTATGGCAATTTCCAAACCTGCCGGTGAAATAGGCCTTTCCTGGCAAAAACCGGACACGGAAACGCCTGCTTACTATAAACTTTACCGTGCAGATTCATTCATAACTGCAACTACTGCTCCGATAGCAACAGAACTAATACAATCCAATATTCAGTTAACCTCATATTCAGATACTCCGCCATCTGACGGGATCTGGTATTATGCAATTACCAGCGTAGATAACATGGGCAACGAAAGTGTTGTATCTAACTGTATAGAAACTGTTTCTGACAGACAATTACCAAAAGCGGACATAATTCTGTCTGCCGTACCTCCCATAAGCGTGGGTATTTACAGCTCAACCGTTGTGGTTACAGAGGTTTTATCAATAGTCCCGTCACTATTATATACTCCTGAAAACGGTTCACCTATATTAGTCAGCCTTAAAGCAAGTAGTCCATTAACTTATTATGGTACAATCATAATAACCACAGCAACCCCCTCGGGAACTGCCCGCTTTTCATTTACCGGTAAAGATTTGGCTGACAATACAGGCACAGAAATCACTTCCGGGCAAGCGTTTGACATAGATACAATCGGTCCTAAAGCGGCCATAAACTTGTCAAAACCTGCACCTGTATCAGCAGGAACAGTTCAAATAACACTCACAACAACTCAAAATGCTCAGTCGGCACCTGCGTTAAAATTAGTACCTTATGGAAAAAATCCTATTACAGAATCAATACCCATATCTCTTACGGGCAGTTACACAAACTGGCAGGGAGAATTAGTAATCACTAGCCTTACAGGCGATGGATTAGCAAAATTTATTTATCAAGCTACAGACATACTTGGAAATATAGGAACAGAAATAACCAGTGGGTCAACTTTCTATATAGATACAATCCTGCCTAATGCACCTACATTAGCGGCACCGTTATCCAAAAAAGGCGGTGAAATTGTAATCTCCTGGGCTCCTCCTTTAGGCGGCCAATCATACGATTTGCCTTATACTTACAATATTTACCGCAGACTACAAACAGAACCTTCTTTAAGCATAACTGCTTCCGGTGTAACAACGTTATCATATTCAGATATTCCTACAGATGGGAATTACTATTATGCGGTAAAAGCGGTTGATAAAGCGGGTAACGAAGGGGCATCCTCTTCGGAAATTCTTGCAGCTTCAGACAGCCTTTCCCCGAATCCGCCGGCAAATCTTTCCTCAGTTTTGCAGAACGGCTGGATAACGCTTAGCTGGAATCAGCCTTCATCAGGTGAAACGCCGGCCACATACAACCTTTATCGCTCCATTAACCCAATAACAGCCATTGAAGGGCTTACGCCGTTAAAAGTAAACATACCTTCAGTATCAACGGTTGATTTACCGCAGGAAGATGCGATATACCACTACGTTGTAACTTCGTTAGATATAGTAAAAAATGAAAGTATAATATCTAATGAAACCACATATACCTTTGACTCCGCACCGCCAAAAATATCAATCACTGGAGTAACAAACAATGGTTACTACAAAAATGATGTAACTCCGGTAATCACAGCTACAGACCTGAACTTTGATACCTTTTCAGTCAGGTTAAACGGTGTAACATATGAATCAGGTACACCGATAATTTCTGAAAGCACCTATACTTTATTTGTAGAAGCAAAGGATACAGCCAACCATATATCCTCAACAACCATTTCCTTTATAATAGATAAAACTCTGCCTGTTATAACAATCACTGGTGCAGCTGACAGCGGATATTATGAAACACCGGTTAAACCACAGGCCCAGGCAACTGACACTTATTTTAAAGATATCAATGCTGCATTGAATAATTATCCATTCCCTCTTGGTGAAACCATAGAACAGGACGGAATCTTTATATTAAAAGTAACCGCTACCGACCTAGCGGGAAATATTGCAGAAAAAATAATTACATTCACGCTTGATGTTGCTCCTTCACCGCCAATAAACATAAATGTAACTATCTCACAAGGCAGCGGAGCAAGTTTTGTATGGGCCCCAAACTTAGAACCCGATACTACGGGGTATAATCTTTACCGTGACGGAACAAAAGTAAATCCTGTATTAATCAGGCAAAACTCATATTTGGATCCTGCCTACACTTCAAATCTGACTCATATATATCAATTATCCGCAGTTGACGCAAAACTGCACGAAAGCAAGAAATCTACTGTAACGGTTATACCGGCAGAACTTAACCTTACTGAATATGGCACCCAGGAAAATGGCATCAGTTATTTAACCGCACAATTTCTTGACACAATTAAAATGTCTGTCCGGAATAAAGATACACAGGCAAGGGCCTTTGGTGCATTAACATTAAACCTGTTTGGTGCAAACAATACCCTTATTGATAACCGTTCTTATGAAATAACGTCAATTCCATCCAACAGCACAAAAAATGTAGAACAACCAATCATCACCAAAGAAACACTGCCAGCGACAGCAAAACTTACAGCATCGCTTGATTTACCTACAGACACAAACGCTGTAGTAAAACTCTATGCAGAATACACGCTCAATGTCCGTAACCCGCCGGGAGCAGTATTAGATATATTTGAACCGTTAGTTAGAGGTGCAGACGGCTGGGCCAGAGTAAAAATTACGAATTACGGTTCAACACCTATGCAAATACTTACAGCATCGGGCGGTGATAACCCCAACACAAACTGGGTGGATGATTTAACCATATATCTTAAAGACCAGGTTGACGGCACAATTTATTCCCAGGGGCATATCTTCCAGAGAAAAGACGGCCTGGTAACAGACTGGACAACACCAGATTATTCGTATGCAGAAATAAATAAAGGCAATTCATTTATCTTTGCACCGGTTAAGTTTTTTGTGCCTACCTACACACCGGATAACGTAACACTTGAAGCAGTGATTAAAAGAACCTATTTCAATTATCCAAACCTACCGATGATAGCAGGTAAAATAACCGCTCCGGGTTATTCGACAAGCATAAAAACCAGCATAGTCGCACCCGATTATTCAGTTGATGTAAGAACAAACAAAACAATCTATGAGCCAGGCGAACCTATAATAATTTATGGTACGGCGACTTATAATGGAACAGGTGAATTAGTGTCAACTTCACCGGTAAAAATAGGTATAAGCGTGAGAGGTTTTGACAGGAATTACACGGTTACTACCGATACTTCAGGATACTATTGCCTGCAATTTAATCCTCTTTCCGGTGAAACCGGCCATTATACTGTATGGGCAGTGCATCCTATAGTATTAGCCCGGGAAATAGATACAGAATTCTATGTTGTTGACCTTAAAACAAACCTGCTGACAGCAAACGTAGATATGTCTAAAAACTCTTCATATACATTCCCTATAACCATATCCAATCCATGCGAAAATACCATAAGTATAAAGGAAATTACTGCTGACCCATCCACCCTTACAGGAATAAACATTGCCTTAGGCTCCCAGGCAGTAAAAAAACAAATCACGCCAAACGAAACCACTAATCTTAATGTACAAATAGATGCCAGCACGTCTGCTCCTGATTCGGCACAATTCAGTATAACAATTGTATCTACCGCAACAGTTCAATCAACTATACGCACATTAACAAAAATTGTGCAGGTAAACCTGAACCTTCACACCGCTCTTCCTATTACAAAGGTTGACCCTATGGCTATAGATGTCAGCTTAAAAGCAGGTGAGATAAAAACAAAACCAATTACAATTTCGAATGTCGGGTACGCACCCATAGAAAATGTCATACTTTCCTCTCAACAGACCTACCCCTGGATAACCCTGGCAGTAAACCCGGATTTGGGGAATGTAGGGCCTAACATAACCAGAACTTTTGATATAAGCATCTGCCCGCCGGCTAATACGCCCACAGGGATATATCAGGATAAAATATTTATTCATTACGGAAATTTACAGGGTGCAACCACCCTATACATAACTGCACGAATTACAACCTCCCTGGTAGGCGGAGCACTTTTTACTATTAACAGTGATATAAATGCCCGTGTACCTGAAGCAAACATCCGCCTGCAAAGCCAGGAAATAGCTTCACTTACTTTTTCTGCTCAAAGTGATGCTAATGGAATAGCGTCAATAACCAATATACCTGTCGGGCGTTATACCTATAGTGCTGACAAGCCGGGTTATTTACCAGCAAGTGCTTCAATACTTATAGAACCGGACGTAACAGCCACTATCCAGCCGGTCTTGCAAAGCTCGCCCATGGAAGTAAAATGGACGGTTACTCCGACCGTCATAAAGGACGAATATGACATATCTCTCAATATAACCTACAAAACAAATGTACCTGCACCCGTGCTTATACCGGACAACATGTTCTTTAACGCAAAAATGGATCCGGGCAGTATAATGTACGGGCAGTTTACTATAAAAAATGAAGGGTTGATAACGGCAACCAGCGTCCAGTTTCAATACCAGCCCAGTGACCATGCAATAAACGTTGAGTACCTTGTCCAGAATAACCTTGAACTTGCTGCCGGTGCAAGCATGGTAGTTCCGTTCCGTATAACGCTTTCAAAATATCACTCACCAAGGCCTGTAGACCCCTGCGAGAAGTTTGATACAACAGCAATCTGTAATTATGGGTTTATGTGTGCGGCAGGAACCTGGGTACAACAAAAATTTCAGCAGGCATTTAACATTATAGCCGCTGGCGGCAGTTGCGGTGATTCAGCGGCAAGCGTAAGTTATGTCCCGTCAACGGTATCCGCCACCCCGGGAGGATATACGTACTCTTTTTCAGGAGGGCAGGGAACACCTTCTTCACCCGGCACAAGTGTAACAGCTACACCTTCAAATATAACTCCGGTTGACCCGCCAGTTACTTCCTGCGGAGGGACGCCGGCAACTGAACCGGACATATATGGTGAAGAATCTTCTGAACCATCCTGTCCTATGGGCGGCGGCCATAGTGTGAATGTAACCAACGGGAACGTATATGAGACATTTACTGATTTTTCAAAAAATAGCCCTTACGGGCCGGTTGAATTCTCAAGGACCTACAACAGCAATGATTCAAATACAGCAAATACCGGATATGGCTGGGCCAACCCGGCATCTATAAACCTTACAGATGTAAATGGTGTAATAAAAATAAGAGATAAAAATGGTTCCCAGGCTACTTATGCTAAAAGAGGAACAAAAGTAACCGATACTCAGTTTTCAGGCGGCGTACCAACACCGCCCTGGAAAAAACCCGGCGATGAAAGCAACATTACCAAAAACCCAGATGGTTCCTATACCTGGCGAAATAAAAACGGCACAAAAACCAATTTCAGGCCGGATGGCAAACTATCGGACATAACAGATTCTAACGGTAACAAAATACAATATAATTACGATACCAATGCTAACCTTACGTCTATAAACCACCCTTCAAACAGAATCGTTACATTTACAAGTGATACACAAAACAGAATAACTGAAACAAAAGTCTCCTATAATAACGGGCCGCAACAGCTTGTTGCAAGTTACACCTATGACACAAACAACAATTTGACAAGTGCAAAGGATTATCGCGGTGACCCTGTAAATGGCGTAGTTACAGGTTATGAATATGATACAGTCCATAGATTAACACGCATCACTCACCCCAACGGCACAAAAACAAAATATCTCTATGACGGTGTATCAGGCAAATGTATTGAAAGAAAAGAAGAAGATACATCAAACAACATTGCCAACAGAATAGCTTATGACTATCTTGATAATAAAACCACCCGCAGAATAGATTATAACGGTGCAAATACAAACATAATGACAATAGAATACACCATAGCCCGCGGAAAAAGTGCAATAACAAAAATAACTAATGCCATAAATAAAACTACCCCGTTAGCCCGGGATGATGAGTTTAACATTAAAAGCCGGGTGGATACCGCCGGCAATAGTACTACATACACTTATGACGGTATGGGCAATGTGCTTTCTATAGCAGACCCTGCCGGAAACATTACAAGGTTCACCTATGAATCGGTATTCAACAAAGTAACCAGCATAACAGACCCGAAAGGCAATAAAACATTCTTCACTTATGAAGGCAAAGGGAACTTAACCAGCATTACAGACAGCCAGGGTAACTCAACAGAAATGACCTATGACTTAAAAGGGTTGCTTAAAACCACCAAAGACGCAAAAGGAAAAACAACTACCTATAATTATGACAGCATTTCTGGAAACCTTACTTCAATAACGGATCCGTTAAACAGAACAACAGTAATGGCCTATGATGATGACAGTAACGTAACGCAGGTGGAAGACGCAAACCATAAATTAACGCACTATGCTTATGACGGATTGGGCAATCTTACATCAGTAACAGACGCAGATAACAAAACAACAACCTATGAATATGAGGCTGGGTTGAATTTTGGCGGTGGCGGTTGCCAGAGCTGTCCGAGCGGTTCAGGAAGCCTGCTTTCCAAGGTAATAGATGCAAACAGTAAGCAGACACTTTTTGATTACGATGGGTTTGGCCAGTTGGTAAAAGTAACCAATCCTTTAAGCCAGTTTAAGAGTTTTGGTTATGACGCAGTTGGTAATCTTATTTCAATTATAGACGCAAACAATAACACAATTGGTTTCTCTTACGACGCAATTAATCGCTTGGTTACCAAAACACTTCCTGATGACACTGTAAGTTATACTTATGATGACGCAGGCAACATTACAGCAATAGAAAATACGGACTCCCTATTAACAATGGCTTACGATGTGTTGGGCAGGGTAACAAGCGTTACACAGAAATTTAAGTCAGATGGCCATACAAGGACAATCACTTATACCTATGATAATAACGGCAACCGCCTTTCGGCCATCATTGGAGGCGGAGCGTGGCAATCTAATTATTCCTATGATTCCTTAAACCGTCTTACAGGAATCACTAATATTTCAAATCAGTCGTTCGGTTTTGAATATGATAATTTATCCCGCAGAACAAAACTAACCTACCCCAATGGGACAGAAACAAATTATACTTATGATGATGTTTCACAATTGACGAATTTAGAACATAGACATGGTGCAACAGCATTAACATCGTTTGGGTATGTTTACGATGATATAGGTAACAGAACAAGTATGACCGACCCTCTTGGAACACATAATTATAGTTATGATAGTTTGTATCGGTTGGTAGCCGCAGGTTTTACACCTGCGAATCCGTTGTTTCCTGCTGAAACATTTACCTATGATTCTGTTGGGAATAGGTTAAGCAGTCATATTTCAACAAATTACATCTATAACAATGCGAACAGGCTTACAAGTGATGACCAATTTACATATTCTTACGACAACAACGGCAACCAAACGAGTAAAACAGACAAAAGCACAAACAAATATTATGAATACACTTACAACAACGAGAACCAGCTGACAATATATAAGGAATACACGGATTCAAGTAAAACTACATTACTCAAGAGTGCAAACTACAAATACGACGGGCTTGGTCGTAGGATTGAAAAAGAAGTAGATAGCATTGTTACAAGGTTCGTATACGACAACGAAGACATAATTCTTGAACTTAACGGAAGTAACAACATTCAAGCCAAATATACCCACGGCCCCGGAATTGATGAACCAATGGAAATGGCAAGGGGTGGACAGGATTATTACTACCACGCGGACGGATTGGGTACTATCGTAACAATCACAGATTCGCAAGGGGCAATGAAAGAGCAGATTAAATATGAGGTTTTTGGCAGATGCACTTTTCAAGATAGTCAAGATAATGTGTTAACACAGTCAGCAATAGGTAATCCTTATACATTCACAGCCCGGGAATATGACAACGAATCCGGGTTGTTTTATTATAGAACACGAGATTATGACTCAAATACTGGAAGATTTACAGCTGAGGATAGAATAGGTTTTGCTGGTGGAATAAACTTTTATGCTTATGTTAATGGTAATCCTGTTAGTTTTATTGACCCATTTGGATTTGAAGCACAAGTTTGTGCCAGTAGGGTTTTTGTTGGAGGAATACCGACACCAGGTTTTCATAGTTATATTAAATTTAGTGACGGTACTACATATGGACTCCATCCATATTATGGAGATTCAACACCATTCCCATTTAGTATGTATCAAAGAGCAGGTGTATATAAAAATATCGACACCGGTGGAATATGTAAACCGATAAAACCCATAAAATCTGAAATAGGGAGTTGTAAAACATCTATAGATATGGAAAATAGGTTAAAAAATATCGCAAATAATTGGCAACGAAGAGCATTTTATTGGAACTATAAATTTCCAGGGAATGATAGTAATAATTGGGCTAGAATGGTCGTGAATCAATCTGGTGGAGAATTTCCAAATTTAGGAGTGTGGGTGCCATGAAAACATTTAAAAATTATTTATTGTTATTAATTTTATTTTGCATTGCATTTTATTTTCCTGCTGTTTTAGAAAAAATTAAATTATTGAATTTATATTCCCTTTTTATTTTATATCTTATCATTGGTTTTGGTATTAAATATTGTTGGAATATTAAATATGTAGTTTCTTTTATCATTTTAGTTATATTTGTTAATACATTTACAGGCATTTATTCAACAAACATCAAGGGATATGAAGGGCTTGGTCTATTTTTAGGAATATTTTATGCAGCGTCATCTATTATTGGTGCTTTATTAGGGCAATATGTAAGGAAAAGAATTCAACAAAAGAATGAAAAATAAATTCTTATGAATAGGATTAGATTATACTTTTTAGTGTTTATATTTTTGAGTTCCGCTGTTTTATGTAAAACATGGCCTGCTGAACAGTATAAATACGCTTTTGGTACTGTAAACTATGGGAAAAATGCCTCAATTAGAATTACAATCAGCAATGATTCGAAAGATAAAATGATTATTCAAGGAATTGATATGGATTGTGACTGCCTGTTTATAGATTCATATAAAAAGGAATTAAAGCCCGGGGAAAATACAAAGATCAAAGTTACCTATGCATCGGATTTAGGGGAATTAGGCAATTTTGCTAAAAAGCTCTATGTAAGAACTAATAAAGGAACAAAAGAATTCGATTTAATGGGTTTTGTAGCTGGTAAAAACACAAAACTATTAGCAAGTAAAATAGAACCCAATAGTATTGTTTCAGGAAAGCAGAACGTATACGGATATCTTGTATATTTTTATTCTCCCAGCTGTAAGGACTGTTATAGGGCAAAAAAAATAGTAAATAATGCCAAATCCAGTTTCATACTTCGTGAATATGATGTTTCAAATAAAGAAAACAGAATACTTTTTGAAGCTATGGCGATTGCTTATAAAATCCCGAAAGATAAGCCGCTTACCCCTCCATTTGTATTTATTGTTAATTCTAATGGTTGTGCGTATTTCCAGGGGAAAGATATTGGTAATAGCGTTTTAACATCATTAGCAACAAAAAAAATATTAATTGACAAAACAATTGCACCCTGGGATGAAGCAAGAAAGTATATTCCTGATGCACAAAAAGAAATTGTAGGTAGATTTAGCTCATTTAGTATCTCACCTATTCTTATAGCAGGTTTAATTGACGGGTTAAACCCTTGTGCATTTGCGACAATAATATTTCTGGTTTCTTATATGATATGTATCAAGAAAAAAACAAAATCAGAGGTATTTTGGATAGGCATGTTTTACACTCTGGGTGTTGTGGTAACCTATTTTTTAATAGGTTTAGGATTAATGAACATTATTTACAGACTAAATGGATTTAAGAATATTGCAAGATATTTCTATGTTTTTATGGGCATTCTGACACTGGTTTTAGGGATTATTTCTATAAGAGATTTTCTTTTTATAAGAAAAATAGAAAAACTTAAAAGAAATAATGATGATAAGCAAGGCGTTGTGCTTCGTGTTCCTAAATGGATAAACTGGAAAATATATGGTTTTACTGAAAAACTGAGCCAATTACGATATTTTGTATTTATTTCTTTTTTTCTTGGCAGTATTGTTTCTTTGTTGGAATTGATATGCACAGGCCAGGTATATTTGCCTACAATAACATACATGACGCAACTCGCAGGTTATAAAACACAATCAATAGTCTACCTGATGATTTATAGTTTAATGTTTGTATTACCGTTAATGTTAATATTTTTATTGATTCTGTTTGGAATTGATTCAGAGGCAATTGATTCATTTAGCAAAAAGTATATTGTACCCATAAAAATGGCAAACTCATTTATTTTATTGTTTTTTTCAATTTATATGTTCAAGGTAGGCTTACAAATATGAGAAACAGAACAATTACAAAGTGTTTTATTTTTATCCAAATTCTCTTTACGATACAGTTGATAGGTTATTCTGCACTAATATCAAAAAACAACCTGATAATAACTCCGGAAGAACTCAAGGAAAAACAAGTCCGCAGCGATAATTTTATGTTAGTTGATATACGCTCAAGGACAGAATTTGAGAAAAAACATATAAAGGGAGCAATGTCTATCCCTTACACAAACTTAGTAACAAAGAAACTCCCTCATGAAAAAGAAATTGTTATTTATTGTTCTGATTATGGTTGTGATACAAGCAAAAAAGCGGTAAAGAAGATGGCTGAGCTGGGATATAAAAAGATAAAAGCCTTGGATGGAGGTTTACTTACCTGGGTATCAAGACATTATCCTGTAGAAGGAACAGAAGTGGTTGAAGATATAACATTTTCTATAACAGCAATTTCTGCTGACGAATTAAAAGCATTGACGGCTAAAGAAGGAAATTTATTGCTTCTTGATGTTAGAAATGAAGAAGAATTTAATGCCGGGCATATACCCGGAGCAAGAAATATTATTCCCGAGAAATTTAAATCTGAGATAAAAAATATCAAAGAATCAAAGTTAGTTATCGTTTATTCTCAAAACGGACAAATAAATGATGAGGTAATAGCTGCGTTATCCATGAAAAGCATGAAAAACATAAGAAATCTTTCCGGCGGATTACTGCTCTGGCAGAGAAAAGGTTATGAAATATCAGTTAAATAAATTATTATTAAGGGTTTCTTTTTTCTTCTATTTCTGTATTATACCCGGGCTTAATCTACAAGCCCAGGTTACTCAGATATGTGCAGAAGTAAAATTGAATATCCCGCAGGAAGCAACTCTTGAAAGAATTGCTTTTGATGCCAAACTTAATATAACAAACAGGACTGAACAAAATTTCAGTTTAATAAGGATTGACCTGATTATTAAGGATTTACAGGACCAGTCAGCAGCCCAATATTTCTTTTCAAAAATAGCATCTTTAAATAATATTAATTCTATTGATGGTTCCGGAGAGATATCAGCCGGCGGCACGGCAGATATAAACTGGTTATTAATTCCTACTGCTAACTCAGGCGGAAACATTCCGGAAGGTAATAAATACTCTGTCCAGGCAGTGATATATTACAATATCGGGACAGAAACTTTCAATTTTACAACCATAAAAGATTATATAACGGTTTTACCGCAGCCTAATCTTGTTCTTGAATATTTATTACCAAAATATGTTTACGGAGACGACCCGTTCACTCCGGGAACGGAATCTCCTGAACCGTTTATGATGGCAGTAAGGGTCAGGAATGTTGGTTCAGGTATTGCAAAAAGCTTTAAAATAGATTCCGCAAAGCCGACTATTTTGGACAATAAACAAAAATTGCTTGTTGATTACCAGATTATAGGAAGCCAGGTAAATGGGGTTTCTGCCCCTATGAGTTTGGCTTTGAATATAGGAGATATTACCGGTGGGACCTGTAAATTAGCCACCTGGGAAATGACAGTGTCGGTTTCAGGTGAATTTACTTATTTTAACGCATCATTCAGCCATAGTGCGGAACTTGGCGGTGAGCAGACCTCTCTTATACAGAGCGTATCAACGTATCTTGCAATTAAAGATGTAATATCAGATGAACCCGGCAAAGACAATATAAATGATTTTCTTGTTGATATAGATACTAATGGTATTCCGGATACAATATTTGAATCTGAAGGAATAAACACACATGTCGGTTACACGATTTCTTATGCAACCGGGCTTCCTACATCACAAGACCCAAATCTCAGAATAAAGTTATTGGATACTACTACCGGTTGGATATATTCTTCAATAAATGACCCGTTTGAAAATAACATAAAGGTAGCAAATATTATCCGCACAGATGGGAAGATATTAAATCAACGTAATTTCTGGATAAGAGACAAAAAGATATATTTTATTGATTATAATCCTACCGGCGATTACACAATTGTATATGAAAGCTCACAGCTTGATAGTGTGCCGCCTGTTACAAATATCGCAATATCAGGCCCTAATTTTGGTGTAAATCCAGCTTACATTTCATCAGAATCAGATATTAGCTTGACAGGTACTGATGATGTCAGCGGTGTAAAAGAGACAAAATACAAAATCGACAATGGTTCCTGGATAATATATTCATTGCCATTTAAACTGATAGAAACGGGAACTTATACGGTGCATTTCTTCAGTGTTGATAAAAATAATAACGTAGAAACAGAAAAAAGCTATCAGGTTTATGTCGACACAACCCCGCCTGTAAGCGATTTGGAAATAAGCCAGCCGCAATATTATGACGGCAGTAATTTGTATGTTTCAGCAGTAACGCCATTTATAATCATGAGCAGCGACGCGGATTCAGGATTAGAAAATAAAAACTGGCAGCTTGAAAATAACGACTGGCAGCTATATACGCAGCCGTTTAATGTTGCCGGCCCAAGCGGTAAATACACAATAAAATACAAAGCAACAGATAACGTTGAAAATACCGAATCGGTAAAATCAATTCAAGTAAAATTGGACAATACAGCTCCTAAAACTATAACAGATTTAGATGTTGCTCTAACCAGTAATCCCGGCGAAGTGAACTTGACCTGGACAATTCCTGGCGATGATGGTACAGCAAGTGACCTGATAAAAGGCAGGTATAGAATAAAATATTCCACTTACAGCGATTATTCCTGGTCAGCCGGAGACTTTAACATAGAGCTAAGCACAGATGCAAAACCTGGTGAAACGCAGCAAATTACAATTACGGGATTAACACCAGGTGAACATTATTATTTCCGTGTCTGGGCCGCTGACAAGGTTTCAAATTGGTCAGGTTTGTCAAACACCCAGGAGAAAACATTATTTTTCATAGCAAATAGCACAGACGGAGTAATTACACTTCTGTCACAATATCCTGGTATGGTAATTATTGAGAAATCAACAATGTCGGTAGAAATTACATCGTCAATAATAGTTGCCAAAAGCCAGGGGCTTGATTTGGTAAGTAAGGTTTACACTGTAGCGGAAGGAATTAATTTCAGTATACCGGCAGCTTTATTTTTCAGTTATAATTCACTTTTAGTTAATAATACAGCTTATGTCAATATATATTCCTGGGATGGAGTAAGCTGGAGCACAGCGGAGGTAACAGTCCAGACAATATCAGATAAAACAATGCCGATGATAATAGGATTTATCAATAAAGGAATCCGATGTGCCATATTCAAAAAAGACGTTATAGTTCCTGCGACAATAAATGATTTAGAAGTGATATTAACAAAATTTAATTCCGTAACTTTAGGCTGGACGGCCCCGGGTGATGATGCCTGGACAGGTAAAACAGCTGTTTATGATATAAGGTACTATACTTCACCTATAGATGAAACAAGCTGGGACTTGGCAACAGAAATAGAAACTGAACCCATACCAAGGGATGCTTTTAATTACGAAACAATAAAAATAGGTAATCTTGTACTGAATACAACTTATTGGTTTGCAGTAAAATCTATTGATGATGCAGCTAACTCCAGCGGGTTATCTAATACAATTTCAGTTTGTTTGTTAGAAACAGCCCACCCGCCTCTTGCAGACAGTCCCTGGCCAACAATGCAGTATGATTACCGGCGAAGCGGGCAGGGCATAACAACAGGACCTTCCAGCCCGAATATAAAATGGACCTTCCAGGCAGGTGGAGTAGTTACCCCTTCGCCTGTAATTGGCAACGATGGGACAATTTTTATTGGCTCAAACGATAAAAATGTTTATGCCTTAGATCCTGTTACAGGAGCAGAAAAATGGAGATATACAACAGGGAGTTATATTTTGACACTTACTGCGGACTGGAATAACAGGGTTTATGCGGGTTCCTATGATAAAAATGTTTACGTTCTGGATGGTACAAACGGCAGTTTAATCTGGTCCTATAATACAGGAAGTTATGTATTCGGCTTGTCAATAGGCCCCTATGGTTATGTATACATTCTTACAGATGCAGGTGTATTGCACGCACTTACACCTACAGGGCAGGTTTTATGGACGAAGAGCGGATTCCAGGGCCTCGGTAATTATGTTTCTGGAGCCCCTGCGATTAATGTAGGAATTGATAATGAAGGCAGGCTTTATGCAGCAACTAATGGCAGTACAAACGAAAAAATCCAGTGTTTAAGTTCAACAGGCAGTGTTATAGGTTCTTATAGTGACACTGATATCAAATATTTTTATGGTTCCATAACAATAGCTGAAAACGGCAATGTGTATGCTGTTTCTGAACCATTAACGAGTTCCGGCGGACACAAATTATATGCTTTTGACAAAGATCTTAATTACTTATGGTCAACTTATTTGGGTGTTTGGGGAAGTTATAGCCGTTGTGCTCCTGCTATTGGTAAAGACGGGAATATTTATGTGGGGCTTATAGGTGCAAACATAGGAAATCCGTTATTGTATGCAATAGATTCTTCAGGAATGGTTAAATGGATTTATCGTGCTACTGCGAATAATGAACGTATCGGTATAGCTATTTCAATTGGCAGGGACAATACAATTTACGCAGGCACTTTCTTTGGTACAAACAAAGTAATGGCATTTAAATCTAACGGCAGTATAAAATGGCAGCAATCCATAACGCAAGGCACATTTACCAATCCGTGTTTAGGTTCTGATGGGACAATTTATGCCTGTGGGCGTGATGGGAGCGTTCTTGCACTGGCTATACCGGCACCCTGGGCAGTAAGCTCGGATGGCATGGTAGAATATAAATCTTCAGGTTTAACCATAAGTCCGGTTGTAAAATTATCCGATGAAATGCAAAATGCCTTAATCCAGCAGCAATTAGTGATAAAAGACAGAGCGTATAAACTTGATGGCAACATTACTTCCGGGATAGAAGCAATGTTCAAGCTCAATTTCTCACAAGTGACAGATATTAATGAACTCAATGTATATTGGTATGATAATTTAACTAAAAAGTGGCAAATATGCAGTGATAGTAATATAAATTTAGCCCAGGATAGAATAGAATGCATTCCGGAAAATACCGGTGTGTATGCAGTTATTGAAATGCTTGATACAACGCCGCCTGCGGCCATAACGAATTTAGTAGCTTTAAAAGGATGCAGTAAAGGCGTCGTTGGGCTAATATGGACAGCACCGGGTGATGATGGGAATACCGGGAAAATTCGTATTGGGGAATACAGAATAGATTACAGCACAGATTCGGATAAAGACTGGAAATATTCCGACTATCATACAGCGATTCCGATTTCCGGCCTTCCCTCCTATACGCCGCAAGTATTAATTGTAAGCGGATTGGACCCGGGCGGCTTCTACTATTTTCGTATCTGGACAGCAGATGAGAAGTTAAACTGGAGCGGTATTTCAAACGAATCAAGTGCCTTTGCAAAAGAGTTTACAACAGGGGTTATATCTACAGGGCCTTTTTCCGGATATTTTTATCCTACCGGTTATAACAATGCCCGAAGAATGGTAAGAGATTCTTTCGGTAATTTATACGTTGCTTTTTCAAAAATTGAAAATGAAAAATCACAGGTTTTTGTGTATAAATCAACTGATGGTATATCCTGGTTTGATATCTATTCACCCAAAATTTCCGGCTATGATCAAAGCTATCCTGCCTTGGCAATTGATTCGCAAGATAGGCTACATCTGGTTTGGCAGGGTAAAGACATTCAAAATAGTGCATACACACAGATAAAATATAGCAAATATGAATTGGGCAGCTGGACGGGATGGACAAATATACAACCCATCTCCGGATACACACAACAAACGCCTTCTTTATCGGTTGATAGTAAAGATAACCTGCATGTAATCTGGGAAGGTTATGATTCCCAGCATAGTAATTATACGCAGATTAAATACAGTAAAAACGATACAATTACCTGGGCTGGCTGGATAAATATAGAATCAAGCACAATGGCTCAATCAGTACCGACTTGTGAAGTTGATAATTATGATAATGTTCATGTTGTCTGGGGTGAAAACAGGTACTATAAACATAGCTGGACTGACGGTATGGGCTGGAGCAAATCAACGGTTATAGCTGAAAAAGAATACGCAGTTTATATAGCACCTCCTTCCATGGCAATAGACAGCAAAAACAATATCCATGTTGTCTGGAGCGATAACTATTTAAGCATCCCTATAAGCGAGATAAAATATACGATATTTGACTGGAATCAATGGTGTGTTCCGGTATTTATTAATCCCACAAATATCTCTAAAAGTGCTCCTTCTTTGGCAATTGATGCAAAGAATAATTTACATGTTTTATGTTATGGGAGGCAGGATATTTGGAACCATCATCAGATTGAATACGTAAGTTTTAACGGCATAAATTGGTCAGACTGGAATGTGAAAACATTTATTCCCGATGGCGGGCAGGTTTATCCTTCAGTAAGATGGAGCAGCCATTTCCTAAATGGGGGAACATTAAACTGGATCTGGACAAATTGGACTGACAATGAAATAAGGTTTGACTGCGACATTACAGTCCCCATGGCTACAAATTATTTTAAGTTATACGATGTTATTCCGCCAAAAACCATAACAGATTTATCAATTGTTCTTGGCCCGCATTTGGAAACAATTACACTTTCCTGGGCTTCACCAGGCGATGACGGGCTAATTGGTAAGGCTGCTAAGTACGATTTAAGGTATTACACTTCTGTAATAAACGAAACTAACTGGGATAATGCAATTTCTATATCAGGTGAACCTGCACCCGGTTATTCCGGTACAAATGAAATATTTACAATTTCAGGTTTACAACCCGGCGGACAGTATTATTTTGCAATAAAAGCAAAGGACGAAGCAAGGAACTATTCAGCAGTGTCTAATGTAGTTGAAGTCAGTATTCCTAAACGTCCGGTATATGAGTTTTTATACAGCTGGGGCAGTGAAGGGACTTTTCTGGGAGAACTGAGAAATCCGGGAGATATGGTAATAGATGCCTCAAGCAATATATATGTGTATGAAAGAAGCAATTACAGGATACAAAAGTTTACATTGGACGGTGTTCCACTGACGATGTGGGGAACAAGAGGCAGCGGTCCTGGACAATTTGAAGAAACCGTAAGGTTAGGAATAAATTATGATGAAAGTAAAATATTTGCAACGGATGAGGTAAACGGCAGGATACAGATATTTGATAGTAACGGTAATCTGTTATATATCTGGACTGATAGCCATATCCTGTCTCCAAAGGATGTTGCCGTTGATTCTAACGGACAGATATATGTAATCACCAGCAAATGGGTTGGTTCTAATCTTATAAGCAGGATTGTAAAGTTTGATAGCAACAGAACCTTTATAAAGGAATGGGATATAAAACCTGCGTATATTTTGGGTATGGATTTATTCGGATATTTGTATGTTTATTCCTCAGGCCCTAATTTTCTGCAAAAATTTACATTTGACGGCCAGCTTGTTACTGAATGGGATGGTTTTGGCCCGACGGAAGCTCTTGCATCAGATTCAAAAGGATTTGTGTATGTGTCCGATGGAGTTCAAAACAGAATAACGGTATTTACACCTATCGGAGATTTGTTGGCAACATTCGGTAAATCCGGGACCCTACACGGAGAATTCCAGTACCCTGCCGGATTGATAATTGATGTTCAGGATAGATTGTTTATAGCAGATTCCGGTAATAACAGAATCCAGGTTTTTGGTGTTGATATTACAACTCCGGAACCACCTGTGATAATTAGCCCTGGTAATTTATCTTCTATAAGAGTTACTACTCCTGTAATATGTGGTAAAGCCGAACCCTATTCTACCGTAAATATTTTTACCAATAACACGGAACTAGTAGGGACCGTGCAAGCTGACGTATATGGGAACTTCATATGTAAAAACATTATTCCTCTAGGTAATGGCAATAATTCAATAACTGCAACTGCTACAGATATTGCAGAACATGTATCAGAACATTCCCAGGCAATAACCCTGATTGTGGATACTGATTTAGGTGAACTGGCTTTTTCACAGCCTGCTGAATATTCAACAACAGAACCCCCTCAGGACCAGATGCCGACAGAATCAATACCAATAGCAGATTTTAATAATGACGGTACAATAGATATTGGTAATTTTCTGGGAAGAAGTGATGGCACATTTGAAAAGGCACCACGTTTTAATTATTTCCCGAATTATTTATGGAGAGTTTTATATAATACTGTTACTCATGATTTTAATAACGACGGCAATATGGATATAGCGGGAGTAAAAGGTGGAGTTACTATGTTATTTGGAAAAGGTGATGGTACTTTTACTCGCTTAAATATTCCGGGAGGTTATACTTATGATATAGTTAAAGAAGATTTTAATAATGATGGGATAATGGACCTGGCGGTGACAAATCCCAATGAAAATACTGTGTCTGTTTTATTATTAAAGATGGATGGCAGTTTGCTTCAAACGTTAATTACTCCCGTACAAAATAATCCCAAAGGAATAGCTAAGGGTGATTTTGACGAAGACGGGATAACTGACCTGGTGGTTGTAAGCACTTCTTCAATATTTTCTGTATTTTTAGGAAACGGCGATGGTACTTTCAGGCAGGGGGTAAGTATTACAATGCCTGATTGTGCTACCGATGTAATTGTGAGTGATTTAGATCAGAACGGACATACAGATGCCGTAGCTGTTTTAAGCGACAGAGCCATTGTATATTCAGGCAGGGGTAATGGTGAATTTGACTTTACAGGGGAATATCAAATTACACCCGGTGGTAAAAGGATTACTGCGGGAGATTTCAATAAAGATAATTTGGTTGACGTTGCTATTGCACCTGATGGTAATAAAAAAATATCAATATTGTTAAGTTTAGGAGATGGAACTTTTTCTGCATCCTATGAATTCAGTGTTACATCTGAAAATGGCAGCCCATATAATTTAGCCACAGCTGATTTTAATAATGATGGATTTTTTGATATAGCTTGCGGGAATTATTCATCTATTTCGGTTATTATTAACAAATCCACAGCTCCTTTGGAAGCGGAATTTATTCCACCTGCAACCATTACTGATTTATCTGTTATTGATGCAACAATAAAATCCCTGGTTCTGAAATGGACAGCCCCCGGCGATGATGCGATAGAGGGTGAAATAGTTGATGGTAAGTACCAGATTGAATATTCGACCTATTTGATAAACAATCAGGTGGCAAGCACTTATATTACCTGGTCAACAAATACTGTGCCGGGACAAATTGAAACAAAAGTAATTACAGGTCTATTAACAGGGTCGACTTATTATTTTCAGATACGCACAGCAGATGGGAAAAACAATTGGGCGGACTGGTCAGAAGTAACAGCCGGGATGACCTGGTTTTCAGCAGAAAGCACAGATACAGTGATATCGGTTGAATATCAAAGTGCAACACTGCTTGATAAAACAACAGAAATATATATTTTAATTGAACCGACAACAACTTTCCGTGCCACTGTTGCCCTTTCTACTTCTGCAAAAGCGGGATATGGGTTAATCGGTGAGTTGTACGATATTGGCCCTGATGGTGCGGTTTTCGTTGAGCCAGCTACTCTTATATTTAAGTATACAGAACCGTTGCCGTCTGATGTAACAGCTGAAATGCTGTTAGAAGTCCAGAAATATGACACGGAAACAGGTTGGCAGATCTTACCTAAATTAGAACAAGATATTAATGACAACTGGATAAAAGTCAGCGTAAATTCACTTTCATTATTTGCGATTTTGTATAAAATCCAAGATACGCAGCCGCCTAGGACGGAATTAGTGATTAGCGGTCAGCAGGCAGCGGGTAGTGGAAACACCTATGTAAGGGCAGATACTTTGTTTGTGTTGACAGCAATTGATGATTTGGCGGAAACAGAGGATAAAAAAGGACTTGGAGTATTAAAGACGGTGGTTAGTAGTGAGGGATTGGATGTCAGGGAGTATGGGAACCCAAAACCGGAAGTAGGTATAATTTATGAATCTACATTTATAGTTGCGGAGGTTGCAGAAGGAACTCAAACAATAAAATATTTTTCTGAAGATGTAATAGGCAACCAGGAAGAACCGAAAGAGGAAAGAGTAATAATTGATAATACACCGCCGATAATAAATTATCATCCGGAAAAGTTTTTGTATCAAAATGATACTACAGTATATATAAATATAATAAGCACAATTGCCATAGAATCAATTGATCCTGGCCGGGCTTTTGTAACACAAATCACACAAATTAATAAACCCGATTATATGTCAAATTGGGAAGTAATTTCAGGCAGTTGGGTGGTAGATACAGCAAGAGAGCAATGTATTCAGACAGACAAATATGCTGCCGGTTATACAAAAAGCATTTTAAAACAGTTTGACTGGTTAGAATATGATCTATCCCTAAAAGTGCATATTTCAACCTACATAGCTGGTTTTATTAGCAACCCAATCCAAAGTAATGGTGCATTAATATATTTCAGGTATCAAAATCAAAATGATTATTATGCATTACATTTATCAGCAATGTATCATACAGCAAGGATAATAAAAGTAAAAAATAATGTAGAAACCATCCTTTCAGAAGAGCCTTACCCGGTAGAATTTAACAGATGGGTTGATTTAGGGTTAACAGTGAATAGTGAACGGGTAATAGTTAAAATATTTGGTGATATAATTTTTGATTTAGCTCTTCCTTCGTATTTATTACCTCTTTCTGTTGGGCTTGGTAGTGATAATTCGGTATGCAGGTTTAGTGATTTAAGAATAACCCGGCCTGAAGTGTTAGGGGAAATTTCGTTAGCAAGCGGATTAAGCGAACTTCAAATCAATAAAGATAATGCCGGATATATTTCATATAACACACAGCCTGTTGAAGCAAAGTTCAATATAGAAGGAATGCATAACCTTGTACTCAGAGCTAAAGATAATCTTGATAATACAAGCACTGAGAAATTAATAACAATTGCAATTGACGGGACAGTTCCTGAAACCGAGTTCCATGCCAGCGAAATATTCTATGGTAATTTATATGTACCTAAAAATACAGTATTCAGCCTGACAGCAGAAGACCCGGTAATGAACGAAGTAGCTTCCGGATTAAAAGAAACAAAATGCTTTATTGATGGTTTGCCACTTACTGCTTACGACTTACCACTTACGATTACAACAGAAGGTAAACACACATTGAGTTATTATTCTTTGGATAACGTAGAAAACA
>MGVC01000060.1 GCA_001800285.1 Elusimicrobia bacterium RIFOXYA2_FULL_39_19 | reverse complement strand
ATATACCCGTCGGTAATCCGACGTAATATTATGTTAAAGAACAACTACGGTTTTTCGACAGACTCAAATTAAAACATATAATTCACAAAATTTATTTATATCTATAAAATCACTGTAATACGTTATGTTTTTGATTACGAATCATGAAACAATTAAAGACCTACATCAGTTAATCCCTACTGATGAATTCCGTGGAATTCTGCTGCCGTTTAAACTGTATCAAAGACAACAGAAGCAGGAATATTCCCGCGTAGAGGCATCTGTAAAATGCGCTTACAGTAGGAGCAAAAGTGACCATTTTCACCCCCCAGGGGTGAAAAACTGATTGCAAATACGCCCAGAATTAAAACCAGATAAAATTTCATATTTTTTACAGTCTTACAATTTTATTTCAAATGAATTTTGCCCCGGGCAAAGGATTATGCGCATAGGGTGCGGTTTCTTTAAACTCCAGAAAATCACAAATCGTTACCGTATGGAACTATCTAACTATGCATGCGTTTATTTTAGCGAAAAACTAAAAAAGAAACTGAATTGCTGGTATCACAAAATGTGATACCTTCTAAAAAACACTTAGGCGGATTTATGCCTTATGCCTTCACGGAACAAGGCATAGCTATGCTGTCAGGAATTTTGCATAGCAGCAGGGCAATTCAGGTTAATATTGCTATTATGCGTGTTTTTGTGAAATTAAGACAATTTATTTCTGCTAATAAAGAATTGGCATTTAAATTAACAGAGCTTGAAAATAAGTATGAAAAACATGATAAACAAATAAGTTCTATTTTTGAAGCAATACGCCAGTTAATGGTTCCGCCAAAAGAGAATCCAAAAAAAATCGGTTTTCAAAAAGAATAGAAATATTATTGTTATTTTCTTATATCTTCTGAAGTTCTTTCAGGGCGTCGTGCACGTCTTTCTGATGTTTTTTGCTTTCAAAAATTGACAGCAGGCTGTAAACGCACGGCACTACAAACAGAGTCAAAAGAGTGGATACAAACACACCGCCAATTACTACCACTGCCATAGGCACGCGTGTTTCTGCGCCCGGGCCCATAGCCAGTGCCGGCGGCACAGCGGCAGCAATAGTAGCAAATGAAGTCATTAAAATCGGCCTTAATCTTACTGGGCAGGCATTTTTAAGCGCCTCGTCAACATTGAGCCCTTCTTCTCTTCTCTGATTTGTAAAATCAACCAGCAATATTGAATTTTTCTTTACAATTCCCATCAGCAAAATTACACCGATAGCACTGTAAATATTAAAAGACTGCCCTGTTATCAGCATAGCCAGTATAGCGCCTGAAATACTAAACGGCAATGCTATCAAAACGGTAAAGGGATGCACAAAACTGTTAAACTGAGTACCCAGCACCATATAAGCAACAAATATTCCCAAAATTAAGGCCAGATACAGCCCGTTGAAAGATTCTTTAAAAGTCTGCGAACCGCCGGAGTAAACCATTTTATACCCTTCAGGCAGAATTTTTTTTGCAATAACTTCTACTGCCGCCATAGCTTCACCCTGCGATTTTCCTAAAGCAACATTTGCCGATACTCTTATGGCACGTTCACGGTTTCTGCGGGTAATTGTAAGCAATGACGGTTTTTTGTCTACGCTTACAACATCGGAAAGTTTTATAACTTCACCGCGGCTGTTGCGCACCCAGATTTTTGTGATATCACTTTCATTTTTCCGGTCTCCGGATACCAGCTGGACCCGCACATCATAACGCCTGCCGCCTTTAGTATATTTTCCGACGCGAACCCCGCCGATAAGCGAATTTATGGTAGCGCCTATCGCTGAAATACTTACACTGCGCTCAGCTGCTTTCTGCCGGTCCGGAAGAACCCTTACTTCAGGAGCGCCTACTTCAAAATCTGTATCAATATCGGTCATAAGGCCGGTTTTTTCCATTTCCTCGCCCATTTGCATGCTTAGCTGCGAAAGCTTATTCCAGTCCGGGCCGTTTAAACTAAAACTTACCGGCGTACCGCGCCTGCCGCCAAAACTCATCAGCGACGGATCGCTGACAACAATTCTTTCTATTCCACGGATACCTTTTAAATCTTTCCTTAATGAAGGTATCAACTCCTGCTGGCTGAGCCGGTGTTTCTTTTCTTTATCTTTAGGCCTTTGCTTAAACGGCTTAAGGGTAAGCATCATAAATCCCGAATGTGAATCAATACGGCTGAAATAAGTGTCTACTTCCGGGCGTTTCCTTAAAATATTTTCAATTTCCTTCATTATAGAATCCGTAAATTCAATTGAAGATCCGGTTTTAGTTTCAACTCTTACCATCAGCCTGCCTTGGTCCTGCGGCGGCGTAAACTCTTTTTTAAGAACTCCAAATAAAAATAACGAACTTACAAATAATATTGATGAACCCAATATAACTTTCCATCTGTTTCTCAGGCAAATATCAAGCATATACGAATATATTTCCTTAAGGCCGTGCATGAAATTGTCCATGCCTTTGCCGAAACGCGTAGTATGGCCAATAGTTAAAAATTGCGCGCAAAACATAGGAGTAAGCGTAAGCGCGCCCAGGAGAGATATCATTACAGCAACTGAAATGGTAATACCAAACTGCAGAAAATATTTTCCTATTATGCCTTTCATGAAAATTACAGGCACAAAAATTGCCAGAATAGCGGTAGTGGCTGAGATAGCGGCAAAAGTAATTTCCCGGGCCCCTTTTATGGCTGCTTTCACCTTTGATTCACCGTTTTCCCGGTGCCGGGCAATATTTTCAAGCATCATTATGGCATCATCAACAATAATTCCAATAACAAGCGAAAGGCCCAGTAAAGTAAACATATTTAATGTAAAACCAAGCACATATAAAACAAAAAGCGTGCCGCAGATAGACATAGGAATTGTAAGAAATACATTAAATGCCGAACTAAACGAACCCAAAAACAACCAGCAAACCAGTGAAGTAAGTATAACGGATAATATCATTACAAAATACATTTCTTTAATGGAATCTTCTACAAAACTTGTCATATCAAACCTGGTTTCAAGTTTAACGCCTTCAGGCAGGTATTGCTGCAGTTCCTTCAACTTCTTTTTTACGGCCTTGGCAACTTCTACTGAATTGGTGCCTCTCTGTTTTTTTATGCCTATGCCTACCGCAGTCTGGCCCATGGTACGGGATATATCGCGGATATTATCCAGGCCGTCTTCAACTTCTGCAACATCGCTTATTTTAAATTTTTTCCACAGAGAAGAACCTTTACGCGAAGGAATAATAATTGAACTGAATTCTTTAACAGAACCTGCTTCGCCTAAAACACGGATATTCATTTCCTGCCGGCCTGTATCTATAAAACCGGCTGGAGTTTCCGTATGTTCGGTCTGAATTGCTGAAATTATATCATCAACGGTAAGTTCATAATTTTTCATTTTTTCAGTATCAAGCCATACCCTTAAACTCGGGCTGGTAAATCCGCCCATACTGACTTCCGCTACTCCGGGAACCATTGAAAACTGGTCTTTAAGATAATCCTGAGTATATTCCATCAAATATTTTAGAGAGTTGTCTCCGGATAGTGAAATCCACAAAATCGGCTGGTCTTCAGGGTTGCTTTTTGATATTACAGGCGGGTCCATATCACGGGGAAAAGACCTTTGCAGGCGGGAAAGCCTTCCCTGAACTTCCTGCATAGCAGTATCAATGTTTTTGTTTATATCAAACGCTATAGATACGCGGGATCCGCCCTTGCGTGAAGATGAAGTAACTTCTTCCACGCCTTCAATTCCCAAAATAGAATCTTCAATAGCGTCTGTAACTTCTGTTTCCATTACTTCAGGCGCGGCATTTTCCCAGGAACAGGATATTGAAACAACAGGAATATCAACATCCGGAAGCTGGCTGACACCTAACAAAGTAAAAGCAATTCCGCCAAAAACTACAATACCTATCATCAACATCCAGGCAAAAACCGGATTTTTAATTGAAACATCAGATAAAATCATGTTTTTTCCTTAATAATAAATTTGTAATTTGTAGCCGCAACCTTCAGGTTGCGAGATATTAGATTTCATTCAATTTATTATCCAATGAACCTTTAAACGGATAATCATTCCAATCCTTTACTAAACCTTTTCTCACAGGATTGTTTAAAATATATCTTATATGGACTGGTAAATCGTCCTCTTTTCTGTGTATGTGATCATAAAAATCTTTTTGCCACTCTATTCCGGAAATATTTTTTGAAAACCAATATCCGGAAAATTGTTTAAATAGTTTTAAACATTTAAGCAAATTTGAGTCTTTTTCCTTACCTTCCAAAACTATGTGCATATGATCCGGCATAAAAATATAAGCCCAATTAATTACATTGTATTTTACTAAAGATTTTTTTAGCTCACTTAAAATAGCCTCTGTGATGTTTTTATTCGTAAAAACACTTTTTCTTTTATTTATACAAAGAGTAAACGATACACGGATTTTTCCAACATATAAGGAAGGGCTTAATCTATGATGTTTTTCTATAATCATAATATTATTTATACGCGCAGGCTGAAGCCTGCGGCTACCACAACCACAAAACAATCTTTGTTTTGTAGCCGCAACCTTCAGGTTGCGTAATTTTGGGTTTATTTCATACGCAGGCTAACTATGGACAATGTACTGATATCCTACGATAAAATGAATAATCAGTAAGCCTGCGGCTACTCAAACCACTTACTTTTAATATCCCGTTTGGAAACAATCCTGAAAAAAGCATTTTGGCGGCGACCCCGCAAACAACGAGGAGCCAAAGATAAGCGACCCTGCGATGGGGAGCGCTTTTTTGAAGGATTTGTTTCCAAACATCATTTCACAGCTATTTCCAGCAAAACTTTATTTAATTTTGACTGAATTATTGCTCCATTTAAATTGTTTCTTACATCAAGCAGAGTTAATGTTGCCTGAATAACATCCAGGTTATTTACCAGCCCTACTGAATAATCTTTTAACTGCAGTTCATAACTTAACTGGGCTTTGCTGTATGCAGACTTAAGCGCAGAAACCTGCGCCAGCGAAGATTCTATGGAAGAGTGCAGTTGTAGTATTTCTGTTTTCACTCTCTTTCTGCTTTGTGCCAGAGCCTGCGTATATTCCTGCAGTTTCAATTTTTCTTCACTTATTCCTGACTTTATAATTCCGCCCTGATAAAGGGGCATATTCAGCGAAAGGCCCGTATCCCACTTTGAATCAGCCATAGAGCCGCTGCGTGCGGCATAATAGGTACCATTTAAATCTACTGTCGGCAGGCGCAACCCCTGCGCTACTTTTATCTTTTTCTCCTGTGTTCTTAGATTTTCTTCCGCCAGCTTTATATCAGAACGGTTCTGCGCTTTATCAATTATGCTTTCTACTGCATCTACTCCGGAAGGCTCCATTGCCGTATCAGCAATAACAATATCTTTTGCATCAATTCCTGTTAAAAACGCCAGTTGTTCCGATGCTTTTTTACGCACTCCGGAGATTTTCTGCCTGTTTGATTGCAAAACAGAAATCTGTGACTGTAACATAAACAGTTCGCTTTCACGGGATTTGCCTATAGTTACCCTGGTTATCAGCACTTTTTCACGTTCAGCCATTTTATCCAGGGTATCTTCAGTATTTTTTAAATCTGATTCGGCCTGTGCTAAAGCATAAAACGCTTTTGCTGTATCAGACTCCAGCGCCCTTTGTACATTTTTAAGCTCCAGTTCTGAAACACGGCTTTGCGCTTCCGCTATAGCCACTACATTTTTAAGTGTAAAGCCGTAAAACAAAGGCTGGCTGGCCGTAATTTTAGAATCAGTACTGTTACCGGAAGCTGAACTTCCGGAAGTATCTTTTAATGTCTGCACAAAAACAAAATCCACTTCCGGCAGAAGCGCACCCCTTGCCTGCCTGAGAACTTGTTTTGCCTGCTCAATTTTCTGAATCTGAATTTGGATTAATTCATTATTTTTTTCTGCCAGGATAATACAATCTTCAAGAGATAGCGGATTTGGGTTTTGCTGGGCATATACGGAAAGAGAAATTAAAAGAATTGGTAAAACCGCAATTTTTGCAAATATATTTTTTACCATAACCACCTCTGAAATACGGGGATACAAATCGGGTAACTTCTTTATTATATATTTTTAAATATAAAAAGTGTAATCTTTTGTACATAAAAAAACCACCCAAGCGGGTGGTTTTTTATTCTCGTTTGTTGTATTAAATCTTATTTTGGCGTGTATTTTGGCGGACAGTAAATGCCTTCTTTGGACATAACAAGAGCAGGTTCATTATTCCCCGGCCCGCTGCCTTCATTTGAGTGCTGGACTTTTACGATAAAACGGTCCAGTCCGGATTCAGCGGCAGGTGAATAAGGCGTTGTAAAAGTTGCATCTATGCTTTTTGTTTCTCCCTTAGAAAGTTCAACTTCAATTACTTTCGGCTCACACATTGCAGGCCCGTTAGAACCGTCGGTGCGCAGTACGTATGATTCTGTAATAATCCTGATTTTGTCTTTTGCTCTTGGGCCTATGTTTGTGACTGTTACTTTTACCCCTGTAGGCATCCCAAAGAAATACATAGGAAATTCACCCCAGTATTTTTCAGGATATACCTGAGCTTCATGGCCAAGCAAGGAACCGTTCTGAAAATAATAGTCAACACCCTGAGCACTGGTAACTGTTTTTCCAACCGAGTTATTGAACTCAATATTCACAGCAAGCATTTTCTGCTCGCCGATGTGTTCACCCTGCTTGGAAAAAGCTTTGTACGCATAAAATACTGACAATACGCAAACAATACAACCCATAACAATTAACATTTTTTTCATAAATTCTCCTTGATACGTTTTTTAAAATGAACAAATAATTCGTTTTCCCCTCTCCTTGTTTATTATTATACTTAAGATTCAAAATCTATACTATTATACCCTGGTATTATGCTCATTTTGGTTTTTAGCCGGCGGGCGTTTTTCGTGCGTATTGCATAGACAGACGACACCATGAAAGAATGTTTCCGGGCTTTTCTGGTAACCAGCCGATTAAATTTATAGAATTCTTTTAGAAACAAAAATTTCGGTTGAAAACAATCCTGAAAAAAACATTTTTGCGGCAGCCCCGAAATAAAACCGCGCATTATTTTATAACCTGCTTATTTTTATTTTATTATTGCTATTTTACCGGAAGTTTTATCTAAAGTGTTGTCTCTGTTAGATATGAAGTATATATAAACACCGCTTGCAGTTTGTTCCCCGGTATTATTTACCATCTGCCAATCAAACCTGCCGCTGCCGTTTTCAATAACAGTCTCATAAATCAGTTCACCGGCAATATTGTAAATTTTTAAGTTTACATTTGCCGTAAGATTATCAAAAATCATTCCGCTGGCGCTGTTAAACCTGCTTCCGGCTTCATTTTTAAACGGGTTGGGATAAACTATAACATTCTTTAAATCTGTTTGTGATGAAATTGTATTTGCTATAAGGCAATATATTGAAAAATGATCCAACTCTGCTTCAACGGTATTATCTGTTTTTAAAACATTGCCCCCGGTAAATTCCCATTCCCCCGATATTTCATTAAGCCTGTAAATATTTAATCTTCTTTCTAAAACCTTTGCTATTGTATCATCTATTATACCGTCATTATTTTCATCTGGGTATTGCAGAGCCAGAGTTACATTCTTTAAAAAAGCGCCTGTAATCCTGTTGCCTCTTAAATCATACATATTCAGTTCTACTATTGAATAATCAAACAAATATTTTTGATTATCAGCATTTATTATATCATCGGCTTGTGTTAATTTTAATATATCGGCTTCCCTGGTGCCTGAAAGAGGGGTTAAATTTATATCAATATACGTTTCTTCACTGATAGCGCCCGCAGGAATTCTAATTTCAGTTTTCAATTCAGCGGTGTTTACCATTTTGCTTTTAGACTCAACTCCGCCTGTGCCGGGATTTAAAATGTTTTGAGAAAGGTTTTTTGTTACTGTATTTAATGTTGTGCTTGAAAGGGATAAATAATCGCCGGCATTATAGCTCCATACTGCAAAATAGTAAGTTGTGCCGGGAAATAATTTATCTATTTCACAATACAGACTTGTTGTACTTTGCAAAATAATTGACCAGAATAAATTATCTGTAGATTTATCTATCCTGAAGTTTTGAGCCGTTGCCCCGGCCCAGCTAAGCATAATGGAATGGGCCGCTTCGGAACTTGCATAAAAAACTGCCGGAGTGTTTGCATAGGTATAAACCGTAGCGGAAGTAATATCCACATTTTCCCCTTTCAGGTTCCAGGTTTTTATAAAACGCGCATAAGCTGTATTTTCACTCAAGGCAGACTCCAAATATTCTGTTGTGCCTTCCGGTAAAACTGTTATCAGATAACCCGTTGAAGAATATATTCTGAATTCAGTTTCATTATCAGAATTATCTTCCCAGCTCCATTTAATTGATGCTGTTGATAATGCCGTACCTATAAAGTTTTCCGGTTTTAAAGGAAGGTTTATTCTTGCCTGGACTGTTAATGTGTTTGATATGTCAGACCAATTCCCGGCTTCATCTGCCAGCCAGATATGAACAAAATATGTTACACCCGGAGTAAGGCCTGTAACTGCATATTCTGCTTTTGCCTGCACTGCTGCCATAGTTGAAATTTCCATATCCACAGGTTTTAACTGCCAGTTAACGCCTGCATATGTTGAATGCTTTATTCTAAAAAAACAACCTGCACTGAAATATCCTGTCTGGTAATCATCTCCGGTAAAGGACCAGTTTAATTTTATTTCCCCTGCATTATTGCCGGGAACACCCAACAAATCCGTAACCTGCGAAGGCGCAATTCTGTCACTAAAATATGTAGATATAACCGTATCATAATCTGTTGCGGTACCTTCACCGTTAAAAGAGCATACCCTATAATAATAGCTTACTCCGGACACCAGGTCTGTGTCTGCAAAAAACAGGTTAGTATAACCCGTTGCATAAGAAACTAATGTTATTGTGCTGGCTGTAAAATCATTTGTTGACCGCAATATTTCCCATTTTGTCCCGTTAGGGTTGCCGTTTAATTCCCAGCCGAAAGTTATACTTGAAAGATAAATCCCCATAAACGCGGTATTTACCGGAGGTTTTGCAAAAGAATATTTTGTTACTCCTGCGCAGGCACTGGAACCCGCTAAATTATAAACTTCACCATATCTGTAACTTGATGTATTTGCTGTCAAACGTTCCTCTATCCAGGAAGTTGCACCTACAGGTAACTCTGCCAGCAACCCGCCTGTTGAAGTCCGTATTCTATAACCAAGCTCATTTTCTTCAATGTCCTGCCAGAACCATTTTATGGATGAAGTTGAAAGAGCTATTGCGTTAAAATCAACCGGTGCCAGCGGAAGATTTATTTTTGCCTGCGTGGTTGTGCAGTTTGAAATTCCTGAGCAGTTGCCTTTTTCATCTTTTGTCCACAAACTTATATAGTAAGTAACACCCGGGGACAGGCCTGTAATGGAGTAAGTCATTCGGCTCAAGGCCGCGGCTGTTGTTGAAATTGTAATATTGAAAGCTGCCGTTGACCACACAACACCGCTGAATGTTGAGTATTGAATTTTATAACTTGAACCTGTTATTAAATCTCCCAGCCACCTGTCATCACCGGGGGCAGACCATACCAGCTGTACTTCGCCTTCATTTGTTCCGGCTGCTGCCGATAAATCTGTAACACTTCCCGGAGGAGCTGTTTTAGTAAATGCCTGTGACGGAGTAATCGTTGAACCTGCTGCAACGTTAAACCTGGATGCATAACTAAGAGAACTTGAACTGCTTACATATAGTTCCCACATTATCCATCCCCATTCTTTGCTGTAATAAAACTTTTCGTATTTGTCATAATAAAAATATTTCAGGATAATAACATCCTGCGTACCCATATCCCCGCCCATATAAAAATCTGTTACATGGGCTTCAAGCGTATTTTCATACATAAAAATTCCCTGGCTTGTAATATTACATGAACTATCAAACCAGTGAAGCCCGTTACTGTTCATATCAATCTTTTCACCTATATTCATCTGCCTTTTCATCCATTTACCCGGATAAAAAGCATAACCTGCATTAATCAGATAACTCTGATCTTCCTTCATATATATGAAATCATCGTCCCATTCGTATAATTCAAAAGCCATGGAAGACCACTTTACAAAATACACATCATTACTTCCTACAAGCTGGCTGTGGGCATGAGTACCGCTTAATGCCTGCGTAGAATAATCTGTAAGAAAATGTTCCAAAGTATCGACTGTTTCAACCGGCAACCCGGGCTGGTAAATATATACCGTGGCATTCTGGGTAAGATCTCCAAACCACTCCACCCCTTCCTGAACCATCTGCCACCGGAAATTATAAGCTCCTGCCGCCGCAGTGGCTGTTGCCACGAACGAAAATGTTTTTTGCTGGCCCGGGGCAATATTATCAGCAACATCCAATTCCACGCGCCCCGTTGTAAGCAGCCATTGCTGGTTATCCATAGGGTTTTGTGAACCCAGCCTGAAATTTGCGTCTTTGGTCCAGTTAGTTATTCCGGTATTTTGCATTGTTACAGAAACATAGTAAGTTGTATTACTGCACATGCTTATAGGAACATTTTGGGTAACATAAACTGCAGCGCTATAAGAAGCCTGTGCGGTGGTTGCATTTGAAATACCCGAACAATTGCCCACATCATCCGTTGTCCATAAACGGATAAAATATGTTGTTCCTTTCACAAGCCCTGTAACTGCCTGCGCTACTTTTATTCCGGGGCTGATGCCCGATGTAGAAACTAAAATCTGCGCATTACTGTCAGCCCAGGCACCCGGAGGGACACCGTCGGCAGAAGTGGAATACTGAATTTTAAACTTTGAACCAAAAAGCAGGTTATCCAAATAACCATTATCTCCGGGAGTTGTCCAGCTTAAAAGAATTTCTCCGGAATTTGTGCCGTTAGTTCCCGTTAAATCCGTTATCTGAGCAGGCGCCGTTGCATCCCCTAAATAAGTTGATATTGTAATATCATAATTTGTTGCTATTGCTTCAGCATTAAACGCACGCACCTTATAGTAATAACTGGCTTCTGAAATCATATCCATGTCCGTGAATGTAATGCTTGTATAAGCCATAGCGTAAGTGAACATAGTGGTAGTGCTGGCTGCAAAATTATTTGTTGAACGCAGTATTTCCCATCTTGTCCCGTCAGCATTGCCGTTTAATTCCCAGTTAAAGGTTACGCTTGAAAGAAAAACACCGGTAAAGGCCGTATTTACGGGAGGGTTTGCAAAAGTATATTTTAAAATCCCCGGGACTGCGCTGGAACCGGCCAGGTTATAAACTTCTGCATATCTGTAACTTGAAGTATTTGCGGTAAGGTTTTCTTCAATCCAAAAAGTAGTGTTCGCAGACAATGTTGCTATTATTGCGCCTGTTGAAGTTTTTATTCTGTAACCCTGCTCATAATCTTCAATATCCTGCCAAAACCACCTTATGGTTGTAGTTGAAAGTACAGTTGCACTAAAACCAACCGGCGAAAACGGAAGATTTATTTTTGCCTGGGCTGTTGTACCGTTTGAAATACCGGAAATATTGCCGGTATCATCTGCGGCCCATATTTGAATAAAATAGGTAACCCCGGGCGAGAGGCTGGTAATTGTATAAGCGGCTTTTATAAACGGCGCTGCAGCTGTTGAAATTGTAATCTCTGCCGTAACCGGAGACCATATAATTTCACTGTACGTTGAATATTGTATTTTAAAATTCGCCCCGGAAACCAAAGAACCCATGGACCCGTCATCTCCCGGAGTTGTCCAGTTTAAAATAATTTCTCCGGAATTTATGCCACAGGTACCGTATAAATCTGTAATTGATGAAGGGCTTATTATGTCAGGCAGGGCATATGCAGTTGCCAGGTTAGACATAACCGCCCAGTTGGGAACTTCATCCCGATGCCAGGCCCTGAAATAATAAGTTGTACCGCCGGTTAAACTTGTAACCGTATAGGAAACCCTGGTATAAGGCGCAGCTGCTGAACTTGAAATATATACCTGCGCATAATTCTGTGCCCAGGCACCCGGAGGAAACCCGTCAGCAGAAGTAGAGTACTGAATTTTAAAACCTGAGCCAGAACCTAAAGTGCCTGACCAATTATCATCTCCGGGAACAGACCAGTTAAGTTTTGCCTGCCCTTCCGCCAAACCCGTCTGGGCCAGAAGGTCTGTAACTGCAGACGGTGCAACAAGGTCAGGATTATCAACATTAAACCTGATGGTCCTGAAATCATTTTTAGCTCCGTTATCAGAATAACCTGCAACATAAACATAACTTGAAAGCCCTACGCAAATATCTTCCGCCGAATCCGCAGTAGCGCTGTCATAGGTCTGGGAAGAAATCATCAAGCTGAGGTCGGAGCTGTATTTAACAATTCCTATATCACTGTTTATTTTTGCAGCAAGAATAACATTATCGGAATTATCCAGCGTCATACCGTAACCATAATCATTAGCGCCGCTGTTAAAAGTTATAGAGGACAGCATGACAGACAAATCAGAATTATACCTTATGACAAGCAAATCCTGGCTTGGATTTTCCCACAAGTCTCCGGAAACAATAACTTCACCTGCATTATTGCATTTAATACTGTAAGCATTGGATGAACTTCTGTTAAAAGCTATTGAAGAAACCAGCGTTAAATAGGAGTTATATTTCAAAACTGAAAATTTTGAATTGCAGGCGGCAGTTACATAAATATTTGAATTACTGTCTACAGCAACCCGATAACCATAATCTGTCCCTCCGCTGTCAAAGGTTGCAGATGATAAAATAGCAGATAATTCAGAATTATATTTAATAGTTGTAACATCATAGGAAGGCCCGGCGCCATTGTATGACCTGCCGGAAACTATTATATTTCCCTGGGCATCTGCAACAATCCCGTAGATATTATCAGCGTTATTTCCTAAACCATTAATAGTTGTGGAAGTTAAAAGCACCAGGTCCTGGTCATACTTAGCAACCAGGTAATCATCGTTAAAGGTTGGGCCTATTGTATTACCGCCGGCATAAATATAACCGCTGGCGGCCACGTACACAGACCTGAATATATCGTTTCTCGCTTTCACCCCGTTATAAAGCCTTGCGGCTGATTTATTACCGTACTGGTCATACTTTATTATCATTGCATCATTAGGCCAGTAACCGCCGTTGATTGATGAAAAACCTACTGAATACAAATATGGCCCGCCGGCTGAAAACGTGTCTACCGCAATTCCATAAGCCTCGTCTGCCCATTGCGTATTGTAAAGCGCGCCGCCCGATTCACTAAAGTTCCCGCTGAAAGAACCTGCCGGAATAGTGGTATCCACATATCTTGCCCAGCCGTAAGCGCCTGTGTTTACGCTGGCAACATCTGCAGTTGAATTCCATACACTCCATAAATTTCCGTCATCACATGTTTTAAGCGCAAACCAGTAAGTAGTAGACGGTATTAATCCGGTAATTATCCAGGCGCTTAAACGCCCGGGCACAACTGAAGTAGTCAAAGTAAAAATATATGATGATTCCGGAGGTGTTGAATAGTTTAACGCTGTAATTATTCCTACACTTGAATATTTTATTTCATACAAACCGTTAGGGATAGTTTCAGAGGTACCGTCATCACCGGGAGAGGTCCACTGGAGTTTTACATCACCTACATTAGGACCCAAAGAAACTGTAAGGTCTGAAACTGCGGCAGGCGGTATAACATCCAAAAGAGTCATGGTGCTTATAACCGCCAGCCCGTGGGTAGGCGCATGGCCGAACGCATCTCTGGGCTGAACATAAAACCAGTAGGTTGTATACATTGATAAACCTGTAATCACGGTGAAAGTGGTAGCATTTACATACAACAACGCATCATTTGATGCGTTCCATATTTTATTTGCCGCATAAGGATTTGCCGATGCAAAGGAATAACTGGCATAATAAACGTAAAACTGGTCAAAATTCGGGTCTGTTGTTGAACTCCAGCCATATTTAATACTTACAGGTGTGCGGGACAAAATATTTCTGCCGGAAATTCCAGGTGATTCGGTATCAACGGAAAATACTCCTGTACTTGCATAAAGGCTGGTTGCATTTCCGTCATTTACTTTAAATCTGAAAGCAACGTTATCATTTTCAATACCAGAAAATGTTTTTGTGGTAACCCAGATAACCGTATATTCTGTGCCGCTGAAATCTGTTGCCGGCGCAAAATAAGTTACAGGAAATATCAGGTGAGCTTTATCAATATTGTTCCAGGGACCGCTGGCTAAGCTGTATTGTGCGCTGTCATTAACAAAAAGAGAAATATCTCCGGGGCCGTCTGAATCTTTTATGCGGAACTTTATATCAACCAGGTCAGAATCATCCCTTCTCTGCGCCGCGCTTCCTAATATATTATCCATAGTATGGCCAAGTACAGGGATACTGTTACCGATTCCCTGTGCATAAGCATTTGCCATGGTAGCAGTATCGGTAGATTTATCATCCACCACTGATAAGTTGCCGGAATTATCCCGGGTTTTCAACATAAAGAAATATGTTACCCCGGGGGTTAAATCATAAAGTATAAAATTTTCTCTTTTGCCTACTATGCCCATAGGCTGCTCTTCTTTCCAGTCAGGATTACTTTTAGTTACCGTAGTATCTTCGCCTACAATCCACTGATCCTGGGGTGTAAACAAGTCCGCAATGTCCCACCATTGCTGGGTAGTATAACCTGTCAGGGAAAATGTGGCATATTTAAGATAATATCTTGCTCCATAAATGTGACGGTTATAAGTGCCATCGTCTCCGGGAACGCTCCAGATTAATTTGATTTCACCTATATTTGTGCCCGGTATTGCGGTTAAATCTGTCACTGCTGCAGGCGGTATGGTCTCTGAAACTGCGGTTTCCTGCGTCCCCCCGTAAGCACCGCAGTCAATTCTGTTTCCATTGGGCAGGGGTTCATTTCCTACTGGGTCATCCGGGTCTCCGGCATCAATAGCTATTGAATTAGCGGCGAGATGGTAATCATCATTTACAACATCTACAAATATTGTGTCTGTTGAAGAAACCGGGACAAGCAGGTTGTCGTGCCCGTAGGGTTTATAGAAACTTAATCCGGCCTCATAGTTTGCCCCCAAATAAAATTCTTCAGGTCCGCCTTCGTTATTTCCAAAAACATTGTAACCCAGATCTCCGGATACCCCCTGAAGTTCCTGTTCGTTAATTCCCCCGCTTAGTGTATTGCAAAAAATAATATTATTAGAAAATGATGTACCCAATCCATACAATACTCCAGCCCCTACATTGTTGGCTATTGTGTTATTTTTTACAATTGTTCCATTATAGGCATTATCAAGAGTTATGCCGTTAGAATAGTTTTTATATACCAGATTACCAATAATTGTTATCCTGCCCGAAGTATAAACTACCCCTCCGCGATTAGTGCCGCCACCCCAACCACACCTGTGGACTATATTATTTCTTACTACCGGGCCGTTATAAACCGAGCCGCTTCCGTAAATTCCGCGGTTCTCACAAAAAGCTATAGTGTTTGATGAAATAACAAATTTTTCGTCCGTATATGAAACTATTATCCCGTTTCCTCCAAGCGTATTATCTCCGCAAGCGGGCATATTTGTAATTGCATTATTGTGTATTAATGCAGATAAATTTGTTTGCATGGAAATATTAATTCCTGCACTGCAGTTAGTAATTGTATTTGATGCTATTATAATATTACCCGTACCGCCTTGTATTCCTACTAAAGATATTGCATTGCCGGAACTATTGAAAATCACACAATCCTGTACAATAAATGTTGGGGAGCTTAAATTGTATGAAGTAAAACCTATTACATTTGTTCCTGAGGAAAATGAAATACCTTTAAAGGTTACATTGACCGGAGATACGTTTGAATAAACATTAAATTTACCTATTGCAGTAGACCTGTATATTTTGTAATTCTTTTCCTGAAAGTCAGCAGTATAACCTCCCTCAAACAAAAGATTTTTCTCTATTTGAGTCAGATCACCCGAAAACAACCCGGAAGATATTTTTATTGTATCACCGTTTGAAGAGGCATTATAAGCCGAAAGAATTGTTGCTTTTGCGGTAGAGGTAGATGTGCCGCTGGCTGCATCACTGCCTATATTGGAAACATAATAAACAGTTGCGCCTGCTTTAGGTATGTTAAGAAATAAAAAAACCAGGCATAATAAGCTTATATGGCTTTTAATCATTATTTTCGAAGACTGTTAATACTAATTTTTCTATATACTGGTTTTTGATTATTTATTAATCTAACGAAACTTGGATAAAAACAATATAAACAAAAATAAGGAGCAGGTCTTTTTGATTATTACATTTAACGGCAGGGTTTGTATAAGAAATATTCTTTGAGTAAGTTCTTTATTGTATTTTAATGCGGATGGGTTTAAAAATATTTTAAAAACCATTTTGTTCCGGGGCTAACTGACTGAAATTATTACTTTTACGTGTATATTTTACTGCTTTTGTAGAAAAATTGCAAAAAACCGCTAAACGAATAATAATATACCATGGAATTTTAATTTCTTGACAAGCAGGTTTCAAATTTATAGAATTTTCATAGAAACAACAGTTCATTTTAACCAATCCTTTCGTACGTTATCCCGCTACTGGCGGATTTGTGGGCCTAAACCACAAGGGACCGGGATAATTTCAAGCCGACCGCCTGGGCAGAAGTTTTTTTGGCCAGGTGGAAAGCAAACCACCTAAACATTTAAAACAATTTTTAGTGCAAGCGGGTTAGATGCAATTAATTTTGCGTTTTTATTTCGTTTGCGGAGGTAACTAACATGAATAACAATGCATGGAGATCGTTTATTCCGGGTGTCTGGCAGGAAACTATTGATTTAAGGAATTTTGTCCAGAAAAATTACAAACCCTATACCGGAGATGAAACCTTTTTAAAACAATCCACCCAAAGAACAAAAAAACTATTTAAAAAACTTCAGGGACTGGCATCACTGGAAAGAGAAATGGGCGGCGTGCTGGATATTGACACCTCCACAGTGTCCTCCCTTACCACTTATCCCGCAGGTTATTTAGACAAAGAAAACGAAATTATTGTTGGGTTACAGACTGCCCGCCCGCTAAAAAGAAGCGTAAATCCGTTTGGCGGAATTAAAATGGCACGCAAGGCCTGTGAATCTTACGGCTACAAATTAGACCCGAAAATTGAAGAATTTTTTTCTTACCGCACTACACACAATGAAGGCGTATATAGAGTTTATACCGATGAAATGAAGAAAGCAAAAAAATGCGGCGTGATCACCGGGCTGCCGGACGCTTACGGCAGAGGCAGAATAATAGGTGATTACCGCAGAGTACCTCTTTACGGAGTAGATGAACTGATAAAACAAAAAATAAACGATAAAGTTAAGCTTTCAAAGGAAGATATGAATGAAGAAACTATCTGCCTTACAGAAGAACTTTACCGGCAGGTGGATTTCCTTAAAAAATTAAAAGAAATGGCAACTATGTACGGAATTGATATTTCAGCTCCCGCAACAAATGCAAAAGAAGCCGTTCAATGGCTTTACTTTGCCTATCTGGGCGCTATCAAAGAACAAAACGGCGCCGCCATGTCTTTAGGAAGAGTTGGAACATTTCTTGACATATATTTTGAGCGTGATTTAGCGGAAGGAACCCTTACAGAGGAAGGCGTGCAGGAAATAATTGATGATTTTGTGATTAAACTGCGCATGGCGCGCCAGCTGCGTACCCCGGAATATAACGAGCTTTTTGCCGGTGACCCGTTATGGATTACGGAGTCAGTAGGCGGCATGAGCCTTGACGGCAGAACTCTGGTAACAAAAACTTCTTACCGTTTTTTACAGACACTTTATAACCTGGAACCCGCCCCTGAGCCTAATCTTACGGTGCTTTGGTCTGAAAAACTGCCGGAACCGTTTAAGTTTTTCTGCAGTAAGGTTTCCATAGAAACAAATTCCATACAATATGAAAATGATGACCTTATGCGCCCGGATTTTGGCGATGATTATGCCATAGCCTGCTGTGTCTCCGCCATGAAAATAGGAAAGCAGATGCAGTTTTTCGGCGCTCGGTGCAACCTGCCAAAAATGCTTTTACTGGCTTTAAACGGCGGAAAGGATGAGCTTACCGGAGAACAAATTGGGCCCGAAATGAAACCGATTACAGACGATACGCTTAATTATGATGAAGTAGTGAAAAGATATAATTTCTACAGGGACTGGCTGTGCAAACTTTACGTTAACACTATGAATGTTATCCATTATATGCACGACAAATACGCATATGAAAAATTACAGATGGCGCTGCACGATACAAAAGTCGGCAGATTTATGGCTTTTGGCGTAGCAGGTTTATCCGTAGTTTCAGATTCCTTAAGCGCTGTTAAATACGCAAAAGTGAAACCTTTACGCGATAAAAACGGCTTGATTTATAATTATCAGGTTGAAGGTGATTTTCCAAAATTCGGTAATGATGATGAAAAAGTAGATGATTTGGCAATTGATTTAATAAAGGATTTTATGGCATCGCTTAAAAAAACGCCGGCTTACAGAAATTCCGTACATACACTTTCAATTCTTACCATTACTTCAAATGTTGTTTACGGTAAAAAAACCGGGGCCACACCGGACGGCAGAAAATCCGGAGAACCGTTTGCCCCTGGAGCTAATCCAATGCATAACAGAGATGAATCAGGCGCTATTGCATCATTAAACTCTGTTGCAAAACTTCCCTATGACTGTTGTAAAGACGGCATTTCCTGTACTTTCAGCGTTACACCTTCGGTTATCGGGAAATCTTTAAATGAACAAATTCAAAATCTTTCCAGTTTGCTTGACGGTTACTTTAAAAATAATTCCCATCACCTTAACGTAAACGTACTTACTAAAGAAACACTTGAAGATGCCATAGCAAACCCGCAGAAATATCCTTTTTTAACTATCAGGGTTTCAGGATATGCGGTAAATTTCCATACATTGAAACCGGAACAGCAGAATGAAGTAATAAAAAGAACTTTCCATAAGAGCATTTAAAAACAACGCTAAACTCTGAACGCTAAAGTTATAATCAGTGGATAATAGTTAAATTGCCGTATAAATAACCATTAGTTTTTGAATTTAAAAGCAAATGAAATGATTTTGAACGGCATTGCTGTTTTAAACGAAAGAAAATGCAATGATTTTCAACTGTTTGACGAACCCGTCGTAGAGGGAGAGAAGTTTTGAAAATCTCATTTTCTTTCGTTGTTCCAAAGGAAAAACAGCAACAAAAGTGAATAAATCATTTCAAAAAAAGATATTTATTTCACTATGAACGGAAAAATACACTCTATTGAAACTCTTGCAGGCCTTGACGGCCCCGGCTTACGGTGCGTAATTTTTCTGCAGGGATGCCCCTTAAGATGCGCTTACTGCCATAACCCGGATACCTGGGACACGTCATCCGGTACTACTTATGAACTACCGGAAGTTATAAAACGTATTTTAAAATGCCAGCCGTACTTTAACAAAAACGGCGGCGTTACTTTTTCCGGAGGAGAGCCTTTTGCCCAGCCTGAATTTCTGCTAGAGCTTTTAAAATCCTGCAAGATCAATAACATTCATACCGCTGTTGATACTTCCGGTTACTTTCTAGATGATACTGTAAAGGAATGCCTGAAATATACCGATCTTGTAATACTTGATATTAAACATAATGAAGAAAATGCTTATAAAAAACTTACCGGCAAACCGCTCAAAAACACCCTTGAATTTCTAAAATATGTTTCACAGCAAAATATTCTCCTTTGGCTAAGGCAGGTTATCATACCCGGCATCAATGACAGCCCGGAACATATAAAAGAATTTGCCGGCTTGATAAAAACTTACAGCAAACCGCAAAAAGTTGAATTACTGCCGTATCATACAATGGGAATAAAGAAGTGGGAAGAGTTAAAACTAAAATATACGCTTATGAATGTTAAAGATGCGGATATAGAAATGGTTAGCACTCTGCAAAAACTGCTCAACAATTTTCTGCAGCAAGATAGGCCGTAGAAAAAGCTTCCTGAAGGTTATATCCCCCGCATTTTCCGTCAATATTTATTATTTCCCCGCAAAAATGTAAACCTTTTATTTTTTTTGATTCCATAGTCTGCGGATTTATTTCTTCAAGGGCTATTCCCCCGCGGGTAATGGTAGCTTCTTCTATAGGCCTGGTTTTTGTTATTTCCAGCCTGAATGCAGAAATAAAATCAACTATTATTTCTCTTTCCTTTGCTGTAAGCTGGTTGCACTGTTTATTTTCGCTTATACCGGTTACTGCTGTCATAACCGGCACAAGTTTTGAAGGGATAAATTTCCTGATGCCGTTGGCAAATATTTTCTTGCCGGCTTTTAATATTTCTTTATTAAGTTCTGCTTTCAGGCTTTCCTGCGTATACGCCGGGGCCAGGTTTATGGCGACCTCTACCTTTTCATTTTTGTTGAGATAATCTGCCGCATAACCGCTGAGATTCATAATTGCAGGCCCAGAAAGGCCGTAATGAGTAAACAGCATATCACCGGTTTCCGTGGCTATTTTTTTTCCTGCGGCATAAAGGCTTATTATCACATTTTCTAAGGCAAAACCCTGCAGTTCCTTCACATTTTTCTCTCTGGTTTCCAGCGGTACCAGGGCTGGATATAATTCAGTGACATTTATACCGAGACTTTTTGCAAAAAGATAACCGTCACCCGTTGAACCTGTTGCCGGGTATGAAAGGCCTCCGGTAGCAATAATTATTTTATCCGCTTCGTAATTCTCACTGCCTGTTTTTAGTTTGATTGTTTTGGTATTTCCGGAAAGCGTAATACTTTCAACTGTTGAATTGTACTTTATTCTTACGTTATGTTCTTTTAGGCTGTTTCTGAGAACGGTTATTATGGTATCTGCGGTATTGCTTACAGGATAGTATTTCCCATTATCTTCTATTTTCGTTTCTACGCCGCGACTGGAAAGAAAGGACAGGAGGTCATTATTAAAAAAACTATTGAAAGCGCGGTAAAGAAATTTGCCGTTTTTTCCATAACAGTTTATAAACTCTTTTATTTCTCCGGTATGAGTGATGTTGCATCTGCCGTTGCCTGTAATACCAAGCTTTTTGCATATACAGTCGTTTTTTTCAATTAAGAGTACTTTTTTTCCTTTTTGTGCAGAGCAGATTGCCGCAAATGTGCCGGAAGCCCCGGCGCCTATTACAATTACATCAAATGGTTTCATAAACTGTACGCTTGCAGGCTGTCTTTTTCAATTGTTTGCCAGGTGAGCTTGTTAGAAATATTTTCGGAGCAGACGATTATTGATTTGTCCTGTTTTGTTTCAAAAAGCGTATAATAATCCGGTTCTTTTGTATATTCCCTGTAAACATACATTTTACTGCCTTCTGAAAATATACAGTTTATTGCGGTATATATGTTTTCTTTTTTAATTGTTTCAACTGCTTTATGAAAACTACAGTTTAAATCATCTGTATAATTGCGCATAATATATCTAAAAAATACTTCTGTGTCTTTTGCGTCCTGTGCAGGAGCATCGTTTGGATTAATCTGCTCTAAGAGTTTTTGATAATCTCTTATAGTCCCGTTATGAGAAAATATTACATTTTTATAGCAGAATGGATGTGCGTTTTTTATATCCGTTGTGCCTTCCCAGGCAGATTTTCTTAAGTGAAATATTAATATGCCGGTTTCACCGATATTTTTTAAAATATCAATCACTTTATCTTTTTCATCAAGAATTGAAAGCCCGCTTTTTTCTATTACTGCCCGTCCTTGCTTATAATAGCCTATGCCCCAGCCGTCTAAATGCCCGGGCCCGGAACCTTCCGGAACCCTGCCCACTTTAGCAAGATTAATAAAATTCACCAGTAATTCCTGGTTTTTTTCATAACTGTAGTTTGTAATGCCAAGTAATCTGCACATATTATTTTTAACTGAAACCTAAAAAAGTGATTGCGGGTAGCACCCTTGTATCAGCTAATAAAAAAAATACAAGGGTTAAGTTGTTAGGTGTTTATGTGGTTAGTAAAAGATTTTACAAACCACCTATCCACTTATTTTAATGCTTTATTGTGCGTATCATCAATATTTTAGAACAGCAGTTTCACTATTACTACTGCCAGAACTATTCCAATGATGTCGGATATTACGCAGACAGGAACTAAATATTTGGTTTTTTTTATTCCCACAGATCCCAGGTAAATAGCAAGCACATAAAATGTGGTTTCTGCGCTTCCCATAATAACAGCAGAAATTCTGGTGGCAATTGAATCCGGCCCGGTGGTTTTAACAATATCTGTAAATACCGCAGTAGAAGCCCCTCCGGACAAAGGTTTAATTATTGATATAGAAATAACTTCAATTGGAATATTAAGAAAATAGCAAAGCGGCGCCAGTGCCTCTTTAAGAAAATCAAATGCGCCGGAAGCCTGAAATCCCTTTATTCCTACAAATATTGCCAGCAGGTATGGAAATATTTTTATCACTACCCCGGGGCCTTCCTTTGCGCCGGCAATAAATGAATCATAAACCTTTACTTTTTTTATAAAACCATAAATAACTACAAAAAGCAGGAATAAAGGTATTATAAGATTTGAAATATATTGTAGTTTGTTCATTTGCCTTTCCCCAGAAATTTCCTGAAAACAAATAAATTCGTTATTGCTATAACCGAAGAAATAACTGTTGCCAAAATAATAGGCAGTACTATTGCAGTAGGGTTTTTTGAACCCAAACCTGAAAGAATACCAATTACAGTAAATGGAACAAGCTGAATACTGGAAGTATTTATAACAATAAACAGCATCATTTCAAAAGTAATGGTTTCTTTATCTTCATTTAATGTCTGCAAATCCTGCATAGCTTTTATACCCAGCGGAGTAGCAGCATTACCAATACCGAAAAGATTGGCTAAAAAATTCAATGTAATTGAAGTTATGGCAGGATGGTCATCCGGAATGTTTTTAAAGAGGCGTTTTATAACCGGCCTGAAAATTTTTGAAAGATTGTGGATTATACCGGAATCTTCAAGTATTTTTATTAATCCAAGCCATAAAGAAATAACAGCAAGAAGCATTAAAGATATTTCTACCGCTAATTTTGTAGAATCAAAAACAGCTGTAGTAAATTCTTCAACTCTGTTATTAGCTATGGCAAAAACCACACTGATTGTAATAAGAAGAATAAAAATAATATTCATAAAAGTATCCTATCCGACTACTAATGTCTTTCTGCTTGTATCAAGCTCCACTTTTGCTCCCACAGGTAACGTAATTTTATCTTTTACGTGGCCTATATTTGGGCAGTGTATAACGGGAAAATTTATTTTCATCTGATTTTTTATCACATTAAACACTTCTTTATTATCTACGCCCCTGAAATCACCTAGTACAAGGGCTTTTACTTTCTGCAGCTTGCCGCATAAAATCCACTGGGTCAGATACCGGTCTATGGAGTGGGGCTTTTCATCTACATCTTCCAAAAACAGTATTTTGCTCGCCACATCTGTTTCCCATTTCGTGCCTATAAGCGCTGTTAAAGTTATCAGGTTGCCGCCTTTTAATATTCCTTCTGCTTTCCCGGACTTGTAAACTTTTACAGCAGAACCTTTTAGCAGGTTTTTTTCCGGAAAACCATTTACAGCGTTTTGAAATGACCTTACTGTAAAATCTGTAGTATCTGAAAAATTCAGTATCATGGGGCTGTGAAGGGTAATAAGGCCGGTACGTTCGTAAATTGTATTAAGTAGGGTACTTAAATCGCTGAACCCCGCCAAAATTTTGGGGTTTTTCTTTATAATGCTGTAATTAATGTAAGGAAGGGCTTTCATAGAGCTATACCCGCCGCGCTGGGCAAGCACAACATCAACATTTTTATTTTTAAATGCCTTGTGGATTTCTTTTGCTTTTTCTTTTGGCGCTGGTAAACTGGAAGGAAACTGTTTGTTTATTACTTTAAAACCCAGCTTTTCAATATTTTTGATACCTTTTTGAAATTCGCTTTTCTTTTTTATCAGCCAGCTTGGGGTAATAAGGCAAACATTTTTCATAGTAGTATTATAGTAAATTATTGTAATAGAAAAAATATCCCATATTCAGCAATATTCAGCTATGGGTTGTAAGATTGGAAATAAAAGTGTAACATTAAAAGGTAGGTTTTTTGACTAATTACCAGAGGCACAAATGAATTTTTTAGTTTTGCTTACAATTTTAATAGTCACATCATCCCCTTCTTTTGCGGGAAAAGATGCCGCCATAGTTACCATAGACGCCAACCTCACTACCGGCAAAATAAATAAAAACTTTTTTGGGGCTCAATTTACCTGCACTAATAACTGCCCGGGTATACTGGCAGAGTATTGTGACGTATTAAATACCACCGATGTTTCAAAATCTGCCGGAGCTTTTAAAGCACTAAATCCGGGCCGCATTAGAAATTCGTTTTTCAGCGGCAACAACACAATATTTACCGAGGAAAATGCTGCCCTGATTGATAAATTTCTTCTGTCTGTTAAAAACCTTAATAATTCCGAAGATTACTCAAACTGTATTTTTTTGCTTAACCCGCAAAAAAGCTTCACGGGCATGAATACCGCAATAATTGCTTACCTGAACACGCCCATAGAAAATCCCATAGACAACAAACACGGGTTTGTTCTAAATGACGGCCCACAAGGCACAAACTACAAAAATATCGGCTACTGGGCTAACCTGCGAGCAAAAAACGGACACCCTAAACCCTATAACATAAAATATTTTGAAATGGGTGAAGAATCCTATAAACAATCCGCCGGATTTGAAAAAGACCCGTCTCTTTACTGTAAAACTGTACAAGAAATGATAAGAATTCTGCGCATAGCCTCACCGAACATTTTGTGCGGGCTTAACTTCGAAGTGTTTCCGGATAAAAATCAGAAATGGCGCGAAGGGATAATAAAAGAAGGCGGGCAGTTTGCAGATTTTTTTGTCTGCCGTATGCAGTACCCGAACGCTTTTTACCACAACAAACCGTTTGATACGGAAAAACCTCCTGTAAAAAACACAAAAGGTTCTTCAAAGAAAAAGCGCAGTGTACAGGTAAAGGTATTCAACTATAAAGAACTGTATTACAAAATGATTATGGCGGGTTCGGTACAGGCTGTATCAGATATGGCTTATACAAGAAGGCTTATTAAGGAACTACTGCCTGAAAAGGCTGACAGTATTCCCATATTTCTTTCTGAAAACGGCATAAAAATACAGGATATGGAAAATGCGAATGAAGCCCTTCCATATTCCCTGGCTTCCGGATTGATGAATACGGACCAATTGGGTCTTTTCCTTGAAAATGCACAGCTGCTTAATATTGAAGGTGCTGTAACATCTTTTATAGTAGGCAATCACTGTAAACAAGGCAAAGATCAGGACATTATACTCCGGCCCCAATATTATTCGCTTTATATGTGGACCAATTTTTTCGGCAGTACTTTACTTAAAACAGAGCTGCTGTGCAATTATTTTGAAATTGAAAATCCTAAAACTGATAAACCTTACGGAGGTCCCTGGCCGGAAAGTTCTGTATGCTGGTCTTCCATTGCCCAACGCAGAGGTATTCCCGTACTCAGCGCACACTCCAGCCTTTCAGAAGATGAATCCAGGCTATACTTAATTGTTATTAATAGGAATCTTACTTCTGAAACTATAATCCAGATTGTAATTAAGGGGTTTTCTCCGGACCCTTCAGCAAATATTTACACGCTCTCCTCATCCATACCGTCAGGAAGCAAAAGCATTGATGAGGTGTGCGCTGTAATGGAATCAAACAATGAAACCAAACCCGATACCGTAAAACTTTTTGCTAAATCCATAAACAGTGCCGGCAACTATTTTACCTATATTTTAAAACCCCGTACCGCCACTGCCTTTGTGTTTACCAAAAGAAAACCGGGCCAGTTAAAAAAACCTGCCCAGCCTGCAAAAGCTGAACCTGCAAAGAAACCAACCAAAAAGCAAACCATACAGAAAAAAAAACTTAAGAAATAGAACTTCCGGTAAGATTTAAGATGTGTTTTTTATATTGCGGATATTTTTTTAGTAAACGCCTGCGGTCTGCGTGTTCATAATCTTCATGCTCAAACCCGGGAGCTACGGTAGTGCCTACCAGCGCATAACTGCCGCCTTTTTTTAAGCTTGCACCCTGCCATACGCCTTTTTTTACCAGCACCTGCGGGCGCATACCTTTGAAAATATTACTGCCTAAAATAGTAATTTCTGCTTTCCCGTTTGGCAATATATGAAACATCTCTACGGGATCCCCGAAATAAAAATGAAATATTTCATCTGTTTTAAGCCGGTGTAGCAGTGAAATGCTTTCAGCGGTAAAAAGGTAATATATTGCTGTTGAAACACTGCGGGTGCTTTTATATCTTTTTGGAAGGCACTTACTATCTATCTTTTCCGCGCTCCGGTAGGTCTCCGAAAAAAAACCGCCCTCTTGGGGGTGCTGTTTTAGTTTTAATAATGCTTTTATTGTTTGTATTTTGTCCATAACTGACTCTATTTAGTAAGATGTAAATATTTTTACAGCTTCCTGCGAAATATTTTTATCTTCATCTATCACTGTTATGCTTATGCGGTGCTCCCCTGGCATTATATACTTTCCATTATGTAGTTTACCGTCCCAATAAAATTCAAATACTTTTTCCCAGGGCATTTCATTACCCGGTTCGAGCATATATTTATCCTTTGGTGAATAGTTTTCGCACCTTATGCATTTATTTTTCTTATCATCTACAGAAATCCATATTTTTACCATTGGTTTTCTGTTTTCCTGTACTTCGAAAGAAATCTTATAGCCGTCTTTACTTTTTTCAATAGTTATATTGGAAGTACGGGCTGGCAGTTTTTCAGACATGCTCATAAGCGCACCGGCCGTAAAGTTTATAGCCAGAGTTATTTGTGATTCAATGATATTCTTTGCACCCTTGCCTGTATAATCAAAAATATCCAGATAGTACTCACCGCCGTATTCACCCCTGGAATCTTTTTCATTTTTATCGCCGTCTATCAGCCAGTAAGGCATCTTTTCTTTTTCATTTATCCATTTATGTTTTTTTATATTTTTGTAAGTCGCTTTTTTCATCACTTTGAAATAATATTCAGGATCTTTGTTTTTCTTAAATGGTTTTAACTCTCCAAAAACATAGTTTTCATCTGCGGCAGTTTCAAAATTGTCAAAATAAAACGGTTTTTTGCCGTGCAGGATATTGGCGGCATGCGCAGGGACCGCCATATCTGAAATTAAATGGCAGATTTTTCCGAAATAAAAATAACATCTTGTAAATTCCCCGAAATTATAATAAAAAACTGCATTATCAGCTCTGCCGGAATCAGTTTTCCCGGCATCCCAGAAAGCGCGGGGATAGCCTCCGTTTAAATTGTCAGAATTGCGGGTATCTGTTTGATGGGAGTTATGGCTTTCTGAGTTACTGCCGTATTTGATCTGATTTTTAAATCTTATAAGGTCGGGATACTCAGCCTCATTAATTAACTTTATTGCATCATCAGTAATGGCCATGTGGGTATTAAACCCAAGGCTGTCCCAGGCAAAAACCTTACAGGCCAAAAGAAAAATTAAAATAATTGTGAGATACTTTGAAAAGTTGAAGAAAAAGGAAAGGGTCATCACGGAAACAAAGAGGGAAAAATGCCGTTTAGTGCACAACCTGTGAAATGGTTTTTGTTATATCATTTACATCAAATGGTTTGCGCAAACAAAACAGAGCCCCAAGTGTTATTGCTTCATCTATCAATTCGTCTGCTGCAAAACCTGTCATTATAACAACCGGAGGGATGGTAATATTAGATGCTTTAAGTTTGTTTAAAAACTCAATACCGTACATTTTAGGCATTATCATATCAAGAAATATAATATCTACTTTTTCACTGTTAAGCATTTCCAGAGCATCTTTTCCGTTAGCGCAGTACAATACTTCATACTTGTCCTTGTCTAAGCTGTAATTGAAAAGGTCAAAAATACCTTTGTTATCATCAACTACAAGCACTCTGTGTTTAGCTTTTTCTGTAGTCATATTTGTTATCCGCATAGACTTGTGGACTTGCTTAACCAGGTAAATTATATCTTTTTAGCGTTAATAATGCAAATATTTCTAAGTTTTTATCCTATAATGGCACCTAAAGACTGTGTAATTTCAAACGCTTGTGTAACATCTATGTGAACGCCTTTAATATCAACATCCTTAAAGGAAACTCCGGTAATTTTAGCCTGACGCAGGTCTGCCCCGTAAAGTTTTGCCTTGGATAATACAGCCCCTGTTAAATCTGACCCGGTAAAAACAGCTTTTTCCAGGTTGCACCCGTAAAAATCCGCTTCTTTCAGCATTACTTTCCTAAAATCCGTTTTTTTAAGGTTATTATACCTGAAATTGGCGTAGGACCAGTCACCTTCTATGATAGTTATACCGTTCATATTTGCTTCGCTGAAGTTTGACCCTGCCATTTTGCAATTATCAAATTTAGCGCCGAACAGCCCGGCCTTAATAAAACTGCAGTTGGTAAATGCACAACCGGTACCAACAGAAGCATTTAAACTTGCCTGCATGAAATCACAGTCAATAAATGAACACTTAATCAGCCGGGCTTCTTTAAACTTCGTTTTTTTGAAATTACACTTAATAAAATGCCCCTTGGTTAGTTCCAAATCTGAAAAATCGGCATTTTCAAAAACTGTTTCCTTAAAACTACATTCATTTTCAAGTTTCATTCTTTCCTCTATATAATTGCTTTAGAAGTATTTTACAAATTACTTTACTACTTTACAAGTTACGAAAATAGCACAGGTTTTATGATTTGATTAGTATTTATAATCATATACAGCAAAAAATACTCATTTATTGCAATACTTACATAATAGTAATGTATAAATGCTTAAATTTACATATTTTAGCATCACATTAGTGCTATAAATGCATAATATATCAAAAACACTTGACATGATATGTTTTAAAGGTTATAATGCTATCAGATCATCAATACCCCGCCTGTTATGCAAAGAAGCATAACCTATGATTCTCTGTGCAGGAGAATGGTTATTGAAAATCCAAAAACCAAATCAAAACCGGAGGAAATGTATGAGTTCAGTAAGAAAGCTTTCAGAGTATTACGGCACCCTGACGTTTAACAAAAAGGAGATGAGAAACCGCCTCTCCAAAAAAACTTTTGAAGAAGCTGTTGAGATTATTGAAAAAGGCGGAAAATTAACCCCGGAAATGGCAAATGAAATTGCTACCGCGCTTAAAGAGTGGGCCATTTCACACGGCGCCACGCACTTTGCCCACTGGTTTCAGCCGCAAAGAGGCGTAACCGCAGAAAAACATGACACCTTCCTTTCTTTTACAGATACGGGCGAAGTTATGGAAAGCTTTTCAGGAAAACAGCTTATCCAAAGCGAACCGGACGCATCATCCTTCCCTTCCGGCGGCATGAGAAGCACCTTTGAAGCCAGGGGCTACACGGCCTGGGACCCTACTTCACCGGCGTTTATTTTAAAATCCAAAAAAACAGCAACTCTTGTTATACCGTCAATTTATCTTTCCTATACCGGCGAAGTACTGGATGTTAAAACCCCTCTTTTGAGATCCCTGCATGTAGTTGAACAAAAAGCTTACGATATGCTTAAACTTTTCGGCAACAGAACCGCAAAACATGTCCGCACTACAGCCGGCCCGGAACAGGAATACTTCCTTATTGATAAGGAATATTATAAAAAACGGCACGACATTATTTTTACCGGCAGAACGCTGGTAGGCGCCAGCCCCGCAAAAGGACAGCAAATGGAAGACCATTATTTTGGTTCTATCAGGCCGAAAGTGCTGGACTTTATGGAAGATGTGGATGTAGCGCTATTTGAAAGAGGCATACCAGCAAAAACCCGCCATAACGAAGTAGCACCCAACCAGTACGAACTGGCACCCATTTTTGAAGATGCAAATCTGGCCATAGACCACAACCTGCAAACCATGGAAATAATGAAACAAATTGCAGATGCGCACGGTTTTGTGATTTTATTCCATGAAAAACCCTTTGCAGGCATAAACGGTTCTGGCAAACACCTTAACTGGTCACTGGCAGATTCTGAAGGCAACAACCTTTTTGACCCGGGCAATTCGCCGAAAAAAACCATACAATTCCTGGTTTTCCTTTCTGCAGTCCTTGCAGGAGTAAACAAATTCGGCGGAATATTGAGAATGGCTGTAGCAGATGCCGGCAATGACCACAGGCTGGGCGCCAACGAAGCCCCGCCGGCAATTATGTCTGTTTTCCTGGGTGATTATTTAACAGTTTTGCTGGATGATATTTCTAAAGGCGAATTTAAATCAGTAAATGAACAGAAGTTTGCAGATCTAAAGCTTAAAAAAATCCCATCCATTGTACTGGATAATACAGACCGCAACAGAACTTCACCCATGGCATTTACAGGAAACAAGTTTGAATTCCGCGCGGTAGGATCATCGCAAAACTGCGCTGAAGCACTAACCACGCTGAACCTGCTTTTATCCTACGGGCTTGATATTATGACTGAAAAAATTGCCAAGTATAACAAAGGCGAGAAAGATATAAAAGATGCCGCTTTAAAAGCCATAAAAGAAGTTGCAAAAGAAACGGAAAGAATCCGCTTTGAAGGCAACAATTATGCACAAGACTGGCACAAGGAAGCACTGAAAAGAGGCCTGCCGGAAGCAAAAACTACACCGGAAGCGTTGAAATACATGACTGCTGAAGATACGGTAAAACTTTTTGAAAAATATGAAATTCTTACAAAAACCGAGCTTCATTCTAAATACGAAATCAAGCTTGATGCTTATGTAAAAACTAAAGTAATGGAATTTAACGTATTAAAAGACATGGTGCTTACCAGAATTATTCCATCACTAGTGAAGCAGCTTAACACTTATTCCAACGGCAAAGAAGCCCTGAAAAATGCGGGCAAAACAGGAAAATTCCTGCAGGAAATAATAAGCGAAATGGATACAACTCTGGAAGGTTTAAATGAAGGCCTGAAAAAACTGGAAAAAACCGCTGCTACGATTGACGCTGAAAATGACCTGGTAAAAAAAGCGGATATTTTAAGTGTAGAAGGCAACAAACTACTTAATGAATTAAGAATATTCTGCGATAAAGCGGAAAGCCTGGTGGAAGACGATATCTGGGAAATACCAAAGTACAGCGAAATGCTTTTCCTTTACAACGATTAATTTCTGTCTGGAAACTAAAATTTTAGCCCTTAACCGGGCTTACTGAACGAAGGGCTGTTTACCTGCACTGTAAACAGCCCTTGTTTTTAAATATCAGTCCGAAGGACATGTGTGATATTTACCCCGGCGCCTTGGATTATTCTATGTGTTTAGGAATAATCCAGCAAGCGGGTATTCAATAGAAAGTCAGGACGGGTCTCCCAATCTATGGGGAAATTGTGGATAACTTCTACAATCTATGGGGCAAACATTAAACCCAATTACCCCTAAAACCCACTTTTAACTTCT
>MGVC01000059.1 GCA_001800285.1 Elusimicrobia bacterium RIFOXYA2_FULL_39_19 | reverse complement strand
CGACGACAATCGGTAAGGTTAATGACTTTATCATCAACCATTATAAGAAAAGGATTAGGCTTTTTCAATTCCTAATTTGGACACACATGTTAAGGAATAAACAATAAGTTATTAAAGTATTTTGTAGTGTTCGTATCAACCTATAATCTTATAAACATATCAATTGACACTACAATGGAGGAACAAAAATGGTTAAACTTTGGAGATGTGAAATCTGCGGAGACCCCTATGTAGGAAGCAACCCGCCTGATAACTGCCCGTTCTGCGGGGCGCATAAACGCTATATAAAGGAAGCCAGGCTGGCTGAGGCAAATTTTGACGTTAAACTGGATATAAAAGACAAGGAAAATGCACAACATGCGCTAAAAGTGGAAGTGAGCAACTCTGCATTTTATTTCTGTGCTGCCGCCAGCACAGATAACCCGGAAGGCAAACTGCTTTTTAAGGCTCTTGCCAAAGTTGAAACGGAACATGCCGCTATCTGGCGAAAAATATTAAAACTAAACGAAATACCCAAAGGCAATGACGCGTCTTTTAACGCCAACAAAGAAAATCTGGAAGAATCACACCGCAGGGAAACCCGCGCCATAGAGTTTTATAAAAATGCTTCTAAAGAATCTACTAATAAACGTGTACAGCAAATTTTTGAAGCCCTGGTAGAAGTAGAAACAGACCATTTGGCCCTTTCAGAACAAAGACTGAAATAAAATTGATGTTTTTTCAGAATAATTTGGTGGTTTTTGAAATGATGTTCAGCAGTTTTTTCATGGTAAGCGCATTTTTTATGGCACTGCCGGCATGGCAGTTATTAAACATTATGTAGGTTTTGTTTGCGGCCTGCGCCATTTTATCAACTTCCGGAATAAAACTTTTAAGTTCCGTATCGCTGTAAAAATAATCATATCTTTCAGACAACTTTGCGTTAAACCAGTTCTGGTTTCTGCCGTGTAACCGTAAATAGGCAGTATTTGATGTAACTTCATTTACAAACGGCATTAACCTGGTAAGCTGCGGCTCATCTACTGCACAAAAACCGATATTATTTGTTTTTAAATATTTTATTGTGTTTTCCCGCGCCCAGGCACGGTTGCGGAACTCTACTATAAATTCCGTATCAGCAAATTTGTTTTTGCATTCAAGTATATAATCCATACTTTCTTTTGATGGTGAAAAAAATACAGGAAACTGTACCAGCACAGCGCCCAGCTTGCCCGCTTCTTTAAGCGGCTTAATAGAAAAATTAAACCGGTCCATTTTTTCCAACGCTTCTTTAATAGACGGTTTTTTATCACCCAGGCGGGTATCAAACGGGTCATGCGTAAAACCTTTGTACCCTTTTACCACAAACTCAAAATCAGGGCCGGTTTTTTTAGCCATACCCGCAAACGCTTTGTCTGTAACCAATGTATAATAGGTAGAGTTTATTTCTACGCTGTCAAAACCCAGCTCTTCTTCGTAATATTTCAGGGTGTCTTTAGCGGAGAGAGTTTTGGGGTACACTACCCCGCGCCAGTCCGGAAAAGAAAAACCTGATGTACCTATTTTAATGTTTGACATTTAATATTCCCTATATTCTCTTATCTTTAAATTATTTACAGTTTGTTTTTGCACAAAATTAATCTGATTCACTTTTGCTAATTAAAAAAACATATTATTAATAACGATTTTTCTTTGAATTTAAAAACCAACCGAAACAGTTTTAAGTGATATTTTAATTTTAGGCGAAATTAAACCGTGATATTTTCAACTGTTCGAAGTGGTCTGTTTTTGACCGCAAGTTTTGAAAATGTAGGTTTAATGAGCCGGTACCTGTGATTTACAGGAAAAAATTATGACAAATCATGATAAACTGTTTCGAAAAGAAACAAAAACATTAAAAATTGCGGATTTTTTTCAAAATAAATTAACTACCATACCCGCACTTTAACCACTACTTTTTTTACTCTGCCTGATTTTTCAGCTATACAACCCGGTTTGTGGCCGTCCTGCGGAAAAAACACTGCAAATGTACCTGAATGCATTTTTAATATGGATGATTCAATATTGTGCTTATAAAAAGCGGCATCTTTTGCACGATTATATTTTTCCGTCAGGTTTAATGCGCTTACGGGATGTACGTATATTATTTCTTTTCCTTTAACTACGTACTGGATATCAATATATTTGCGATGCGCCTCAAAACGTTTTGTTTCCGGTTGTACTGTATTATAAGACTGCACGATGGCATAAATATCTTTCCCCTGAATTTTATAGGTACCGTCTTTTGTGTGTGCTGTAATGTTTTTTTTAAGATAGGTAAATGCTTTTTTAAGCGGTTTATAAACAGTTTCATACTGCACGCTGTTTTTTAACTTATCTGCAATCATATTTTCCCTTTTTTTATGCCGTGAAGTCTGGCTGGCAAATATTAATTGATATAATTATGAAAATATTATAGTCTCTTTGCTGGGGTATGTCAAACGATGTCCCCGTAAAAAGTCTTACAGGAAATTACCATTAAAATAATTAACTATAAAAAAGATTTACTGCCTCTTTATAAAGCATCGGCAAAAAAGCCCTCTATTATTGAAGTGCCGGCACTTAACTACCTTATGGTAGACGGCCGGGGCGACCCGAATACTGCGCAAAGCTTCAAAGAAGCAGTAAGCACGCTCTACAGCGTTTCCTATAATTTAAAATTTGCCTGCAAAGAAAAAATGAATCTAAATTATTTTGTAGGCCCGCTGGAAGGTTTGTGGTGGACTGATGATATGCGCTTGTTTTCTGCAGAAAAAAAAGATGACTGGAAATGGACCCTGATGATTTTACAGCCGGAAATTATTACCAAGGGAATAGCCGGGGAAAGCATAGAAACTATAAAAAAGAAAAGTACGTTTGACCGGTTTCCAAAAATAAGATTTGAAAGATTTGTTGAAGGCTCCTGCGCGCAGATTATGCACGTGGGCCCGTATGCCGCCGAAGGCCCTGCCATAAAAACCCTGCATAAATTTATTGATGACAACCTTTATAACCTGCGCGGGAAGCACCACGAAATTTATATTGGGGACCCCAGAAAAAGCGCGCCGGAAAAACTAAAAACCATTATCCGCCAGCCGATAAAGAACTAACACGGTGATTAAGTGTTTACGTGATTATGTGATTTGTTTAGTCTTTGCTAAACACTTAACCACTAATCACTTTTTTTATTTAGCGTTATTTTTTAGTGCCAGGTAGGATTCATAGCAGAGCACCAGCGCCAAAGCAAAAAGCACCATAGCAATAATACCCACTACACTGAATTTGAAACTTATGATTAAAATGCCTAAGGCAACAAGGGTGGTAAAGAGCATAAATATCATAGGAAGCACAACAAATAAACTTTTCTTTTTCATTTTTATCAGCCATACCGCCGCAACCAGCAGTACCAACCCCGCCAGCAACTGATTGGACGCTCCAAATACCGGCCAAATAATTTTCCATGCCGGGGAAGGTGCGCCTGTAGCATCTTTAAGCGTCAGCATACCAAATATAAGCGGTATAATTACCGTAGCACCGGTTGCCCGGTACCGCGTTTTTGAATAGTCCATATTAAAATATTCCTGAAATATATACCGGGAAAGCCGCGTTGCGGTATCCAGTGTAGTTAAAATAAATGTTGATAAGGCCAGTAAACCAAAATGCATACCGATAGCCGGATTTATACCGAACACGCTTAAAAATTTTGCCATGCCTGCCGCATACACTGCCATAGGCGGTTTGCCTGCCAGCTCATCGCCACGGCCGATAATCATAACCGCAGATAATGCCATAACCGCCACCATGCCTTCTATCAGCATAGCGCCGTAACCTATAGCTTTGCTGTCTGTTTCTTTATCCAATTGTTTTGATGACGTACCCGAAGCCACTACCGCATGAAACCCGGATATGGCGCCGCAGGCTACTGTAATAAACAGAATTGGAAATAACGGGCCTATTTTCGGATCATTAAAAGCTATAAATGCCGGGTACTGTACCGGAAGGCTGCCAAACATAATACCGGTTACGCCGCCAATAACACACGCATATAATAGGAAGGAAGACAGGTAATCCCGGGGTTGAAGCAAAATACATACGGGTGTAATTGATGCAATGAAACAGTAAATGAGAAGCAGGATAATCCAGAGTTTAAGCGGCGTAAGAGAAAACATTTCGGGAAGCGCCAGCGGATACTTTTGCCCCAGCGGTATGGCTGAAAAAACCAGCGTTACAAAAACTATTGTAGCCAGCCACAACGGCCATTTTGCTTTGTTTAACACATACCCAAAACCAACCGCCAGCACAATATAGAAAACTGAAGAAGACGCTACACCCGGGTCCTGTACAAAAGTAACTGCAGTCAGGTCTACAAAAACTACCAGCACATAAATAAGCGCCAGCCAGATAAAAACAAGAAAGAGTTTATAAGCACGCGTGCTCATAAACTGTTTGGCAATTTCTGCAATGGAACGGCCTTTATTGCGGATAGAAATAACCATAGCGGAAAAATCATGCACACCGCCAATGAAAATAGATCCCAGCACAACCCATATAAGCGCCGGGAGCCATCCAAACGCCAAGGCGGCGATAATAGGCCCTACTACGGGTCCTGCCCCGGAAATAGAAGAAAAATGATGACCGAAGAGCACCGGTATTTTTGCCGGCACGCAGTCTACGCCGTCATAACATTCATGGGCTGGTGTTGGGTTTTTATCAGATAGGTCAAATTTACGGGAAAGAATTTTCCCGTAAAGGAAGTAGGCTAAAACAAATACTGCAGTTACAACTAAAAATATTAAACTAAGCATGTTAGATAAAACTGTTTCTTTTACTGCAATAAACTCCGTTGCTGTTTCTTTCTGTTCCTGCTGTTTACTAAATTACTGCCGTAAACTTCATCGCTGGCTTTAACGTTCTTACTTCTTTCCTGCCACTATCTTGCTGATGGCGTTACTTATTTCCACTTCTTCTTCTTTTTGGGCTTTCATAAGCGCCGTTGTTAAATATCCCAGAGCATTTCTGTCGCCAATTTCGCCAAGAGCTTTTATTATTTCCATTCTTATTTCTTTTTTGCCTTCTTTTTTAATACGGGCGCCTAAATCTATTACGCCTTCTTTTGCTTTAAGCGAACATAACATTTTTACTGCCAGCATTCTTACTTTTGCGTTTTTGTCAGCTACTGCTATACCTACCGTTGCCATAGCTTCGCTTCCGCCAATGGAACCAAGAGAGGCAATAACGCTCAACCTTACCTGTACATTCGAATCTTTTATGGCTTCGCTTAATACCGGGACTACGGTTTCATCGCCAATTATACCCATTTTTTCAATAGTGCTTAACTTTATGGCCAGGTCTTTATCTTTTGATGCTTCCGCCAGCGCTACCAGCGCATCCGGATGCTTTATGCTTCCTAAAATATTTATGGCTTTGATACGGATTTTTTTATCACTGTCAGTTAAGGCAACTTTTACCGCAGGTATGATTTCAGGGCTTTCAAGTTTTGCCAGTTCATCAAGCGCCTGCATTTTCACATCTGTATTTTTGTCTTTTATGGCTTTGGTTAACGGCATTACTATGCGCGTATTTTTCATTTTGCCCAATGCAACTACAGCTGCTCTGCGCACTTTGGTATCTTTATCTTCCAGCATAGGTGCAATAGCTGTAATCAGGTTAACATCATTTAACTCACCCAGGGCTTCAAGAGCATAACCTCTGATATTAACTTCTTTGTCTTTCAACGCGCCTTTTAATGCTTCAATAGCTTTCGGCCCGCCTATTTTTGCCAGGTCAACTACTGCCTGAAAACGGACTTTTGTATTTTTATTGTTTAAGCCTTGTATGGCTTTATCTATGTTTGATATGGGAGCAGGGGCTGGCGCCGCTACTGCTTCTGCCTGCGGTTTGGCTTCTTCTTTTTTTACTTCTTCTACCTGATGTGCAGGAGCTGCTTCGGGAGCGGCCTGCTGTTCGTGGGTTACGGCTGGTATGGCGGCCGGGTTTTCTGCCGGTTTCTGCTGCGCCTGTTCTGCGCCCTGTTTCTGTGCTTCCGGCTGTTTTGCCTGAGCAAAACTAAAACCTGTTACTGAAACAACAAGAGCCAACACTGCTAATACTTTTTTCATACATCCTCCCGATAAATTATAACGTAATGTCAAAAATCTTTTGACATTATTATGCTTTTTTATATAATCTATTGTCGATACTTTGCTAAAGTTACTGTTTTATTC
>MGVC01000058.1 GCA_001800285.1 Elusimicrobia bacterium RIFOXYA2_FULL_39_19 | reverse complement strand
AAGTTGCCTTTTTAGTGTTTGCTTTTTGAATGGCAAAGAATTTTGCTTAATTTGCATTTGTGCTTGACATTAACATAACAGTATCCCGATGACCGTTAGTAAAAGGAAAAATCGGGGTAACGTATCTTTCACCACTTATAACCCACTGACTGGATTATTTCAAATACAATAAATAATTCAAACCGTCGGAGTAAATGTCAGCGACCTAATTCGTGCCTGTTGATATCCGATTGGAAGGATAGCAGGCAACACATGTCCTTCGGACAAACACTTAAAAGGGAGAAAAGATGCTGCGAGTAGCGTATTTTTCACCACTTATGAGAGGAGAGAGAAAATGCAGAATTTAAAGTTTTCAGAATTGAAGTTGTCGCAAGAATTAAGCAAGGCCATTACTGATATGGGTTTTGAAGAAGCCACTCCCATACAGTCGCAGGCTATCCCGGTATTACTTGAGGGAAAAGATATTTGCGGGCAGGCGCAGACCGGCACAGGAAAAACATTGGCTTTTGGCATACCGATATTGGAAAGAATAAACGTAAAATCAAAAGATTTACAGGCAGTTATTCTCTGCCCTACCAGAGAGCTTGCTATTCAGGTGGCGGAAGAGTTTAAAAAACTTTCAAAATATAAAAGAGGCCTGCACGTGGTGCCGGTTTATGGAGGGCAGCCAATAGACAGGCAGATTCACGCGCTTAATTACGGCGCGCAGATTATTATAGGAACACCCGGCAGAGTGATAGACCATCTTCAGCGCAAAACCCTGAAGGTGCAGTCCGTAAATATGGTAGTGCTTGATGAAGCCGATGAAATGCTGGATATGGGTTTTATTGAAGACATAGAGCTTATATTAAAAGGCATGCCCAAAGAAAAGCAGACTATGTTTTTCTCTGCTACAATGCCTAAACAGTTTTTAACGCTTACAGCAAAATACCAGAAAAAACCGCAGATGATAAAAGTAGTGCACGAAATACTTACCGTGCCCAACACTGAACAGAATTACTGTGAAGTAAACGAAGCCTCAAAACTGGAAGCGCTTTCAAGAATACTGGATTTTTATAATATTAAACTGGCGCTGGTTTTCTGTAATACAAAAAATAAAGTTGATGAGCTGGTAGACCACCTCCAGGCGCGCGGCTACCTGGCGGAAAAACTGCACGGTGACATGAAACAGGTGCAGAGAGACCGCATAATGTCCAAGTTTAGAAGAGGGTCTATAGAAATTCTGGTAGCTACAGACGTGGCGGCCCGCGGAATAGACGTGGATGATATTGAAGCGGTGTTTAACTACGACGTTCCGCAGAATGAAGAATATTATGTGCATAGAATTGGCCGTACCGGCCGCGCGGGAAAACCGGGGAAAGCATTTACCTTTGTTTCAGGAAGCGAATACGGAAAACTCAAAGATATACAGAGATATTCAAAAGTAAAAATACAGCGCCAGAGAGTGCCGTCTACCGATGACGTGGAAGGCATAAGAAGCAATATTTTAATGGAACGCATAAAGAAAGTTATTTCTGACGGCAACCTGAATAAATATGTATTGCAGATTGAAAATATATTAAAAGATGAGCTGACAGCCATTGATGTGGCGGCGGCGTTACTAAAAATAACGGTAGTGGGTGTAAAAAACAAGGAAGAATCTGCCGGCGGTGAAGATTTTGATATGGACGATTTACGCAACACCGGCGCGCCGGAAGGCAAAGCCAGGCTGTTTATCACACTGGGCAAACTGCAGAACATCGGCCCCAGAGATTTAGTGGATGCCATAAGAAATGAAACGGGTATTCAGGGGCATTTAATTCAGAGAATAAGCATACATGATAAATTTTCGTTTTTTGAAGTGCCAATAGAAAATGCGGCAAAAATTATATCGGGGCTTAACAACAAGCAGATAAAAAATAGCAGAGTACACGTAGCGCCGGCAATAAAGAGGTAAAAAGCAGCAAGGGTAAGCAGTCCTTTGCGGGTTATACCTTTCCGTTAAGTTCGCAGGCTTTTTTTAAACCCTCTAACAGCGCGGGAAAAGCATTTTCAGAAAAAGACACGCCTTTTCCCGGGGCAAAAGCCCCGTCTTTCTGGTAGAAAGAGCGGATATGTGTAAACATTTTGCCGTTATATTCAAGATTATAAATCTTTATCTGTTCCTTTTCAGTAGTATCCAGCTCCACATCCAGCGCTTCCTTAGGGTTTTTAATTAATTTTTCCAGGGCCGTTATAACTTTTGGCATATACTTAAAAGAAAGCCACAGGCCTTTTTTGGTAGGTTTGGGTTCCGGCTCATTGGGAAAATTAAAGTAAATACGCAGGTCAATCTTATTATTTTTTAAAACCGATATCCTTATCTCTTCCGTTTTGTTTTTAGCCACCCTGCTTACCAGGGTGCTATTCATAAAAATTCCTTTATTATCTTCCGAAAACGTTTTTTTCACTTTTTCTCCTTTTACCATTTGACAAAGCGATACTGGCCTGCTACACTTCCAATCGTGTTTCAGCAGGCACGAGTATTGTAACTGCCCGTAATCACCTTTTCTCCCTATTAAAATTCAATTTGTTAATAATATTTAAAATAATGTTGAAACAGTTTTTAGCGACATGTGATGTTTTAGTTGAAAGAAAATGAAATAGATTTTCAACTGTTTGACGCTCCCGCTAAAGCGGGAACGGAGTTTTGAAAATCTCATTTTCTTTCAACGACCGTTAAGGGAAAATATCAAAAAGAGCGTGAAAACTGTTTCAATAATTAAAAACCTTATTAACTATTGAATTTACGCTCTCAGTTCTACTTTGGGTTTTGCGCCGTAGGTTATCTTAGCGGGCATCCCGTCTTTAAGTATAGACATCCTAGCCGCTTCCACTACCAGCTCATTTATAAAACTGTTTGCCGGCGTGGCAATAAGCCCTTTCTCATCTACTTCCTTTATAATAGCCTGCCTGGCTTTAAGCGCCTTATCTTCCGGCATACCGGCTACTTCATTTTCAATTCTATGCGCAGTATTTATAGTAGCGGCCACAGAATCATACCCGTAACCGATGGGTTTATAGCCTTTGCCTTCCCAGAGGACCAGCCTGTAAAAATCCGGGTTAATAAAATTAAAAAAAGACCCGGAAGAACCAATACCGTCTAAATAACTGTGGCTTACCCCGCGGAACTGGTCATCATGTTTTATCAATCCTGATTTATTTTTTCCTTCAAAAAACATTGACAGGCACTGCTCGTTGCTTCCGGCGGCATCATCCGGGTAACCCAGGCCGTCCGTCACATTTAACAAAGCGCCGTTTTCAAACCGCACCCTTCCATTGGCCCACATATAACCTTCATTGCCGTTTGGGAACTTGCCTTTTACGCCGGATACCGTTACTTCAACGGGTTTAAGGCCTGTTATAAAATATACCAGGTCAACATAATGACAGCCTACATACACAAACGGGTCTGTATTTTCGCAGGTAAACCAGTTCTGAAAATTTGAACTGCGGTAGTAGTAAGGTTCAATCATCTTTGCTTCACCTATTACAAAATCACCGAAATGGCCCAGCTTATAGGCGCGCTTTGCTATTAAAGCCCGGCGGTCAAAGCGTTTATGGTATTCAACACCTACAAAAAGCCCTTTCTCCTGCGCCAGTTTTTCAATTTCTACTGTTTGTTCATATTTTAAAACCAGAGGTTTTACGCAAAGCACATGCTGGTTGTTTTTCAAAGCTTCCATAACTACTTCATAATGAAACTGGTCCGGCATAGCTACTATTACAGCCTGTCGGGGAGCCATTTTTGCCAGAACTTCCTTATACAACGCCGGGGAATTCTTTTTCGGGTCTTCAGAAAGAGCCGGGTATGCAGAAAAATCCTGGCCGGGGAAAGCGTCTAAAATTTCTTTATTTTCTTTAAGTGCTTTTAAAGGCAGGTTATTAAGCGCACAGACATTTATGTGATTTACCGTGCCCAGCCTCTGCATGTGGTATACCGACGGCAGGATAAGGTCATTGGTTATCATGCCTCCGCCTACTATAGTAACATCCAAGGGTTTGTTTTGATTTGCCATTACAGCCTCCTGTGAAAATTTATTTTTGGTTTTTTAATTATAGCAATTAGAATGGTTTTTCTCAAATAATGGAATTGGCGGTTTATTGACAAAAAAGTGGATAAAATATAGAATAAAACCAGCAATGAAAACAAAGTTCAGCGGTAAACACATAATTCTGATATTATTTCTTTTTCATACAATTGCTTCGTTTGTCTGGATGAAAATTGATACGCGCCCGCCGTCCTATGACCAGGAGTACCACCTTTCTTTAAGTTACGATTACCTGCAGATAATCACACACCCGTCAACAGATATTCTTAAAAGAATTTTAGACATTTCCACTTATTATCCTCCGGTTTACCATTTACTGATGGTTCCCTTTCATTTAATCTTCGGATTTGGGGCCCATAACTTCATTTTTATAAATCTTTTCTTCCTGTTTTTATCAATTTATAGTATCTGGCAGATAGGCAAAATGCTTTACAGCGAAGAAGCCGGTTTACTGGCGGCGGTAGTAGCTACCAGCACACCTTTCTGGCTGTTTTGTCTTTATACCTGCCTGATAGAAATTACTTTAGCAGGCATACTAACTTTCAGTATTTACATTTACCTCAAAAGTGATAACTTTAAAAATAGAAAGTATTCGGTAATACTGGGCTTGTTGTTTGGCATAGGCGCTCTGGTAAAGTGGACTTATGCTTTTTTTATGACCCCGGCCTTATTGTACTACCTGTTTATTATTTTTAAAGAACTGTTTACTGATTTAACACCTGAAAAGAAAAGAAAGTTTTTCCAGATTGCTGTTTTAAGCATTCTGTGTTGCCTATTTCTGGTTTTTATGTTTCCTTTTATTATAGGCATGTATTCCGTTACTTATATTGCTTTCCTTTTTCTGCTGATAATTCTGTTATTAAGCAAAACAGCCAGTGATGAACAATATGCGCCGTTGTTTAACTTTATTATTATGGCACTCATGGCCTGGCTGATATTCGGCCCGTGGTATTTAAGGCACGTTTTCAAACTTGCTACAAAATTTTTGTGGACATTAAGCCATGCCATAGAAGTGGAAAAAGACCCGGATTTGTTTACATTTTCTGCCCTGACCTACTATATAAAAATGCTGGGAGTACAGTTTTCATTCTTTCATTATATCACGCTTATTACCGGGTTTATTTTTTTAATTTATAAAAGGCACAAAAATAATGTCAGAGTATTAATCTGGATTTTGCCCGGTATTATAGTGCTTACATTTCTCAGCAACAAAGACGGCAGATATAATTATCCGCTTATAATGCTTATGACTCTGCTTGCAGTTCACTGGATTGTTTATATAAATAATAAAAATACGCGTACTATTATTACCGCGCTAATTACACTAATTTCTGCAGTTTGTTTTTTTACAAATGCTTTTTTCCCTTTTAAATTCCAGCACAGTCTTCAATATTACATACCTACCCAACCCATTTATTCAGCAGCAGGGGATAACTGGAAAATACAGGAATGCATAAATACCATAATTGCAAACACGGATAAATCCCGCGGTTATTCCAGAACGGTCCTGCTTGCCAATGACGCCTATTTTCATAAAGGTGCATTTTCTTTTTATGTTAAAGAAAAATTGCCGGAAAACACAAAAGTATATTTTTACAGTTTTGAAGGACGCTTTACTGAGCTGACAGATTTCATCATATATAAAACTGGTGAAAAAGGGCTGGTAAATTATCCGGAGCAGCTTAAAGTAGTGGAGGAATTTGAAAACAAGGCTGGTTATATTGCAGGGAATTTCAAACAAATACTTTCAACGCCCCTGCCAGACGGCACGACCGCATTTATCTATAAATTACAGCCGGGCATTTATGCCAATAAGCCCTGCAGTACAGCTTTGATTACCGGCAAAATTAAAAGCGAGCTTGAAAAGTTAGGCTTGAAAGGGGACTTGTCAGTAGAAATAAAACCAATTTCAGAAACAGAAACAAAAAAAGGCATTTTCAAATCTGTAACAATAACCGGAAAAAATATCATATTGCAAAACCTGCCCATAAAAAACCTTTCAATCAAATTAGCAGATGTAATTATCAATATGCCGGCCTTGCTTGAAAAGGATCAGCTGTTGTTTATACATATAGGCAGTTTAAAACCCGTGCTTGAAATACAGGGTATAGAGATAAGAAATCTTATAAGGGCTAATAATAAGGAAGTAGCAGTAGAGGAACTTACTTTTACAAACGGGAAACTGATATTTAGCGGTAAAATAAAAGGGGTACCCCTGGGGCTTGCTGTTAAAATGAAATATAACCAGCAGGATGCGGTACTAAAAATGGATGTGGAGTATATAACCCTTGCACGGGTTCTTACCATACCGAATTACTTGTATGAAAACCAGTTTTCAAAGGTTTACGGTTTAAAAACTTCCTGGGATAATGCTTTTGATATAAACGTATCCGCCCTTTCGCTGGAAAACGACGCCCTGAAAATAAACTAACCCTTCCGGGATAATATTATTTTTGTTTTTTTAAACAATATTTCTTCAGTGCTTTGAGAATTAATGTAAGCGCTTTTCAAGGAATCACCGGAAGCGATTTTTATTAATTTTGTTTTATATTCCCAGGGCAGCCTGCCTATACTTAAACCTAAGAACGATATATCCTTCATAATTCTGTAAATTATCCTTGAAAGCGGTTTAACATTTCCTCCGGCAAATATAATTCTGTCAAAGCCGTGTAAAACAGCTATAGCGTCACCAATATATTTAAGAATCTGGTTTTTATACACATCAAAAGCCAATTTTACGGAATCATCCCTGCCGTAAAGCTGTATGAGTTCCGCTATAGGCATGTTATTGCCGGTCATGCCATAAAAGCCGCTTTCGTTTTTTAAAATATCGTCAATTTTATAAACCGAATAGCCCTGTTCCTTCATCAGGTAAACGGCAATCCCGGGGTCTATGTCACCGCAGCTTTTTAAAGACATTATACCTTCAAGCGGCGTATAGCCCAGACTGACAGCCATAGGTTTTCTGCCTTGTATGGAACAGACCGTGGTTTGTTTATCCAGCACTACGGAAATAATCTTTTCATTTTTGCCGAACATTCCCGCATTTTCTTCGTGCCAGATACCGTGATAGCCGCGTTTTTCTATACCCGTTGAGTTGAAATAATGTTTTCCTATCGGGTATGATTTTTCGTTTTCCGGCAAGCCGGAAAAAAACGAGGTTTCAAAAAATGCCAGGCAGGGCACATTTTGTATTTCTGACATAAAAAGCTCAATAGAGTTTATTACCTGGGGCATATAAAGAGGAAAAGCAAAAACGCCCGCCGCAAATTTCTCAATTACTGATTTGCTGATAAATACAGGTTTTTCAAACTCTTTTCCGGCATAATGCAGCCTGAAAGCAATAGCTTTTAGTTTTGTTTTTGCAGTAAGCTTAGCGGCTATTTTTTTTAGTTGTGCCCGCTGCTGCGCATAAGGCACCGTGGTATTCAGGTCAAAAGAAATGCTTTTTTCTGCGGACGGCTTAAAAGCAGTAATAACTGTTTTTTTAATTTGCGGGTTTATAATGAGTATCATTGGGGAATTCCTTATAAGTTTCTCTGGCTATCATAATTTCTTCATTTGTCGGGATGGCCAGTATTTTAACTTTAGATTTACTGTCAGATAAATCAGCTAAACCTCTTTGCGGCTGTACGTTTTTTTTCGAATCAAGCATAATGCCGAAACATTCCAGCCCTTCACAGGCTTTTTTTCTGATAAGGGGCACTTCAATACCCAGAGTGTCCGTAAAAACAAGCACATCCGTATTCTTTAGCAGAAGATTGTAGTAGCCGATATACTTTCTTACGCGTCTTACATACATTTCAAATACCATTCTGGCTTTAGCATCATCACGGTATCTTTTCACAATATCTCTCATGTCCGATGATTCGGTAAAAACACCCAGAATGCCGCTTTTGAAATTCAGCATGTTTTCTACTTCGCCTGCCGATATATTATTTAGCGACATAATAGAAAGCAGTATGCCTATATCAATATCACCTGAACGGGTATTCATCATCAGCCCTTCAAGCGGACTGAACCCCATAGAGTTGTTAATGGATTTGCCGTTTTCTATGGCGCATAAACTTGAACCTCCGCTGCCAAGATGGCAGCTTATAATTTTCAAAGAGTCCCGGGCGCCGGCAAAATGTTTGAAGGTTTCTTCCATAATGTATCTATGGGAAATACCGTGAAAGCCTGTTTTTCTAAAGTGATATTTATTTACCAAATTTGCCGGAAGCGCGTAAGAAGCAGCTTCGTCAGGAATGGTTTTGTGAAATACCGTGTCAAAAACTGCATACTGGTTTATGCCGGGGCATTCCCTGGCGCAGGTTTCTATAAGTCTTAAAGATACGGTATTGTGTATCGGCGCCAGGCACAGGGTGTTTTTAAGTTTTTCTATTATGTGCCCATCAACTTTTATAGTTTTATGAAAATAATTTCCCGGATGAACATATCTGTGAGCTATGCAGTCAAACCCAATTTTTTCAACATGTTTTAACAGTTTTGTTACTTCCTGGAAAGCGGCTGAATGATCAGGCATGGGTACCTGCATGGTTTTATTTTTGCCTTTTATGCTGTAGTTAATAGAAGAAGGTAGATTGGTTTTTATGCCCACTCTTACAGCTTCGCCGGAAATCAGCTCTGTTTCCGAAGGCATGTGTATTATCCGGAATTTAAGCGATGAACTGCCGCAATTAATTACTAAAACGTTAAGTTCATAATTCATCGGAGTTCCATCCTAAAACAGGCATTCCTATATTTCTGTGTATCATCATGGTTTGCGCATGTACGGCATTTTTTATTAAACTGCCTGTTTTTTCTTTTGTAAAATCATCAGCCATATCTTCCCGGCCGGGGCCAAAACCTAAGGTAGGAATACCTAATTCGGCAAAGGTATACGAACCTTCCGTAAAAGTTTTTTTCCAGTAACCAACATCCGTTTTAAACCCGTTATCTGTAAGCGCCTGCATGGATTCAAGCACAAAGGGATGGTTGGCGGCCATAGTCCAGGGTTTGGTTTCTTTTTTTGAAACAAGTTTAATGCCTGAACCTGTTTTTATTTTTTCGCTTGCTACCATAGTTTGAACATTTACCGCGGTTTCCTTATTATAAACGGATTCTGCAATAAGTTTTGCGCGTTCCAGAATATTTTCCTGCTGTTCCTCAGGTATATAGGCCCTGTCAACAATAATTTTAAACTCATTTTCTTCTGTATTAGGCTGAGTGCCGGTAAACCGGACATCTTTTATTCTAAGCGATGATTTACCCAGCGTACAGTTTGAAGGCATATTGTTTGAAACATTTTCCAGTTCATGTATAAGCGGGAACATGGTGCCCAGCATATTTACTCCCGTGCTGGATAAAAAATTATTGGTCAGTTTCAGCCTGACTGAAATTTCATACTCCATTCTGCCTTTATGCCCAAGATACACATTCATGTCTGTAGGCTCGCAGAGAATAATGCCCTTAAGCCTTTTTGCCCTTTTGGCGAGAAATGAATTAAATAAGTACTTTATACCGAATTCACAGCTGTTAGATCTGGGCACTCCGCATACAATAATATCGCCGTACAAAGGAAGCAGGGTTCTTTTTAGCAGTGCCGCTGAGTAAAGAGCGGTAATAACACCCGGCTGATAACTGCAGCTGCTTTGCGTTGAGTCTTTTTGGGTGTAGTTTGTATGGAATATTATGGCGATATCTTTTTCCTGCCTGTACCCTTTGATTATCCCCATAGTATTATCAAACTTATCCTGCCGGAACTCATCAAAATCCAGCTGTTTCATTTCTTCAACAACAACATCATTAAAATCCGCAAGCTTTCTGTTTGTAGTTGAAAGCTCCTCCAGTTTTTTTGCAAAACCTTTCATCTGCGGTTGCAGCCCTTCCAGCCTCCCGGCTATCAGTTCTTTCATTGCGCACCTCCCGTGTGCTGTATTTGTAAACACTGTATTGTATATGTAAACACAGAGAACAAAAAAAATTAAAAAGTCGGCGGAGTTACAACCCAAATGGCTTCCGTTTCGCCTTTTTCAGTATTTTTAAATGAGTGTGGTGTATTTGAATTAAAATATAAACTGTCACCTTTTTTTAAGGCATAGACAGTATTATTAAGCGATATTTCCAGAGAACCTTTTATAACCAGTACAAATTCCTGGCCAAAGTGCCTGTAAAGGGTTTTGCCGGATGATGCTTTTTCATTCATTTTAAATAGCAGGGGTTCCATTTGTTTGTTTTGGTCAGGAGACGTCAAAAGATACATATCCATGCCAGAACTGATTTTATTTATACTTTTTCTGTCTTCAAGGCGAAGCAAAGGTGAGGCATTTTCTTTCTGGTCCTCACCTATAAGGTTGCCGATTGTTGTAGAAAGGGAGTCTGATATTTTTTTAAGTGTATCTAAAGAAGGAACCGCCTTTCCGGTTTCAATTTGAGATAAAAAGCTCGGGCTGATATCCAGGCTTTTTGCAAGGGTTCTCAGTGTTATGCTTTTTGTTTCGCGGTAACGCTTAATGTTAATTCCTAATAAATTCATAACTTTCTCCTAAACATATTATAACCTATGAAAAGACAAATGTCAAGTGTTATTTAACAGTGTGCGCCTATTGTTAACACCGGCTGTTCTAAAATAAAGCAAAGAATTACGGTTGACTTTATGAGGTACAAGGGCTATAATTAAGGTAGATAATTACTACACGCCGTAAAAAAAGGCTCCGGAAGCAGGAATGAACCGCAAAATAGCAACCCTAACCTTTCTTTTAGTAACCATTTTTACAGTAAACGCATATACCCAATCCTTTTTTAAGAAACCCGAACCGGAAAAACCCAAAAAAACACAAACCGCACCCATTCAGGAAACTCCAATCGCTAAGCCATAGCCTTCAGCCGTTGCACCCGCTGCGCCCGCTGTAATATTCTGTACACAATGCGGCGAAAAAAACCAGGGTACAGCAAAATTTTGCATTAGTTGCGGATCAAAAATTGTACAGAGCGTACCGGTTGCACAACCCGCCCCGGTCGTACAGCCCGCGCCGGTTGTACGGCCCGTGCCAGTTAGACAGACACCTGTTAAAACTGCACCCATTGTAAAAGAAGAAGCGTCTTATGATTCCAGTGGTTCAGATGATGATAAAATCTTTTGTTTTGGTTTAAATTATACCGGTGCAAACATAAGAATAAAAGGCGTTGAATTAAAATATCAGATTTCCGGTGATACAAAAGTTACCGCTTTGCGTATTTATTCCGGGCAAACGCTGTATTCGGGTTTTGAATTAGGTACTTCAGATTCCAGGTTTGCCGCCGGCGTGGAAGGCGGTGCGTTTTTTGGGGTACAGAAAAAATTCGGCAGTCTGGCATTATATTTTGACGGCGGGCTATATTATGTTTCTGTATGGCAGAAAAATTTTGTAAATAACGGGTTTAGTGATTACGGCCTTATTTTTAATACAGGGTTGAACGTATACTTGTTCTAAATGGCCAAATAAAAGCCGAATGACAGCGAATAAGGCCGAATATTAAAAAACATTGTAGTGGCCTCAGCTTGCTGAGCGAATGTAAGAATGAATACTTTGACCAGCACGCTCGTGTACTATAGATTTTACGTGTGAAATGTAAGGAAAAGCCATGAAAAAAATATTATTAGTTTTTATTGTGATGTTACTTTCCGCAACAGGCGCTCATGCCTGGTTCGTGGGTTTTGGTACCGCACAGGGCGTGCAGAAAACCGTAGAAGAAGCGGTAAAACAGGGCAAAATAGTTGATACTACTGCGTCATCTGCCGCCAATTCGGACCCGATTGCAGGTACCTGGGTATTCCAAAGCACTGCCACTATTTATTCCTTTGATAATGACTATATTATGGATATTGATGAAAACGGGGATTATGACCCGCATTCATTGGGCAGGCAAAGATGGAAAGAAGAACAGAAATTATTTAAATTTGTAATTGAACGCACAGGAAATGCCGCAAGAGTAAAAATTTATGACGCTCAGAAATCATGGAGATATCTTATAGGGCCGCAGGAATATGACCTGCATAATGGCAATGATGCGCCTTCAACCGGACTGGAAAACAATCCAACAGCAGACCCTCTTACCTGGACCGCTTTATATAACTCAGGTTTTGGGGACTGGCCTTCAGATCTTTCTTTGCCCTTAATTTATTATAACGGTACTATTGACGGTAACACTATAACGTTTTATACTCATGAAGGGGTCACAGGAACTACGGCTAAAAACCCTACGGATAATACCAGATGGACTTTTAATTTGGTTGACGGAAAATTAGTAGGCAGTATTACAAATGTTATACCGGCTGCCTGGTGTGTATATTGGGACGGCGGTATTGAAACAGACGCAAATGCTATTGTAATGACAAAAGTTGGCGGCGGCAGTGATGACGGAGAAGATGAGGAAGAAACTGTCCCCACGGCTCCCACGGGCACTACAGTGTCAGTGGGCAACGGCAAGCTGACCATCAGCTGGACCTCCGTTGACGATGCAACATCCTACGTGCTTTATTACACAACATTTTCCGGAGTAACTAAAACTAATTCTACAGTAATTACCGGTGTTACAAGCCCGTACAATTTTTCAGGTTTAACTTACGGTGTAACTTACTATATTTCAATAACCGCAGTAAATATCATAGGTGAATCAGTCATAGGCAGCGTGGTAAACGGGTCTCCTAATCCTTTAGCTTTTGATTATTTTTATTTAGTCACAAACGGATATGCCAGCACGGATGCCTGCTTATATGATATTGCGGTTGATACCAGGGAATGGATCTGTGCAACAGGTTTTTACTCTTATCTGTCAGGCAATACTTTTGAAATGAATGCCCTAAATACAAAATACAATCTTATTTTATCCAGCAGGGTCTGGAGCCGGGATTTTGTGGCATCAAATGCTATTTACGAATGCGGTATGGGCATAGACACAGACTCTCTGAGCAAAATTTATGTTACCGGTTATCGCACAAACGGCGGTTCAATAGACATATTTATAGTAAAATATTCTACTTTTGGAGACCTGCTCTGGAGCCAGTACTACAATACCGGTGGCGGAAGGTCTGATATGGGTATGAAAATAGCGGTTGATAAAAACTTTAATAGTTATGTAGCCGGCAGAAGCGCGCTGGGTACCGGCGACGGGTCTTATGTTATTTTAAAAAGCAGCCAGAATGGAACCAGTATCTGGATGGTAATTTATTCTACTACCTCCGGATATGACTGTATGGCAACAGATATAGGCGTTGATAACTCCGGCAATGTTTATGTAACGGGTATAGCTACAAATACTTCTACCGGTATTACAAAATGTATTACATGCAAATACAATTCTTCAGGAAACCTGGTGTGGGCTAAACAATTTGCCGGGTTAGGCAACAGCCTGGCAGTAGACAGCTCCGGCAATATTTATGTTGTGGGGGTAACGGGTTCAGAAAATATTATAATTAAATATGACACAAACGGCGGCGTTGTATGGCAGAAAACAGGTGCTTTGGTAGGCGGTGGTGACATAGCCGTTGATGCTTCAAACAATATTTATGTTTTTGGTTCAAACAATTCAGTTATCAAATATAATTCTGCTGGTACCGCTGTCTGGCAGAAGACCATACCATATTCCGCATACCTTGAAGCAAACTACACCAGCATATCCTATTATTGCCTGGATGTTAATAAATACGGCAGCGGTTTTTTTGTGAATGTTGGAGGGGTAGCTAAAAAAACAACCCCTTCTCCCGGATATTACTGGTATATAGTAGGAGTGGTATATTAAAAAGGTTTCTTAAAACAACTGGTAAATAGCTTGAAAATAAAAAAAACCGCATATGATTGCGGTTTTTTTATTAGCTTCTTCTTTCTTCACCCCTTCGACTTGTGGTGAGCGAAAGACTAAACACTTCGCTCAGGGTGGATTCTCCTATATGTAAATCGTTTCAGCGCTTTTACAATTCATTTATGGTGAGCGCTTTGGCGTATTTTGCCAACAAATCGTGAAACGAGTCGAATCCATTGCGGGGGTTGTCCATCCTACGCATGAAGCTTCGGAGGATTACGCTCCGCTAAAGATTTTTTCTCCCCCGTCGCTTTGCTCCTCCACCGTCCCTGCGGGCCTGCCAGCTCACCGACTCGCTGGCGTGTACAAAATACTGTGATTTATTCATCACAGTGTACACCCAGCCGCCTTCGCTTTATCTGCCATTCCAGGCAGCGCTCAGGTCGGCTTCAAATCCTTCTTTATGAAAATAAAAAAGCCACATTTTCATGTGGCTTTTCGTATTTTCATTGCGGGGGTTGGATTTGAACCAACGGCCTCCAGGTTATGAGCCTGACGAGCTGCCGGACTGCTCTACCCCGCGGACATAGGATATCACATTTAACCATTTAAGTCAAGAAAAATCATTTAAAATGCTTTAAAAACTAAAAAATTCTGACAATTTTTTTAAATTCATTACCGCCCTTTAAGTTTTTGAGGTATCTCTCTCTTTTCAATGCTTCCGTTTTGGTTGGATATTCTTTTTATATATTAGTTTCCAATTCTTATAACGGCTTGTCCAATAGGATTTGCCGGAGTTGTGTTTTTCAAAGCGTTTTTCAAATATAAGTTTTAACTTCTCGATTCACTGCGTTCACTCGAAGAATAATGTTTCTTAGTGTTCGAGCGAAGTCGAGAACCGGCTAATTTGGACAGCAGTGATAAGATTTTCTTATCAACCTATAAACCATGTTTATTGTTTACTAAACTCTGATTTGGATTTCTTAAAATCGGTAAGTTTGTAGCCGGATACTTTGAAAAGCGTAGGGTTGTCTTTTACCCTGGCAAGGTGCGTGTTATTTACAGCAGGGGAAAAAGAAATGATTTTTGAGGTGTCCTTTGTTTTTAGCTCCAGCTCATAAGCAACGGATTTCATTTTTTCATCCGGCTTGGCAAAACCATCCGCTTCTAAAGAAGAAAAATTGGCAAGCAGTTGGTTTAAATTAGCCGAATTCTGCGCTGGTATTTCTTTTTCGTTATCATTAATCAGCCAATAATCGGATGTTTTTGAAAATAATATTATTTCTTTCGGTTTTTTTGTGTAATTGGTTAGTTTTATTTGCGTTAAACTGTCTTTATTAAAAGCTGTCAGGGTTTTATCTCTCCAGAAAGTTAAGTCTCCTTCAAAAGCCCATTTTGTAATACCCTTTATCAGCCAGACTTGCGGTTTGTTTTCAAACCGGAAGTAAAAATGTTCAAAATCATACCCGTTTTTGCCTATATAAAATACTTTTTTCTTTTTCTTTGAGTTTACTATACTTACTTTTATTGCGCTTGATTCGTTAAGTTCAAACTCAGTATATCTGCCGGTGTTTTCAGAAATTATATCTGTTAAAGACGCTTTTCGCAGTCTTTCTAAAAGATCTGTTGCGGCCTTTTGTGCCGGATAATAAACAGGCGCTGTATCAGGTTTGGTTACCTGCGCTACATTCCATACTCCTGTTTCATTTTTAAAAGAGTACCAGCCCTGCGCGGATGAAATTTCAAACGAAACAATATTTTCTATTTTTACATTCAAGGCCGGTTTAAATAAAGGTTTTATTTTTTCGGATAGCTTAATTATGCCTAAAACAAACAGGCATGCAACAAGCGTTATAATAAGGAAGGGGATGTTTTTACGCATACAGGGATTTCAAATTCTTTTTTATTGTGTTACGCGCTTTCCAGCGGTAAATGCCGTAACCTATAACCAGTACAGGCATAAGGAAAATTGCCAAATATTTCACAAGTATTCTTACAAAATCAGAAGTTTTCTTTAATGGCCGGAAAGGCGATCCCTTGGACCTTATGGAAATAAGCGCTTCATCCTGGCTGACCCAGTCAACTATATTTAAAAACAAAACCGGGTTATCTTTTATAAAACCTGAGTTAGGAAGTACCAGCATTCTGCCTAAATCAGAAGATTCTTTTTGTATCTGTACATTGCCGGCTAATTTGGCAAGTTCAACGGGTGTTTTATCAGAAAAATAACTTATATATTTTTTGCCTGGTTTCGGCAGTACGGTAACTGCCAAAGTAAACGGCCCCTGAATATCGCTTTTTGTTCTTTTAGTCTGCATAAATGGGTTTATAGAAAATACTTTTTCAGTGCACCAACTGTCTCTGGAAGATTTAACAAAAGGTTTTATTTCAAAGTTATCTTTTTGTGTTATTTCTATGGGGCTTATAAAGGCAAAAGTCAGAGAGTCCATGCTTTTTGTAATAGGGTTGGTTCTATCAATGTCCGTTGCTATGGGTAAAAACTGGTATTCTACAACGTTTTGCATAATAAACATTCCCTGCACAGAGCGGACTGCTATTTTCTGGCATTGGGTATCCAGAACTAATGCAGGTTTTATTTTTATGCCGTAATATTCCAGAAAGCCGTCAAGCCCATTGATTACCTGTGAAGCGTAGAATGACTGCATATTAGCAACATATTTTTCTGTTAAAAAGGCAATAGGTTTTCCTTTGAGCAGATACTGGTCAAGCATGAATACTTCTTTTGCCGTGAATTCCTTTTTTGGAGACACAATAAGCAGTGATGAAACATCTTTCGGGATTTCCTTTTCTTTTGTGGTATCAATATATTTTACGTTATACTGGGATTTCAGATAAGCTTCTACTTCGCTGTCGGTTTCATTAGCTTCGCTGTGGCCGGCAGTAAAACCGATGGTTTTAAGTTCCGGGGCAACTAATTTTTTTATGGTTGACGTAATGTCATATTCCATGCCTTCCATGGATTTTACTATGGGTATTACTTCCTTTTTTTCTCCGTGTATAAAAACCAGGCCCATAAAGCCTTCTTTTATTTCGTATTTATCGCGCGCCAAAGTGGTAAATCTTACCGGCGGGATGCCCAGCTGGCGTATTTCTTCCAGGGTTTCGTTTTTTGCCAGGGGGTCTATGAATTCATAGGAAACGTTGCCCTTGGAGTAGGTTTTGTATTCTGCCAGCAGGTCTTGCAGGTAGCGTTTGTTTATGGAATATTCTGCCGGCAGTTCTTTGGAAAAGTAAGCTTTAATTATCAGTTTATCAGGCAAAGAAGCGGCTATTTTTTTGCTGGCTTTTGAAAGAGAATAAATCTTTTCATCGGTAAAATCAAACCTTAAAAAGATATAGTTTGATATAAGGTTTATTACCAGTAGAATTGCCGAGAGGATTAGGATACCTGTAAGGGAGTAGTAGATATTTTTTTTCATTTTATTATTAAAAATATTTTCTTTTTTAAACAATTTATTCACTTTTATTGATGTTTTTCCTTTCAGACCGTTTAAATAAAATGAGATTTTCAAAACTCCTCACAGACTAAAACATAGCTCGTCAAACAGTTGAAAATCTTTTCATTTTATTTAAACTAAAACATCAGAAATCGTTCAAAATTGTTTCGATTACTATTTAAAGTCAAAAATTCTAAAAAACCGTTTGGTTCTCGATTACACTCGAACGCTAAATATTTATTCTTCGAGCGAAGCCCCTTTTCTATGATTGGGGCTGAGTCGAGAAGTTATTTTTTTGTTTTCAGGACTGCCAGTGTGGCATAAAGAAACAATGTAATAATGCTTAAAAAGTATAAAATGTCGCGGGTATCCGCAACGCCGCGGGTAAAATTTTCAAAGTGCGCGCTAATACCGGTATAATTGGCTATGTCTGCCAGCAGGCCCGGCAAAAACATGGCGGTTTGCCCGATAATGTAAAATACAAAGCAGATAACAAACCCTGCTATAAAGGAAATAATCTGGTTTTTTGATATGGAGGAACAGAAAATGCCTATGGCCGCAAACGTGCTTCCTATTAATATGGTGCCCATATAAGCGCTGAAAATCTGGCCCAGGTCCGGCCGGCCCAGTAAAAAAACAAGAAACGGGTAAAAGAGCGTGGTAATAACACAGATAGCAATAAGAGCAACCGCAGAAAGGTATTTGCCTAATATTATTTCTTCTTCTTTTAACGGCAGGGTGGATAATATTTCAATAGTACCTGATTTTATTTCTTCTGAAAATAAACGCATGGTAATAGCCGGCACAAAAAACAAAAACATAAGAGGCATTAAATCTATTACCGGCCTTACGCTGGCATTATTGCTGACAAAAAGCTGTAAAGAAAAAAAGTAGCCGGAAAGCATAAGAAAAAGCACTATTACTATGTAAGCAATAGGGGAATTAAAGTAGGCTCTCAGTTCTTTTTTTAAAATTATTGATATGTTTTTCATATTTTTAGAAACAAGTGAATATGTGCTTAAGTGGTTACGTGTTTAATTAAATCTTTTACTAATCACCCGTCTTGCATTATCAGACGGGGTCCCGTCTGAATCCCAAAGACGGACTTATCCACGTAAACACTTTATCGCTATTTTTCTGTCAGCTGCTTGAACAATTCTTCAAGAGTAGCGTGCTGTCTGCGTATTTCAAGGAGAACCCAGTTGTTTTTTACAGCTGTTTTAAATATTTCAGCACGCAAATCAATTGCGGAAACAATTTCAAACGAATAAACATTTTCATTCGTATTTTTTAATGTTATTTCCTGTATGCCATCAATTGATTTTAATGCCATTTCTAAATCAGCGGAAGATGTATTAGCAGCCATAAATTCCAGATAAACATTTTCTTTGCCTTGCGACCCTGCTAACAGTTCGGCCGGCGTGCCGTCAGCGGCTATGATGCCTTTATTAATTATTATTATCCTGTCGCAGATTGCCGTAACTTCTGAAAGAATATGCGTGGAAAGAATAACAGTTTTTTCTTTTTTAAGTTCTTTTATAAGTTCACGCACTTCCCGCGCCTGGTTGGGGTCTAAGCCGCTGGTGGGTTCATCAAGTATCAGCACTTTCGGGTCATGAAAAATAGCGGATGCAAAACCCACCCTTTGTTTATACCCGCGGGAAAGCTCACCGATATTTTTATGCAGCATATCTTTAAGAGCACAAAGCTCAACTACTTCTTTTATACGGGTATCTATCTGCGCAGGGTTGTAGTTTCTTATTTCTGCCACAAACCGCAGGTATTCAGGGATAGTCATTTCTTCATAAACGGGGTTTGTTTCAGGCAGGTACCCTATCAGTTGTTTTACTTCCAGTGTGTTTTCAACAATATCATAATCTAAAACGCTTGCTTTCCCGGAAGTAGGCATTAAATATCCGGTAAGCATGCGCATAGTAGTAGATTTGCCTGCCCCGTTAGGCCCCAAAAAACCTATAATCTGTCCGGGAGCAATTTCAAAAGAAATATTAGCTACCGCCAGATTTTCACCGTAGTACTTAGTAAGATTTTCTAATTTAATCATTGCAGGAATTAATCACTATTTTTTGGTTTCTACTACTTAAGACGTATTAAAATTACATTTGGTTACGCAGTACGTTTCTATGTTTATAAACAAAAACAATAATGTTGTCAAGCAGGCCTGTTTTAAATATTAGGTTAAGCAGAGCTGTAACTTTTCTTAAGTTCAATTGTATATTAAGTGAAAGGCGAAAAGCCTAAATTCAAAAAAGGGAGGAAATTAAGATGAAAAAAGCAGGATTAGCAATGTTAGCAGTAGTTATGTTAAGTTCAGGTTTTTTAACAGCAGAAGACAGGGTTGTTCCGGAAACTCCAGACCAGCTCCTGACCCAGGACAAGCTGCAAACCCAGGATCAGCTTTGCACAGCTACAAAAGAGATGGATAAGCTTTGCACCGCTACCCAGGACCGTTTTACTACACAGGAAGTTAATGCAATTTGTGAAGCGGCAAAAGATGCAGTTGAAGCAGGCACAACCCAGAGAGAAATGGTAAAATTATCTAAAGCTCTTATGGCAAAAAACATTACCGGCCAGGACCTTGCGGCAACCATTGATTTGGTAAAGGTTTCTATTAAGGAAGGACTTACACCGGAAGAAGCAAGAAATACAGTAATGCTTCAGGCAGTCAACAGCTTAAACAGCAATCAGACAGGCGCTATGCTTTCAAACCAGATAGCAGTTGCACTCAGCGCAAGAGTAGTCGCCCGCGGCGAAAACCTGGAAGAAGCAAAAAAAATGTTCCTTACTTTAAAGGAAAAAGTAGAAGAACAAATCCGTGAAAATTACGGTGAAGCAGCCACTCCTCCGGCTAACACGCCAGAAACAGGAGATCAGAACAGAAAAAACAAAAGATAATATTTTTTAATCCGTAAATTACAGATAAAACCACCGTGCTTTAACACGGCGGTTTTATCTTTTGGTACCATACATATAATTTGAAATATTTTATTATAGTTAATAAACTATGAATGCAATGATAAATCATAATAACATTTACAAAATTATTATTTTTGTTTATATATTTTTATTAACAGGCATAAAAAGCTATTGCGCCTGGGAAACTACTACTGTTGATAATTCCGGTAATGTTGGTTTATATTCAGGACTGGCGGTTGATACTTCCGGATATCCGCATATTAGTTATTATGCCGGCAGTTTTGCCGGTGAGTACAGTGCTGTTGCTCTGGATGCCGGCGGTTATGCCCATATTGCCTACTATGACTGGACCAACAGCTGTTTAAAATATGCAAAGTATAACGGTGCTTCATGGGAAGTCCAGGTTGTAGATCCTGTAAGCGGCACCGGCAAACATGCTTCTATTGCTGTTGATGGTTTTGGTTATCCGCATATCAGCTACTTTGATAATATTTACGGAGATTTAAGGTATGCTAAATGGACAGGTTCATCGTGGAATATTCAGATAGTTGACGGTATTGATGATGCAGGTGAATATACTTCAATAAAAATTGATAAAAGTTCTAATCCGCATATAGCATATTATGATTATTCTAACGGTAACCTGAAATATGCCAGATGGTCCGGAACTTCCTGGAGTACCCAAACCATAGATTCAAATGGTGAAGTAGGCAGGTTTTGTTCTTTAGCGCTTGATAGTTCTAATAATGCGCATATAAGTTATCTTGACGAAAGCAGTACTTCATTAAAATATGCCAAATATAACGGTATTGCATGGTCAAAAGAAACTATTGATTCTGCCGGTACACGCGGCTGGTTCACCTCAATTGCCCTTGATTCAAATAATAAACCCCATATAAGTTATCAGGACTGGGCCAGCGGGTATTTAAAATATGCATACAAAACCGGCGCCAGCTGGGTTACCGCTATTGTAGATAATACCGCTTTTGTAGGTGAATACACTTCCATTGCGCTGGATAATTTAAATTATGCCTACATAAGTTATTATGATGTTTCAAACGGTTCCCTGAAATTTGCAAAAAATACTACAGGCTCCTGGGCCAAAGAAACAGTAGATACAAATGAAACCGGCAGATACACTTCTATTGCCGTAAACCCTTCTAACAATAACATACATATAAGTTATTTTGATTCAAAAAACTTTGATTTGAAATATGCTAAATATAACGGGTCCTGGAACAAGACTACAATTGACGGAAATCCCAGCGACTTGAAATATGCAAAAAAAACAAACTCTTTCTGGAGCGTGCAGACAATTGATTCTACCGATGATAAAGGTGAATACACCGCCATTGCTTTAGGCCGTGATAACAGCGTGCATATAACTTATTTTGATTGGACCAGCAATGATTTACGTTACATAAACTGGAATCAGCAATCAGGCTGGAAAACGCCGGCTGCTGTTGATTCCTCCGGGGACATAGGCCAGTACAGTTCGGTGGCGCTGGACTCAAATGGTTATCCGCATGCAAGTTATTATGATTTTGCAAACGGCGATTTAAAGTATGCCGCGTATAACGGTACAGTCTGGGCCTATGAAACTGTTTACTCCACCAACGATTCCGGCAGTTATAGTAGTTTGGCGCTGGATGAGAATAATTATCCGCATATAAGTTTTTATGATTATACGCAGGGAGATTTGAAATACGCTTACAAAAATTCAACCGGCTGGCATTATGAAACAGTAGACAGCACCGGCGATACAGGTATTTATGCTTCCCTGGAATTGGACGCTTATAACAATCCCTGCATAAGTTATTATGACTGGGATAACGGCGATTTGAGATACGCAAAAAAAATAAACGGTTCCTGGAACCTTGAAACAGTAGATTCTACCGGTGATACCGGGTGGCATACATCTCTTGAACTTGACAGCACAGACAGAGCCCGCATTGCCTATTATGACTGGACCAACGGAGACCTTAAATATGCATTTTATAACGGCAGCAGCTGGGAAACACAGACTGTTGATAATTCCGGAAATACTGGCGAGTTCTGCAGTCTTTCGCTGGACCGGCAAAACGGCGCTCATATAAGTTATATTGATTTGGATAATTTTAATTTAAAGTACGCTTATCTGCAGGGGTCCACCGAGACTTATTCTATAAAAGGTTATGTAAAAAATTCTTCAGCAGAAGGCATAGCGGGTGCTACTATTACGCTCAGCGGTTATGCGGATGATTTTTGTGTTACTGTTTCAAGCGGTTATTATGAATTTTCCGGGCTTATTACCGGCAGTTATTATATTTGCGCATCTAAAACCGGGTATGGTTTCAATCCTATAAATTATACGTATTCTCCGCTTAATTCAAATCTTACAAATCAGGATTTCTGTGCAGCATTAATTTCAGGAAACACTTACTATATTTCCGGTTATGTGCAAAGAGCCTCGGATTCTGCTGGTTTGGCAGGTACGGTAGTTTCCCTTTCCGGAACTAACAGCGGCAGTTATGTATCCCTGACAGACGGTTACTACGAATTTCCAAACCTTTCATCAGGCACTTACAATGTTACGCCGTCAAAATCCGGCTGGGTTTTTACTCCGGGCAATAAAAATTTTAATCCTCTAAATTCCAATAATACAAATCAGAATTTTTCTGCTGTTGTTTCTACTTCCTCAGCGGTTTGTTCCATAAAAGGCTATGTGAAAACTGTTTCCGGTGCCGGCATAGATGCGGCGACGGTAGTTTTGTCAGGTAATGTTTCGGCAAGTTACACCACTTCTTCCCTGGGGTATTATGAATTTCTAAACCTTTCATCCGGCAGTTATACAGTCACGCCTTCAAAAACCGGATACTTATTTACACCTTTAAGTTATAGTTATTCAAACCTTAACGCAGATATAACAGGCCAGAATTTTACCGGGAGTTCAGTAACATTTTATATAAAAGGCTATTTGAAAAATGCCGGGTTGCAGGGCATCAACGGTGCCGATGTAACTTTAACCCATGAGGGCCAATCAGATGTTGTGTCAGTAACAGACAGTAACGGCTATTATGAATTTTTTAATCTTGAGTGTTTCGGCTGTTATACAGTCACACCTGCAAAAACCGGCTGTGCTTTTAATGCCATAAATAAAATATACTCATCGCTTGACGGCAATAAAGACAACCAGGATTTTACCGGCACAAATTCAGCGTTGCTTTATAAAATTTCGGGATATATAAAAAACAGCGCCGGAAGCGCTCTGCCCGGAGTAACTGTAAATGTGGCCGGTACGGCTGCCGGAACTCTGCTGACAAATGTCAGCGGTTATTATGAAATAAAAAATCTTCTTACCGGAAATTATCTGCTTAAGCCTTCAAAAACAGGGTGGAACTTCAACCCTGAAGATTTACTTGTCTATACAGATACCGATAAAACCGGTACAGATTTTACAGGCCTTTTTGGAGTAATTAACCAGTCTGAAGAATATTGCCGGCCGGTAAATAACCTTTTTAATCCGCATAACGGAGAAACTACAACTATCTGGTATAACATTTTAACCAGAGGTGCGGTAAAACTGAAACTTTATACATTGGACGGCCGCCTGGTAAAATCTTTTGTTGATGAAACCAAAGATTTGGGTACTTATACTGAGATTTGGAACGGTAAAAATACCGGCGGTGAAATTGCGGGCCGGGGTGTATATATTCTTTATTTTCAGGCTCCGGGCATAAAGGAAAAAAAGAAAATAATAATAAAACAATGAAAAAAAGAATATTTATAATTACTTTTTTTGCTTTTGTTAAAGTTTCAGCGTTTTTTGCTGCAGCCGGCAGTTCGTCAGGGTTAACGCTTATTCAGCCGGTTTGTGCCAGGGCGGCATCTATGGGCGATGCTTTTACAGCAGTTGCTGACGATATAAATGCGGTCTATTATAATCCTGCAGGATTGATAAGATATGATAGAAGGGAGTTTTCTACTACATATATAAAAGGAGTGCTTGATTTTTCGTATTACAGCGCCGGATTCCATGCTTCTTACAAAAACAAATACGCCTTTGCGGGAAACTTTACTGCTTTTAGTGCCGGAGAAGCAGAAATTTATAATATTGATGGTTCAATTAATAACGTAAAAGCATTGGAAGATTCGGTTTATACGGCTGCTTTGGCAAAAAATCTTGGCGGAGGTTTTAGTGCCGGTATAAATATTAAATATCTTTCATCGGTTATTGCAGAAGAATTCAAAAACGAAGCCTGCCCTTTTGATGCCGGTATACTTTACAGAAAAAATACTCCTGGAAAAAGAATATCTTTCGGGTTGTGCCTGCAGAATATGGGAGCAAACCTTAAAAGCCCCCTGGCGGGTGATGAAGGGGAAAAATTACCTCAGATAAACCGTGCCGGAGTTTCTTATACGTCAAAAAAGTACGGAAAAAATGTTACTGTAAGCGCCGATGCGCTGCAATTTAGCGAAGACCCTGCATTTAAAATGCATTTTGGCGTTGAGTATGCGTTTGCGGGTAAGTTTTCTCTCAGGGCGGGATATAAAACCGGTTATGACCTTTCTTCTATGTCGGCTGGGTTTGGTATTTATACTAACGATATTTTAATTGATTTTGGTACATCTATGATGGGTGTTTTAGGTTATACTTATAATGTTTCGCTTTCCTTCAAGTTAAAACCTGCAATAAACAGATAAGGCTGTAGTGTCATTCCTGTAATCATAAAAATAATCATTTGATACATTGGTTTCGCTGGTGCAGCTGATTTTTAAATCCAGGGTAGTAGTGTCAATTCTTGCCACAGGAAAAGATAAAGATGCTGTCAGGGAAGTGTTTGTATCTTTACGTTTGTCTTGTAAAAAGTTTCCGGAAGAATTTCTTGCAAGGCGGGAATCATAATACGTTTCTTTTATAAAGGCGGATATGACCGGATTTATTTTGGAAAATAGTTCATACTGGAAAAACAAACCTGCTTTTTGGCTGTAATTGTCGTAATAACTGTTTATCAGTGACTCATCTCCCGTTCCTGTTGTTAAATCTGAACCGAAGTCTATAAAATTTGCGTTTGATTCCAGCTGGTTATAAATATAATAAGCTCCGGCCTGGCCTTTCTGCATTACATGGGCCAGCGTAAGCCCTAATTCAATTTCATTGGATTTCTGGTTTGAGCTTAATATGCCGTCAGTGCTGGTAAAAATTTTCCACTCAGGATAAGTTTTTACTGTTGAAAGAGCGTTTAATTCAAGCGTAGTAAAAAGATTGAATTCCTGAATAATTTTTAAAGATGATCCTGAAGAGTTGAAATCCAGTATGTAATTAGGGTAAGTAACAGCTGAAACAGGGCTGCCGATTTTAAGAATTGTGTAATCTGTAATGTAATATTTAAGTTCCGGAAATGCATACAGGTTGTTGAAGTTATAAGGAGTGTAATTATCCTGCTGATAAGACTGGTAAAGAATTTTAAATTCCAGTGAACCCCAGTCACCGAAATTTTTAAGCATTTTTCCGGTTATAGTGTGCAGGTTATAATCAAAAAAGTCATAGTCGCTGTATTTTTTCATAGACAGCTGGTAATCCCACCAGGAAAAAACAGCCGGCGCATAATTAAGCGAACTATGAAAGTTTATGTTTAACAGCCCGGCGCGGTCCGGCAGGGCGCTGTAGTCCTTATAGATATTACCTATCCATTCATTACCGATTTCAATATCTGACTTAAGCGTAGCTTTAAAGCCGGCGGATAATGAATGCATAGGTAAAAGTGTCAGGGCTGCCAACAGTACCGAAAAAGTTTTTAAATTCATCTTTTAGGTTTTCTTTTAGTATCTCCTGAAGAAGGAGCATTAATTGACGGCGATACAGAGTTTCCGTAACGCTCTCTTATAGTTTCCTCAACTTTTTCTTTAACTGTGAGAAACATTTTTTTGGATTCTTCCAGGTTTTCTCCGCGGGCTGCCAGCCTTGAGGTCAGAGCAACAGCTATCTGATTGCATAAAGTAGAGCCTGTCTGGTTATTGTTTAAGCTGTTTAGCGCCTGCAGGGCTACTGCGGTCCTGGCTTCTTGCGGGGATAATCCTTCTTTGACTGCAAGTTTTACCATATCCATGGTTGCTGCCAGGTCCTGGGCTGAAATATTTTTCAGCATTAATGATCTGGCCATTTTTACCAGTTCTCTTTGTGTGGCGCCTGCCTGTACGGCTTCTTTTGCCGCATCGCAGATTGTATTTACTTCCTGCTCAGTATAACGGCTTTGGGCAGCAGTGCACATCTGGGACATTTCTCTGGCTGAAGTGTTGAGCTGCGTTTCTGACTGCTGTTTATCAGCGGCGTTTAATAAAATTCCTGTAAACGCAATCAGGGCTAGCGTAAAAATTAGTATTTTCTTCATAACAAGCCTCCTCCTGAACTGTTTTATATTGTTTGTATATTTGTTGGTACATTAATTTTAATTTTTTTGTTTATTGTTATTTCACTTTGCGGGTCCGGGTACCATTTTTTCCCGTCAACAATAATTGAATACTGATAAGTGCCTTTTTTCAGCGGTAAAGTAACAGACCAGACGCCATTTTCATTATCATTTAATGCCGTAGCGTACATGTTCCAGTTATTAAAGTCACCTGCCAGGGTAACTACACTGGCATCAGCCATAGCTATTTCAAAGGTAACATTTACTGTTTTATAGAAATAGTGTTTTGAACCGAAAAAAACCGCTGAAGCTGAAATCATCAAAAAAATGGCAGCATAAGACAGGGTATTTAAAGCCGGTAACCTGAAAAAAGGCGCTTTTGCCGCTGGTTTTTCCGGCAGGTTAGCCAGTACTTTTTCAGTAAAACCCAGCGGTGCGTTTTTCTTTGGCATTTTTTCTATCAAGTCTGAAACTTTTTTAAAAAGCTCAAGCCTTTCCATGCAGATAGGGCAGTTTTTAACATGCCCGCATACATGGAGGTTTTCTTTCTCATTGAGCTCGCCGTCAAAATACTCATTTAGCTGTTTGTTGGATACGTCTTTAAATTTCATAAGTTTACCCTCTAGTTAATATACAATCAAACCGGCTGAAAGTTACAGCTTTTCTTTGTATTTTTTTAAGAGGCGCATCCGGGCCCTGTGAATACGGATTTTTACTACCCCTACTGAAAGATTGGTAATTTGCGCTATTTCCTCCAATGAACGATTTTCTTCGTGTCTGAGCAGAAAAGGTATCTTGTAATCTGCCGGTAGGGACTGAAGCATTTCAGTTACCAGCCCAGCTTGTTCCAGCTTGAGCATAAACGTATCGTTATTAGAGGTTTTATCTTCAGGTTCTGCGATAATATTTTCTTCATCAGTATGAATAGGTTTATCTATTGAAAAGAAAATAAATTTTCTTCTTTTTAGTTTATTTTTTGACAGATTTGCGGCAATAGTAAACAGCCAGGTTGAAAACTTATAGTTGATTTTGTATTCGTTTAGGTGTGTGTATGCTTTTATAAAAGTGTCCTGGCAGATGTCCTGAGCATCTGAACTGTTACCCATGTACTTATAAACCAGATTAAATAAACTATTTTTATATTTATCAACAAGCAGGCCAAAAGAATCCCTGTTTCCTTCCAGGGCTTCTTTTATAAGAAACAGGTCTTCGTTGTCTTTTTGGTTGTTCTGGTCCATAATACCTATATTATATACAACTGAAACAGTAAAAAGTTACAATAATTAAAATTAATTGTGTAAGTAAGGAATATTAAATTAATGCGGTTTCTGAAGTTTTGTCGAAAATATGGATTTTGTCCATATCTAAGGCAATTTCTATATTGCTGGCAGGTTCAAAAGTTTCGGTTTTTTTCACACGGACAATAAAAGATTTGTTTTCACTGCTTAAATGAAGGTTTGTTTCCGACCCCATGGGTTCAACAAATATTATAGGCAAAACAGCAGTATTTTCATCTATTTGTTTGCTAAAATCCTGTTTTAAAAAAACGTCTTCCGGCCTTATACCGAAAAACACATCTTTATTAATGCAGTTGTATAGTTTGTTGTTTACACTTTCAGGAAGTTTTAAGTTAAAATCATCATTTTTTAAGTAAATATGGCTGCCGTGCTGCTGAATATTTGCACTTATAATATTCATGGGCGGGTAACCGAAAAAGTTCGCAATAAATTTATTCTTCGGGTGATTATAAAGTTCCAGGGGCTTGTCGTATTGTTCAATGGCACCTTTTTTCATTAAGCAGATTTTACTGCCCAGTACCATGGCTTCAGTTTGGTCATGGGTGACATAAAGAATAGTGGCACCTAAATGGAAATGAATTTTTTTGAATTCAGCGCGCATTTGTATCCTTAATCTTTCATCCAAATTTGAAAGAGGTTCATCAAATAAAAATAGTTTTGGTTTTCTTACAATTGCTCTGCCTACAGCAACGCGTTGTTTTTCGCCCCCGGAAAGATGTCTCGGCATTTTATCCAGCAGACTGCCTATATCCAGGATATCAGCGGCTTCTTTTACGCGCAGTTGAATTTCTGTATCAGGTGTTTTTCTCATTTTAAGGCCGAACGCCAAATTTTCATAAACATTTATATGCGGGTAAAGCGCAAAATTTTGAAACACCATGGCTATATCGCGGTTTTTTGGGGCAATATGTTCCATGTTAGCGCCATCAATAAAAAGTTCGCCTTTGTTTTGTGCTGTTAAACCTGCAATAATGCGCAAAATTGTAGTTTTTCCGCAACCGGACGGGCCTGTTAAAACACAGAATTCTTTGTCTTCAATTTCAAGACTGAAATCATGCAAAGCAGTAGTTTTCCAAAATTTTTTATTAATGTTTTTTAATTCAACTTTTGCCATAGTACATTAAATCTATTAAATTAAACCCTTTAAGTCAATAAATTTAAAACAGTATTAACAAAAACCTTTTTATATATTATAATAATTGAATGAAATTTGTTATTAAAAAAGCGCTGGGTAAGCTGTCTTTTTATGATAACACAAAAATGGAATTTAACTCTCTTGAAGACCTGGTAAGAATAGCCTACGAAGAAAATGACAAACATACAAACAGGGCGCTGGAAGTGCAGGGCGTAGATGAAAAAGGCAACATTTACAAGATTTGGTTTGATTTCAGTAACCTGGTAGTGCAGAAACAAAACATGAGCGAAGAGGACCTGACTAAAATACGGTCCCAGAAGCAGATAGGCCAAACGCTCATAGATACAGGAATAATTACTTTTGAACAGCTGGAAACGGCACTGGAAGAGCAGAGAAAGGGAAAATTTAAAGAAAAAACCGGCGAAATATTAATCCGCCTGGGTTTTTGCACCGCAGAGCAGATACTTTACGGCCTGGCCAAGCAAATAGGCATAAGCGTAAAAGTAAATAAGGAATAACCCAGACTGGACTATTTCAAACATACAAAATAGTCCAAAACATCGGGGTAAATGTCAGTAACCTTATTCGTACCTGCGGCCACCTGCTTGGAAGGGTTGCAGGTCACACACGTCCTGCGAGACATTTAAGGAGAAAAAAAATGCAGTATACAGTTAAAAAGATTGATGCACCGCTAATTCTTGACGGCAATATTAACAAGAGCCAGTGGGAAAGCGCAAATGAACTAACCATAGATAATTACCCGTGGTATAAAGGCGGGGATAAGCAAAAAACTTCAGTAAAACTTCTGCATAATAATACTTCCATATTTCTACTGTTTGTCTGCGAAGACAAACACAGCTATTCTGAAAATACAGCCCTTAACAGCCTGGTTTGTTTAGACAGCTGTGTAGAATTTTTTGCAGACCCGGGTACAGGCAGTTATATTAACCTTGAAATGAACTGCTGCGGCACAGTATTGCTGGGTTACGGCCCGGACCGTTACAGTAGAATTCTTGTCAACCCGGAACATGCAAGCCAGATAAAAATATTTAAATCCGTAACCGGCAAAACCAAAGCAGAGTCAGCAGATGATAAACAATGGTTGTTAGAAGTAGAAGTACCCGTAAAAATGATAGAAGATTTTATAAAAGTAAAAATAGGCGCATTATCAGGGCAGGAATGGAAAGCAAATTTTTTCCGTTGCGGCGGCAAAACAGATGACCAATACGCAAGCTGGCTGTCTATTCAGGCGCCCAAACCGGATTTTCACCGGCCGGAATATTTTGGCAAAATAATTTTTTAAACGACAGGAGACCAGGTGAAACAAATTTCTAAAGTAAAAAAAGCAGCGGCAGGGTTTACTCTGATTGAATTGATGGTAGTAATTGTAATTTTAGGGCTTTTGGCCGGTGTTATAGCGCCTAAAATACCGCAGTTTATTACCAAAGCAAGAGAAGCAAAAACAAAAGGGTCATTAGCCAACCTAAAATCAGCGGTGCATATTTATTACATTGATAATAATGCGTTTTATCCTACAACCTCTCTTTATGTTTCACTGGTTCCCAAATATATAAAAGAAATTCCCAAGTGTGAGCTTCCGGCAAACGGCCACGTGGCAACATCTGTAGTAGGCCAAAGCGCAGTAACAGATGCCTATTCACAGGGGTACGGCCAGGCGGGCATGTTTACTGATCACGGCCAGTGGATGTACTGCGAGATAGAAGACGGCATTGATGTGGCAATGGGCACTGTAGAATGGGGCGATGTATGGATAGGCTGTACCCACACCGACCTTGAAGGAACCATCTGGTCTTCTTACTGAAAATCAGAGTTAATTGGTTAGTAGCGGCCGCATTATTTCAATTTCGGCAGGTTTTGCATGACGAACTATGCGGCAAAGAGCCTTGAATGTTGCAGAAGCGGTTAGTGCCAGGGGTTGTGCTTCGGCGGGTTTTGCCGAAGATGAAGCAGTTGCTATGGGCGTAAGCCCCTAGTGCTTCACTTCCCAAGGGAAAACATTTCATGGAAATGGAAGAATTTGAACAAAACATAGAAAAATCCCTTGCCAACCTGCCGGAAAAATTCAGCAAAATTCTGAAAGAAAAACAAATCTCAGTTTTAGCGCGTGAAAAAGCCCCGCAGGAAGTAAAAAACAGATTTAAAAACGTAGTAGTCTTTGGCGTATTCGTAGGCATACCATTAGGCCATTTACATACCATAGCTACAGAACCCACCCGTATAGAACTTTACAAAGACAGTTTTGAAAAAATGTATACTGCTCCCGCGGAAATAGAAAAACAAATCTCAAAAACAGTAATCCATGAAGTAGCCCACTACTTTGGTTTTTCAGAAAAAGAAATCCGGTCCCTGGGGTACTAAAGGCAGAAAGGCCGTAAGTCGTAAGTGGCTCATCTTGCAGAGACAGCTGGAAAAAGTAAGTGGTTTGCATTGCACGGCCTTTAAATGCCGTAAAAGGACAATATGTAAATGTAATTGACAATTTGTCCATGTATTCGTATAATCAATTACCATGATTAAAAGAAAAATACTAAATAAGTTACTCTATTTGTCAAAGAAATTCCCTGTTGTCACATTAACTGGCCCCAGACAATCAGGTAAAACCACCCTGGTTAAAAGTGCATTTCCACAAAAAAAATACTTTTCTCTTGAAGATCCTGATATAAGAAGCTATGCCGCATCTGACCCCAGGGGTTTTTTATCAGATTGTAAAAACGGAGCAATAATTGACGAAATACAGAGAGTTCCGGATTTATTTTCATATATACAAACAGTCGTTGATAATAAGCGTCAAAATGGTTTTTTTATTCTTACCGGGTCACAAAACTATTTGTTGCAGGAGAATGTCTCTCAAACGCTGGCAGGACGCACAGCAATTTTAACACTTTTGCCGTTTAGCACAGAAGAATTAGAGCTAACAAAATATGCGTCCAAAAGTTCTGCCAAATACATTTACACCGGTTTTTATCCAAGAATTTATGACCGAAAAATCAAACCATCGGACTGGTATCCGAATTATATACAGACCTATATTGAAAGAGATATCAGAATGATTAAAAATATATCAGACCTGAATACTTTTCAAAAATTCCTGAAAATCTGCGCAGGCCGGACAGGCCAGTTAATAAATTTATCTTCTATAGCATCTGATTGTGGTATTACACACAATACTGTAAAAGCCTGGCTTTCTATTCTGGAATCAAGCTACATAATATTCTTTTTAAAGCCCTATCATGAAAATTTTAATAAACGGCTGGTAAAGATGCATAAAATGTATTTTTATGATACCGGCCTTGCATGTTTTTTACTTGGCATAAAAGATAAAAAGCAATTAGAAACCCACTATCTGAAAGGGGGAATTTTTGAATCATTCGTTATGTCAGAAATATTCAAACATAAGACAAATCGCGGACTGGATCCCGATTGTTATTTTTGGAGAGATAAAAACGGGAATGAAATTGATTGTCTTTTAGAATCCGGCAATAATATTGTACCTATTGAAATAAAAGCTGGTAAAACATTTAACGAAGATTATCTTTCAGGTATTAATTATTGGAACAAAATAGCAAATAAAAAAAACAATCAAAAAAGTTATATTATTTATAACGGAGAACAAAAACAAGAAAGAAAAGAATTTGTTATTATAAACTGGCAGGACATACATGACACATTGAATAAGTTGTAATTCCTGCCTCCATGAAATGCCCCGAGTTTATACCTGCACAATTTTCAAAACGGGTAATCAGAAAATAAAATACCATGCCATCTCCGGGTCTTTATAATCTATGGGGAAGTATAGGCGTAGTAATCCTGAGGCAAATTAAACAGTGTGGAAAGAACAGAAAGCAGGATAAATAGGAAAAGGG
>MGVC01000057.1 GCA_001800285.1 Elusimicrobia bacterium RIFOXYA2_FULL_39_19 | reverse complement strand
TTCACTAACGTTCGCAATGACAAATTATAGCAATTATTGTCCCGTAAATTATAGAAGTTATCCACAATTTCCCCATAGATTGGGAGACCCGCGTGACTAGGGATAGATTATCGCCTTTTTTATTAAAGGCAAGGGGGAAGCATGAGAAAAATGTTTAGTTTTGTTTTGTTGTGTTTTATGTTGGTAAGTTGTGATGCTTTAAAAGGCCCTAAGGGAGACAATGGTGCAAAGGGTGATACCGGCACTACGGGTTCATCAGGATTAATTTCTACGCAACTTTATAGCGGAACACCAACAAGTAATCCCTATTCTGTTTCGTGTCCAGTAATAACAGATTTATCAAAACAAATAGTTGAAGTTTATGCATATACCCCATACCCACAAGAAATTATACCTCTTCCTTTAAGCGGAGCATATGAATTACATTTATATGAATTTTATCCAAATTTACAAACTATTGCATTAATGTCTTCATACACAAATACAAATCCTGCCACATCTCCCGCTACAGCATTAAAATTATCTAACGGTACGCAAATGAGTTATAGAATATATGTTAAAACATTTTCAACAACATCAGCTCTTCAGGCTTATCAAAGACAAGGCACCACTGGAGAATATTTAAAAAGTTTTTGTCCAAATTCAAATTAAAATAGGTGTCAGGAACAAAGTTAAAATATGGTGTTAATTGAAAATTTATTCTTTGAATTTAGAAAAGCAAATGAAACGATTTTGAACGAGATTGCTTGCATTCCCTTTTATAAGATGAAGCAAGCACATTACTCATAGTGATGTTTTAGTTGAAAAAAAACTAAAAGATTTTCAACTGTTTGACGATCCCGCCATAGCGGGAGAGGAGTTTTGAAAATCTCGTTTTCTTTCAACGGTCCAAAGGAAAAACATCAACTGTCCCGATGATTTCCTTTTGCCATTTGACATCGGGATACCTCCCGGTAAGTGAATAAATCGTTTCAAAGAAAAACAAAGACAATAATGGATCTGCAGGTAGCGTCCTTGCAACCGTTGGTAAAAGGGATAGCAAGGGCTCCGGGTCTTTTCGGAGATGACCCGTTCGGCTTTACTCAGGGTTGGTTCAAATAGGACAGATTGGTGAATTTAAAAAGCAGAAAAGAAATTTATTTTACTTCCATTTCAAGAGGCTGGCTGTAACCGCGGTTTCCCCAGGTATCTTGCGCAGTAATTCTGATAAACAATCTTTCTTTCGGCAGTAAATTAGGGTTTAAGGTAAAATTCCATGGCGGATTATATAAAAACTTGCCTGTTTTTGTGTACTGCAGGTCATGTTTTGCGTATTCAATCCAGGCTCTTTCTATACTGTCTCCTGAAATAGAAGCAATAATAGTTTTATTTTGCGTGCCTTTTTTTCCTTCTTTTATATCAAATAACTGCACGACAATATCCTGTTCCGTATCAGAGGGAGTAAGTTTCATGGCAATGGCAGGTTCAAAAACAGAAATAGCCGTTTTTAAAGAATCATCTGGATCAATTGGCGGTGCACCCTGAATTTCGTTATTGAGCCAGGTGTTGGCTTCTGCGCCCCTGGCGCCCCACCCTCCGCAAAGTATAGGCGCTGTATCACGTGATATAAAGTAATCGTTGGGCGACCACAAGGCAACGTAATTAGGCCCTTCAAGATTTACCATCTCCATCGGTACCTCTACCCAGTACCAGCGCGCTTCACCGGAACCTTCCTGAGCGTTTACCATATCTCCTTCAAGAGGAATATCTGTGCAAGATACAAGAAAAAAACGTGATGTTGATTTCCAGGCAGGGGAAGGCGCTATTCCTATGTATATGTCACCGGGGATAGGTTCTTTTTCCCAGCTGGATTTATCTTTAACAGACATGGTTTTGGCTCTGCCCAGTTTGGCGCCTATAAATGCTTTTCTGTAAGTGCCGGTTGGGCTTGGCGGAACAATATTGAATTTTTCAATCCAGCAAACGTTATAACCTACATACCAGTTGCCGTCCCAGCCGGAGTTCGCAAAAATGTCATAATCATTTATGTTAGGAAGCTCAGAAATGTATACAGGCGGTACAATGGGTGTTTTTTCTACAATCGCGGGGATATATTCAGCAGACTGAATTTGTTCTTTATCTTTGTTTTTTGAGTTTAAAACGGGGGAAAGGCTTAAAAGGATGGTTAAAACAACAGGAATTAATTTATTATTCATCTTTACATTTACAAAATTTATTATCAATTCTGCCATGATAGGGACCTGAGCATGTGCGCCAGTGTTGCGCAAAACCGCATTTTATCCAGTCAAAGGCTGCTTTTTCAATACCTACATCATAACCGTGTTTTTCGCTTAAGTACCATTTGTGTTTCAAAATTTCTGCTTTCTGTGCTACAAAATCTTCTTTCATTTTCTGAACACGCCATTTCCTGGAATGGTTTGAAAAGAAATCATTTCTGGCGAATTCCATGCCCACATCATGCCCGGCCCTTTCGCTAAGGTACCATTTATGTTCAAGGATTGCGTTAATTTCGTCAAACGTGAGTTCGTTTAATGACGGGAATTTTTCGTTTACCATAATTACTTTATTTGTAATTTCTGAAACGCTGCAATTTTCCAATTTGGTTCTCAGTGAATTTTGAATATTCGGTATTATTTTGTCCGGTGCCCGTGTTTTCAACTATCAAAATTTTGGCTCTTTTTTTCATTATTATACTGTGCCAGCAGGCTTTTGGAAAATTGTACACGGTTTTAGGTTTCATTACTACCGGGTTAAGGTCTTCTGCCGGGACCTTGTCTCCGCCACCGCAAAGCAAAACAGCCTTGCCTGAAAGTAGTACAAAAACTTCATCCGTTTTCATGTGGCGTTCCAGGGCTTTTAAGGTACCGTAGGAAACGTCCTTGCACGGATTTAGCATTGCTACACGCCAATTTTCAAAATCTATAAGCGGCCTGAAGCCTTTGCTTTTATATTTTCTTATTTGAAGAACTTTAGTGTCCAACTAAGTGCCTTTCTATGAATATAAGTTGCAAACAAGATTTATATTACAAAATTAACCCTCTTTTTGCAAGTATTTTCTGACAAATAATGATATAATTGTATTGTCAGAAATGAAAGGTATTATTTAATGGATTAAAAATGGAAAATTTCGGCATAATTACAGAAAACATTCATAAAACATTTCATTCAGGATTTTTTATAAAAAGGCACACACAGGCCCTCCGGGGAATATCACTTTCCGTAAAAAAAGGCGAAATATTTGGTATTTTAGGCCCAAATGGCGCCGGGAAAACTACTTTTTTAAATATTCTCTCCACTCAACTTTTACAGGATAAGGGAAAAGTATTTATTCTGGGAAAAGAATTAACCAGCCATGCCAATAATGAACTTAAAAATAAGTTAAACATGTGTTCCGGAAACCCCAATTTTCCCTGGAGCTTAAATGTACAGGAAATATTGAAATTTTATGCTATGCTTTACGGCCAGTCATTCAAGCAAAGCAGGGAAACTGCCGATAAATACATAGCCATGTTTGAGCTGGAAAAATTCAGAAAAACCCGCTATGACGAACTTTCTACCGGAAGCAAACAGCGGCTTTCTCTGGCAAAATCTTTAATCAATAATCCTGAAATACTTTTTCTTGATGAGCCGACTATCGGGCTGGACCCGGATATTGCATCAAAAATACGGAAAATTATTTTGAATCTGCACAAAGAAAGAGAAATCACCATACTTATAACCACGCATTATATGAAGGAAGCGGAAGAACTCTGCGAAAGAATAGCGTTTATAAAAGATGGGCAGATAAAAGCGCTGGGCACGCGCGATGAACTGCTGTCTCTTACCAACAGCAAAGATTTGGAGGGATTTTTCCTTGAACTCGCTTAACAGAATGTTTGCATTTACATACAGAAACTTTATTTTTTCTTTCAGAAACTTTTTTGCGTTTATGGAACTGCTTTTCTGGCCGGTTATCGGCCTGCTTTCAGTGGGGTTGATGAGCAACTTTCTGGGTTTGCAGGAAAATTATGCGTCTTTCATACTTACGGGCGCAATTACTGCCGGGGTATTGCAGGTTACCCAGCTGGATGTATCTTACAGCCTGCTTTATGATATCTGGTCAAAAAGCATTAAACATACTTTTCTGGCACCGGTTGCCCATTATGATTATATCCTGGGTTCCTGGATTCTGGGAATTGTGCGCGGGACTATGGTGTTTGTAATAATGGCGGTTTTTTCAGTTTATGCGTTTGATTTTGTGCTTCCTCCGCCAATGATAACTTTCATGTTTATGCTAGGTTTATATGTAAACGCCCTGGTTATAGGTATGCTGGTGTGCCTGCTGGTACTGCTTTACGGGCAGAGAGTGGAAGTAACGGCTTGGTCCCTGGCTACCATGCTTATGCTGATTTGCGGTATCTATTATCCGGTAAATTTCCTGCCGAAAATATTCTTAAAACTTTCTGAGTTTATTCCTTTGACATATTTTCTTGAATATTACAGGTCAGCTTACGGTTTTGCGCCGCTTTTTTCACATTCATTATTGAAAGGTTTTGTTTTATCTTTTGTTTATGTGATTATTTTGTTTTATCTTATAAATTATTCTTTTGAAAGAGCCCGCCGGACGGGTATGATCCTAAAACTATCTGAATGAAGAACGCAGCTGAGCGCAGAATAAAAGACACAGATTAGCACTGAATGAGAAAACCCACAGAAAAGCACAGAGTAAAAGACGCAGATTAGCGCAGAAAAAAAACGCAGATTAGCGCTGAAAAAGAAACAGACGAGTACAGAAAAAATGATACCGAAATTTCCGGAATTTACTGCAGTAAGCAAAGAAAACATAAAAGAAATAAAAGAAGCCCTGAAAGAGAACCCGCCTGAAATTTCAGACCTTACCAGCGGCACTCTCTGGGGTTACAGAACTTCGCTTAATTACCACGTTTCAAAACTTGAAGAAAATATATTAATCCATTCAGTGCCTCCGCAAAAAATTGACCTGCCTGCGTTTTTCCTGCCGCCTATTGGTAAAAATATCACGCCCGATTTATTTAAAAAATGCCTGTCTTTTCTGAAAGAAAAATACGGCACCGGTATTTTTACCAGCGTGCCGGAAGGTTTGGCAAAAGAAATGCAGAAAACCGGGCTGACTATTACAGAAAAAAGAGATGATGCTGATTATATTTATAAAGTTTCTGAACTTGCCGACATGAAAGGTTCTCTTCATCAGTCAAAAAGAAATTTTGCAAACAGTTTTTACAAAGATTATAAATACGAGTTTTTAGTTTTAACAAAAGAACTGCTGGCCCAGTGCCTGGAACTGCAGGAAAAGTGGTGCAACATAAAAAAGTGCATGTTTTTCAAATCATTGGAAATGGAAAATATTGCCATACTGGAAATGCTGGAAAATGTGGACCTGCTGGGGCTTTTCGGCGCGGTAATAAAAATTGACGGGAAAGTGCAGGCATTTGGCGTGGCCGAACAGCTCAATGCTGAAACGGCGGTAATCCACATTCAGAAAGCCAATACGGAATATCGCGGAATTTACCAGGCGCTTTCACAGCAATTATGTTTAAAAACAGTCGCCGGTTACAAATATTCCAACTGGGAGCAGGACCTGGGCAACGCGGGCCTGCGCAAATCAAAGTTATCCTACCATCCGTACCGCCTTTTGATAAAATACGACGCCTCGCTTTAAATCTTTAAAATATTTTAAATGTTTTAATAAAAATGTTATATAATATCTATATGCTTTTCATATACAACGTTATTACTACCTGTGCTTTTTTACTGTTTATACCCTTTATTCTGGTGCAGCTGCTTACCAAAAAAAACCGCGGACAGTGGCTTTACCGGCTGGGCTTTTTAGGCCCGCTGCCTCAGGGCAGGTACGCCTGGATACACTGCGCTTCGGTAGGTGAAGTAAAAGTAGCATCCTTATTTATCAGTGAATTTTGCAAAAGAATGCCCCAGTATAAAGTAATACTTTCCGTAGTTACCGTATCAGGTTTTAAAGTAGCGGTAAATTCCGTGCCGGAAGCAACAAAAGTAATTTTTGTACCTATGGACATTGCCTTCCTTGTAAAAAGAGCCATGAAAAGAGTATCTCCGGAAATGCTTATCCTTGTAGAAACAGAGCTATGGCCCAACCTTATTAAATACGCTGATAAATTAAACGCTAAAATAATTACCATAAACGGCAGAATATCAGACAGAACCTTTGCCCTTTATAAAGTTTACCGTTTTATAATTAAAAGAATTGTCCGCCGGGTGGATTTGTTTTTAATGAGAGAACAGTATGACTATGACAGGATTATCATGCTGGGCGCGGACGCTTCAAAAGTGAATATTATGGGGAACATCAAATATGACATTATAGTTTCAGATAACATAAAAAAATATTCCGTTGAAAAAGAGTATTTCGGGTTTTCCGGTGCTGACAGGATTTTCGTTGCAGGCAGTATCAGAGAAGGTGAAGAAGAACTGGTGATTGACGCATATGTGGACATACTGAAAAAGCATAAAGACGTGAAATTGATTTTTTCACCCAGGCATTTAGACCGGCTGGAACTGGCAGAACAGCTAATGGATGAAAGAAATATTCTGCACGTAAGAAAAACCCTGAACTCCGAGATGAAAGATTTTCAGTGCCTGCTTATAGATACCTATGGCGAACTTATGAAAGCCTATTTTGTGGCGGACATTGTATTTGTAGGCGGCAGTTTAATACCTCTTGGCGGGCAGAATATGATAGAACCGGCAAGCCTGGGCAAGATGGTGTTATTTGGCCCGCACACTGAAAGTTTTAAAGAACCGGCGCAAATGCTGGTGGCCAATTACGCCGCCATTAGAGTGCAGGATGCCGAACAAATGAAAAAAACTGTTATTGACTATTTCAGCAGTCCGTTAAAATATGAGCAGTACCCGGTAAACGCAAAAAATTCAATAGGCAAACTGCAGGGTGTTACCGCCAGAACGGTAGATAAGATAGAACAGTTTTTGAAAAATTAAAAAATAAACTCTAAACGTAAAAAGCCAGTAAAAAGCTGCGGGTAGCGCATTTGCTACCTATGATAAAAGAGAAAGCAAATGTGAGGAGTTAAGAGTAAAGAGTGAAGGGTGAAGAGTAAATTAACAGTTGCCGATTTATCGGCGGTTTTGTAGAGGCAATAAATTTAAAATGAAAAAAATACTAATTATCAAACCATCCGGCATAGGTGACATTATACACTCTCTGCCGGCGGCTTACGGCCTGAAAAACCTTTACCCGGAAGCCAAAATTTACTGGCTGGTTTTTGGCAAGTTTGAAAAAGTGCTTCACAACACGCCTGTGGTAGATAAGCTTATTTTGTGGAACCGCCAGGGCGGGTTTAAAGAATACAAAAGAGTAATCAAAGAAATCCGTGCCGAACAGTTTGACCTGGTAATAGATTTACAGGCGCTTATGAGAACTGCCATTATCACCCGCTTAAGCAAAGGCAAAACACGCCTTGCAGTAAGTCTGGTAAGGGAACTGGCATGGCTTTTTGAAAAACCTATCGGCAAATTTGACCCTGCCATGCATGCCGTTGACCGGAATTATGAAATAGTAAAATATCTGGCGCAAACCAGTTCCGTGCCTGCAGATTTTCTGCCGTGGATAAAACTGACATCGCAGGAAACCAGTCAGGCACAGCAACTGATGGCTGCTGCAAAGATTGCCGGAGATAAAATACCGGTATTATTTGTAGTAACTACCCGGGGCTTGCATAAAATGTGGCCTTTAGAGCATTTTTCAGAACTTATAAACCGTTGTAATGCAGAATATAATATCATTCCCGTATTTCTTGCCATGAAAGAAGAAGGGGATATTGTAAGAAGAATTACAAACAGATTGAAATGTGCATTTATAGATTTAACCGGTAAAACAGACCTCAGAACAGCCTGTGCGGTAACCTCGCTTTGCAAATTAGTTGTAGGCAACGATACTGCGCTTATTCACGTTGCTTCAGCATTAAATATTCCTGTAATCGGTTTATACGGCGCTACAGACCCGGCGCAGGTAGGCCCGTACGGAAAACAAAATACTGTCATATTAAATAAACTTCCTTGCTGGCCGTGCGGTATCAAATCAACCTGCAAAGATAACAAATGCATGAAGGAAATAAGCCCGCAGAAAGTTTTTGAAGCCTGCGGTAAATACCTGAAAAAATGAAAAAGTTAGCACGCAGTGAAATAAAAAAGATTTTAGTCAGGGGCCCGGACTGGGTGGGGGACTTTATTACCGCTACGCCTGTTTACCGTGAACTAAAAAAAGCTTTTCCGGATGCCAAAATAACAGCCTTGGTAAGAAACTGGACAAAAGGCATGCTGAAAAACTGCCCTTATGCAGATGAAATAATAGAATTTGATTCAAGAGATAAATCATTAAAAAATAATCTCAGCATGGTCAAAAAAATAAAACAGGAAAACTATGACCTGGCAATTCTTCTTTCAGGAAATTTTAATGCCGCACTTATAGCCTGGCTGGCGGGTATAAAATACCGCGCCGGCTATAACTATGACAAACGCGGTTTTTTACTTACCCACTGTCTTAAAGAAACCGGCAGAGAGTACCGCCTGGACCGCGCCGTAAAAATTATTGAAGTGCTGGGTGTGGAAGTAAAAGACAGAAGCACTGAGCTTTGGATAAACAATGAAGATATAAAAATTGCCAGTAGTTTATTAGGCGGGTTTAAAAGCAAGTTTTCAAAAATTATCGGCGTAGGCCCAGGCACGCAGGAAAAAGAAAAATGCCTGCCGGTAGATAAACTATCTGCGCTTATTGACCTGCTGGTATCAAAAAACAATTATGGCGTAGTGCTATTTGGTTCAAAAAATGATATCTGGCGCGGTGAAAAAATACTTGCAACAGTTAAAAGCAAAGATAAGGTTCTTAATCTCATTGATAAAACAGATTTAAATGGTTTTGCCGCCTGCCTAAAACAAATGGATGTATATATAAGCGGTGACACCGGCGGTATGCACGTGGCCTATACCATGGGCGTGCCTGTGGCAGTATTTTTCGGCCCTACAGACCCGGGCGAGGCTCTGCCGGTTAAAGAAAATATAAGGCATATCTGGAAAAACCCCGGCTGTTCCCCGTGCACTTTAAGGAAATCGCATGAATGCACAACGCTTGAATGTATAAACAGCATAAAACCCGAAGAAATAGAGAAATTAGTTTGCGAGTTAATATGAAAAAAACAGCAGAAAAATTAATTTATTACGGATTTATTATTTTTGCGGCAACCGTTGGTTTTACCATGTCCGGGCAGTCTGCCGGCGCTTTATTAATACTGCTGGGTTGGATGCTGGGAATAATTTACTACAGAAAGTTTTTGTGGAAGACAGGATATTTGAATTTTTCTCAAAGGACACTGATAACCTTTTGTGCGGTTTTTTTTGTTTCAAGCCTGCTTTCAATAAATGTTTACAAAAGTCTGGACCGCACACTGAAAGCTCTGGGTGAATTTGGTTTATTTTTTGCTGTGGCAAGTTTTGACTGGGAAAACGGAAAAAAAGAACACTTTATAAAAATTCTCAGTATATTTGCAGTACTGGAGGCCTGTTATGCCATACTGCAGTATTTTACCGGCGCCACATTTTTAAATTATGCAGACACAAAGCAAATAATCATACGTATGTATGAGTATCCTTTAGCTTTTAAGCGGGCTTACGGCACCTGGGACCACCCAAATTCCTTAGGTGGTATTCTGGGAATGATAATACCTATAACATTTTTTATAGGTTTAAGCCTTAAAGATGCAAAAGGGAAAATATTTTATATGGCTGTTTCGCTTATTCTTACATTTTGCCTTGCCGTTACCTTTACCCGCGGCGCCTGGATAGGCCTAAGCGCAGCGCTTACCGTTATCGGGCTGATAAAAAGCAAAAAGTTTATAATTTTTCCTATAATTCTGGCAATTCTTATAATGGCAGTACCTGCTACCAGGCACAGAATAATAAAATCATTCAATCCCAACACTGAGCCCGAAAGAAAACTAATCTGGAAAACTGCCGTAGAAACAATACTTAAAAAACCATTTTTTGGCACCGGGCCGGAAACCTTTTCAGAAGTTTTTTATAAAAGCCTGCCGGAAGATATGAAAACCGGTGAAGATATAAAAAGAAGGATTTTTTTTCACTACCATAACACTTATCTGGGCCTTTGGGCAGAGGCCGGGCTGATAGCGCTGGGTTTATTTCTGGTTTTTTCCGGCAGTGTGCTAATTTACGGCATAAAAAACCTTAAAAACATTACAGACCCGTTTTCTGCCGGGTTGTGTGCCGGCTGTATGGGCACCGTGATAGATTTTTTAGTGCACGGTTTAGTAGATTACAACCTGCGCGGCAACACTATTTACTTTTTCTACATTGCCTGTGGGATGATAGTGTATTTAGCCGCCAATAAATATTCAAGTGAGCAAAGCACTGCATCAAATTGATTAGAAAGCAAAGTAGTGAAATCGATATAGATTTGTGCGGGAATATAGATTTTCTTTGAAAAACTGTTTTTAATGCTCAGAAACATGCTTTCCGAAAAACGTTCGCTTTGCGGCTCACTCTATTGGTGACTGCGGGTAGCGTCCTTGCCACCGCTTATAAAAAGAAAAGCAAGGGCTCCAAGTTTGCGAAAGTCGTCTTTGTCCCGATAATTTCCTTTTATTAGTTGATATCGGGATGCCTCTCGGCAAGGTTTTCTCCAAGCATGTTTCATAGCTTGTCCAGTTTTTGTAAGTAATCTTGAGAGATTTCAAACTAAAGGATATTGTAGATAATGTTGTATTAAATAAAATGAAAATAAAACACATTTTTATTGTGGGATTATTATTTTTTTTACCAGGGTGTTTTGGAGTTGTCGATGGTACTACCTTTTATAAAATCAAAGGTCGTGTGGTTGACAGTAAAAGCAAAGCAGGTATTGAAGGTGTAAAACTTTACGGAGCAGCAGGTAACATCAATTCTTATAGCGATATAGTAAGACCCAATGCTTCTTATAGTGAAGAGGTAAATTATCGTATACACAAAGGCACTACAATAACTGATTTGGATGGAAATTTTGTAGTTGAGTATAAACATCTTTTTGGAGGGGCTGTATTTTTCCCTATTTTAAAGTCCACTTCAAAACAATTTTTAGAATTTATTTCGATTGCTTATAAAAAGGATAAATACAAAGAACTAATATTACAGTACAAAATTAAAAACTTAAAGCTAACTGATGAGATAATAACCTCGGCATATACATTCAAAGGCGAGAATAGTATTTATAAAAAAAGCTATAAATGTATAGACCTAGGCACTATTTCTTTATATAAAAATGAGTAAAAAATTAACTAATTGTTTGTAGTAGAATTCTTGACCATTAGTTTTATAGAAATTGCCAGGAAGTTAAGATATGGTTTGAGAAGTGACAGATGTTGTTAGAAAATAAAATTTATGAATATTTTAATTCTTGAAGGGTCAAAACACTGGACCGGCGGGGCTAAAAGGGCGTTTCTTACAGCCCGCGGCCTTAAAAAGCTCGGGCATAATGTAGTAGTTGCCTGCCCGCCCAGTGCTTTGCTGGGGAAAAAGCTTAAAGCAGAAGGAATGCCGGTATATACTTTTATGCCTATCGGCGGTATGGGTTTTATAAGTTTTTTTAAAATTCTGCATATACTTAGGAAACATAACATAGAACTGCTGGATGTCCACTCCTCCGTGTTTTACAGAACCGGCGGGCTGGCGGGAAAACTGCTGAAAATAAAGGTAGTTTTTACCAGAAATGTGGCTTTTAGAAAAAATGCATTAAAGAAAATATTAAACCGCACTATGTATGCGCTGGCAGGCAGGATTATTACTGTTTCCCAGCAGATTAAAACAGACCTGGTAGGGGATTTTGCGCTTAATGCAGCTAAAGTAGACATTATTGTTGACGGTATGAATATGGATGAGTTTAATGTGTCAGCGCAGGAAACCCAAAAGATTAAAAAAGAATTCGGTATAAAAGATGAAATAACAGCGGGTGTTGTAACCCGGATGGATAAAACCAAAGGCCATAAATATTTAATGCAGGCAATTCCGGAAGTAATTGCAAAATATCCGAATATTAAATTTATCATAACAGGAACCGGAAAAATGGAGGCAGAAATAAAAGCGCAGGCAGACGGTTTGAATATCAGCAAAAATGTTATTTTTACGGGTTTCAGAAGCGATATACCGGCAATTTTGTCCGGTCTGGATTTTACTGTTATGCCTTCTTATAACGAGGGCCTGGGCATGTGCATTCTTGAGTCGCTTTCTGCAGGAAAACCTGTGGTAGGCGTAAATACCGGCGGAGTGCCGGAAGTAGTGATAGATGGATATGACGGCGTGCTGGTAAATTCCTGCACTGGACCGGAGCTGGCGCAGGGGATACTAAAAATTCTTTCATTGAACTTAAAAGAGCTGGGCGCAAACGGCAGGAAACTTGTGCTGGAAAAATTTTCCGCAGAAACTATGATAAAAAAAACCCTTGAAGCATATAATAAAGTATAAGAAGGTGTTATGAAAAAACTATTAATTATTGTTTTAATTGTAATTGCCGGTGTTTTTGCCGCCAGGGATTTGTCAAAAAAATCCTTTGTTCTTTATTATCACAATGTTGACGGTTATAAATCCGGGCTGAGGTCAGTATACATTCAGCCGTTTATGTTTGATTTGCAGATGAAATACCTTAAACTGCGCGGTTACAGGACTATTTCTTTTGAAGAAATGATTGAAGCCCTGAGGCAGAATGTTACTCCGCCAAAAAAAACGTTTGTGATTACTTTTGATGACGGCTACAAAAATAATTTCAAAAGAGCGCTGCCCATTTTAAACAAATACGGTTTTACGGCTACTGTTTTTGTGGCTGTAAACGAGATAGGCAAAACCCTGGCTCATGAACGCACCTATCCTGAAGCACGAATGTCATCAAAAGAAATAAAAGAAATATCCAAATATTGGTCTATAGGAAGCCATACAATGAACCATAAAAATGTGGCTTCATTAAGATATCAGGATTTAAAGTATGAACTCTGCGAGTCAAAAAAATCCTTGGAAAAACTAACAGAAAAAAAAGTAAATATGTTTTGCTATCCTATGGGCAGGTTTGATGATGATGTAAAAAATATGGCAAAAAAAGCCGGTTACATTGGAGCCTGCACCACGCATTCAGGTTTAATAATTAAAAGAACAGATGTTTATGAAATTCCGCGGGTTGAATGGAAAGGTGTGGAGTCATTTTCTTTCATTAATTACTGGGATTTAAAATGGTTCTTTTTAAAAATATTTTTAGGTGTTTAAAAAATAAATGGTTATATTGATAAAAGTAATATTTTCCCCCGTGTTATGGTTATTGTCGGTAATTTATGGAATTGCCGTAAAATTAAAATATAACAGTTCTTTAAAAAATAAAAAGTACCTGCCTAAAAAAGTAATCTGTGCCGGGAATATTACAACCGGCGGTACGGGTAAATCACCGGCTGTTATACTGCTGGCTAAAATGTTTCAGGAAAAAGGCCGCAATGTAGCGGTATTAAGCAGGGGTTATAAAAGAAAAAGCGCCGGCCCGGACCTGCTGGTGGTTTCAGATAAAGAAAAACTGCTTGCGCAGATAACCGAATCCGGTGACGAACCGTATTTGCTGGCAGAAAGCCTGAAAGGTGTACCGGTAATTGTCTGCAAAAGCCGGTATGAAGCCGGAAAATACGCTGTTGAAAATTTTAATGCTGATCTTTTAATTCTTGATGATGGTTTTTCGCACTGGAAACTTCATAGGGATCTGGATATAGTACTAATAGACTGTCTTAAACCGTTTGGCGGAGGGTTTCTGCTTCCGCTGGGCCGTTTAAGGGAGCCGTTAAGTTGTTTATGCAGGGCTTCTGTGATATTGCTGACTAATTCCGGGTTGGTGCATAAAGAAAAAATTGATTATATCACTAACAAAATAAGAAAGTATAATCAGTTTTCACCCATTGTGCGGGCTTATCATAAACCTGCAGGATTTGAAAAAATAATTTCCCGTGAAAAAACCGCGCCAAACGGATTTGAAAATAAAAAAGCCATAGCGCTTTCAAGTATAGGTAATCCGCTGTCTTTTGAAAAAACCCTGCAGTCGCTTGGAATTGATATAGTTGATACAATCAGGTTCCCGGATCATTACTGGTATAAGGAATCCGATATAACAAAACTCTCAGAAAAGAAAGAAGTAATATTTACTACCCAGAAAGATGCGGTAAAAATAGAAGCTGTAATGCGTAAAATGAATTTAACGGACTTGAATATGCACTTTTTAAAAATAGAGCTTGAAATAGAAGAAAAAAAGACATTTGAAAACTTTGTTTTCAAAGTGTAAGGCCCGGAAATAAAAGGAAAAAATGAAAAATATCGCGGTATTTCTTGACAGAGACGGTACAATAATTGAAGATAAACATTATCTTAATGACCCCGAAGGCCTGGAGTTTATAGAAGGCGCTATTCCGGCATTGAAAATGCTTCAGCGCGGCGGCTATAAACTCATAGTGGTTACAAACCAGTCAGGAATTGCAAAAAAAATGGTTACGGTTGAGCAGATGAATGCCATTCATGACAAATTAGTCGGTGTGCTGTCATTAAACGGAATAAAAATTGATGATATACATTATTGCCCGCACCACCCGCAGGATAACTGCCATTGCCGGAAACCGAATATCGGCATGGCATTAAAAGCATCAAAAAAAAGCGGCATAGATTTGACGAATAGTTTCTGTATCGGCGATAAAATAAGCGATGTCTTATTTGCCGGAAAATTCGGCGGTAAAGGCATTCTGGTGCTTACCGGCCACGGCAAAAACGAAAAACAGGAACCCGTACCGGATTATGTGGCAAAAGATCTATATGACGCGGCAAAATGGATAATAGAAACCGGCTCAAAAATTCCAAAAAATCAGAATGTACAGGAAGCAAACATTGCAATTGTTCAAAATAAACCGGCAAATTTCAACAATAAAAACAGAAATAATATAAATCAATCAATTCAAAACAATTCATCACAAAACAAAAACAGGAAACGTTTTTCAAAATTCAGAAAATTTCACAAAAACCCTAATAAACCAGCAAACCCCAAATGAAAAAGTATATTTTTTGCGCATTGTTAGTGCTAAATACATCCGCTTTCGTGCAGGCGCAGGATCCGGCCGGCACAAGCGCCAGAAAGTTTCAGTGGCGGAAAGTAACCAATGATGCTTTTGCTTTGGGTGAAAAACTTGAATTTCAGATCAGCTGGGGCCTGCTGGAAGCGGGTCAAGCATCAATGAAAATTGAAAATATTGAAACAGTTAACGGCAGGCAGGCTTATCACCTGGTTACAGAATCCAAATCGCTGCCTTTTTTTGATGTTTTTTATAAAGTAAGAAATAAAGATGAATCCTGGATAGATGTGGAAAGCGTATGTTCGCTGAAGTATGAAAAACACCAGCATGAAGGGTCCTATATCCGCGAAGAAATAACAACCTTTGACCAAATAGCGGGCAGATTTGATTTAAATGAACATGTACAGGGAAAAGATTCCGTTAAAAAAGAAGGGGACATTCCTGAATTTACGCAGGATGTTTTATCCGCGCTTTATTTTTTGCGCACGCTGGAGCTTGAACCGGGGAAAGAATATTATATAAATGCCCAGAGCGGAGACAAAAGTTACCCGCTTAAAATAGTGGTTTACAAAAAAGAAAAAGTCCATGTTCCGGCGGGAAATTTTGAATGTTTCAAACTTGAGCCGTTTTTAGTTGGAGATTCCGGGCTTTTCCGCGCTAAAGGAAGGCTGTGGATCTGGATGACAACGGATAAAAGAAGAATACCTGTCCTTATGCGTTCAAAGATATTTGTCGGTTCTATATCAGCCGAATTGAAAAAGATTAATTGAGTTCCATACCAGCCTCAAAAGCTTACCTTTTCCTGTATTTAACCCCGCTTCAGCTTGTCAGGCGCCTTATAATTATAATTATTAATAAATAATTGTAAAATCCCGAAAAATATTATAAAATATCGAGGTATTTCACATCTTTGGCCCGGGCAAACCCCAATATAATGAATTTATAATAGAGGTAACTGTTATGAAAAGCAAGTATAATCAGTATATTGATAAGTTTTTAAAGAAAAACATCTTAATTGTAGGGGACCTGATACTGGATAAATTCCTTTACGGCAGTGTTACCAGGATTTCTCCGGAAGCCCCTGTGCCGGTAGTGGATATAATAAAAGAAACTTTTATGCCCGGCGGTGCCGGCAACGTGGCAAATAACATCAGTACTCTTGGCGGTAATGCGCACCTGGTAGGCATTATCGGGGCGGATAGTTCCGCTGAAAGCCTGTCATCAAAACTCAAAGAACTTAACATTAATATTGACGGAGTGTTTACAGATATTGAAAGGCCCACTACCATTAAAACCCGCGTAATGGCAAGCCATCAGCAGATTGTCAGATTTGACAAGGAAAGCCGGGAAAAAATATCCGTTGCAGCTCTTACAAAAGCCCTAAACTATATAGAGCGCGTTATGCCTGAAATGGATGCTGTAATGATTTCAGATTACGGCAAGGGCGTAATCACCTCAGCTTTATTATCCAAAACCATAGACCTGGCGCGGGCAAAATCACTGCCTATTACCGTTGACCCGAAAATAGAGCATTTCTTAAACTACAAAAAAGTTACCTGCATCACACCGAACCTCAATGAAGCCATGCAGGGCATGAGGCTTCCTAAAAGAATATCCACCGAAAAAGAAATAACCGATCTCGGCAATAAAATCTTAAAAGCATTAAACAGCACTTCCGTAATTATCACTCTTGGAGAAAAAGGCATGGCAATTTTTGAGAAATCAAAACAACCCGTGTTTATCCCTACCAGAGCCAAAGAAGTATTTGACGTTACAGGCGCGGGTGATACCGTAATATCCGTGCTAACTCTGTGCCTATCAGCCGGAGCACCGCTGAAAGAATCAGCAGAAATAGCCAATTATGCCGCAGGTTTAGTGGTGGCAAAGCTGGGTACGGCAACGGTAACTGTAGATGAACTTAAAAAATCCATAAGCAGAACTATATGAAGATAAGCAGAATAATCTGTGTAATACCCGCCAGATATGAATCTACCAGGTTTCCCGGCAAACCGCTGGCATTAATCTGCGGTAAACCTATGATACAAAGGGTTTGGGAAAGAGCAAAAAAAGTAAAACTGATTGATGAAGTAATAATAGCCACTGATGATAAAAGGATATTTGATAAAGCTGTAAGTTTCGGCGCAAAAGCTGTTATGACTTCACCGGAGTGCAAATCAGGCACGGACCGGATTGCCCAGGCAGTAAGAAACATTAAATGCTCCATTGTAATAAACCTTCAGGGAGATGAACCTCTTATTTCACCGGACATAATTTCAAATACTATCAAAGGAATTTTAAAAGACACACAGGCTGTAGTGTCTACTCCGGTATGCCTTGTAGATGAAACAGAAAACCTTTCAGACACAAACAGCGCAAAAGTTGTTTTTGATAAAAACCATTATGCCCTTTACTTTTCCCGTTCAATAATACCAAACAGTACCCGCTATGAAAAAAGCAAAGCAGGCCTTTATTACAAACATATCGGTCTGTACGTTTACAAAAGTGATTTCTTAAAAAAGTTTGTAAAGCTTAAAGAAAGCAGTCTTGAAAACACAGAAAAGCTGGAACAGCTGAGAATCCTGGAAAACGGCTATAAAATAAAAGTAGTTATAGTAAAAAAAGAAAATTCTGTGCCGGTAGACAGGCCGGAAGATATAAAAGCTGTAGAAAAAATTATAAAAATGAAAGGTGAAAGGCTATGAAAGTAATTGAACTTGGAAAGATTAAAATTGGCGGCAACAATCCATTGGTGCTTATTGCAGGGCCATGTGTGATTGAAGGCGAAAAACTTACTATTACGGTAGCAGAGAAAGTAAAAAAAATAACCGATAAACTAAAAATCCCCTACATCTTCAAATCTTCCTACGATAAATCAAACCGCGGCGCTGTAGATTTTTACCGGGGTCCCGGTTTAAAAAAAGGCCTGGCCATTCTGGCAAAAATTAAAAAAGAACTTCATATACCCGTAGTATCCGATGTGCACTGCAGAAACGAAATTCCTTATGCCGCAGAAGTGCTGGATATACTTCAGATACCGGCCTATCTTTCTCCGCAGACGGATATGGTGGTAGAAGCCGCAAAAACAAAAAGAATAATTAATATCAAAAAAGGCCAGTTTCTGGCCCCCTGGGATATGAAAAAAATATGCGAAAAAGCGAAATCTACCGGAAATGAAAAAATATTTTTAACGGAAAGAGGCGCCATATTCGGTTATAACAACCTGGTGTGCGATATGCGCTCTTACTCTATTATGCAGGAGCTGGGTTATCCGGTTTTTGCGGATGTAACGCACATGGTGCGCATGCCCGGGCCGCCTTCAAAAGACGCAAAGGGCGGGCAGTCTCAGTTTATTTATCCGCTTACCCTGGCTTCTGTAGGCGCCGGTTGTGACGGGTTATTTCTGGAAGTTCACCCGGAACCTGCAAAAGCGCTTTGTGACGCGGTAAGCATGCTGGCTTTGGATAAACTTGAAAGACTGCTTATAAAAGCAAAAGCAATAAACGAAATTGTAAGAAGAAAATAAATAATTAATAATGTCAAAATAACATGAAAAACAATTTTCTTGTTCGCTTAACGCTCAAACACAAATTACTTATTCATAAACGAGGTCTGCTAGATTATCCTGTAATCTCCCAGCAGACACTAAAGAGGATATGCCTCGCCGTGTTCTCCTAATTCCCGCTTTACAGCGGAGGAGCCTCGGCTACTCATTTATGAAAATCAAGTAATTTGTATCGCTTAGGCTCACATAGAAAATATTTTTCAATTATTTTTAATTGTAAATCATCAATTTTAATATTACAAATAATTTAACAGGAGGAAGAGGATGAAAATATTTTTAGATTCAGTAGATGTAGCGGAAATAAATCAGATAAGGGAAATGGGTCTGCTTGGCGGTATTACCACAAACCCGTCACTGATGTCAAAAAAAGTATCGGAATTAAGCGCCCAGAAAAAACTGCTGGCTGAAATCTGCAAAGCGGCAAAAGGTGTAGACGTACTGGCAGAGCCGATAAGCCCGGAATATGACGGAATTATGAAAGAAGCGCTGGAATTTGCAAAAATTTCCCCTCAGATAGTTGCCAAAATAGCCATGTCGCCTGACGGCATAAAAGCCGTAAGTGCGTTAAAGAAGAAAAAAATTAAAACTGCCCTGACCCTGGTTTTTTCTCCATTGCAAGCGGTAAGCGCAGCAGTGGCAGGCGCAAATTATATCTGCCCGTTTGTAGGCCGTCTTGATGATATTGGCCAGAACGGTGTTGATTTAATCGGCGAGATAATGGGTATCTATAAAAATTACGGGTTTAAAACCAAAGTAATAGTTGCTTCCATTAGAAACAACAACCACATTTTAGGTTCCGCAAAACACGGCGCACATTCTGTAACTATTCCGTTTAAACTGGTAAATGAACTGCTCAGACATGACCTTACCGATGCCGGCATAAAGAAGTTTATAGAAGACTGGGAAAAAGCAAAAACAAAATAAACAATTAACCCTGATTGTTTTCTTTTTTGTACCTTACAAAATACGAAAATACAACATCCGGGTCAAAAGTTCTGGAGGAATTTTTAGATGAAATGCCCAAAATGCAACGTAGAAAACAAAGAAGAAGCAAAAGTATGCAAAAAGTGCGGCACGTCGCTGGCTCTTAAGCCGGTCTGGACGCCCAATTGGCAGTGGCATGCAAAAACTTTGGGGATTATTTTCGGCGTGCTGATAATTTTGTTTTTTTCTCTTAACGCCCTTTTTAAACCTTACATGAGAAAACTGCCCAAAGATATTACCCCGTGGTTAAAATCGGTACAGGAAACGAAATAATAAAATGAACAAAGAAAGCGTAATTAAATTTGCAAAAACAATTTTTGAAGTTGAGTCTCAGGCAGTCAAAGAACAGATAAACAGCCTTAATAATGATTTTTTTAATTCAGTTTTGCTGATAAATTCTGTTTCTTCAAAGTCCGGCAGGGTTGTTGTGACCGGCATGGGTAAATCAGGTCTTATCGGCAGAAAGATAGCTGCAACTTTTTCGTCATTGGGCATTCCTTCCATATTTGTGCACCCTGCGGAAATTGTACATGGCGATATGGGCATGATGACTAAGATAGACCTGGTAATTGCGCTTTCCTATTCCGGCGAATCTGAGGAAGTAAAAAAAATCCTTCCCTACATCAAAACCATGGGCTTAAAAATAATTTCTATTACAGGCAGGGTGAATTCTTTTATTACAAAATTTGCGGACTACGTGCTTTACACACCCGTGAAAAAAGAAGCCTGCCCGTATAACCTGGTGCCTACGGCATCAACTACCGCCATGCTGGCTATGGGAGATGCGTTAGCTCTTTCTGCCGCGAAAATGCGCGGATTTAAAAAAGAAGATTTTGCAAAGTTTCATCCGGGCGGAAATCTGGGAAGCAAGCTTACTCTTAAAGTTGAAAAGCTTATGCATACAGGTAAAGAAAACCCGGTAATAGCAGAAAACCTGAAAGTTAAAGATGCCTTAAAGGTAATGACGCAGACAAAGCTGGGCGCGGTAAGCATAGTTAATGCAAAAGGCAAACTTACCGGTTATTTTACGGACGGCGATTTAAGAAGAAACCTGCAGAATGACAGAAATCTGCTGGACCGCAGAATTTCGGAAGTTATGACTAAAAATCCGAAATGCATTACTGCAAATAAACTTGCGGTAGATGCTGTAGAAATTATGAACCGGTATAACTGCGACAATCTGCCGGTTATTGATAAAGCCGGCAAACCCATAGGCATTATAGATGAAAGAGATTTGATAGTTGCAGGGATAAAATAGGCTGCTCAGGAACGTTTCCTTTGAAAAACATGAAGCTCAGAAATATGCTTTCCAAAAAACGTTCGCTTTGTAGCTCACTCTACTGGCGGCTCCGTAATTGCACAGGTCGCCGCCAGAGGTTTTCTACAAGCATATTTCTTCGCTCATTTTAATGATAAAAAAATGAGTCGCTTAATAAATGATTTTTCAAATATCGTTTTAAATGTAGAGGCGGGCGTATGAACAAAAACATATTGAAAAAAGCAAAGAACATCAGACTTATAGCAATGGATTTAGATGGAGTTCTCACAAGAGGGGAACTTATAGTTCTTGAATCCGGCGAAGAAATAAAGTTCTGGGACATAAAAGACAGAATGGCTTATGCAATTCTTAGAAGAAGCGGGATTAACATAGACCTGGCCTGGATAACCGGCAGAGCGTCAAAACAGGTAGCAATAAGGGCAAAAGAGCTTAAAATAAAATATTTTTACCAGGGCATTGGCGATAAGCTTGTGCCGTTTGAAGAAATACTTAAAGACGGAAAATATAAATCGGAAGAAGTAGCTTATCTGGGTGATGACTGGCTGGACCTGCCTGTTTTAAAGCGGGCCGGTTTATCTGTAGCTCCTAAAGACGCAGTCCCTGAAGTATTAAAAGTAGTTGATTATATAAGCAAATATAACGGCGGGTACGGAGTTTTCCGTGAAGTTGTAGAAATAGTGCTGCAGGCCCGCGGTGAATATGACCGAGTATTAAAAATATTTGATAAATAACTATGGCAGAGCAGAAACTTCCATTTAGAAGAAAAGTTTATTACTGGCTTGTTGTTATATTCTGGAACGCAGCTGGTTTGATGTCATTTAAAATGGCGCAGAAAATAGGCGCCTGTGCCGGCCACCTGGCATTTTTAATAGTAGGGCGTTACAGAAAAGTAGCCTACACAAACCTGAAAAGCATTTTTCCTGAAAAAACAGAGATAGAAATACGCTCCTTGACAAAAAGAATCTTTATCAACCAGGGCAAGAACTTTTTTGAGTTTCTTGCATTCCGTAAACTTACGCCGGAAAATATTACCAGGATTTCACAGATTAAAGGCAAAGAAAACTTTGATGAAGCTTTCAGCAGGAAAAAAGGCGTGCTGATGATAGCCGCGCATTTTTCAAACTGGGAACTGCTGGGCGTTGTGCTTGCCTATGCGGGTATTCCCATGAACGTGATTGCCAAAAAACTTTATATAGAAAAACTTGATGAAATGCTTATACGTTCCCGCGAGTCCATGGGTATGAAAATTATTAAAAGAGGTGAAGGCGATTCTTCTCTGGGCATAATAAGGGCATTAAAGAAAAACCAGTGTCTTGCCATGCTGGTTGACCAAAATATAAAGTCCGTGCCGGGTGTAGATATAAACTTTTTCGGCAAAAAGGCCTTCACGCCTTCCGGCCTGGCATCTCTGGCTTTAAAAACCGGCGCGCCGGTGCTGGCAGTTTTTATAGTAAGGGAAAAAGATGATACCTTTACCGTTGAAGTATCAAAAAAGGTAGAACTTATTAAAACCGGCAATGAACAGGAAGATATACTGCAGAATACACAAAAGTTTTCGGATATAACGGAAGAATATATTAGAAAGTATCCTGACCAGTGGGTCTGGTTTCACAAAAGATGGAATAACTAAAAGCCCGGAGCAAAATAGTGAAGATTAAAAACATAAAATTATTTCTGTTATTTTTATTTCCGGTTGTTTGTACGGCTTGCGTGGACAATAATGCGGTCATGGGCAAAAAAAGCGGTTCAGAGCAGATATTGAAAGATTTTGTTGCATTTGAATCTGAAAAGGGAGTGAAGCAATGGACGCTGAAATCAGCCGAAGCCGTGATAAACGATTCACAGAAAAATGTGCAATTAAAGGCTTTTACTGTAGATTTCTACGATAAAGACGGTATTACCATAAAATCCGTTTTAAAAGCTGATGCCGGCAGAATGGATACTTCAAAAAATGATTTTTACACAAAAGGCAGAACAACAATGAAAAGCACGGTTGACGGCCTGCTTGAAAGCACGGACCTTTATTATAAAGCGCAAACAAAACTGATTTACGGTGATTCCTACGTGAAACTCACAAGGAAAGATTCAGTAATAGAAGGCAGCGGTTTTGAAGCCACACCGGATTTTTCATCTGTTATCATAAAAGAAAATACGGTTGATGTTAAGGAAAGCAAGTGAAGCAAATTAAAATATTTTGTTATTTGACGTTTTTATGTTTCGTTTCCTCAGGCATTGTAAGCGGCGCGGAGCCCAGGATTACTTCCAACAGGGTGGAATTTAAAAAGTTTGAAGAAAAAGTAATCTTTACCGGAAACGTGAAGATGGTTTTCGGCAATAAAATTCTAACTGCTGACAATGCAGTTAAGGATGATAAACTCAAGATCGTTGATTTATCCGGTAACGTGCAGGGCTATTATGTTACAGACAACACAGATACGGTAAAAATAAATACGGAATCCGGAAAACTTGATATAAACACCAATGAAATGTTTTTCTGGGGCAATGCTTACACGGTTTACACCAGCAGTTCAGGCAAGCAGATAAATATAAAAAGCAGCAGAGTATTTCTGGATGATGCCAGAAAAGCCATAAAGTTCTATGAAAATGTAACAATGAGTTTTGAAAAGAGCACCGCAGAAGCCCAGCAGGCGGAATTTCTTCAGAATGAAAATAAAATGTATTTTTTTACGGTTAACGGCATAAGGCCTGTTGTGAATTATGCAAATGGCTACCTGGGAAACTTCACCGCTGATACCATTACCCTTTTTCAGGATGAAAGAAAACTTATATTTGAAAATAACGTTATTTCAAAGATTACAAAAAATACAAACCGGGAAGTAAAATGAAATTAAGATCCGTTAGTCTGGTAAAAAGTTTTAAAAAAGGCAAAAAAGCCGTAAACGATGTATCCCTGGAAGTAAACAGGGGAGAAATAGTGGGCCTCCTGGGCCCAAATGGCGCCGGGAAAACCACCATATTTAAAATGATTGTAGGTTCTCTGTTGATGGATTCCGGCAGTGTTTATCTTGGTGATAAAAATGTTACCGGCATGCCTATGTTTAAAAGGGCGCAATCCGGCATTTCCTATCTGCCGCAGGAACCGTCAATATTTAAAAAACTAACGGTGGAAGAAAATCTGCTTGCCATAGCGGAATATTTGAAAATACCTGAAAAGGAAAAAAAAGAAAAAATTGAACACTCCATTCAGGAATTTGGGCTGGATAAATTAAGGAACCAGAAAGCCTACTCTCTTTCCGGGGGAGAAAAAAGGCGCACAGAGATAGCCCGGGCACTGCTTATTAACCCTGTTTTTCTTATGCTTGATGAACCTTTTGTGGGCATAGACCCTATAACCGTAAACGAAATACAGCACATGATAAAAATACTCAAAGCAAAAAACATAGGCATTCTTATAACGGATCATAATGTAAGGGAAACTCTTGAAATTATTGACCGCGCTTATATAATTTATGACGGCAAGATACTTCTTGAAGGCGACGCAAAAAGCCTTCTTGAAAACGCAGAAGCAAGGAGGGTCTATTTAGGAGAAAAATTCAATACGTTCCGCGGCAATGAAATTCAATAAAAATATTATTTAAGGAGGAGTAAAAATGCAGATAAACATAACAGGAAGAAACGTTAAACAGACAGAAGCGCTGAAAGATTATGTAACCAAGAAAATTGAACGCTTATCGCGCTACCTGGACAAAATTATTAATGTGCAGGTAAAGCTTGAAGTAGAAAAGTACAGGCATATTGCGGAATTAAAAATTCACATAGAAGGCCACATTTTTAAGGCCACAGCAACAGACCGCGACCTTTATGCGGCCGTTGACCTGGCTTTGGATAAAGTTGAAAGGCAGATAAGCAAACATAAAGAGATTCTGAAAAAACATCATACAAAAGCAGCTGGCAAAAGAACCGAAGAGGAAGAATTCCATAAGGAAGAAGAAATATTTACCGTTGTCAGGCAGTATGAGCCAAAAATGTCAACGCCAAAACAGGCGGTAAAAGAAATGGAATCGCAGAGTTCAAGTTTCTATGTTTTTATCAACACTTTTACCAATAAACTCAATGTTACCTACAAAAGAGTAAACGGGTCAACCGGGCTTATTGAATTGGATTATTAAGCGCGTATCTAATGACAGGAAACAAAAAATTTACCAAAGATAAAGAAGGAGGAAGACTAATTTGATTAAGATTTTTGAGTTTCTTTACCCAAAAGCCATTGTGCTTGATGTGCAGTCCAGGGACAAAAAAGGTGTGATTACGGAGCTGGTGGAATGTCTTTCAAAAGAGAAAAAAGTGAAAGATACGCCAAAAGCTATCACATCTGTCCTTGAAAGAGAAAAACTCGGCACTACAGGAGTAGGGCAGGGTGTTGCAATTCCTCACGGGAGAACAGATGCAGTGGGAGAACTTGTAGGAGCTATAGGCCTTTCAAAACAAGGCGTGGAATTTGAATCTCTTGACGGCGAACCGGTGCATATAATATTTCTTCTTTTGTCTCCGCCGGATTCGGGCGGCCAGCATTTAAGGGCGTTGGCAAAAGTATCCCGGTTGTTTAAGGATAAGTTTTTCAGGCAGGCCCTGCTGGATGCCAGAACCAAAGAAGAAGTGTTGAAAATTGTACAACAGGAAGATGAGTATTAAACCAAAACACGTAAATGAAAAATTACCGCGTAAATGATTTACTGGATTACAGGAACAACAGCCTTTTTTTAAGCATTACCTGCGGTGAAAAATGGCTGCAGCGTGATATAAAAACCCCGGAGGTCAACCGGCTCGGGCTCTCTCTGGCCGGGCACCTGAAGCATTTTCCGGGAGACCAGGTGCAGTTGTACGGCACGGCAGAACATTCGTTCCTTGAAAAAACAGCCCCTCAAAAAAGAAAAGTTTTGTTTGAGGCAATATTTAAGCGGTTTTCTAAAACCCTGCCTTGCGTGGTTGTAACCGGGAACATTAAACCTTTCAGAGAACTGCTGGAAAGTACGGGCAAACATTCAATACCCGTGCTTAAAACAACACTGAAAACCTCCAAGTTTCACAAAATGGCAGTTACTGCGCTTGAAGAATACTATGCGCCCATGGTAAAAATGCACGGTGTGCTGGTAGAGGTTTACGGGCTGGGTGTTTTGATTACCGGCGAATCAGGTATAGGCAAGTCAGAGTGCGCCCTGGAACTGATAAAAAGGGGGCACATGTTTGTTGCCGATGATGTAGTAACCGTAAAGCTGCGTCCCGGGAATGTGCTGATAGGTTCAGGAGAAAAAATAATAAGCCATCATATTGAAGTCAGGGGCATAGGGATTATAGATATAAAATCAATTTTCGGCACTGGTGCAATTCTTGATGCCACAAAAATTGAACTAGTGATAAAACTGGAGGAGTGGAATTCAGTCAAAGAGTATGACCGCCTGGGCATTGATGACAAAACAACAGACATAATTTTTACCAAGGTGCCGGAAGTTGCCCTTCCCGTAAAACCCGGCAGAAATCTGGCAGTGTTGATAGAAATTGCCGCCTTAAATCAGCGGTTGAAACAGAAAGGCCATTACAGCGCAAAAATTTTAAACGAAAAACTGATTGAAGAAATGACATCAGGAAAACAAGGGTTATGATAGGAATACTCATAATTGCCCACGGAAATTTAGGCGAAGAATTATTGAGGACGGCTGACCTTATTGTAGGAGCGCAGGATCAGGTTCGCGCTTTTCAGCTTCCCGCAAACGAGTCTCAGGAGCATTTAAGGGACAAATTAGGAGCTCTGCTGGAAGAAATAAAAACACCGGAAGGCATTCTCGTTTTTACGGATATGCTCGGCGGCACTCCGTGCAATATCTGCCTGCCTTTTGTAAATAAATATAATATTGAAATTATAAGCGGTGTAAATCTTTATATGGTTATTACTGCGCTTATGTACAGGGAAAAACTGAGTTTGAATGAAGTTTCCAAAAAAGCCCTGGAAACAGGGCAGAAAAACATAGCGGATGTTAAAAAAATGTTTTTAAGCAGGCTCAAATAGGAAATAGTTTATGGCCATAGCGCTGGTAAGGATAGACGACAGGCTGGTTCACGGCCAGGTAGTAGAAGGCTGGTTGAGAGTTATTGACGCCGATACTATAGTTGTAGTAAATGACGATGTTGCAAAAGATGATATGCAGAGAACTCTTTACAGTCTATCGGTGCCGCCGGATGTTTCCATAGAATGTTTATCTGTAGATTCAGCCATAGAGCAGTTTAAAAACAATAAATTCAGCAAACAGAAATTATTAATATTGTTATCCAGGCCGGCAGATTTATTGAAAATGCTAAAAAACGGCCTGAAAGTATCCAGCGTGAACGTAGGGGGGCTGCATTATTCTCCCGGCAAAAAACAGATTTTAAAAGGTTTATCCCTTGATGATAATGATGTTTCGGTTTTAAGGGAAATAGCCGGTTTTAATATTGAGCTGGAAAGCCGGGCACTGCCTAAAGATGACCGGCTTAATGTAATTGACCTGATAAAAGCAAGTTATTAATAAATAACAATTCGGGGAAAAATCATGAAAAAAATAAATTTTATTTTCGGAATTCATAACCACCAGCCTGTAGGAAATTTCAAGGAAGTGCTGGATCACGGCTATGAATGCGCCTATAAACCGTTTGTCCAGCTGATGTGGCGGCACCCAAAAATAAAATGGTCCCTTCATTGTTCCGGAATTTTGTGGGATTATTTCAGGGAACATAACCCGGAATACATAGATATTGTAAAAAAGATGAAAGACCGCGGCCAGGTAGAACTTATAGCCGGCGGTTATTATGAGCCTATTATGCCATCCCTGCAGGACCGGGACAAAATAGGCCAGATTAAAAAAATGACAGAATACCTGAAAAACGAATTTGATTCAAAACCCCAGGGTATGTGGCTGGCGGAACGTGTTTGGGAACCGCATTTGCCAAAACCGTTTTCCCTGGCTGGAATTAAATATACCATTGTAGATGATTACCATCTTCTTTCAAGCGGTCTTAATGCAGAAGAAAGAACAGGTTATTATATTACTGAAGAACAGGGGTACACCTTAAAACTTTTTTCTATTAACCAGCAGTTAAGGTATTATATTCCGTTTAAAACTGTGTCTGAAACCATAGAGTTTTTCAGGCAGTCAGCTACGGAAAATGAAGGCACAGCTCTGGTGATGATAGATGACGGTGAAAAATTCGGTATGTGGCCGAAAACGTACAAACATGTTTATGAAGACCTCTGGCTGGAAAATTTTTTAAAGGCCGTTGAAGAAAATTCAGACTGGATAAATACCCTTACTTTCAGCGAATACCTGGAAAAATACCCGTCAAAGGGAAGGGCTTATATTCCTACGGCAAGTTACTTTGAAATGACAGAGTGGGCCTATCCGCAAAAAATGCAGGAAGAGCTGGAAGATACCATTAAAGAAACAGACCATATGAATAACAGTGAAAGAATAAAAAAATTCATCCGCGGAGGCATGTGGAGAAATTTTTTCACTAAATATCCTGAATCAAACAATATGCACAAAAAAATGCTTTATGTCAGTGAAAAAATAAATGCCTACAGAAGTGAAATTTCTTCAAGTAAAGAAACCAGAGACCCAAATATTACCGCACAGCTTGCCAAAGCGCTTGATCTGCTTTATGAAGGCCAGTGCAACTGCGCTTACTGGCATGGGGTTTTCGGCGGATTGTACCTGCCGCATTTAAGAAAAGCAATTTATGAAAAACTTATAGCCTCGGAAAATATCATAGATGAACTCAATAAAAAAGAAAAGAAAGCAAAAAAAGCCCTTAAAACAGACTTTGACAAGGATGGCAACAATGAAGTACTGGTAGAAACCGAATCCCAGAACCTTTATTTTATGCCTCAATGCGGCGGCACCATTTTTGAATGGGATATAAAGAAAGCCAATACGAATATTCTTAATACTCTTTCGCGCAAAAAAGAAGCTTATCACCGCAAGCTGGTAGAATTTATTGCCAGGGGCCCTCTTAATCCTGGTGCAGTAAAAACAATTCATGACCTGGTAGAAGTGAAAGAAGAAAATCTGGACCATTACCTTAATTATGATTGGTACAGAAAAGTCAGCCTGATAGACCACTTCATTCATCCGGATACAAGCTATGAAAATTTCAGTAAATGCAAATACGGTGAACAGGGAGATTTTGTTTTCGGCATTTATGATTTTCAGGAACATAATAATTCTTTTAAATTAGCCAGAAACGGGGTTGTTTGGGCAGGTGACAGGCAGTATAAGATAAGAATAGAAAAAGAAGTAAAGCTTTCCGTCGCTCCGGAGGCCGAAATAACATATACGGTCATAAATAATGATACGGATACGGTCAGTCTTAACTTTGTCCCGGAATTAAATTTTAGTTTTCTTGGAAGCCGGACGGAAGATACAATGAACAAAACTGTCAAAGAATGGGTGCGCGTTGATGAACCCCAGAAACTTAAAGTAGAAGTTAAATTTGAGAATGATACGCAATTATGGGTTTTCCCGGTTGAAACCGTATCTCTTTCAGAAGCGGGTTTTGAAAGGACCTATCAGGGCACAACTGTTGCGCCTTTATGGAAACTGGAACTTAAGCCCGGTCAAAAACAAAAACTGCACATAACAATTCAAATAGGCGTGATAGAATAAATATGTTTTTAATTTCAGCAATAGCAGCTTTTTTGTCTCTGGATAATTTAATCGGAAACTTTATGATTTCCAGGCCGTTTATCGGCGGTATCATAGTAGGCACTGTTTTAGGTGACATAAAAACCGGGCTGATTATCGGTGTAATTTTTGAACTTATCTGGATAGATACTTTTCCTATCGGCACTTTTGTAGCGCCGGAATTGCTGGCCAGTTCAATTTTATCATCTTACTGGTGTATTTCCTATAGCGGTAGAACAGAAAACTATATGATAGTAACAGCCGTGGCTCTTTCCGTGCCTTTCGGCTACTTATACAGAAGGCTGGATGTACTAAACAGGCAGTTTAATTCCAAAGTATCAAGAATTATTGACAAGGCAGTAGATAAAGGAAACGAAAACGCAGTAATGTATTACAGTTACGGCATACTGTTTTTTACGGCGCTCAAAGCCTTTGCATTTTTTGTGATTTTCCTTTATTTCGGCAGGGAAATGTTTATGTTGGTTGATAAGTATATGCCTGTTTCATTAAAAATCGGGCTTGGTTATTCAATAAAGTTTCTACCGGTAATCGGTTTTTCCATAGCTTATAATTTTTTCTTAAGAAGAAAATATGAAAAATGCTGACATACTAAAAACATTTTTAAGGTCGTTTCTTTTGCAGTGTGTGTGGAACTATGAAAGAATGCAAAATGTGGGTTTTGTATATTCCATACTGCCTTCTTTAAGAAAAATATATTCCGACCCGGATAAAAGAAAACCCATAGTCAGGGAACATCTGGATTTTTTTAACACTCACCCCTATGTAGTAGGTGTTATTTTGGGCATGGTCCTGATGCTTGAAGAAAAAGCAGTGCAAAACCAAAACGAAGCAGACAAAGAAAAAACAAGAAAAGAAATAAGTAATGTGAAAATAAATATGGCCTGTCCCGTAGCTGCACTGGGAGACACTTTTTTCTGGGCTGGCTGGCGCCCGTTATGCTGTTTGCTGGCAATGTTTCCTATCCTGGCTTTTGATGAAAAAGTTTCTCTTACAGCGGCCTGGATAATTACAGCCGGGTTTCTTGTTGTATATAACGCCCTGCACCTGATTATAAGGTATAAATGCCTGCAGGAAGCCTACACTGCCGGCAGTAAGGTGGTATTATTTATTCAATCACTAAAAGCGCAGAAATCCATAATTCTTGTGAGAATATTAAGCCTTATAACGGTTACAGTAATAGCGCTGGATTATTTTTTGGCGCATTCCTATACCGCTGTTGAAAAACTGATATTTCTGGCACTTCTTTTCAGCGGACTGCTTTTATACCGCCGGGGCATATCGTCAACAAAAATATTTTACGGTTTTATAACAATTACCATTATAGTTTCACTGATAGGAATAAAACCATGATAGAAAAAATGCTTATTATGAAAAACCGGTTGGGTTTGCATGCCCGGCCCGCGGCCATGCTGGTGCAGTTAACGTCAAAGTATAAATCAGAAATAAAAGTTTTCAAAGGCGATCAGGAAGTTGACGGAAAAAGCATTATGGGCCTTATGACCCTGGCCGCGGAATTCGGCTGTGAAATACGCATAGTGGCAAACGGTGAAGATGAACAGGACCTGCTGAATAAAGTAACCGAACTTGTGGACAGTAAATTCAGTGAGGCCTAATTAATTGCAATTTTTTAAAATAACCCGATAAAGAGGTATTTATGGAACAAAAAGTGAAAACCGACGTGTTTAAAGGTGTTATTGCTTCCAGCGGCATAGCTATCGGCAAGATATACTTAATTGAAGAAGAAGAATACTGTATTGTTCCAAAGAAAATACAGAAACAAAATATTAAAAAAGAAACCGAGCGGTTTAAAATTGCCGTCAGTAAAGTTAAGGAAGAACTTATTAACGCAAAAAAAGAAATTATAAAAATATTCGGGAAAGCGCACACCCTGCTGGCAGACGCCCATATACTTATGCTTGAAGATCCGCTATTAGACCGTGATGTGATAAGAAAGATAGTAGAAGAAAACGTAAACGCGGAATATGCCCTCTGGACCACCATAGAAAAAGTAGTGCTTTCCTTTGAAAAGATAGATGATGAGTATTTCCGTGAAAGAAAAAATGACATTCAGGAAATAGGAAAAAGGATTATGCGCCAGCTTACCAGCAATAAGCGCAGATCTATTACCGATGCACCTAACGATGCTATTGTAGTATCTCATAACCTCGGGCCGTCAGACACCGTGAAATTAAAAGAAAGAATGGTAGCCGGTTTTGTAACAGATGTTGGCGGCAGGACCTCGCATATAGCGCTTTTTGCCCAGGACCTGGACATTCCTGCAGTAGTGGGTTTAAAAAATATAACCGGAGTAACCAATCACGAAGATGTCATTATTGTCGACGGCAACCAGGGCATAGTAATTATTAATCCTGATGAACAGACCCTGGAAAATTACCGGCGCGAATGTGATATACAGATTAATGAAAAAAAAGAACTGCAAAAATTAAGAGACCTGCCTGCACAGACCAAAGACGGTCACCGCGTAACGCTGGCCTGCAATATTGATACTCCGGAAGAGATGAAAGCTATTATAAATTCCGGAGCAGAAGGCATAGGTCTGTTTAGAACTGAGTTTATATTTTTAAGGGAAAACAGAATGCCTACGGAAGATGAGCAGTATGAAGTATGCCGCGACATAGTACATAAAATGCTTCCTTACTCTGTAATAATAAGAACCCTGGATTTAGGCGGAGACAAAGTTATGCATCTGGGCCTGGAAGGTTTTAACCCGGAAAGTAACCCTTTTCTGGGATTGCGCGCTATCAGATTGTGTTTAAAATATCCGGAAATGTTTAAAACCCAGTTAAGAGCCATCCTCAGAGCTTCAAAAGAAGGTAAAGTTAAAATCATGTTTCCTATGATTTCCAGTGTAAGCGAATTTCAAATGGCAAAGAGGCTGCTTGAAACTGCAAAACAGGAATTAAGAACAAGAAATGTTGAGTTTGATGAAAAAATTGAAGTGGGCGCCATGATAGAAATTCCTTCAGCAGCCCTGACGTCGGATATTATTGCAAAAGAAGCAGATTTCCTTTCCATAGGAACCAATGACCTTATACAATACACTTTTGCCATAGACAGAATGAACGAAACTGTTGCGTATATGTACGAACCCCTGCATTTGTCGGTATTAAGGCTGCTCAAACACATTATTGACGCAGGCCACAATGCGGGCAAATGGGTAGGCATGTGCGGTGAAATGGCGGCAGATATCTCCTTTACTAGTGTGCTTTTGGGCATGGGGCTTGATGAATTCAGCGTCCCTCCCAGCGCCGTACCGAGAATAAAAAAAGTTATCAGAAACATATCTATTGAAGAAGCAAAGGATTTAGCCAGAGAAGTATTAAACAATAATGATAAAGATTCTATTTTAAATGTCATAAGAAAAAGCCAGCTGGTGTGATAACAGGGAACTTAATAATGAGAATTAGAAATTTCTGCATAATTGCGCACATTGACCACGGAAAAAGCACGCTGGCCGACAGAATTCTTGAATTCACAAAAACTTCGGGGTATGACCAGTCCAAGCCCCAGATGCTTGACAGCATGGACCTGGAGCGCGAAAGAGGCATCACTATTCGCTCAAAAACCGTAAAGATAGATTATCATTCAAAAGACGGCAATGATTATATTTTGAATTTAATTGACACGCCCGGCCACGTAGATTTTTCCTACGAAGTATCCCGCGCCCTTATTGCTTCCGAAGGCGCTGTTCTGCTGGTAGACGCATCCCAGGGCGTAGAGGCCCAGACGCTGGCAAACACCCTTACTGCAAAAAAACATAATCTGGTAATTATTCCGGCCATAAATAAAATTGACCTGCCCACCGCTGATATAGCCGGCGCAGAAATGCAGATAATGGAAATACTGGACATTGCAGAAGATGTAGTAAAGCTCAGCGCAAAAAGCGGTATAGGCATTGTTGATGTATTAGAAGCCATCGTGCAGAGAATTCCTCCGCCGGTTGGTGATGTAAATGCAGACCTGAAAGCTGTAGTTTTTGATTCCTACTATGATTCTTACCGGGGTGTAGTAATTTACGTGCGTGTTTTTAACGGCAGTATAAAGCCCGGCATGAAAATAGTATTTCTTTCAAACAACAAAATCTACGAGGTCCTTGAAACCGGCGTAATATCGCTTAAAATGATTCCCACAGAAAGTTTATCCGGCGGAGAAGTGGGCTATATAGTTGCCAACATAAAAGATATACACGATGTTAAAATAGGCGACACGCTTTCTGAAGTCGGAAAGACCCAGGAAAAAGTATTAAGTGAATGGCTGGAATCAAAACCGTTTGTATTTGCGGGTATTTTTCCCATAAGCCCTGCCGGGTATGATGAACTGCGCCTGGCGCTTGAAAAACTGCGCCTTACAGACGCATCGCTTATTTATAAAAATGTCAGCTCCAGCGCGTTGGGCCCCGGGTTTCACTGCGGGTTTTTAGGTTCGCTACACCTGGAAATAGTAAAGGAACGGCTGGAAAGGGAATTCAACGCAAACATACTTATCACTTCGCCAAACGTTAACTATAAATTAAAACTAAAAAACGGTTCTCCCATGATTGAAATGGATAACCCGGCAAAATTTCCGCCGTATTTTGAAATTGAATACATTGAAGAGCCTTATGTAAAAGCCACCATAGTAACTCCCACGGAATTTGCCAGCAACGTAGTTGAGCTTTGTAAGGGCAACCGCGGAAAAGTGCTGGAAATCCGCCAGCTGGAAGCGTTTAAATCCGTAATGACTTTTGAACTTCCGCTGGCAGAAATTATTGTGGGGTTTTATGACATGCTTAAATCAGTGTCCAAGGGATATGCATCATTCGATTATGAACACATAGGCTACAAGCAGGGCGACCTGATGAAACTTGATGTTTTAATAAACTCTGAAGTAGTTGATGCTTTTTCTTATATTGTTCATACACAAAACATAGAAAAAGTAGCCAATAGACTGATAGAAAAACTGCGTTCCACAATTCCCAGGCAGATGTTTCAGATACCCCTGCAGGTAAAAGCTGATAACCGCATAGTGGCGCGCGATGACATACGGGCTTTAAGAAAAGATGTTACCGCAAAATGTTACGGCGGGGATATTTCACGAAAACGCAAACTGCTGGAAAGACAGAAAGAAGGCAAAAAGAAAATGAAGCAGTTCGGCAGGGTGGAAATACCGCAGGAAACATTTCTTGCATTGCTGAAAATTCAGGATTAAACACACTGATTAGCGCTGAGAGAAAAAGGAACACTGATTAGCACAGAGGGAAAAATTACACAAAGAAATACGGAATTAAAAAAACAAAAACAAACACAAAAAAAACACAGCGGGGGAGTAAATGGAAACAAAATTGTTTATAGCGGGCATAATTTTTCTTATTGTTTCGCAGATTATGCACCACCTCAAGAAAAAAAATGAAAAGCTGGTTAATTCAAAGGTATATTTGTTTATACTTGAATGGGTAGATACTATCTGGTCAGCCGTGCTTTTTGCATCTGTTATAATGTTTTTTATCATCCAGGCTTTTCAAATTCCTTCCGGAAGCATGCACAACACACTTTTTGAGGGTGACCGCCTGTTTGCTAACAAATTCATTTACGGTATTCACATACCTTTTGTAGAAGGTAAAAAAATTCTGCCTTTCAGAAAAGTGCGCAGAGGTGATGTGGTAATTTTCAAATGCCCGCAAGCTGCTCTTAGCGCTGAAGAGAAAGCAAAAGGTGTTACCAAGGATTTTGTAAAAAGAGCTATCGGCCTTGCCGGAGACACCATAGAAATAAAAAACAAAAAAGTGTTTTTAAACGGCCAGCCGATTGCAGAACCCTACGTAGTTTTTGAAGTACCGGGTTATATGCAGCCAAAGGTAAAAATGTTTAATTCGCAGGCAGATTATCAGAAATCCTGGGAACAGGGCAGTTTTGTTTCTATGCCTATTCAGGATAATTTTGGGCCTGTAAAAGTGCCCGAAGGCTGTTATTTTGTTATGGGTGATAACCGCGACAGGTCCTTTGATTCGCGTTTCTGGGGCCCGATGCCTCATAAAAACTTAAAAGGCCAGGCACTGGTTAAGTTTTGGCCGCTTACAAGAATCGGCCTGATAAAGTAGTAAAGCGGTAAATAATATTAACGGTTTTACTAACCACCCGTCATGCGAAAATTGGCGGGGTCCCGTCTGAATCTGAAAGACGGACTTAATCACGTAAACACTAAGCACTATTGTTAAATATGAAAAGTTTATACATCCACATTCCATTCTGCAAAAAAAAATGCCACTACTGTGATTTCACGTCCTTTTCCGGCCGAGAAGCTTTAATGCCGGAATATATTGATGCTTTAGAACGTGAGATTTATTTGCTAACCACTAACCACTACCCACTAACCACTGTTTTTATCGGCGGCGGCACACCGTCTATTCTTTCACCGCAACAGTTAAGGCGCTTATTAAACATAATTAAAAACAACTTTGACCTGACTAATTTAAAAGAAATGACCTTTGAAGCCAATCCGGAAAGCCTGGATAGAGAAAAACTATCAATTCTACAAGAACTATTTTCTGAAGCTATCCGTTTAAGCATAGGCCTGCAGTGTTTTGACAATAAATATCTTAAGGATTTAGGCCGCATACATTCAAGCGAAGAATTCCTTGATAAGTATACACAGGCAAGAATGCTTGGGATAAACAATATTAACATTGACCTTATTTACGGCCTTCCCGGGCAAGGTTTAGCACAGTGGCAGAATACTCTGCAAAAAACAGTTGCTTTAAAACCGGAACATATTTCTGCATACTGTTTAACACCGGCAAAAGGTACTATGTTTGATTATAATAATGTCAGTGTAGATGAAAATATTGCTTCTGATATGTATAAATTCACTTCCGAATACCTGCCCGCAAACGGCTACGGCCACTATGAGATTTCAAACTTTGCTTTATCCGGCCGTGAATGCGTGCATAATAAAATTTACTGGGGAAACAAAGAATATATTGGAATAGGTGCTTCAGCAGTATCATACATAAACGGTGTGCGGTCTAAAAATGTGGCGGACTTAGGCGCATATTTAAAAGATGCCGGCAAAAAAAGTTTAGTAGAAGAATCGGAATCACTTGATGAAGAAAGCAAACTGGGTGAAACCGTTATGTTGGGACTGCGCATGCGCAGAGGTATAGAGCTGACGCAGCAAATTGAGAGTAAATATACCGATATTATTACTAAATATAAAAATGACGGTTTTCTTGAAATAGCGGATAACAGGATGTTTCTGACACAGAAAGCGCTGTTTGTGTCAAACACTATTCTGGCAGACTTTGTATAAATGTGGTAATGTCAAAAATAATATGAAAAACGATTTTCTTGTTCGCTTAACGCTCAAGCACAAATTGCTTATTCATAAACGAGGTCTGCTAGATTATCCTGTAATCTACCAGCAGACACTAAAGAGGATATGCCTCGCCATGTTCTCCTAATTCCCGCTTACAGCGGAGGAGCCCCGGCAACTCATTTCTGAAAACCAAACAATTTGTATCGCTTAGGCTCACTTAGAAAATGTTTTTCAATTATTTTAATTGTAAATTATCAATTTTGATATAACTGTTTAAAAGGGAACGGGAAGAAAAATGAAACTATCAATTATTGTACCGGTTTATAACGAAATAAAAACTATTAAGGAAGTTTTAGAAAAACTTTCCGGTTTGCCTGTTGATAAGGAAATAATAGTGGTAGATGACGGCTCAAAAGACGGCACCAGGGAAATGTTGAAAAACCGTAAATTGGAAAAAGTAAATGGTGAACCGTCAATTAAAATCCTATTTCATGAAAAAAACCAGGGCAAAGGCGGCGCTATACAAACCGGCCTGAAAAATGCCGCAGGTGACATTGTCTGCATTCAGGATGCAGACAGCGAATATGATTCAAACGAAATACCCGTACTTTTAAAAGGTTTTGATGACCCGGAAGTATCCGCGGTATTCGGTTCCAGGTTTCTGCAGGCCAACCCGAACATTTATAAAAGGTTTTTGCTGGGAAACAAGTTTTTAACCGGGCTTACCAATCTGATTCATGGTACTAAATATACGGATACTTATACCTGCTACAAGCTGATTAAAAAAGATGTGTTTAATAAACTCGGCATTATCAGCACAGGTTTTGAAATGGAAGCGGAAATAAGCATAAAACTTAAAAAATTAAATTTCAAGGTTGTAGAAATTCCCATCAGTTACCGGCCCCGTAAGCTGGAAGAAGGCAAAAAAATTGGCTGGAAAGATGCGGTAAAAGGCGTATTAACCATTTTAAAATATAAATTTACAAACTAAGTATATTAACGAGGAGTCACAATGAATGTAGAAATTTCAGTAGTACTGCCGTGCTTAAATGAAGAAGAAACTATCGGCGCCTGTATTGAAAAAAGCAAAAAAGCTTTTGAAGAATGCAAAATGGAAGGTGAAGTGATAGTGGTGGATAACGGGTCTACCGATAAATCTGTGGAAATTTCATTGGCATTGGGCGCCAGAGTAGTAAAAGAGGAAGAAAAAGGTTACGGCAGTGCATTAAGGCGCGGTATTGAAGAATCAAAAGGCTATTATATTGTTATGGGTGATGCAGATGATACCTATGATTACCTGGAAATGCCTAAATTTATAAAATTTTTAAAACTCGGTTATGATTTGGTAATGGGTTCGCGTTTTAAAGGCGAAATTTTGCCCGGCGCCATGACCTGGTCACATAGATATATAGGAAACCCCATTTTGTCCGGCATGCTCAGGCTGTTTTTTGGCGGCACGGTAAGCGATTCGCACTGCGGGTTACGCGCATTTACAAAAGATGCCTACAAAAAAATGAATCTGCACACTACGGGTATGGAATTTGCCAGCGAAATGGTAATCCATTCAATGAAAAAGAAACTAAAAATCACAGAAGTTACCATTACTTACTATCCGCGCAAAGGCGAATCAAAATTATCATCATTACGGGACGCCTGGAGGCATATGCGCTTTATGCTTTTATACAGCCCCAACAATCTTTTTCTTCTTCCCGGAGCGCTGATGTTTTTAATAGGCACTATAGCAAGCATTAAACTGCTTTTCGGGCCCATTTACCTGGCCGGAAGAACCTATGATATACACGTAATGATGTTTTCAGGATTATTAATGATTCTTGGCTGGCAGATTTTTAATATAGGAATAACCGCAAAAATTTATGCGCACCAGATAGGTTTGGAAGAAAGCAGTTTCACAACAATGCTGATTACAAAATTTTCTCTTGAAAGATCTATGCTGCTTGGAGGAATTTTTCTTCTGACAGGTTTAGGGATTGGTGTTTATGTACTTACGGTTTGGGTTCAGGGCGGGTTTGGTTTTGGCGCCATAGTGCCTGCCGCCGCCAAATGGGCACAGTTAAAAACTACGCTTTTATCGCTGGTTTTTATAACTCTTGGCATACAAACAATATTTTCTGCATTTCTCTCAAGCATGCTGCAGATTAAATATAAATGAAGAACGCAGAGTAGCACAGAGTGAAAAAGAACACAGATGAGCGCAGAGAAAGAAGACGCAGAGTAGCACAGAAAAATCCAGCATAATTCAATTTTTTCAGTGAAAATCAGTGGGTTTTTTAGAAATTCAGCGCCCATCTGTGAATAAAATATGAAAATACTTCTTATCAACGAACCGTTTGTCCCGGGGTTTTGCCGAACCCAGCGCTGGGCCGCCCGCACCAGAGGGCGCGTACTGCGTGCTCCGGACTGGCTGGCATACGCCACAGCTGTTTTAGAAAAAGCCGGCCACGAAGCAAAACTTTATGATTTTCCCGCTATGGAGTGGGAAAAAGATAAGATAGCAGAGCTGGCAAAAAAAGAAAACCCGCATTTTGTAGTCTTAGATTCTACCACCCCTTCAGTTTACTCAGATATTGACTGCGCAAAGATAATAAAAGCAAACTCCAACGCAAAAGTAATTATGGTAGGCCCGCATATATCCGCCCTGCCGGAAGAAACCCTGCTGGAAGCCAATGGTTTGGTAGATGTGGCAGTAATAGGCGAGTATGATAATACCGTTTTAGATATAGTAAACAGCTACCCAAACTTAAGCGAAGTTAAAGGCATTGTATATATAAAGGAAGGCAAACCTGTCCGCACCCCGGCCCGGCCTTTAATAGAAAATTTAGACAGCCTGCCGTTTCCTGCCTGGCACCAGCTGGATTTGATGAAATATTTTGACGGGGGCAAACTTTACCCGTATATTGATATTATTTCCGGCAGGGGCTGTCCGAACGCCTGTATTTTCTGCCTGTGGCCCCAGACTATGCACGGGTATAAGTTCCGGTTCAGGTCTGCCAAAAATGTGGTAGATGAGATTGAGCATGACATTAAACTTTGCCCGCAGGTGTTAAAAGGCGGGGAATTTTTCTTTGAAGATGATACTTTTACGGTAAATAAAGCCCGCGCCATAGAAATCTGTGAAGAGATTATGCGCAGAAACCTGAAAATAAGGTTTTCTGTAAATGCGCGGGTAGATACGGCAGATGCAGAGATGTTTAAGATTATGAAAAAAGCGGGCTGCAGGTTATTGCTGGTTGGTTTTGAGTCCGGCGTGCAGGACCTGTTAAATAAGATGCATAAAAATATTACTATTACGCAGTCGCGCAATTTTATGGCGCTGGCAAAACAGGCAAAACTGCAGGTGCACGGCTGTTTTGTGATAGGGTTGCCCGGTGAAACGCTGGAAACGGCAAAGCAGACGGTAGGCTTCGGGTTAAATCTGGGGCTGGATACTATACAGTTTTCCGGCGCGGTGCCTTTTCCGGGTACAAAGTATTTTAAGTTGTGTGAAGAGAACGGCTGGCTGAAGTCAAAAAAGTGGTCTGATTATTTGCAGGAAGGGGAGCAGGCGGGGGTGGTGGAATATCCCGGGATGAGCAGAGAGCAGATAGATAAGCTGGTTGATGCTGGGCTAAAGAGTTTTTATTTCCGCCCTTCATATATGGTAAAGTTTCTGCTAAAAACATCCAGCCCGTCAGATTTATACCGCAAGTTCCGCGGTGCCAAAAACTTTATTTCGTATTTATTAGGAAAGAAGTAGCAAACCATGAAATTCATAGAATCTGAATTAATTGAACTCAAAAAATCCACTTCTGAACTAAAAGAAGCCATTGTATCTATGTGCGCGATGCTTAATCAGCACGGCAAGGGTACAATATATTTTGGAATTGCTGATAACGGTGTAGTGGTTGGGCAAGGTATAGGCAAATCAACTATCAGGGATATTTCCAAAGCCATTAGTGACCACATAGAACCAAAGATATTTCCGGAAATAACTAAACAGAAGATTGCCGGTAAAGAATGTATAGCGGTTAATTTTGCCGGTCAGGACCAGCTATATGCTGCCTACGGCAGATTCTATTTGCGCATGGGTGATGAAGATAGAAAGCTTTCTGTATCTGAGTTGCGCCGGCTTGTTGAAAAGAAAAATCATTATGTGTATTCCTGGGGTACGGAAGTCTCTGAGGCTCCAATTGCAAAGGCAGATATCTCAACTATCCGCGAATTTGTAAAAAGGGGCCGTGAGGCAGGGCGTATAGGTTTTGCTTTTGATTCAGCTAAAAATGTGCTGAAAAAGCTTAATCTTATAAAAGGAACAAGGCTTTTAAATGCGGGGTATGCGCTTTTCTGTAAAGATAACCGCATTGAGGTGCAGGCGGCCGTTTTTGCCGGAAAAGATAAAATAACCTTTCTGGATATTCAAAGTTTCAGAGGAAATCTTTTCAATCTTATTGAAAAAAGCGAGATATATGTAAAGGAACATATTAACTGGCGGGCAGACCTTTCCGGAAGCAGGAGAATTGAAATACCGGAAATTCCTGTGCGCGCTCTTAGAGAAGCTATTATTAATTCACTTTGCCACCGGGATTTTACAAATCCAAAGAACAATGAGGTGGCAATTTATAAAGACAGGATAGAAATATTTAATCCGGGCCAGTTCCCTTATGAATATTCACCCGAAGATTTTATAAAAGGCACAGAAGCCAGTATGCCCCGCAATCCTTTGGTGGCAGAAACGTTGTTTCGTTCTGAGGATGTGGAAAAGTGGGGTTCCGGCTTGCGCCGGATAGCCCGGGAATGCAAAGCTGCAAAGGTAAAAGTTTCTTTTACAAAAAATAAAAGCGGTTTTGTGGTTACTTTTTACCGGCCTGAAGAAACTACACAGAAAACTGTGGAGAAAACTGTGGAGAAAACTGTGGAGAAAACCAGGGAGAAGATAATGGGTTTACTGGCAGCTAATTCACGGATTACTCAAAAAGAGCTTATGGACAAAACCGGGTTAACCCGCCGCGGCATTGAATGGAATTTAAATAAACTTAAAACAGATAGAGTGATTCGCAGGGTTGGACCGGATAAAGGTGGCCGCTGGGAAGTAAAGAAGTAAAGGTTCTTTTTATGTAGCGGCCGCATTACTATGCGGCAATAAAAAAAGCTCAGGGATTCGCTCAGGGACATTCTTTTCCCGGCTTGCAGTATCAGCCGAGGTCTCGCCATTCTTCGCATGGCGGACAAAAAACGCTCGCTCGCAGCTCGCTCTACCATCGGCCGAGGGTAGCGTCCTTGCCACCTCTTATGAAAAGATAAAGCAAGGGCTTCGTAATTGCTAAGCCGCCTCTGGGAGGTTTTTTTCGGGAACGTCCCATCGCTTCTGAAAATATTTGTTAAAAGCAGAATATTAGTAAGGATTTGCAAAAAGCAGTCATTCCCGAATGATTCTGATCGGGACTGCAGGCAGCGTCCCGACATCATATAGTAAAAGGAAAACATCGGGAATCCATAATAGAAGATCTTTGAGAAAATAGTTTTCACTTTTTTTGTTGATTTTTCACGTTAAAATACGCGTCAAAAACAGGAAGCCCATAAAATGGAAAATATACTGAGCGTGAGTCGAAGTATCAAACTCACCCATAAAGGGTTCAGACAGGATGGGCTTAATTCCCCGTTTTTGCCTTGATTTTAACTAAATCAACAGTGCCGTTTCAAACTATTTTTTCAAAAATTAGGTAATTTCAATCTAATTTTGTGAATTTTCAAACTAAAGGATATTGTAGAAAGTGTTGACTCCAAAAAAATGAAAAAAACTATTACTTTAATTTTATTATTAATTTTGATGCAGCAATTAGCATTATCTGAAAATACCAAAAAACAATTCTTGCCAAATAACTCAATAACCTTATTAAATGAAGGTCATGTACGTTCAATTAATAAACCATGGGATAATTATGGTGATGGTTATTATATAGGATCTTCGGATTTATACACAGCTCATAAAACAACCCTATTTGAATGTCCAACGATTGGTTATGCTACAAACGCAGACCATTCCTATGTCGTTTTTTGTAATACAATAACAATTTCATCGTTAAATTCATTTAAGGTTATTTTTGCAGGAAAAGCTAGTGGTCAAACAGGTGTTGTAGCAATTGATATAAATTTGTCAACAAATGGATCAGACTGGACTCTGCTTGGCACTACAAAGGAGCATGATTGGTTGGGATATAAAGAAGAGGTCGTGTCAGGCACACCAAACATAAGCGGCAACTTCTTGTATACAAAAGTATCGCCGCATTCAGAACCATTAACTGCTGCCATTTATATTGAGAAAGTCAACATAGAAATAGAAGGTCAGTTAAGTCATATTAAAAATGGTTTGAAAGAAATTAGGAAAACTCAAATAACAGAAACTTCTTTTTGTGAAAGTATCGACAATTTACTCCCAGTTAAACCCAATAAAGAATTTAAGGCTAACATTGGTAAGGTCTATTTCTGGACAAATATTTATGGCACAGAAAAACCTACGATAATTAAACATGTTTGGTATTACAAAAATAAAAAAGTGGCAGAAGTTCCTCTAAAAGTAGAATATATTAGACATCGTACTTGGAGTTCTAAAATCATTGAACCTGTATGGGCAGGAGATTGGACAGTAGAAGTAATCGATAAATATGGGAATTTAATACAAAAGTTTTCTTTCATAATAAACTAAAAACTCAAGTATCGTAGTAGAAACATTGAGTTTTGAGTATTTTAAACGGCAGTAGAATTCCACGGGCGCTGACCGTAGGGTCAACAAAAAAATAAATTTATGTTAAAAGAAATAAAGTCAGTCAGGCAGATACCGGGTGAAGCATTCAGAAGATGGTTTCAGGATAAGTATTTTGATTTGATTGTGCATTATAACCCTAAAAAAGAAATAACAGCCTTTGAGTTGTGTTATAATCTTTTAATACCCTTCGCGGAAATCCATGTCTATCCAGTTTCTTCCTTTTATAAAATGATACTGGATA
>MGVC01000056.1 GCA_001800285.1 Elusimicrobia bacterium RIFOXYA2_FULL_39_19 | reverse complement strand
TAGTAATCCTCCGGCTTTAAAAACGTTAATGCTGAGCCGTCAAAAATTAGCCATATTTTGCCTTTTTCAATCACCCGTAAGCGCATATATTTGGTATCTTCCGGAACTACCTGGCGGAGCATCTTAAGCCCTTTGTTTATAAGAGCCGTTCTTACTTCTGTATCCTCAAAACCGTCATAAAACAGGTTGCTCGTGAAAATGACCGGTATTTTACCGCAATACCCGACTTTTACCAACACACCGTCTTCAACGGCTTGCTCTTGAGAATAAACTGATATAACTTCACCGAATAGCTTGTCCATGATTTCCTCTTTAAAATTTACGGCATTCTTCTCCATAATCACAAGTTGAACAGTTAAACACGGATTCAGAGGGCACGAAGATTTTACTGTCAATGAGGGCAACCGTATTGCCCATTATCCGCAAAAAACGCTCAAGAATGCGCTCATCTCGCGGACCACATGTCAGAATTTGTGTTTTGGGCGTTTTTGTTTTTATAAGGATGTCTAAGCGTAGCCCTTTTGGTAATTTTCCGAATATGTGCTTATACGCCAGACAGTAACCGGAAAGCTGCATATCGGTAAGGATAGAGTCTTCCGACCAGGATTTCGCGGCTGTTTTGAGATCTGAAAGTACTCCATCTTCGGATATCTCGTCAATGAAACCCTTAAAAACGTATGGGACATTCTCAAAGGAAAGATTAAATTCATGCTCAATAAACGCCGGGTTCTTCTTCGGTAGGATCTCTTTACCGAATAACTTTGTCAACCCATATCCAGTATCTTTAAGATCCGACCTCTCCTTTCCCTCAAGATCTATGTTATCGGTCAGTAGCAATTGGTGAAAGTTTTGAGAATATACATCCATAAGCGTATCAATCGGCATATCAATCTTGCGCTCCGCTTTTAAACGCAGTGCCGCTTCTACCGAGGAATGGACAGCTTTCCCAATTAAAAGCGCGCCGTTCATCGGGGAAGGCAGTTTAAGCTCGTACCTAAAATAATACTTGAGGCTGCACGACAAATAACAGCGGATCCTGGATACTGAAATGTAGGGATGTTCCATCGTAATCTCCTTGCGCAAAACAGGGCTTTGAAGTCCCAATAGAACCCTGACTTGTTGTCTGCCCTGTTTTGCTAATGATTGTTAATGCTGAACTGAGTGGGGAACTGGAATCGCTACATTTGTTTTGGTGGCAATGGTAGGATGAAGCGCTAGAAGATTCTGGCATTCCCGTCGTAAAGCGGCGTTCGTACTCTTCTCGGAAAGCCACAAAATATAGGACTTGTTTAACTTGAGCACTTCTAAAATAGTCCTATTTTTGTACTTACCGAATCCAATTACCGCATGCTTTTCAGAAACAGCTTCGGTACTTTTACTCTTGCCGTTTCCATTCCCTGCTCCATTATGTCCGTTCCGGGAACTCTCTATGAAAGCTGAGATTGCCATGCGCACAACCGTCCCTGCGTCCATCAAAGTTACTCCGGTTTCCTGTTCTACTTCCTGGATTACTTCGATAGCAGTAAGAAGACTCTGCTTTAATGTTTCTTTGTCCATGTTAATCACCTCGCTTTGTTTACGGATTTTGCTGCAAACCGAATCATTACCACCTCCTTCTTCCGCGTTTCTGTCTGTGACTTAAAAGAATTATCATAACAATAAACCCAAAAATCGCTTCAAAAACGTGCATGAACCATATTTTTTCCTTTCCTCCGGGTAACAGTTTAAATAGTTCTTCTATCGCCCAATAAATCAAGTAGAACGCCAATAACCCTGCTGCCAAGGCACAGGCTAAGGTCACCGCCAGCATAATCAAACTTCCTAAGCCTTGGAGAACATCTATAAACTCTCCCGATGCATAGACATTAACACTTATGGATATTGAAAGTATTGCTGCTAAAACAAGCGGCTTACTCGCTACTCTTAATAACCTCTTCATTTTTTACCTCCTTACCATTTTTAAATTTTTCCAGTGCCCCTATAACAAAGCAAACACACGAAAGACAGAAAGATGGAACTGCAATGCACAATGCCAATCCAAGACACATAACGAACATACCAAAGATAAGGCGTATCATATCCAACATAAACATCACCTCCTGTAGTTTCGTAAAAACTAGATATTTTACCCTGATATAAACGAAATGACACACGCGTACATAAGCGCGCTTATAAAACCGGTACAATAGAATATTTAAGTATCATTAGTTCGGGTAAATGCATTGCGAGTATAAATAAAAAAAGACAGCGATATCTTTAAAATATCATTGTCTTCTTGATGTGGCTATATAAGATTAGTCAGTCTTAGAAAAGGTAGTAGTTTAAGCCGAATTTATTTTTAATAAATACAATATTTCAACTTATTATTTTCAACAATATTCTTTAATTAACAGCAACCTCGTTATTTTTTAGGGGTAGGCGTGTATCCCATAAAAGAAAAAGGCTCTGGTTCAATAGTATAATCATCCGTTGTAAAGCCTCCATATTCTATTCCTAAAGATACAAACATTTTATCATATCTAATATTTTGTTCTTTTGAATCAACAACGATGTTACCTATTTTCATAGATATTGAACCATAGTAATATGCCATACCATATTCCATTAAAAGTGCAGGACTGTTAATCATATGGGCACCTGTTGAATTTTCGTCATAAAATGATGCCCAGCTTGAATAAGATAAATACATACAAAAACAATTTATCCAGCTAATCTTTTTATCTTCACTAACCATTCTTTGTGAGAAAGGAAGTAAATAAACACTTATTGGTAGGTAACTTTGAGCAAATATCTTTTCCTTTTCTATTTTTTGATCTTCGTTAAATTCTAAATATTTCCATAGTTGTAAACCTGCAAATACTCTATCTTCTATTGAGCCATGGCACAATTCCAGAACACCAATACTATAGTGAAAATCATCATCTGTTTTAATAAACCAATTAACACTTAAAAAATTAGATTTTCGTGAAAGTGGGTCATTACCTTTTTTCCATAAAACATAATTGTTTTTCTCTATTTGAGCTTTTTCTGTTTTTGTCATCCAACGCCCGTCGTATTTTATTAACCCCTTAAGATTTTGTTTTTGTTCAAATGTCCCGTTTGCTAAACTAATAGCATTGTTCAATTCCTCTACTGTTGGATCAGTTAACGCACCAAGTATTTCATGCTTCATATTAAGAGCAAGGTTATACTGAGCAAGAGCCTCTTCATAGTTTGTGGTTTGATAAAACCTTTTCCCTTTAAGATAGTACTCTGTTCTCGTTTTTATATCTTCTTTGGATTTTTCCTCTTTCTTTTTTTGGGTTATATCAGCAATCTTAATCTCTGTTTTTTGAATGTTATTTATTAACCCCAAGTCATCTGGATCATTAGCTTTTCCAATAATATCTGAATCTTTCATTTTGGCAAGTTTAAATTGTTTAAGAGCATCATCATAATTGTTATCATTATAAAACGATATTCCCTTATTAAAATATGTCTTTCTGTCTAAACTTGCCTGTTTTGATTTTTTTCTAAGTTCTTTTTGTTCTTCTTCTTTTTTTCTCTTCTCTTCCCTTTGCTCTTCCGCCTTTATTCTCCGTTCTTCCCTTGCCGTTTCTTCTTGTTCTTCGCTATTGTTAAAATACATTGTAGGTATATCCATAGATCCAAGATCATATCCGTTCAAGGCATATATATGAATTTTCTTTCCGCCAAGTTCACCCCACCCCGCCATAATTGAAGGTAAGGCATCCCGTGAAAAATCCTGAAGAAGGTTTGGCGAAATCCTAACTATAAATGTTTTTCCACTGCTACTAAATTTGCACCTAATTCCCGAGTTGTCACAAAATTGTTGCATTGATCGCACATAAATACTTCTTTTATCACTCCAATCACTTCCATGTGCTATAGTAGAAAATACAAAAGAAACATACAATATCTGCAGAAATGATTTTATTATTTTCATAAGTTGCTTATTCATTGGAGCTCAAAAAATGTAGTAATTTATTCCGAAGTTGAAGATGTATTCAGGGCCCGACTTTTTTTGCCTTAATGTCCTCTTTTTAGAAGTTAATTAACTACTTGAGCTTTTGAATTTGAAAATGGATAGAACCAGCTGATTTCTGTATCACTTTTTAGACAAGTTTTTAAGCCATTCTTCATAATATTCCACAACTTTGTTAATTTTTTTCCTTCAAAATTTCAAATACTCAATTCTTTTCAATCTTTTCAGGAATTAAACCCATTATTTTGCATCTTTTACCAATTTTGCTTATTTGATATAATAATTACATTATCATAGGCTTTATCTCGTTTTTATTCCCTAAAAATAATAGGAGGTAAAACCTATGACTAATTTTCTGGTTAATAACCCGCCGGTATTACAAAAATTCTTAAAAAGATTCTCCGGATGCTTCACTAAACCTGCCTTTATCAGCTTCTCGGTCTATCTTGGCGGCCTGTTCCTGCAACTTAAAAGAACCAATATCCAATCTATTACTGCCAGCTTCTTTAATGCCAATTATGAAAAAATCCAATATTTTATCTCCGAAGCCAAATGGCCTGAACAGGAAATAAATAACCTCCGTATTAAAATCCTGCAAAATAACCGTACTACTAAATCATCAAAAAAGGGCGTTCTCATTATTGATGATTCCGGCTGTAAAAAATGGGGCTATAAAACCAAAGGCGTTGCAGTCCAGCATTACGGAACTGAAAATATCCAAACTAAATGCAATGTGGTCGTTGTTTCCGCTTATGCCGACACTGTCAAACGCTACCCCGTCAACCTTAATCCCTATAAACCTAAAGATGAATTCTTCCTGAAAAAACTAAATTCTAACTTTAAATCAAAAATCCAGCTCGCAACAGAACTCTTTGATGACTCTTTAGCTAAAAATATTTCCTTCTCCCACTGCGTCTTTGATAACTGGTACTTCTCTAATGATTTCGTACAACATATCCATGAAGCAGGCAGATTCTGGATTTCTGAAGCTGAAAATAGCAGGCTTATTTCTTACCAGGGGAAATGGATTCGTGCAGATGAACTGGTTAAATTCATCCCGGCAGACAGATTCAATATACCGGTAACAGTTTCCTCACCCTCTGGAAAGAACTATTCCTTCTACATTAAAGCTTTTAAGTCCAAACTAAAAGGCATCGCTCACCCGGTCCTGATTGTAGCTGCTTTCGGCTCCTGGAACGAAAAGGATAATAAAAATATCCATGTTTTCGTTTCCAATCACCTGACTCTGGCGCCTGGCGTGCTTATCTCAAAATATGCTCTACGCTGGGGCATTGAGTGTATCTTCAGGGACCTAAAAGAAAACCTTGCTTTTGACCATTATCAGGTCCGTTCACTTAAAGCTATCTCAAGGCACTGGCTAATGGCCTGTTTAGCTTACACTTTCCTGCTCATCTCTAAGCTCAATGGCTTCTTTTCAAGGACCTTTGACCACAAACCCGGGGGGTGCGGTCAACAACTGCTGCTGTTTAGAAAAATTAATTCGTTACATCACGCTTACTGGATTAAAATGAACTATGCTTCATACCAATTTTATCTCGGTATGAAAAATGTTGCTCCTCTGACTGTTTAGTGAAATTTAACAATGTTCTGATCCTTATATTAATGCCTACTCTCATAAAAAGCACATGCTATTCTTTCAATCTCACTGGCTACTTTGATGTCATATCTACTTATTGTAATAACAGCAATTGATTTATCGTGGTTAATAATATTGACACGCACGATAGATCCATTCCGCTCTACAATTATTCCATAGCTCCCAATATATTCATTGTAATCATTTTTCCAAGGACTAAATTTCCTTTCCCCTGTTATCTTCACATACCTAATTTTTGAATTTAATTTGATCATTAGGCCCGGACAGTTAAACCTCTATATACACGAGTATTATGCTTACTTAAAGAGATTGCTGCTTTCCCTATACAAGGTTTCTTCTTCGCAAAGTTTCTCGTATTTCTTGACAGCATCAGCTTGTTTTTTTGCATCTTTTAATATTGGATCCCGGATAAGCTTTCTAAAATCTTCCAGCACTTTTTGCTTCTTTTTAGCAATATCAATCACTGCATCTAAAAACCTTTCATCTTTTTCATCAATTTTCATAATCTTTATTTCTCCCTTCCTAATAAAAAAGTGGCCAATCTTATACGGGTAAATCAGTAAGCATTCCCCTAGTAAGACTGCCACCAAATATATACACAAAACCTGCTGCTCATCATTAAATCAATCTTACATAATGTTGCTCTATGTGTCAATACCATATGACTTATATCCTATGGCACGAACCCCGACTGAGTTTATATACTATTTGTCAGTTTGGTAATGACTTCGATAATACGGCAAGGGGGATAAAACTGTGCAGAATCTGTTGAAACT
>MGVC01000055.1 GCA_001800285.1 Elusimicrobia bacterium RIFOXYA2_FULL_39_19 | reverse complement strand
ATGCGTTTAAATGTGGTAAAAAAGAACAACTTCGGATAGGGTCAAAATTCAATGCAAATATAGGGTCAAATATGCATGCTAATTTACACACCGGGACGGCCAATCTGACAATAAACTTTACAGTAAACCAGTCCCAATATCAGGTTTCTGATGTAAGCCTGGAAATTTACCGGCTTTGGGCCAGTAGTGCCGGCCCAGTGGTTTACTTCAGGCAACAGAATGTTTCCGGCGCAGCAACTTCCTCGTTTGTTTGGGAAGATAGCCAAAATTTCTGGAATTTAGAAAGCGGAAATTATACTATTTTATTGACAGCCAGGGATCGCGGCGGTATCGGTATAAGCACCGATAGCAGGCAAATCTCTGTAGCAAAAACATATGGAATACCGTTAAATATTGTATCTTTCACATCAAACAAAGTGTTTATATCCCCTTCCGATACTTCTGATTATGCAACAATTTCCTTTGAACTATCAAAGAGCGCAACAGTTTGCATAACAGCCGAAAATACGTATGACGGTCAAACCTATACAGTAATATCTGATTCCATGGTTTCTACCGGTAAAAATACTTTCCTTTGGAGAAACAACCTGACCGGCACCTATAATTTTCATTTAAACGCAACATCAACAGATTTACCACAAACAAAAGATGATAATTGGATAGCAATTACAGTGGGTGTTTATAATTCAAATGTTATAGCTGAGATAACAGAACCTGTTAATACAACCACAACGCAGGGACTCGCGCTTTTTAAATGGGAGGCAACAGCAAATGGCATTCATTACCCGCCGCAAGATTTTTATACAGTTCTGCAGGCATCCGGCACAGAATATCCTTATGAGAATTTCACCTGGACTGTAACAGGTATTGGGACTGAGACTTATAGTTATGTTGATTCTGCTATAACCACAAAATCAGGTAGTGTATCAGGAACAGATGGTGGAAAATACGACGGAAATGAATATGAAAATGGTGGTACAACTAAATGGAAAGTATTCGTATTTGAAAAACACGGTGATTATTTATACGGAATGCATTTTTATTGGGCTTTTGTTAAAGAATGGGTGACAGTAAATATTAACTATGGGGAAACATTTAATGGTATTCCTGAACCTACGATCAATTATCCAACAAATTTTTATGAAACTAATGGCTTCGGTTATGTTGGAGGCGGTTTTGAAGTTTATGATAAAACATCTACTAGTTGTAAAGCAAGGATATGGATTTATAAGGATCTGCATGATTTTACAGAACTTGGCCATCTCTCTGATTGGGTTCACGTCCCAGGTGACTTTGTTTTTAATTGGTCAGTATCTGGGAATGTTATTAAAAGCGGAACTCAAACTGTAACAAAAACCGTCAGCGGAACAAATAGCATAAGCCAAAGCAGTGGAAGCGCATTGATTTCTTTTAACGCAGCGCCAACACCAACCCTTGGCGGAACCGTAAGTGGAATTACTTATACGGTTACTGACAACAATTTCAAAGTAACCACCCAAATCTATTCCAACACTCAAATCTCAGCCAGTGCGAATTCTTCAAGAAACTGGGGTACAACAGCAAGATATCCAAGCACAAGTTATGCAAATTGCACTGTGCCTACACCCTATTTAAGTAATGATATTTCAACAATATTTACAATTCCGGCAAATGTATCGGTAGATCCAACTAAATATAAACTATTTTCAGTGAGCAATCCGTCAGTAACTGCTCGTGTAGTATATGCTAACGGTATCCCCAAACTTCAAGCAACAACCCAGATAAAACAGAAATGGTTCTCAAGTGAAGACTCCTTGTTATCCTCAAGCAATGGTGAAATTGTAAATTCTGTAAACTATTTCAATGGCCACGATAACGATCCATCCTATTTTATAATTGGTTCCACAACACCAATATTATTCTATCTTGAATATCCAGTAGTTGTAAACAATTCTATCAAAAACACTTTTTTCTACGATGTACAAAACAACAGGTTTGTAGACAATCTTTTTGTTGATGTTGACAGCTGGACCGTAAAACTTTATTACCCGGACGGTACAACAAATGATTCCCTAACAGTTGACAGCATACATCCCTCGTATACTGACGACAGAAATGATTTTTTTATCGTAAAAATGACTTCTTCCGGTTATCCCGGAAAAAGATTTATAGATGTAAGAGGAACTGTTCCTTCGCAAGCGCAGGGGCTGAATAGTTATAACCTGACCTACTGCAAAGATGACGGCAAGAATGAATGGCGGTTTATTACTTCATCTACCCAACCCCCAGTTAACAATGTGCTTGGTTTTTGGGATGTTACGGGTTTAAACGGTGACTATTTATTAAAATTAACAGTCTTACAAAACGGCCTACTGAAATGGCATTTAGGTTATTGTGTTATTGGTAAATACGTTTCGCAATCTGCAAGCACAAATACATATGTAACAGCTCCAAACAACAAAGCCTATTTGGATTTTCCTCCGGGGTCCGTTGACCATGATGTGAATATCACAATAACACCCAAAAAGTATAGCGAAATAGATTACAGGCAGAATGAAGGAATGCCTATCCCAATAGGGCCTATATACGATTTCCAACCAAAAGGATTACAGATTTCTACCGTTACTCCTGCTATGTTGACGGTAAATTTACTACCTGAAGAACTACAAGCTTATGGAAGTATTCTTGACATCATGGGTAAAATGACTGTATATGATGTAAAAGACGACGGAAGTTTAGAGCCTCTGGATGTAAGGGTAATCAACAAAACCGTTGACCCTGTCTTCAGCGCTGACGGCAGGCCATATTATAAAATCTGGTTCCCAGTCACTTCATTTTCTTATTATTTGATTATACCGCAAGTGCCTGTCCCAACTTTTTCTTTGGTTAATTCTATAACCAATGGTGCTTCTGTCAAAGTTACAGGACAATCCGAACCTGGGGCAACCGTAGAAATATATAACGATGGCGCGGTAATTAAAACAGTAACAGCTGACGCTGTAACTGGCCTGTTTAACGCTTTTATTGATATTGTAGAAGGAAGTAATCCAATAATGGCACGGACTATCAGATGGTTCAATAATCAACCAATAAAAAGCGATATATCAAACCCAAAATATGTAACGCGAGACACGGTAGCACCTGAAATAACTGATTTTATTGTATCGCCGTCTACCTTTTCGCCGAATAATGACAATATAAATGATTCGGTAACATTCTCTTTTTATACCTCGGAACAAACAAGAGTAAGAATGTATTTATACGATAGCAACTGGAATGATGTGCGATATTACCCTTCCATTAACGCAGCTGTCGGTTTGGTTACACTTTCCTGGAACGGTAAAAACAGTTCAAATAATCTGGTTCAGCCGGGCAATTATTTTTACCAACTATTTGTTAAGGATTTTGCAGGAAATGAAACTATAGTCACCGGTACAGTAACGGTAGAATCCGATGTCATTGCTCCAAGTGCTGTAAACACCCTTGTCGCCGACACAGGAACAAACTCCCGGGAAGTGGTATTGAACTGGGATGCACCCGGGAACGACGGTAGTCAAAGAATACTCGGTGGAAATTTCTACATCCAGTATTCAACATTTTCTGAAATTGCATGGAACGTAGGAAAAGCACAGGTTAATATTTCAACCGGCAACATTACCCCCGGGCAGGCACAGAAATATTCAGTTAACCGTCTTATAAGGGGCGCAACATATTACTTTGCATTATGGACGATAGATGAAAGTTCAAATGTTTCAGGAATTTCAAATGTTGTATCTGCGGTCAGCCAAAATTTAAACGAACCGCAGTATTTCTATTGGGACATGGACAATGTAAACGCAACAGTTCCGAATATAGGAGCAGGGAATATCGCCAAAACTAATCCTGATAACGGCCCGATTGTAAGCACCGCCGGTGTAAGCGGTATTGGAAACGCAATACAGCTTCAGTCCGGCTGGAACACTAACCGTGCCTATTACAGCATAGACCCCTCAAACATCAATCCTGATAAAGGTGTAATTGATTTCTGGTACAAGCCTGATTATACAGGTTCTACAGGCGTAGGCATGTATTTCTTTTATAGCAGCGGCCCGGCCAACTCAGGATTTTATTTTATGAAGAGCGGCAATTCAGGCGACCCGTTAATGTTTTATGTTGACAGCTCATACAATGTATACACCCAAGTCCCCTCTTATACCTGGCTGGCACAAAAAGACAGGTGGTATTACTTCAAACTTGTTTGGGACAGACAAAACCAGAAAGCTGAAATCTGGATAGACGGTATTAAACGTTCCGGTATAGTCAATAATGTAAATTACTGGCAACCTACAAACATAAGCGGATTTAGCATAGGAAACAAAATCCCTGAAAGCTCTTATGGAATGGTAAAAGGCGCAATGGATGAGTTTACAAGTTATTGTCCGATAGCGCCTGCAACTGTTAATGATTTACAGGCAACAGCAGGGACTAACTCAGGACAAATAGACTTAACCTGGACTTCATCCGGAAATAATGATACCCAGGGAATATTAACAGGAAAATATTACATAGAATACTCAACGTGGAATAGCAATCCACAGGACACCATAAACTGGCAGGTATCAAAAGCACAGATAATTATTTCAACAAGTAATGTAACCGCCGGCACAACCCAAAAGATAACGCTTAGCAAATTAGCCCGCGGTGTTACTTATTATTTCAGCCTTTGGACAGAAAACAGTGAACTAAACATATCGACTATGTCCAACCAGGCACAAACCCCTGCACAGAACTTAAACGAAAATTTCTTTTACTGGGATATGGAAAATCCAATTGATGCCGCACCTAACACAGGAGCCGGGTTTATAACTTATAAGAATCCTGATAACGGGCCAATAGCGGCTATAGCCGGGACAGCGGGTGGTGCAATAAACATCCCTGCCGGATGGAACACCAACAGAGCGTATTTTGGAATAGACCCGATAGGGAACATCAATCCTGACAGAGGATCCATAGAGTTCTGGTATAGGCCAAACTTTACAGGAAGCCCCGGAAGCTGGTCATACCTATTCTTTGGCAGTTGTACGACAAATTCCACTTTCTATGGGTATGTAAGCGGCAACCCCAGTTACCCGATGGGTTTCCTTGTAGACAGCGCAAACAATGTAAGGGTAGAAACCAGCGGATGGAGCGCACAAGCAAATACCTGGTACCAGGTAAAGTTTGCATGGGATAGAACAGCTCAAAAAGCGGAAATATACATTAACGGTGAAAAGAAAACAGGGACCGTAACCAATGCCAGCAGCTGGCAGGCGCAAACATTCAGTAAATTCAATATAGGAAACAAATACCCTGAAAGCAGTTACGGGGTAGCAAAAGGTACCCTTGATGAGTTTTACATTTATAAATCAACCGATGAACAACGAGGGATAATGAATGTCCGCAAATCCTTTGGCCCTGACCCGACATTCAGACTAAATGAAGCATATGCGTATCCTAACCCCGCAAAGAACGGATATAAGCCGACAATACACATAGCTTGCGGTATTGCGGATAGTATAGAAATAAAAATATATAACATTGCAGCGGAACTAATACACAGCCAGCAGGTAGCGGGCAGTGACTGGAAAATTATTGATAACAAAATTTATGCTTATGAATACCAGTGGGATATTTCCGGGATAGCAAGTGGCGTATACATTTATTACATTGATGCGCAAAAGTCCGGAGAGAATCCGATAAAAGTTATAAAGAAGTGCGCGGTCATCAAATAACGCTGGGCGTTATCCTGACACCGTTTATTTATTTTAGAAAAGAAAGAATCTCGTTTTTAATTACGGAGGAAAAAACTATGTTGAGCAAAATGAAATCCGCCTGTGGTGGAAGAAAAGTTATTGTTTCCCTATTTACATGCTTACTATTTACTACCTGCTCGTTCTCAGAAAACACCGGAGCAAGCTTCCTTAAAATCGGGATTGGGGCCAGGCCAGTAGGGCTTGGTAGCGCATTTACAGCCATTGCAAATGATGTAACTGCCATTAACTGGAACCCGGGTGGGCTTTCACAGCTGACGCAGAGACAAATATCTGCTATGCACAGCCAGTGGGTAGTAGATTCAAACCTGGATTATATAGGCTTTGCCAGCCCGTTAAAGTCAGGGGTATTTGGCGGCAGCGTAATCGTTCTATCCCAGGGTGAAATGGAAGGCAGGGACGAAAACCGCCAGCAAACAGCTTCTTTTGGCGCAAGTGATATGGCGGTAACATTTAGTTTCAGTAAGAACCTGTTGTTAAGCAATAAAAGATTCATCGGGCTGGGAGCAAACCTTAAAATAATCCAACAGAAGATAGAATCAGAACAGGCAACCGGGGTAGCTGTGGACTTAGGCGCGCTTTACCATTTCCCCGCTTTGCCGTTTACTGCCGGCCTTTCAATTCAGAACCTTGGCCCGCAAATGAAATTCATCAGTGAAGGCTATAACCTGCCGTTAACAGTAGCAACAGGTTTAGGATACAACATTGGCGGGGTTACTATTGCGCTGGATTTAAAACAACAGGTATATGAAAACCAAACAATCGTAAGCATAGGGACTGAATTCCTGCCGATAAACACCCTTGCCTTAAGAGCCGGATATTTATCAACCAATCCAGTCATCAGTTCAGCCAATGATGTCTCTGGTTTAGGGGCGGGATTTGGAGTCAAGCTCTTCGGCACCCAGACCGATTATTCATTTGTCCCTTATGGTGTGCTGGGGAATACGCATAGGGTGAGTTTTTCCGCAAAGTTTTAATCCAACTAAATATTTCCTCATAAAAAGATAAGAGGTTATTATGAAACAAAATAAAAAAAAAGTTCTTGTCTATGGTGGTTATCAATTGGGTTATTCTCCATTGGTAAAATCAATAGAAGAGCCAAATTTACCTTTTAATATTTATTTTGAACCATTAAATACTAGAAGACAGTTCGAAGAATTTGATATTGTAATTTTACATAACAATATTTTCAAAGCAAAAGACAGTTATGGAAGAAAAGTGATTTATAATCTCGAACTTTTAAAAAGAGACAAGGAACTTCAGTCGTTCCTTAACCAAAAAGAAAAAATTGTTTGTCTTCTGTATAATGATCTCACTATACCTCATACTGAATCCGACGACAGACTGGGGTTAAGTGTTCATGAAATAACCTGGAATGAAATAACACAAACTGATTTATTAACAAAATACTTACGTTTTTTTACAAAAAATATTGAATCATTCTATAACAATGAAACTTTTCTCGAACTAAAAAGAGGAGAGTTTAAGAATTATCTTGACAAATATGGTGTAACAAAAAATTATTTTGAATTTGAAAACAAGGACGAAAACGATTTAAAAATTATTGCTAACTGTAAGCAAGAAATTGTAGCTTTTTCTTTTTCAAATAAAGTTATATGCTTGCCATTTATGATAGCCGATAAAAATAGTCAAACTATAAAAAGTGCTTATATGAGTTTAGTTAATGCAGTTTTATCTTTTACCGCAAAAATATATTATGAAGGTCCTTCATGGATTGATGAGTTCCAATTTTCAGAAGAGAATAACTTATTAGATGCCAAAAAGTCATCAGAACAAACATTAAAACAAATAGAATTAAAATTAGAAACTTTTAAGGGTTTAAAACAGGCGCTATATTTTGGGGATGATGCATTGGTAGGTTGCGTAAAAAATGTCCTAGATGAGCTTTGCAAAGGCACAGCATTTAAGATAGTCAGAGATGAAAAATACGAAGAAGATTTAAAAGTATACGAGAATTCTGATTTAATCGGTATTATTGAAATAAAAGGTTTAAACAATAATATCGGCCGTAAGGAAATAAATGACACTGATAACCACCGAGAAGCTCTTCTTATTCCAGATAAATTTGCGATTCTTATTGCAAATACTTTCATGAAAGCAATTATAAAATTAGATGACAAAGACAGGCAAATTGAAACTAATACAATAACTCACGCAAAAGCAAATCAAGTATTGATTACAAGAACTTTGGACTTGCTAAAAATTTTAAAAAATGTTTGGGATGACAAGATCTCCTCAAAACAAATGTTCGATGTTTTTAAAAATGAAAATGGATGGTTAAAAGCAACAGAATCAGGATATGAAATAATAAAATAATTGATTTTCTTAAATTTAAAGTTACTCTAAAAATATTCTAAAGAATAACATATTTACAAAAACGGAGGATTCATGTTACAAGATGTAAGCGAATTATATCAAAGAGCAAAAATATTCCTTGACCTCACTCTATATCAGTTACCTATGGGACCGGATGCACCTGAAGGGTTCAGAACATTTTCTGAAAATATGGACAAACAATTACGCCAGTCTATCAATGAGTGGGAAGTTCCGGAAGAAAAAACTGACGAAATATTAAAAGCAATACTTGATAAAATAAGAAGTCTTGTTAAAGTTGATAAAGCTATCCTACAAGAACGAATAGAATCCGATGTTAATCAGTTACTGGAATACCTAAGAAACCATTATTCGATTCGTTACTAAATTTTTCAATTAACAACATCAATAGAAAAACAGAGTTGCAAAAACAATCGTCTATTCTGAAAATGCAAGACAACACCCCTACCTACAGCCGAGCCGCACAAAAGATAGAACTCTAGTACATCTTTTAATTCAACAAATCCCACATTTACAGGCCCTATCGAATCACAAACCCAACACTAAACCCCGCTGTCAGGCACAAAAAGTCCCCGCGCAGGGACTTTTTCAAGCAAACCCTACATTCTCCCGCTTTTGTATCAGCCATGGTAGCATAATGATTGCAGGGGGTGATAGAAAATGGATAACCAAACAACGCTTAAGCCAAAGCTGGCTACAAAGATAGACAAGTACCTGCTAACCAACCAATACACAGTAAAGCAGGTAGCTGAGCTGGTAAAGGATGAGCCGGAAGCAGCGGGTAAGAACATCCTTTCAAATGTTCATGCCAGGATCATCGGTTACAAGAGAAAAGGCGCAACAGTAGAAAGGAATGAAGCGGGGCGGATACAAATAACCCTAAAAAAGCAGTAAATAAACTAATAGCGGAGGTAACAACCAATGGCTACAAAGAAAAAAGGTAAATCAGTAACAGGAACACAGAAAAAGAAGGAAATTAAGGCAATAAAAACAAAGGCTGGGACCAAGCCCGGCGCTAAGGCAACAGCACCGAAAAAAGTTACAGGAAAACCTGCCAACAAACCCCGTGTTTCAGGCACGAATACCAATATTGAAGGATTACAAGGAGAAAGCAAAAATATGGCGACAGAAACAAACGCGGATGTTCTTCCCACAAAACAGGAGAATACCCAGCCTAAAGGCTTAAAACCAAGCAAAACAGGGCATATTAAAGCTATGGATGTTATACTGCTTGACGGCGACATGCACAGCCGGGATGAGATAGTGGACTTTGTGTTTGAAAACAGCATGGCGGTAGGCGATGATCCAGAAGCTTGGAAAAAGAAACTAAAAATCCTAACCTATGTCCGGTATTTCACTTTGAAAAACAAAGGGCTGAATATGGTAAAAGATGGCGATAGAATCGGCTTAAGCAAAGATACCGGCGCAGGCGCAGATCCGCAGGAACAAACTATTCCCGCATCAGCACAGGAACCGCCGGCCACTACTGAGCCGGCTGATAACCAATAACAATTCCCCACCTCAAGCCAACTATGGCCAACCCAGGGATGGACTCTGAGATAACCTCAACGGGTCCGTTCCCGGGTTAACTTAATCCTCCCTTGCTTTATTTTTCAGTCTTGCCTCGTCATTAAACCGCTTTACTTAACATAACCGATATTATATAATTTGGCAATTGCTTGTATTTAATACATTATAAAGGGAGGAGTTATAATTTTCAATGATACTATAACTAAATTAAAATACTATGGAAAACATTCTTCGTCAAATCTCAAATTTTTATAATCATCCACTATTCATAATAGTTGGTGGCATAACTGTAACCCTTGCGTTTCTTGCTTTTGTTTACAGATTGCTTTGTTGGGCTTTTGGTATTACACCTATTGTTTTTCGTTTAGGGATTGCCCTCTGGCAAAGAAAGGTAGTTATTTTTGGAAGTTTTGAAATATTTGAAAGCCTAAAAAGCTCCCTTGTTGATTCAAATATCTTCAAAAAGAATAATATTTTGCATATAAACTCGGACAATATTGACAAGTCGAAGGAAGAAACCATATTTCTGGTAGACTGGGAAACGTTTGGAGACAAAATAGAGCAGGTTTTTTCTGCAAGGAAAAATCATCAAACTGCAATAGTAATTTATGCAAAACCCGCAAGTATTCCGCAAGATAAAATGAGCGAGATTGCAAATCGTGCAAATACTGTTGTTGTAAATTTCCGGGGTCGCCTTTTAAATGATATTTTGACCTCACTAATCACTACAAGCTATGACCGAAATTGACATGTACCTGAATCAGATATTACAAAAATATAGTGCGAGAAATTTGTTAGGCTATCTTGCTGCACTTTCACAACTTGAAACGACCCTGAAAGATTGGGCAGCAACTTGCTATGTAGAGCTTTTAATTTCTGGCTCCCTAGCAAAAGGCACCGCGATATCCCTTGCATCTGATGTAGATTATTTAGTTTCTTTGAAAAGTAACTGTAATGAAAACAGTGGCGGGCTAAAAAGCATTTATGACTCTTTGTATACACAGTTAAATAGCAAATATTCATCAGTTAGCAAGCAAAATGTTTCCATAAGAATAAATTTGAATGGACTAGAGGTAGATGTAACCCCAGCAAGAAAACAAACAGGAAATACGAACGATCATTGGTTGTATGTCTCAAAACTTGATACGTGGAAGCAAACAAATATCCAGAGGCATATCAACGACATTTCTCAATCAGGCAGAATAAATGAAATAAAATTGCTGAAAATTTGGAGAGAATTAAATCATCTTGATTTTTCATCAATCTATTTGGAATATTTGCTTATCAATAATATTCTGTTGAATAAATCAAAAGACGTAAACAACCTCGGAGATAATGTTTTGCATGTTCTAAAAGAATTAGCCAAAACTGCGGGTAACCCGTTGTATTCACAAGTCATCGATCCTGCAAATACCGCGAATATCCTTTCTGACCTTTTGACGAATGTAGAAAAAAACAAGATAATTGGTCAAGCACAAATATCAATTAAACAAACTAACTGGAATCAGATTGTTTGGTAACCCTTACCTTTACTATAAATCCGGATAGCTGAAAATTTAAAAACAATGAAGCTATTAAATGCTTTGGGGATTATATTTAGTTTTTTAGGTAGCCTTTCTCTTGCCAGGGGTCTTTTCATTTCTAAGAAGAAAGCCCTTGAACTCGGGGTATCCGGTTGGGCAAGCGACTCAGGAGAAGAAAATCTAAAGCTTCCGGCCGTAAAAGATAGATTAGATCAAAAAATATTTGCTATTTTGGGTGCTTTTCTTCTTGGTTTGGGTTTGATGCTTCAATTAGCAGCTTTAATATTTTACCCCTAAAATTCTATAATTCAGAGACAGTCGATAAATATTTAGCTTAACCAGGAGGATCTAATGGCGCTTATAATGTGTCCGGAGTGTAAAAATCAAATCAGCGATAGCGCTGAGGCCTGTCCGAAATGCGGATACAAACTTACACCGGAGAAAGTAAACGAAATAAAAAAGAAGGGACAACAGTTGCAGAAAGGTTGCGCTATTGGCTGTCTTTCTGTTTTTGCCATATTTGCTCTCTTGTTTATAATCGGTTCTTTTTCGTCAAATTCTAAAAAAACGGAAACTCCAAAAACTAAAGACGAAATTCGTAAAGAACAAATAAAAAATTGTTTCAGCGTATGGGACGGCTCCTGTCCCGGCTTAACTGACTATATTAAAAAAACGATGAACGATCCTGATTCTTATAAACATGTAAAAACCGTATATGAGGATAAAGGTGATTATCTTCTTGTAAAAACAACATTTCGAGGCAAAAATGCTTTTGGAGGTATTGTTGTGAACTGGGTGATGGCAAAAGTGGCCTTGAATGGAAATGTCATTGCAGTCATATCTCAGGGATCCTAAAGTAGCCAAAGACAATTCTATCTTGCCATAACAAATCAAGGTCTTAGCTAAATACCTTTAATATTCATAACTTTCCAGTTTTTTTCCGGCAAACTTTTGCTTGAACTACTGTAACATATTTTATTTTTTAACGTCTAATATTGCAGAAACTGATTTTACCTTGGGTGGCCTGTCCTTTTTACCAGTCTAAAGAGGCGGGCCACTTTTTTTACCAATAGCTAGTGGGTAAACTGGATACAACCAAAACAGTTAATAAAATTTTGATTGACTTTCCCGAGTAACTAGCATATGCTATTAGTGTGGGTTGTTTGCCAGGCAAATGAGACAAGCAACCATCAGGTGGTGTGGGCAAGCTTATGAAAAAAGTCCTAATAGTTGACGATGATGAAGAAATAATTGACCTGGTATCCTTTATTTTAGAAAACGGAGGATATCATGCTGTTTCAGCATCAGATATAAGTGGTGCTATAAATGCTGTTTGTAGTGAAACTCCGGATTTAATTGTATTAGATTTAATGTTGCCTGAAGGGAATGGTTTTAAGTTAAGCCGGTTATTGAGGCTTATTCCCAAATATAAACATATACCAATTATTATGCTTACAGCTGTAACCTACCTGGAAGAAAAATATATAGAACAAATGATGGAAATACAGGATTATATTACAAAACCTTTTGACCCAAAAGACTTTATAGAAAAAATTAACAAACAAATCAGCAGTCCTGAAAATGATGGGTGCATACCTGTTAATATATAATTTTTAGGCAATGGCAGAATACAAGCGTCCTATGTCTCAAAACTGTTGGAATTGTAAACATTACCGTATAACCGGTGGCGCAACCAGCTATGCAACATTTATAGATGGTGCTGGTTCAAATTTCTGTAAATATTATTTTGAACGTGGCCTTTACGATTCACCCTTAACAGTAAAACTGTCCCAAGCCGAAAAAATACTTATATACAGAAATCCGGACGATTGTTGTGATAACTATTCAGAAAAAGAATAACGCTATCTATATGAGGGCATTTGTAAAATAGTTGTGGCCCCCCCATTCCTTGACATCCACCCTCTGATTTCCTATTATTAACTCAAGAAGAAACATTTGTATTCTTCTATAAAATTCTTGGTTTTGACCTTATTCCTCAAGTCCTGATTTAGTCAGGATTAACTAGAAAGTGAGGAGAAATAGGTTGTCGCTTGTTTATTTGGCGGCAGTCTTTTCTCGGATTTACTTTCTAGTTGCCGAGGCGAGATTGACCGCCATTTTTTATTGGTGGGTAGGTCTGACCAGCCCCAGGGAGGCAACCGATGACACACAAAATCTTAAAAAATGGTAATAAGTATGACAAAATTGAATACAAATTAGAGGAAGAAATAAAATCTGTTTTCATAAAATATTATAAAGACATTATTTCAAATAAATCTTTTTGGATCGATATAGAAAATAAATTTAAAACTAAAAACTATAAAGATTCAATAGGTGATGGATTTCTACTGGTCTGGGAAAACCCTACTACACCTTTGTTATATTTAGTTGAGATAGAACTTGAAAAACATAAAGAAACACACATATTGCCCCAATTAGGTGATTTTATATCTTTTACTAAAAGGGCAACTACGGAAGAAAAAAATAAAATACAAAAACGTATTTATTCTGAAATTCAAAAGGATAAAGATATATTCACGCAAATTAGATCAGATACCGGGCGCGAAGTACATGAGTTGATAAACGAATCTGTTGATGAATTAAAAATAATGCTGGTAATAGATAGAATGGATCCTGAATTGTTTACTGGACTATTACAGATAGAAAAAGCCATGAATAATGATATCAGGAAAATAGAAATATCTAAATTTGTAATTTCAACTACTGAAGAAATAATTTCCTACATTGACAATGAAGAAATGGAAGAAAGAACGGAGACTGAAGACAGTCCTGGTAACATGGAAAATAATAAATATACTGAAAAATACCATACTGATGATAAACTAGACAACATAGTTGAATTATATAATAAATTTAGAGAGAGCGTTAAAAATAGGGTAACCATTGTTCCTACCAAAAATTCTATTGGTTTTTTTAAAGAATCAAAAATGATTTTTTCATGTGTTATTCTTAAAAAAAGCATAGTATTTTATTCAAAGGCAGTCTTCAATGAAATAATTCCTAACACAAAAACAATATCCCTTAGAGACATGAGAAATATCGGACACCTTACAAACCATTTGCCAACTGGAATAGTAATAAAAGAATCCAGTCAAATTGATGAATTAGTAAATTACTTCAATTCTGTATATGAAAAATACTAGAAACATTAGGCACAAAACAATACATCTATTATTGAATACAGACAAATAGATGCGTTTAAATGCCTTATTTAACGATTTTTAGCATTTTCCCACAAAATATTCCTCGACGGTATATAGGTTTTTGCCAAAATTCTTCCGACAACAAAAAACGTATCGAACATGGTAGTATATATATAGTAGGGGCCAGGCGCCTATAGGCTACTGGTTCCCACAAAACGGAGGTGAAATAGAAATGGCAATTAAGAAGAGGTTTAAAATTAACGATTGGGTGAATTGGGACCATATAGTAAACGCAGCTGTAAAAGAATTTTATATGAAGTATGAGCACTACCCAAACATTCTTATGGCAAGCACCCGCACACACGCAAAGATGGATGCTTACACTAACATAACTCAACGCCAAAGAAAGAATTGCATAACCCTAAAGGCTTCAAAATCATCAAACCAGAATCATGTGGGTGAACTGCATGCTTTTTCCGGGAAAGGCTACAGGCTTGAATTCTGTTTGGATGAAAAGCTGCCGGCTAATTACTTCTACCTGGTGTTTGACCCAAAGGCAAAAATTATAAGTAATACGAAAAGGAACCGGCCTGCAAAACCAACAAAGAGGCCGGCATAGCGAAGGACGGTGAAATAAAATGAAAGTTCTTGTTTTATTGCTACTATTTATATCAGGATGCGCATCAATTCCCCAATTTGTTCCTAAATACACTCAGGAAATATATGATTCAACAATAGTGCCTAAAAGTGAAAAGAGAAGAGTTGGGATAGTCATTCTGTATCCAGAAAGCTCAATAAATGATGAAAAAAACAAAATTTTTAATAAATTAGCATGTTTATTATCTAAGAACTTTGAGGTATATCCAACATTGATGGACGATTTTTATTCTGATGCCCCGTATACTATCTATATTACTGAACGGAAGATGAGGGATATGAATGCAGTAAAAAGAGAAGTTGACGATATTATTTTTTTACGTGTACTACACTATGTTAATACCTCAGTAGAAACATATTTGGTAATAACAAACGTGGCAACAGGTAAAATATTATACAATGACGAAATACATGGAATGTATTGGTCTTCAGACAGTACTGGGATAGCAAATGATTGTACAAAACAAATAGAAAAGGTTCTTTTGAATTGTGATTATCCCAGAACTGATATTCTGGCTCTTGCAAAATCGTACGAAAATAGTAAGGATGAAACAGAAAAAGCTATGGAACTTTTTAAAGAAATTATAGAAAAGGAAAAGGCACTACCTAATAACGAACAACAATTAAATGCTATTAAAAAACAGGCGGCACTTGAGCTATCCAATATCTATGAAAAACAAAATAATATTCTTTCTGCAATACAAATATTGCAAAAATACGCAGAATTCGACCCGGGCGATTCTGAAATCAACAATAAAATCATTTTATTAAGAAAACAATTTATGGAAACAGCGGAAGCTTGTTTCGAAGGAAAGTCTTGGGATATTGCCATAGAATATTATGGTTACTTAATAACTACTAGCACATTTACTGAGGGAATAGATGATATGGTAGGATTTGCTAAAGAAAAAATAGACATCTGTAATAAAAAAATAGAAAAAGAAAATAAACTACAGGAACAAGATAAACAAAAAAACATTAAACTGCAAGAACAGAAAAACCAAAAAATCATTAAGAATAATTTTATTCCCAATAAAAATATAAGAAAAGAATATCAGGAACCATTCAAGAACTTAATACCTTCAATGGTTAGCTGGTTAAGCGCTGACCCAGGCCTTTCAAATGCAACTGCACTACAAGCAAAAATTGGACTTACTAATTTTGAGAATAGGGACGGTATCCTCATAAGAGTTCCTTTTAATAAGCTGGATTGTTCCCCTACCTTGACCAGGGGTGATACACCTGCCCAAACATACCTATATCGTATTTTAACAGCAGCAAATAATTTATGGGTTTTCACACTACAAGAAATACAAGACGGTACCCTCCCATGGGATTTCTCTGTTAATTATTCAGGTTTATTGGTATTTGAATCAAAAAATGATAAAGGCCATGTTTTTCAGGTCAATGTATCCAGAGGTATGCGACCTTCAATTGTATTTATTGATGATGTAAAATTCGGATTAGATGATATTTATTATGGTGGCTGGACAGAGAGACAAAAGAAAGCTTTTAATAATTTCTTTGGAAATAATTAGCAAACAAGAAACAAAAGGAAGTGGATAGGTTAAACGAGATGAATATCGGGATTGACATCGACGATACGATTACAGCAATGCCGGAATTCTTTAAGGTCTTAACAGAAGCGTTTGCAAGGAAAGGTCATCAGGTGCATATAGTTACTTCGCGAACAGAAACGGAAGAAAGCAGAAGGATTACTGAAGCGGAGTTAAGTGAACTTGGGATTAAGTATAACCATCTGCACTTCATCCCCTCCCAAACTGTCGCCGAGAGGGTCTGCCCGCACAGGGAGTTGGACTGGTACAATAAATACTTGTGGCAGAAGGTGGCCTATTGCCTGCAAAATGACATATTAGTCTATTTTGACGACGATCCGAAGGTCGTTACGCTATTCAGGAAATTCGCCTCTAAAATAAAAGTCCTGCATGTAATAAACAAGCAGGGGTAACTGCTAATTTATTTTTACTTCGTTCTATCTTATGCAGGAACATTTGGTATAATTAAGTACATTATGGATATTAGGAGATGAATATGAAAATGAAAGATTCCTCTTTTAACAAAAAACAGTCTGATAAAGAACGATTTTTTGAAGAGCAATCACCTGCCTTTATTGAGACACAAATACCTTTAGTAGAAGCTGGTTGTAAAACAAAAAAGGATTTAATTGAAAGTCTTTTAAGATGGGGTTTCATAAAAGTTTCTCCGAAAAAAATACATTCAAAACTTTATAAAAAAACATACAGCAATATTGTTAATGAATACTATGAAATTACAATTGACGAAAACGACCGGGTTACAGACACTCATTGTAGATATCCCTACGATTCTAAATATAAAACAGAAGAAGAATTAAATCTATGTAATTACGAACGAATTTTGAATTTCAATAAAGAAAATTTTGATCTAATGTACAAGGATTTAGGTGAAACTGTCAAGGCTTGTAAAAATGTAGTAAAAATACACATGAGCGAAATAGATTCTGTTAATACCCCTGAAGAAAGAGGGGATATATTTCATAAATATAGTTTGGAAGTTGGGAAGTTAGGAGCGTTTAAATCCAAATACAGAAGCTTCCTGGCCCTGTTACATAACATGAATTACTATGATTTAACAGATGCCGGCATAGTATTCCTTGCATGTAATACAAAAGAACAATTTGAGGATTTTAATAAATTCATCATACTGTACAAGTATGAAATGCATGATATGCTTAAAAAAGGACAAGGCAAACCTGTAAAATATACCCCGGAACAAAAAAGAAAATACAAAGAGGAATATAAGCAAAGATTGTCCTCTATAAAAAAGACACAAAATGAGGTTACTAAACTTAGGAAAGCTAAAAAACAGGCTCCTTTAACAAATACTGAATACATGCAAATACTCAAAAATTTAAATTCAAGCTTAGAATTGCATGATATTAAAGAAATTGCTTGCTACAATTCTTCTCAATGGCTTATAGCAAAGATGGCTTTAGAGAAAAACATCCCAATATCATATTTTAGAAAGATTATTCATCCGCCTAAACGTAAAAAGATACATAAAGCAAATTGAATATTGTAGCTTTACATTAGTCCGGAAAACATTTTGTATCTAAAATAATAGTAAATAATCCAGTAAAATCCATTGACTTTTTTGCATTCCAATGGTATACTAATACTGTAGAAAGATTTTGTTATCGACGTGCAGACGCGAAAGAAAATATGAATAGGGAAGTTTCATTGTTGATGTAGAGTAGACATTTTGTCAGCAGTTAGAGGGGACAGATTCGTTGCTAGAGCCTCGGAGTTTCAGGATGGAAGTCCTGAAATTTCGGGGCTTTTTTTTATGGCCAAAAAAACAAAATTTGAGGGGGGTGATTTGGAAAATGGCAAAAAATAAAAAAGAAGCGGCAGTAGCGGAAACCAAGACTTGTCAGTTTTGCAACGCATTTAGCGGGATTACCCCTAACATGCGGTTCTGCCCCAATTGCGGATCCAGAATCTGGGGACCGTGTCCGGCTTGTGAATCCAACCTTTCACCGCAGTGGCATCAGTTTTGTGCCAGCTGTGGCAAGGATTTCACAAAAACAGATGAAAGCGCTGAATCCGATGAAGAGTAGTTGAAGAAGTATCTATTGTACCGTAATGCATAAATAAGGTAAGGGTTTGGTCTTTGTAATGATGGTGCCGCGTGGTGCAGAAAAGCAAAAGAATGCGTTTATCTCTTTGTAGCGTAATGAAATGAGCTGTTTCGTAATGTAATGGCACTACGCGGCACCAAAATGTTCTTTGAAAGATGGATATAACGGGGGTTAGGTTCCAAAAAGTCACTCGACGAAAACCTACAAAAGATACACTTAAGGCCTGTTAAAAACCACCCAAAAAAACACTAAAAAAGGACAAAATATCCGTCTAAGACCAACAAAATATGAAAATTGACCGCCATTCTATCGAACAAGCGTGTATAAGTATAGTAGGGCCTGATCTACAAAAGATTAAATATAATTAAAAAGGAGCGTATTAACATGGAAAACACATTAAATGCTGAAATCCCGTTAAGTGACTTTTATCTTGTCTGTTATCTGCTAACCGCTGGTATTGAACTCATCCGGACCGAAAAACAAACGCCTAGGAAAACCCTGTTTGTTTTAAGAAACTCAGCCAAATGCCAAAAATCTATAACTCTATACTTCAACAACCACGCTAAGGTAAACCCGTTGGCTTTCAAATCCCAAATTATAAACTTGAAATCGCTCCTTTACAGCCAGGAGGGATCATGTCAAAGGTAAAAATTTCAAAACGTGAATTATGGATCGCAATCGGCAGGAGATGTAGAGCTTGCCAAAGCGGACCAACCGGCGTTAAATTATGCCAGGATACTAGATGTGCTTTATTTCCATACAAATTCGGGTTGCGAACTATCGCTAGGATGCAGGATTTGGAAGAAACTGTGATACCCGTGACACAAAAAGCAATCTGAAATGAAATAAACGAGTATTTGTATAGGAACCCAATAAAAACAAAGAAATAACGAAGGTTTGTTAAAATTAAATAGTTGTAAAACAAATACAAATGAGAATGAAAAATATGGACTTAGACAAAAACAATTTTTTACGCTGGTATCGAATTTATAGTGATGCTGTTTTAACAGGCAAAATCACATTTGATGAATACGCCCTATTGAATTGGCTCATGACTACCACAAATCCCTATAACGGTGAACTAGTTGAAAACTATTCATCTATAGGCCAGAAAATACGGAAAAACCCGGACTGGGTTAGACATATTATGGAAAGACTAAAAGCAAAAGGCTATATACACTATGATATTAAGCAGGGCCAAAAGAATTTATCAAAAATAAGCACAAATAACTACCCGCTCTCAAATGGAACTTATATAAACATTCCCAACAAACTTTCCGATGTTACATCTGAAAACAGCCAAAAACCAACGAAATTGTCCGAAGTTGCTGTCGACAGTAAAACCACTGATGTTTCCGAAGTGAGTGTTGAAAATACCCAAGAAAATGAAAATATGTCCGAAGTGGAACCTGCCTTTCCGAAGTCATTTACCGTCAATAATAACGAAGCTCTTTCCGAAGTCTCTAATAATAAGAACCAGAATAAGAATAACAACATACATAATATCTGTGAAACAATTAAACAAAGAACGAACAAAGATATCCCCTTTTCTTCTATCGACCCACTTATTGAAGACTTCGGTTACGAAAGTGTGTGTTATCAGGCCGAAGGTTTAACAAAAGGCGTTAAAAACATTCCAGCATGGCTAAGAAAAGCATGCCAGGAAAAATATTCTCACCCGGAAGATGAAATAACTCATAACGCACCGAAAAAAGAAGATAATTCGCCCAAATCGCCTTGTTGTAAAGGCGGCATTATCCTTAGAGAAAACGGGCGGTTTTGTTCAAAATGTCTTCATTATTTAGAAGAAGCAGAAGATGGAAGTCTGATTAAAACTGAAACCACTATACACGACTTAATTTAAACCTGGAGGTTAAAAATCATGCCAAAAGTACCCATTGGTTCCAAACAAAGAAGCCGTAGTGAAGAATACTTCAAAGAATACGTCGGAATGGGCGTTAACCGCACCTATGCTGGCCTTACAGCACAACTACAGAAAAAATACAACAAAAAGATAAGTATCAGTACCATTGAACACATGGCAGCAAAACATGAGTGGCAAGCCCGCCTATTACGCCTAGAAAAGACAGCATCCCAAAAACATGACGCTAAAATTGTAGACAGGCTGTCAATTGTAATTGAAATGCAGCGCAAGCTACTGAGCATGCAGCTGTCATCGCTATTAAGGTCTTTTCAGCAGTTGGAAAAAGAAGGCAGGCTGCCAAAATTTACATACCTGGACATGATACGCGTAATGCAATACGAATGGGAAATAGAGGGCGGAAACAAGCCGGCGGCCCAGGTGCCGTTCAACCCGGTGTCAATGGAAGTAAACATACCTCAAGAAATAAGGAGTTTCGTAGAAGCAATAGGCAGTCTACCTACGGAACTCCGGAACCGGGTTGTTTTGGAAATGGACGGTCAGGGCAACAGGTTTGTAAAAAATGAGCTAAAAGCAGGCCTTGAAGAAATAGACAAAGAAAATAAAGAAACCGAAACAAATAACGAATAAAAAGTCCACACGAATGGACTTTTGAGCCTTTTTGTATCGGACACGGTAGCATAATACATATGAATGACAATGAAAAACTATTAACGGTTCAAGAGGTGGCGGAAATGCTCGGACTAAGCGTTAACACGGTCTACTGCTGGGTCTGCCAAAAGAGGATACCATATTTGAAAATCGGCAGATTAACAAAATTTTCAAAAGAAGACATTAACAACTGGATTGAAAAGAAAAAAGTAGCTGCAATTACCGTATAGAAATAAGATTGAATTTATTACAAAAAATTGGTAAAATGGCATGTCAATAATTTTTAAGAACGACAACTACTATTTGGACTATTACGTTAACGGTTTAAGGGTCCGCGAAAAGGTTGGCCCTAACCGCAGATTTGCTGAATTGGCCTGGGCAAAAAGAAAGGTTCAGGCTCATGAAGAAAAGTTCTTTGAAACACCTAAGAATAAAAAACTCAAGTTCTATGAACTGTGTGATTCGTTCTCAACCAATTACTCAAAACCAAATAAAAGAAAACGGTCATATGAACGGGACCTGCTTTCAATAAAGCACCTGAAGGCATATTTTGGCGATGTTTACATTAGCAGAATCACACCACAAGAAATAGAACGATACAAAATGGCCAGACAAGCGGATATGGTCAGCTTTGCAACAATCAACCGTGAAACCGGCTGTCTGCGAAACATCTTCAATAGGGCGAAAGATTGGGAGATGGTAGATTCAAACCCAATGGACAAGGTTAAGCTTTACAAAGAAAGCCCGGGAAAAATACGGTACTTAACCCAGGAAGAGACACAAAGGCTTTTATCCAACTGTTCCGGGTACTTACGGAATGCAATTATATTTGCCCTAAATACGGGATGCAGAAAAGAAGAGGTTCTTTCATTAAAGTGGAGTGATATTGATTTTAGAACGGCTACTATCCATATCCCTGCAAGTACTTCAAAAACAAACATTAAACGCGAAATAATGGTCAACAGCGCGTTATTAAGGACACTGCAGGCAATAGAGCGTTATCCTAATGGTGAGTACGTGTTCTGCGATGAACAGGGAAACAGATTCAAAAGAATAGACAGAACATTTAAGACCGCGTTAAAGCGGGCAAATATACAAGACTTTAGATTTCACGATCTTAGACATACTTTCTGTTCAAATCTGGTAATGTCAGGAATTGACATTTATACCGTGAAAGAACTCGTGGGCCACGAATCAATTGAGATGACCATGCGTTACAGTCACCTGGCGCCGAACTTTAAAAGACAGGCAGTAGAAATCTTAAGCGCCAGAATGAACAAAATAGAAAAAGAAAATGCTATAGGCAATTTTTGGACACAAGACGAAAATAGCGGTACTAAAAAAGAAGCAGAAATAACTCAGTTTACTGACGACAAACATTGAATATATGGCTGCGTAGCTCAGTGGTAGAGCAGCGGTTTCATAAGCCGCGCGCCGAGGGTTCGACCCCCCCCGCAGCCAAATTTTTAAACATCAATCCTAATTAAACATATAAATGCCCCTGCAAATTTCTTTATCCCTCCCCAACGGATAAACCGGCAGAGGGTAAAACAAACCACTGGTCAATATTTTTACCGGTAAAAAGTGAAAAAACTATTATTTTTATTCATACTTTTTCTTTCATCCGCTCCCATTTTCAGCGCTGAGAAAATTCAGATAGTATCCAACGGCGACCTCAAGGGCTTCTACCGCATAAGAACCTATAACAACATAAAGTACCTGTCACTTAAAGACATTTCAGACCTGTGCGAAGGCCGTATAAACTGGTATAACATATCCGGGAAAGTAGTCCTGGCAATAAATGGCCACCACATAACTTTTTTCTGCAAATCAAAAGATGTTATTATTGATACCAATAAATTTATTCTGCCCTTTCCATCCTATTTAGCTTCGAGTGACCTTTATGTGCCCATAGATTTTTTCTTAAGCATAAAGTTTTCAGATGCTTCCGGCTATAAAATAAATTACGATGAATCCACCAACACCATGTTTTTTGAAACGATGGTAAATGTGTTTCCTCCCAGAATTTATACCTATGACGCTTTTACAAAAATTAATTTTGATTTAACGGAAAAGCTGGCTTTTGACCTCAAAAAAACTACCCGCGGTGAATATATGATTACTTTTTTCAGAGGTAAGACCATCCCGGAAAAACTATATTTTGAAAATGACCTGGTTAAACAGGTGTCCGTATCAAACAGTAAAGCATTTTCCTCGTGCCTTTTTAAATTAACGGACCCGAAACTTGAGATAAAGACCAAATATGAAGAAAATCCCCTTCGTTTAAGCGTGTATATTTATCCAAAAAATGTAAGTATAAGCACTATTGTAAGCGTAGAAAATATGACAGCCGTTGAAGCCAGTACTGTAGCCCCGGTAATAACAGAAAAACCTAAACAGGAACCAGTAGAAACGGCAGAAAAAGAAACACCTCTGCCTGATGCCATAACTTCTAAAACTGAAGGTAAAACCTATACTATTGTAGTTGATGCCGGACACGGCGGTGATGATCCAGGAGCCGTAGGCGCCAACAATACAAGAGAAAAAAATATAAACCTGGCTATTGCCACAGAAATTTCAAAGCTGCTAAAAGATGACGGTTATAAGGTAATTATGACCAGAAATGACGACACATTTATCCCTCTGGTAGACCGCACTCAGATAGCTAATGATAATAATGCGGATTTTTTTGTTTCCATACACTGCAATGCCAGTATGAAAAAGAAACTGGGCGGGTTTGAAATATTTTTCTTATCTGAAAACGCAACGGATTCTGATGCTTCTGCTGTGGCTGCGCGTGAAAATGCTGTGGTTCAGCTTGAAGGAAAACCTACTGTAAAAAAAGAAAAATTACAAACACTTTTATGGTCTATGGTAATGAACGAATATATGAACGAATCTGCCGAACTGTGTTCTTTTATTACGCAGGACGTAACTTCGCGTATAAATATTGAAAACCGCGGGATAAAACAGGCTGGGTTTTATGTGCTGCGCGGCACCCAGATGCCTGCCGTGCTGGTAGAGTGCGCTTTTTTATCAAACCAAAAAGAAGAAGTAAGGCTAAATACCAAAAGATTCCAGAAAGATATGGCTGATTCTATATATTCGGGCCTGAAAAAATATATCAGCAGAAAAAATATCATGACAAGTAAATAAGGAAAATAAAAGTGAATAATAATTTACCTGTAGGCATTTTTGATTCCGGCGTAGGCGGTTTAACCGTAGTAAAAGAAGTCTTCAAACAGCTTCCCCATGAATCCATTATTTACTTTGGAGACACGGCACGCGTGCCGTATGGAAATAAATCAAAAAAAGTAGTTCAAAAATTTTCTGTGCAAATACTGAATTTTCTGCTTACGCAGAAAGTAAAAGTAGTAGTAATGGCGTGCAACACAGCTTCTGCTTATGCGCTGGATACCCTGAGAAATAAAACCGGATTACCCGTGATAGACGTTATAGAACCGGGCGCAAAAAAATCTGTTGAACTCACCCGCAACAACAAAATAGGCATTATCGGCACAGAAGGCACTATAAGAAGCCAAGCTTATGTAAAGGCCATCAGAAAATATAGCAGTAAGGTCAAAGTCTTTTCCCAGCCGTGCCCGCTGTTTGTCCCGCTGGTTGAAGAAGGCTGGGCCGGCAGTGCGCATAAACATATAGTCAAAGAAATTGCAGAAAAATACCTGAAATCGCTGAAACAAATAAACGTTGACACTCTTATTTTGGGCTGTACCCACTATCCCTGGCTGGAGAATATTATTGCCGAAGTAATGGGTAAAAAAGTTAAACTGGTAAGCTCTGCTTATGAAACAGCCAACTTTGTAAAAGATGTAATGAAAGTAAACAATATACTTTCAAACAACAAACAACCCCGGCATAAAATATTTGTCAGCGATTCACCGCAGAAAATTATTGCCTTCGGCAAAAAATATGCGGTAAAAAATATGAACCCAAGCAACGTAAAAAATATTGATATAGAAAAATACTAAGCATTAAGGCGGGATTATGTTTGAAGTAAATGTAATTGCCGGGTTTGCCGGCGCGCACCACTTAAGGGATTATAAAGGCAAATGTGAAAACCTGCACGGGCATAACTGGAAGGTGGAAGTTACGCTTTTTTCAAAAACTCTTGATAAAACAGGTATGGTGTTTGATTTTACGGACCTTAAAAAAATAATAAACGGCGTTATTGAAATATTTGACCACAAATACCTCAATAACATACCGCCTTTTAACAAAATTAATCCCACGTCAGAAAACATGGCAAAATATATAAATGAAAAGGTTAAAACAAACATTAAAAAATCTTTTCCCAAGCTTAAAATAGAAAAAATCAGAACAACTGTCTGGGAAAGTGACCGGCAGTGGGCAGCATATACGGCATAAATAAGTTGATAGGTTGGTAGGTTGATAAGTAAAAAAGTTAAGAATTAAAGTTTTTGCTTATCATCCAATAAACTTATCAACATATAAACTGACTCATTATGAAAAAAGCAATTATTTTACTTTCAGGCGGGCTGGATTCTGCAGTTACGCTGTACCAGGCAAAAAAAGAGGGCTATAAAACCTTCTGTCTGCTTTTTGATTACGGCCAGAAACATAAAAAAGAATTAAAATCAGCCGTTAAAATAGCCAAACTGTCAAAATCACCGTTTAAAATTATAAAGATGAACCTGCCTTGGAAAGGCAGTGCGCTTTTAGACAGCGCCATAAGCATTCCTCATAACGCTCTTGAAAATATAGGAAAAAATGCACTGCCGTCCACTTACGTGCCGGCAAGAAACACCATATTTATTTCCTTTGCGCTTTCTTATGCGGAAACTATTAAAGCGCAGGCAATTTTTATAGGAGCAAATGCGCTGGATTTCAGCGGTTACCCTGACTGCCGGCCGGATTATTTTAAGAGCTGGAATAATTTAATTAAAGTTCTGGGAATTAAAAATATAACTGTTAAAACACCGCTGATAAATAAAACTAAAAAAGAAATTATTGCGCTGGGACGTAAATTAAACGTTCCTTTGAAATATACCTGGTCCTGCTATGCGGGCGGTTTGAAGCCCTGCGGAAAATGCGATTCGTGCAAGTTGCGCGCAAAAGGTTTTTCTGAAACCGGACTTGTTGACCCGGCGAATTAACTATTGTTTCTATCCCTAAATGAATTAGTCTTCAAACAAAGCGAAGCGCAGTTGAGAAGCATTTAAGCTTATGATAAAAAGTAAAAACCTTTTTATAACCGGCAAACCCGGCGCTGGCAAAACCACGCTGATAAAAGATTCCGTGCTTCCCTATGTTTCGGAAATAGGCGGATTCTACACAGAAGATATTCTTGATGAAAACAAAAAACGCCTGGGCTTTAAACTAAAAACTTTTTCCGGCTCCGAAGGCATACTGGCTTCTAAAGGTTTAAAAAGCAAAAATAAAATCAATAAGTATGGCGTTGATTTGCAGGTTCTTGAAAACATCGGCGTTAAAGAAATGCGCAAAACATTAAACGAAAATAAAATTGTAGTAATAGACGAAATAGGTGTTATAGAAACACTTTCCCCGGTATTTACTGAAGCGCTTTTAAAGTGCATTACAGCACCAAACCGCCTGCTGGCTACCATACGCTTCGGGGCGCAGCCGTTTACAGATGAAGTTAAAGCAATGTCTGACACTTCTCTTCTGGTGCTTGATAGAGAAAATATAGTGGATATTAAAAAGCAGGTACGTGCCTGGCTGGAAAATTGAAATAATTTCATCAAAATGAGGTTTTATGAAAAACAAATTGTCTTATGATGTAAGAAAAATAAAAAATATTACACCAAAGGTACTGCAAGCCATAAATTTTGAATATGCGGGTAGAAAAACAGAAATTACTGCAGTTAATAATGAATTTTCCTGCGTTTGCCCCTGGAGCGGCCTGCCGGATTTTGCCGTAATCACCGTAAAATATGTACCGGACACAAAACTTATTGAACTTAAATCGCTTAAACTATATTTGCAGTCTTTCAGAAATGTAGGCATTGTGCACGAAAGCGTAGTAAACCGTATTCTTGATGATTCAGTGGGCTGCTGCAAGCCGCTTGAAATGTCCGTAGAAGCGCTTTTTAATACCCGCGGCGGAATAGTAACCACAGTAAAAGCAGAATTTAAAAAATAAAACTGGCACTAAATAATTCATGCTTTTTGGGCAAAACACTAGTATTGGTAAAAAATGATTTTTGTTGCAAATCCTGAGTGTAATCGAAGGACAACAAGTCAGAAGTTTGGAAGTTTGATTGATTTCTCAAAGACTGTAAAGAAATCAATTGTTGGATGTTTACGAGAAAAGTTAATGCATTAATTGTAAAGACCTGACCACAAAATTCTTATAATCTAAAAAATGGAATCTATAAAAATTAAACGAAAATTATTTACAGTATTAATTTTCATAATATTGTCGCAATTTGCAGGCACCCAAGTTTTTGCTATAAAAAAAAGTTATATTCAACTTGATAAAGACAAAACAACATCAGTTAAATCTAAAAGATTCAGTCTCGGTATATCAGAAATTGGAATAGGAAATGGAACAAACGATAGTAATACAAAACATCTTGCCGGTAGTATTGGTATTTTTTATTTTAGATATTCCGCTGCCTCCAACTGGGTAATTGAAAGTCATCCTTTTAGTATATTTATATATATGTTAGAAAAAGACGAGAAAATAAACGGAATATTCTATAATAACCAAGCACAACAAAACGAAGAAGGTATTATAGAAAATTCTAAAAAACTGGACAGTTCATATTTATTAACTACATTATTAAAATATCGTTATTTAAAAACAAAATTTATCTCCGCATATATGGGTGGAGGAATTTCATTACAAAGAGTGAGTTATCAACGTGATGAAGAATACTATGATATTAAAGAAAAATGGAAAGATAGAAATATGAATTTAGATAAAGAAGAAGAATGGCGGCAAATTCCATGCCCTGTTGTAGATGTTGGTTTTGAATTATTTAGTAATGATTTTTCTAGAATTGATATAGATACGAAATATTTTTTTGGTAAATCGTATAAGTCATATAATACAGACATATTTGTTTTTTCCGTTGGGGCAACTCTAAACTGGTAAACTGCTTAGATTTTATGTGTATGTATAGGGATATTTGGTTAGATAATATTGAAAATGATTTCTATATGTTTCGTCAAAAATCAATACTATTAAATTTAGTTTAAAACCACTGACTTTCTAGACAAATTAGCAGCATCCTACTTTTTTAGTAGCTGTGCCGGTAGAAAGTTTAAGATTTTAAGAGTTTTGAGTTATTCAATATGGAGTGTGCACAGATTCAGGCTTGATAAACCATAAAAAGAAAGTATACTCAAAATAAAGGTTGGCGATTAAGTTGGCGAATAGGTTGGCGATTAAGATTTTTTAAGGAGGCTTAATGTTTCGGAAATTTGAAAATATTCATATGGTAGGAATCGGCGGGTCAGGCATGTCCGGCATAGCAGAAGTACTGCTTAACTTAGGCTACAACGTTAGCGGGTCAGATATGTACGCCACTGAAACCACCAGGCATCTGGAAGATTTAGGCGCAAAAATATTTACAAAGCATCAGGCATCAAACATAAAAAATGTTGATGTAGTAGTTACCTCTACCGCCATAGCCAAAACAAACCCGGAAGTACTGGAAGTCCAGAAAAGAAAAATCCCCGTTATTCCCCGCATAGAGATGCTGGCAGAAATAGCGCGTTTGAAATATACCGTAGGCATTGCCGGCACGCATGGCAAAACTACCACCACTTCCATGACGTCGCTTGTACTGCAGTACGGCGGGCTAGACCCCACGGTTGTCATAGGAGGCCGGGTAAAAAATTTCGGCTCTACCGGCGCCAAGCTGGGCCAGGGAGATTTTTTAGTAGCGGAAGCCGATGAAAGCGACGGCTCCTTTTTAAAACTTTCCCCGGCAATTATTACCGTTACCAATATTGATGATGACCACCTGGATTATTACGGCACGTTTGAAAAACTTACCGCATCATTTATTGAATACATAAACAAAATCCCTTTTTACGGTTTCGGCATACTGTGCGTTAATAATCCTGTAATAAAATCCATTCTGCCAAAAATTACGCGCCGTTACTTTACCTACGGGCTTAATACGGACGCAGATTATACGGCAAAAAATATAGAAGCAAACTTTCAGGGCAGCTGTTTTGACGTATTTAAAAACAATAAGTCATTAGGCAGGTTTGAGTTAAGCGTACCCGGGGCGCATAACGTGCAGAATGCTCTATCAGCTATCTGCTGCGGCATAGAGCTTGGTATTCCCATTGTAAAAATTAAAAAAGCGCTAAAGGATTTTGTTGGTGTAGGCAGGCGCCTGGAAATTAAAGGCAGAATAGGCATGGCCCATTCACAAGACGAAATAATTTTCATAGATGATTACGGCCACCACCCCACCGAAGTGCAGGCTACCATAAAAGCCCTGCGGGACAGCTATAAAAACAAACGCATAATTGCCATTTTCCAGCCGCACAGGTATACACGCACAAAAATTCTTTATAAAAAATTTGGAAAAGTTTTTGGCGACGCGGATTTAATCAGGCTTTGTGAAATTTACCCCGCCAGCGAAAAACCTATTAAGGGCGTCAGTTCAAAACTGATTTTAAATGAAGCGAAAAAACATAAAAACAATATAGAAATGTTTAATTTTGAAAAATTGGTTAAAGAAATCAAACCCGGCGACGTGGTGCTTACCCTGGGAGCCGGCGATGTGTGGAAATTAAACGGGAAAATTCAGGAACAGCTTAAATTACGCTAAAATCTTATGGGTAATGCCATTAAAGAGGTTTTTTCCGGCCAGGGTTTTGAAATGAAGCTTGATGAACCGCTGGCAAAACACACTACCTTTAAAATAGGCGGGCCGGCGCCGGTTTATATAGAGCCGAAAACGCATGAAGAACTTCAGAATATTGTAAGCGCGTGCAAGGCAAACAGTTTCCCGTTTTTTATTATGGGCCTCGGCTCCAATCTGCTCATTGATGACAAAGGTTTTGAAGGCGTAGTCCTGCATTTACGCGGAATTTTTATCCAAACGCAGGCTTTAAACCAGGGAAATAAGGTTGTTATAAAAGCCGGGGCAGGCGTAACTCTGCCTCTTTTAATAAAAAAATGCGCGGATAATTTTGCTTCCGGCACAGAATGCCTGGCGGGCATACCCGGAACTGTAGGCGGCGCGTTAATAATGAATACCGGCACAAAATACGGAAGTATTTCAGATAAACTTTCTTCCGTTACAGTATTAAAGCCTGACGGCGGTATAATAGACCTTAGAAAAAATGAACTGTCTTTTTCCTACAGGCACTCAAGCTTGGCACAATACATAGTACTTTCAGCAGAGTTTCTGCTGGATTTCGCGCCAAATGAAACTATAGTGAAAAAAATTACTGATTATATGCTTAACCGTGCCGAAACCCAGCCGTTAAGCGTACCTAGCGCGGGGTCTGTGTTTAAAAATCCTCCGGAAAAAAAAGCCTGGCAGTTAATAGACGCCTGCGGTTTGCGCGGTTTAAAAATTGGCGGCGCGCAGATAAGCGAAAAACACGCAAACTTTATAATTAATACCGGCAATGCAAAATCTTCAGATGTAAAAGAACTGATTGAAACCATACAAAAAAAAGTAAAAGAAAATACCGGCATTATGCTGGAGCCTGAAATTAAAATTCTATAAATACAGTTGATAGGTTGATAGGATGCTTGCACTGAGCGAAGTCGAGGTGTTAGGATGGTAAGAAAAATCCTTAACTTATAAACATATCAACTTATTATCTTATAAACTTTTTCTAAAAGAGAGAGAAAACAATGAATAAAAACCAATTATTAAGAAAAACCATCGGCGTGCTTTACGGCGGTTGGTCTGCAGAAAGAGAAATCAGCCTAAAAAGCGGACAGGCAGTAATAAAAGCACTTAAGCAGGGCGGGTATAAGGTAGTGCCTATTGATGTTGACAGAAATTTCGTTAAAAAAATTGGAAATTACAAAATTGATATTGCCTTTAACACCCTGCACGGCCCTTTCGGCGAAGACGGCACCATACAGGCAATCCTTGAAACAGCCAATATTCCTTATACCGGCTGCGGGGTCCTTTCCAGCGCGCTGGCAATGAACAAAATATTTTCAAAAGAGCTGTTTGATTACCACAAAGTCCTTACCCCTGATTGGTTTGTAGTAAATAAATCAGAAAAAAAACCGAACAAACTTGTTTTTCCGTTTCCTGTTGTGGTTAAACCGTTCATGCAGGGGTCTGCCTTAGGTGTTACCATAGCAAAAACCAAAAAAGAATTTGAAACCGGCCTAAAAACTGCTTTTAAATATGACAATCAGGCCTTGGTAGAAAAATTTATTCCGGGAAAAGAGCTGACTGTAGCAATTCTTGGTGAAAAAACCCTGCCTGTAATAGAAATTATTCCTATCAAGGGAAAATTTTATGACTTTAAGGCAAAGTATGCTTCCGGCGGCTCCAAACATATCGTCCCTGCAAAACTGGATAAAAAAGTTACGCAAAAAGTGCAGGAAGCTTCTTATAAAGCCTTTAAAGTTCTCGGCTGCAGAGCTCTGGCACGTGTAGATGTGCGCCTCAGCCCTGACAATAAACCTTATGTCCTGGAAGTAAACACTCTGCCGGGCCTTACTGAGACTTCGCTGTTGCCTGATGCAGCAAGAGCCGCGGGATTAAGTTTCCTTGAACTTGTTATAGAAATCATAAACATATCTCTGAAAAAATGAAAATGTTTAAAAGAAAACCTAAAAGACGGTTCAACGTAAAACGGACTTCAAACAAGTTCGTACCAAAATATAAACATCACTTTAAAGTGCGCACAAAAGTGCGCCAGAACAGTTTGTCGCGGTTTAAAACAAGTTTTAAGTTTCTTATTATTACCGGGGTGCTTTCTGTCCTGCTTGTTTTCGGAGGAGGAAAATTTTATCGTATACTTTTCAGTTCAGGCAACTTTAAGATAAAAAATATTTATGTAAACGGCCTGAAATCCGTTGATAAACAGAAATTTATCAACAGCCTGAGTATTAAATATGATGATAACCTTATTAAAACTTACTTTGTAAACATAAAATCCAAGGCTATAAAGGATTTCCGGTTTATTAAATCCATTGCTATTGACCGCTTGCCCCCGGATACTATTAAATTTGAAATTACTGAAAGAACCCCGCTGGCGTTTATTTATAAAGAAGGGCAATTAAACCTTATAGATGAAGACAGGGTATATTTTAAAATTGAAAACAGCACCTTTACGCTTCCTGTATTAGAAACGGATTCGCTCCGTTCTACAGAAGATGCGGTTTACCTTTTAAATGCCCTGAAAAAGAAAAATTTCCAATTGTATTTTAATGTATTAAAATTGTATAATAATAAAGACAAAGTGACTTTGATTTTAAGAGATAACATTAAAGTTTTCTGGGGCGCACCGGATAAAACCGGTTTTGATGAAAAACTCAAAGTATTTGACGATACCATGCTGCGCGCCAAAACAGATTATAAAGACATTGATTATATTGACCTTAAGCTTTCAAATGAAGGCAGAGTGGTAGTAAAACCAACAACACTGAAACCGGCGCCTGAAAAAACAAAAAAACCTGTAAAAAGATAATTTGTATTTGCGGCCGGGAGGTAAAAAAATGCCAAGAGAAGAACTTGTCTGCGGGCTTGATATCGGGTCCGGCCAGATAACCTGCGTAATCGGAAAAACAGACCCCACCAAAGAAGCCATTGAAATTGTTGCCTCCTCCATAATTCCCTGCCGCGGCGTAAACGGCGGCGTAGTAGTAAACATAAATGAAACTGCCCTGGGCGTAAAAAAAGTAATTGAAGAATCCGAAACCAAAATAGACGAAGTTATCCACGAAGTATACCTGGGTATCCGCGGCTCCCATATAGAAACGGTAAATAATAAAGGCGTATCCGCAATTTTAAGAACTGACAAAGAAATAACCGCAGAAGACGTAACCAGCGTAATTGAAAATGCAAAAGCCATTCCCATGCAGGCAGACCGCGTAATCATTGACGCCATTCCCCAGCAGTTTCAGATAGACAGGCAGAAAGGCGTGCATGACCCCACCGGCATGGAAGGCACCCACCTGGAAGTATTCATACATATCATTACCGCTTCCAGCACAACTTTAAATAACATTTATAAATCCGTGGCCCAGGCTGGCTTTACCGCCATTGAACCCCCCATATACGGGCTTATTTCCGTTGGAGATGTGGTAGTAACCAACGAAGAAAAAGAACTCGGTTGCCTGCTGATAGATTTAGGCGGGCAAACCACGGGCCTGATATTTTATTCTGAAGGCTGTATAAAATCAAGCAAGGAACTTATGATGGGAAGCGATCTGATAACCAAGGATATTTCCTACGGGCTTAAAACATCGCTTATTCAGGCAAGAGAAATAAAAGAAAAACACGGTATTGCTTTTCCGGGCATGTTAAAAACCAGTGAAGACATTAATTACATCGGTGTTGACGGCAGGGCTTTAAAAACTACCAATAGAAAACAGCTGGCTGAAATTATCGCACCCCGCCTGGAAGAAATATTTGAAAAAATTATGGATGAAATAAAAAATCAGGATGTAGAACCGCCAAGCATCATTTTAACCGGCGGAGGGTCTATGCTGGAAGGCATAGAAAAAGCCTGCGAAAAAGTAACCGGCATAGAAACACGCCTGGGCCTGCCGCAGGGCATCAGAGGGCCCAATGAAATTGTATCAAACCCGTCGTATGCAGCCGCTATCGGCTTGCTGAAATATCATCCCGGCCAGGCAGAAGGGCACAGGCCGAGTTCAAACTTGCGTTCAAGCCCTATTTTAAAAAGACTCGCTAAATTTTTTAAATAAATGAAAATAAAATTTAACTTCTCTGAATCAACAAATGATAAAGGCGCCATAATTAAAGCTGTCGGAGTAGGCGGCGGAGGCGGTAACGCAGTTAACCGCATGATTCAGGCCGGTGTAAAAGGCGTTGATTTCATAGTAGCCAATACTGACAGGCAGGTTCTTATAAAATCCGAAGCCCCGGTAAAAATTCAAATTGGCCCTAAGCTTACCAGGGGGCTGGGTGTAGGCGGTGACCCAGAAAGAGGCAGAAAAGCAGCTGAAGAAAGTTATGATGAAATTAAGGGCGAGCTTATGGGATCGGACATGGTTTTTGTAACTGCCGGTATGGGAAAAGGCACCGGCACCGGAGCCGCACCGCTGGTAGCAGAAATTGCAAAATCCATAGGAGCGTTAACGGTAGGAGTGGTAACAAAACCATTCAGTTTTGAAGGTGAACCGAAATCCAATATTGCTGAAGAAGGCATAAATAAAATAAGAAACGCCACGGATACTTTAATAGTAATACCCAATGAAAAACTAAGAAGCATAAAAGATAAAATTACAGTTGCAGAAGCCTGGCGCCTGGCGGATGACGTATTAAGACAGGCCATTCAGTCAATCACAGACGTTATCACTTCAACAGGTGAAATGAATATTGATTTTGCTGACGTAAAAGCTATGATGTCCGGTGCAGGCGAAGCGCATATGGGTGTTGGCGAAGGCGAGGGCCAGTCAAGAATTACCGACGCGGTGGGCATGGCATTAAAATCGCCATTACTGGAAAATGTTTCTATTGAAGGCGCCAAAGGCGTGCTGGTAAACTTTACCAGCGGGCCGGATTTAACACTGACAGAATTTACGGAAGCCATGGAAATGATAAGAGAATTGGTAAGCTCTAATGCCACTCTCCATTTCGGCCACGTAACTGAAAATACACTGGAAAACAAAGTAAAAGTAACCGTGATTGCCACCGGTTTTCCTGCCGCGGGAACAAGAAGAAGATCCTTTACAACACCGGAAGAAAAACCACACCACCAGGGAAACCTGTTCAATCAGCACTCGTCCGCAGCTGATAATGATTTTTCATCAAATGACCAGAACAAGCCCGCATTTTTAAGAAAAAAAAGCTCAAAATTAAAATAGTGAGGTGCAACCTATGAATCTTCTAAGCCTTTTTGATGAAATGCTGTCAAAAAAAGCTTCTGATATGCACATCCGTTCAAATACAAAAGCTTATCTGAGAATAAACGGTGATTTGCATGCCATGGAAAACATGGAAATCCCGCAGAGCAGTGAAATAGAAGAAATGATTTTAGGCTACATGAACGAAGATCAGCGCCGGACGTTTTACTCAAAACATGAATGTGACCTGGGTTTAACCATAGAAAACAAAGGCCGGTTCAGGCTTAATGTTTTTAAACAACGCGGAGACGTAAATGCCGCCATAAGGCATGTACCGCTTGAAGTTCCTTCCATCGAGGCACTTAGCCTGCCGATATCAATTAAGAAACTTGCAGAAAATGACCGCGGACTTGTGCTGGTAACAGGCCCTACGGGATGCGGAAAATCTTCTACGCTGGCGGCTATGATTGACCATATTAATACAAATTTTAAAAGCCATGTTATTACTATAGAAGACCCTATAGAATTTCTGCACAAAGATAAAAAATCCATAATCAGCCAGAGAGAACTTAATATTGATACCACCAGCTATCCGGAAGCCTTAAGACATGTAGTACGTCAGGACCCGGATGTAGTGCTTATCGGAGAAATGCGTGATCTGGAAACTATGGCGGCTGCCATTACTGCCGCTCAATTAGGGCATTTTGTTTTGTCAACAATACATACTATCGATACTATTCAGACCGTAAGCAGGGTTGTTGATATGTTTCCTCCGCACCAACAGGCGCAAATCCGCTACCAGTTTGCCGATACACTGAAAGGAATAGTATCCCAGCGGCTTATACCCAGAGCTAACGGACAGGGCCAGATTCCTGCCGTAGAAGTGCTGGCTGCTACTTCACTGGTAAAAAAATATATTGAAGAAAATAATCAGGTGGAATTAAGAAGTGTTATCAAACAGGGCCAGTACTACGGTATGCAATCCTTTGACCAGGCAATATTAAAACTTTACCAGGACGGCAAGATAAAATTGGAAGACGGCCTGGCAGCTGCCACTAGTGCAGAAGAACTTATGATGGCAGTGCGCGGCATAGAAACCTCTGTAGAGTCCGCTACCAGTTTTACGCTGGAACGTTTTGACATGCCTAATAAATAACTTATATTTTTAGCTTTATTGTATATAAGGATCTTTACTAACCACTTAACCACTAACAACTAATCACCATTTTAGTTCCGAGTTTACAATTAACATTATGTGGCAAATAAAAAACAGCCTGGCAGTAAGCACCCTTCTTTCTAAACACGGAGTAAAACACTTCACAACAACAAGACAAACCGGTAATACTACTGAAGATTCAACAAAAAAAGAATTATTCCTGTCTAATAACCTGACTTACAATACTTTTGCTTCATCAAAACAAATACACGAAAATATAATAAAAATTATATCTTCAAAAAATGAAGCTGCTAGGTATGATGGTTATGACGGGTTTATAACCCTAGTAAAAGGCGTGTCTTTGGGTGTTTTTACCGCTGACTGCGTACCGGTATTTCTTGCAGATAAAAATAATATGGTTATTGGCGTGCTTCATGCGGGCTGGAAAGGCATAAAGGCAGGTATTGTTGAAGCGGGTATTGAAATATTTAAAAAAGACTTCGATATTTCGCCTTTAAACATTATTGCTGGTATCGGGCCCCATATTTGTGACAAATGCTACCAGGTAGGCAGTGAGTTTCAAGAAAGTTTTCCTGAAAATTATAAGAATGGTTATTTAAATATGAATAATGAAATAGAATTGCGCCTTATCTGTGCCGGCGTAGCCGGCGCATCAATTGATTCCGCTGTAAAAACTGAAGGTTTTTGCACTTTTCACAATAATGACAGCTTTTTTTCCTACCGGAAAAATGAAAAAGACCGCAGGCTTCTTTCCCTGATTACCTTGTAAATCGAATTGTTTAGCTGTATGTTATTTTTTTGGTACGATAGAAAGGATAAACTTGTAGCAGTTCAACCAAAAGGTATGTAATATCATGCCAAGAAAAACTGATACTATAATATATGTTAAAGCTAACATCCAAAATGAGTATTCATTACCTGTAGAGGAAAACGTAAATACAACAGCGGTATTTTCACCGGAATATTTTATAAACATTATAATAAAAGCTATTAAAAAACCCAAAATAAAAACCAACTGATCATAGTGCAACTCAACTAATCCGCCCAAAAATATTAAAGAAACATTGCTTTTATCTGCCAGCTGCCTGCATTTAGCAGAAACTACACCAAGTATTCCTATAACTATAAATACCGGAAGGCCTGATATAAAAAGCGTTTTGATTAATTGAAGCATTTCCGGCAGGCCCTGGCTTTCACCAATAGAATTAGGTTGAATAAAGCCGGTAGCCATCATATTTAACTGCAGCAACGCCCCTCCCATAAGCATAAGAACAAAGACAAGCAACCCTATTATTCCCATTAATATGCCTGCAAAAAAACCACCGGTTATTATTTCCACTGCGGTGGTTTTAGCAAAACGGTTAATCCAAAAAAACCTTAACCTCTCCTGAGCATCTTTTATTTCGTCTTCATTTCCCATAATCAATAAGCCCTATATCTGCGACAATTATTTTACCCGTGTACTGCTTTGCGCTGGGTTTGAGAAACCCTTTCTTCAGGCAGCCTATGGCAACTGTAATTTTTGCTTTGACTGCTGTTTTGCCTGGTTTTCCTGTGTTGCCGTTTAAACCCGAAGGTATATCAATTGATAGAACAGGTTTTTTAGAATCATTTATACGGTTTATTATATCTTTAATGCTGGTTTTTACGTTGCCGCGGAAACCGGTTCCTAATAAAGCATCAATGAGCAAATCACAATTATTAAGTTTATCTAAAAAATTCGCCGGGTAAATATTAATAAACCTAAAAAAATACGTATTAAAAAATTTTTTTAATATTTTCAGGTTTTTTGCACAATCCGGTGGTAATTCCTCTTCGGCTTTAAGTGTTATTACCGTTACTTTAATGCCTTTTTGTATCAAATATCTGGCTGCTACAAAACCGTCGCCGCCGTTATTACCGCTTCCACAGATTATTCCTGCATGTTTTATCTTTTTGAAGCTCCACGCCTGTGAAGGCGTGGATTCAAGCCTTACCTACAGCGCAGGAACAAGCTCTACGCTGAAATACCCGAAGCGGACGAACGCTATTCATCCACGGCTTTACCGGGTAGGTATCCAGTATCATTCAATAAAAGGAAAAAACTGGATAACCGTGGATTTCCGCGGAGGGTGTTGAAATACTTAATAATTGTTTCAGCGGTAATTCTTCCGGCATTTTCCATCAGAATCATTGAAGGAATTCCAAAATCGTCAATGGTTCTGCGGTCAATTTCGCGCATTTGCGCTACTGATACTGCTTTCATCTACCCGCCTTCGCTGAATGCGTTGCAGGGTATCCTTCAAAGAGCTGTCCGCCACAAATCATTGGCGGACGGTTAGCGCCGGGGGATGTGCTTCGGCGGGTTTCTCCGAAGATGAAGCAGATATTATAGTGCTTCACATTTTTGGTTCTATATTTGGCAGATTTTTAAGAGCTTTTTCTATTTTGGATTCCGGGTATTCATAATCTTCCAATTTTCCGCTTAAAAATCTTTCATAAGCCGTAAGGTCAAAATGACCGTGCCCGCTGAAACCTATAACAATACATTTTTCTTCTTTTGTTTTTGCGCACTTAATAGCTTCATCAATGGCAGCTTTAATAGCGTGCGATGTTTCCGGTGCAGGTAAAAATCCTTCCGTTCTGGCAAAAAGCACTGCCGCTTCAAAGCACGGATTCTGTGGATAGGAAATAGCTTCAATAACCTTTTTATCTTTAAGCATGCTTACCAGAGGCGAGGCGCCGTGGTATCTTAAACCGCCTGCATGAATTCCGGGTGGTACAAAGTCATGGCCTAAAGTATACATCTTTGCTATCGGAGCCATTTTACCGGTGTCGCCATAATCATACCTATACTGGCCTTTGGTTAAGGACGGGCAGGATGTAGGTTCAACGGCAATAAGCCGGATGTTAGACCCTTTGAGTTTTTCTGCGACAAACGGGAAGGTAAACCCGCCGAAGTTACTGCCTCCGCCTACGCAGGCAATTATCATATCCGGTTTTTCGCCGGCAATTTGCAGCTGTTTTTTCAGTTCCAGGCCCATTATGGTCTGATGAAGTATTACGTGGTTTAATACACTACCCAGTGAATACTTTGTATCATCGTGAGTGGCGGCATCTTCTACTGCTTCTGATATAGCTATGCCGAGAGACCCTGTACAGTCAGGGTCATTTTTTAGAATTTCACGGCCGACTTTTGTAAGTTTTGTCGGTGACGGATGTACCTTGGCGCCGAAAGTTTCCATAAGAATTCTTCTGTAGGGCTTCTGTTCGTAGGAAACTTTTACCATATATACCGTACATTCAAGCCCGAAGTGTTTGCAGGCGTATGACAGCGCGCTGCCCCACTGGCCCGCGCCAGTTTCTGTAGCAATGCGGGTTACACCTTCCTTCTTATTATAATAGGCCTGGGCTACGGCTGTGTTTGTTTTATGGCTTCCGGAAGGAGATACTCCTTCGTTTTTAAAATATATTCTTGCCGGGGTTTTAAGTTCCTTTTCCAGGTTAAAAGCACGATGAAGCGGAGAGGGCCTCCAGATTCTTATGATTTCTTTTACTTCGTCAGGAATTTCAATCCATCTCTCGGGGCTGACTTCCTGTTTTATAAGTTCCATAGGAAATAGGGGTGCTAAATCCGCAGGCCCTATAATTGAACCGTCCGGTTTAAGATACGGTGTCATGGGTGACGGTAAATCCGGAATAATGTTGTACCACGCGTTAGGCATCTCGCTTTCTGATAAAATAATTTTGTTGGATGACATACTTCCTCCTGTTTAGTCCGCGGCGCAGGGCCGGGAAAAATTTATCTTATTGCCTTTTTAATCTGTTCCACTTCTTTTGCAAGTTCCTGCAGGTTACCTTCAAGAAAATCTATGGTTTTTTCATCAGCATCTTCGCGTTTTTCCAGTTTCCTGATATTATTGTCATACTTCTGCTGTAACTCCCCCAGCAGGATTTTTAAATTATTGATTACCGTATTTTGTTTTTCATATGTTAATTGAAGTTTTTCGGTATTTTTTATTGAAAATTTTATCTCATCCAATTGATTGAGGACGTATGATTTCAAATCTTTGTTTTGATTGAGAATGTTCTCTTTCAAGGGGTTAATAAGAACCTCTAGGTCCGGCACATCCTGTACTGTTTTGTTTTCTTTGCTGAAGGCTTCAAGTTTTTTATTCAGGTCACGTATATTTTCTTCTATAAAATCCATGGTTTTATTGTTTGCATTCTCTATTTCTTTTTTAAAATCCTTTTCGTTAGGTAATCCGGCCGGGCTTTTTGCAGTTTCCAGTTTAACAAGCTTTTTATTCAGTTCGTCCGCTTTATCTGAAAATGTGTTTACGTCTCTTTTTATTTCCATCACCATATCATAAGATACCACGTTGTCTTTTAAAGACATCTCTTTTACTTTTCCTTCAAAGGTATCTATTCTGCTCTGCAGTTTTCTTATATTTTCCGCGTTATTTTTGTCTTCGTTTACTGCTCCCGGCAGGGCTTCTCCCTGATTTTTCAGCCTGTTTATCAGCAAAAATACAAAAACACTCATAGCTATGACTAATATATTTGTAATTATCAGCTGTAATGGTATGGACAATTGTTTTCCTGTTATTCCATTATTATATCATCGACATAAATTGCACTTTCTGCAACATTGCTGCTTGATTTTTCAAAAACAAAGGCTATACCGCCTTTTATATGTTTCAAATTTATTTTGTTGTTGAGTTTTTCAAACGGTACTTCTACTTTTCTCCACTGTCTGGAAGCAAACATCATCAGTTTTCCCTTTTTTTTACCGTCATCTACTACAATTAAAAATGTTTCTGCTCCATTGTCTCCCCTGACATAAAATGTGATTTTTTTGTATTTGCTTATATCCACATTTTCAAGTAGTGAAAAATAGCTCGCAAAAGCATTCTTTGAACCGCTTACGTCATACTTAATTTTTAGTACCGATTCCCGGGTTTCATCTTCAGGCAGGTTGCTTTTATATATAAATGATTTTATTGTACCTTTATACCTTTGAAGCATTCCTGTTTCAAATTTCAGTTTGTTTTTCGCGTTTTCTGAATTAAAATTATCTATTAATACTGTCTTTTCCGTAAGTTTTTGTATCACAACCGGCGATTCTTCTTTTTTGACCTCTACGGGAACTTTTACAGTTTTAGAAACTTCTGCAGAAACAGGTAATTCTTCTATTTTAGGCGCTTCTTCAACTATGGCTTTCTGCTGTATTTCTATTTCCTGCACTCCGGGTTTTACATCAATGGTTTTATCTAACATAAACAACCTGACAGCATTAACAAGCAAAAAAATAGAAAAGAAAAAAACCGCAGTGTTACCGTAAAATATGATTTTTAGCAATTGGTTATTTGAGTTCATGAAAAGTGCCTGCAGTTACCATATTCGTGACTGCTGATACACGATAGGAAGTGTAGCAGTCCAGTTACCATATTCGTTTAATCAGCAAGTTTTATATATCAAATAAGATGCGTGTTTCAAAACTGTTTTTTAGCCGGGATATTTTTAAATTGTGGTAGGTTGCCGCTTTGATTTCATAGTGAGGGCCGGTTTTTAATTCGCTTAGGCGGCAGCCGGAAATTTCTGCTTTCAGGTAATATTTTTTAAACTGTTTAATATTAAATTCTGAAAAAATTATTTTTTTCGTATTGAATTGAAAAAGCATTTCATTCAGGAAGTTTATAAGCAGGGACTCATAATCTATTCCCCGCACTTCAATGAACACTTTTTTATCCGGGGTTATGCTGGAAAGGTCTGCCAAAAATGAAAACATGCCTGAAGCCGAGTTTTTGAAAAGGGTCTTGAGCGTTAGCCCGTAAACAACCAGGCCTATATCAGCGGTGTGTTCAAATGGTTCAAACTTTTTCGGCTTCACCCGCTGTTTCTTCGCCTTCTTCATTTTCCTCTTTTACTATATGGGCTATGCTTGCAAGTTTATCGCCGTCTTCCAGGCGGACCAGGCGTACACCCTGGATGTTTCTGCCCTTGACAAGTATGCCGTCAACCGGCAGGCGGATAGTAATGCCTTTTGAAGTAATAAGCATTATGCCGTCGCCTTCATTAGCTTTTTTAATGCCTACAACAGAACCGTTTCTGTCATTGGCTTTTATATTTTTTACGCCTTTGCCGCCACGCGACTGTAATCTGTATTTTTGAATATCCGTTCTTTTACCAAAACCGTTTTCTGTGGCTGTAAGCAGTATGTCTGATTTACTGACTGCTTCCATACCCACAACCTCATCTTCTTTTCCCAGGCGCACGCCTCTTACACCCTGTGTAGCTCTGGCGGTAGGCCTGATATCTGCTTCTTTAAACCTTATGGCCATGCCTTTTTTGGTAGCTATTACCGCTTCGCTTTTTTCCTGGATATGTTTTACATCTATTAAAGTATCTCCGGAGTTAAGTTTAATTCCGATAATACCCGTTTTTCTTATATCGGAATAGTCGCCCATAAGAGTTTTCTTTACAAGCCCGTCTTTGGTGCACATTAACAGATAAGATTCTTTTTCTTCTTCAAAAGATTTTATGGTAATGGCGGCGGTCACTTTTTCCTGCGCGCCAATCTGAATAAGGTTTACTATGGCCTTGCCTTTGGCAATGCGCGTGCCTTCCGGTATTTCAAATACGCGGACGGTATAGACTTTTCCCTTATCCGTAAAGAAAAGCATGTAAGCGTGGGTATTTGTAATAAATATATCTTCTACAAAATCCTCTTCGCGCGTAGTCATGCCTGTAATTCCTCTGCCTCCGCGCCTCTGAGAACGGTAGGTGGAAACCGGCATTCTTTTAACGTAGCCTGCGTGCGAAAGCGTTACAACCACGTCTTCTTCCTGCACCAGGTCTTCAATTTCCATTTCTACTACTTTGGACTGTATTTTGGTACGGCGTTCATCACCGTAAGTTTCTTTAATTTCTTTCAGTTCTGTCTGAATAATTGCGGTAACTTTTTTAGGGTCCGCAAGAATTGATTTGAATTTTTCTATCATCTTTATCAGTTCCAGGTATTCATCTTCCAGTTTCTTTCTTTCCAGTCCCGTCAGTTGGTGAAGCCTCATGTCCAGAATGGCCTGCGCCTGGATTTTTGAAAGCTTAAATTCATCCATCAATGCTTCCCGGGCTATATCTACATCTTTTGATTCACGTATTATCTTTATAATTTTGTTTAAGTTGTCTATGGCTATGCGCAAACCTTCCAGAATATGCGCGCGCGCTTCCGCTTTTGCCAGGTCAAAACGGGTTCTTCTTAAAATTATTTCTCTTCTGTGTTCCAGGTAACAGCGCAGCATTTCCTTCATGGGAAGGATTTTCGGCTGGCCGCCTACAAGGGAAAGCATAATTACGCCGAAAGAAGTTTCAAGCTGTGTTTTCTTAAACAGCTGGTTTAAAACTATGTTTGCATTGCCGTCACGTTTTACTTCTATGACAACTCTTATGCCGTCACGGTCGCTTTCGTCGCGGATGTCGCCGATATCGTCTATTTTTTTATCTTTTACCAGGTCTGCTATGTTTTCAAGCAGTGTGGATTTATTTACCTGGTAGGGAAGCTCGTTAATAATTATTGCCTGCCTGCCGCCTTTTATTTCTTCTATTTCTGCTTTAGCTCTTGTGGTAAAAGATCCGCGGCCTGTTTCAAAATAATCTTTTATGCCTTCTTTTCCGCAGATAATGCCGGCGGTGGGCAGATCCGGGCCTTTGATAATTTTAAGCAGGTCGTTTACTTCTATGTCAGGATTGGTGCTGTATTCTATAAGCCCGTCAATTACTTCCGTGAGGTTGTGCGGAGGAATATTTGTAGCCATACCTACGGCAATACCGCTCGAGCCGTTTACCAGCAGGTTAGGTAATTTTGCAGGAAGTACCAGCGGTTCTTCAAGAGAACCGTCATAGTTGGGGCCATAATCTACAGTTTCTTTATCCAGATCAGCAAGCATTTCATCAGATATTTTCTTAATACGTACTTCTGTATAACGCATAGCAGCCGGCGGGTCACCGTCTACTGAACCGAAGTTACCCTGCCCGTCTACTAACGGGTACCGGAGTGAAAAATCCTGTGCCATACGCACCATGGAATCATAAACTGCCATGTCACCGTGCGGATGGTATTTTCCCAGCACTTCTCCGACAATTCTGGCGCTTTTCTTAAAAGCCTGGTTATGTTTTAAACCCATTTCTTTCATGGCAAACAATATTCTTCTGTGTACCGGCTTAAAACCGTCGCGTACATCTGGAAGAGCGCGCCCTACTATTACGCTCATGGCGTAATCAATGTAGGAAGTTTTCATTTCATCTTCAATATTGCGCGGAACAATTCGTTCAAACAGGTTTTCCTGTTCGGGTTTCTTGCTTTTTGGGGTTTCTTTTTCGTTGTCTTTTTCTTTGGACATCTAAAACTCCTTCTGTGGCTTTTGCGCCGCAATTCTATTTTTTATAATTACGTTTTATATTTTCTTATAAGTTTTTCTGCTATTAAAATATCGCTTTGTTCGGTAATTTTTGTATTCGGTGTTGTTACAGGCACAACGCGTACTTTAAGGCCTGTTCTTTCAACCATCTGCGCATCATCTGTTATAACGCCGGCTTTGTTTTTAAATGCTTTTAAAATTACTTCTTTCCTGAAAACCTGCGGTGTCTGCGCAAGAAATATTTTTCTTCTGTCTAATGTTTTTTCTATGGTTGTTTTTCCATCAGTCAGCTTTATAGTGTCTGATGCCGGCGCTGCGCAGATAGCCGCGCCGTGTTTTCGAGCCGTTTTAATGCACCTTAGTATGTCTGCCTTGCCTGTTAAAGGCCGCGCGCCGTCATGAATGCACACTATACTGCTTTGTGCTGAAATGTTTTTTAAGCCGTTTTCTACCGATATAAAACGCTCTTTGCCGCCGGCACATATTTTAAGAGCCGGATATTTTTTCACCCATTTTGCCCTGAAACTATTTATATCTTCCTTCGGAAGAACCAGAATAACTTCATCGGTTAATTTCAGAAACTTTTCTATAGACCAGAGAACAACCGGTTTGCCGCATAAATTGAAAAACTGCTTTTTGCCGCCAAACCTTTTTCCGCTTCCGCCAGCAACAATAATAGAACTTACAAACATAATACTGTACGGTGATTAAGTGGTTGGTGATTATGTGTTTAGTAAAAGATTTAACCAGCCACTTATCCACATAATCACGTAATCACTGCCTTTATTATCTGGGTTTTGTAAATATCATTCTGCCGGCAGAGGTCTGCAGTGCAGAGGTAACAATAACATCTACTTTTTTACCTATATATCTTCTGCCGTCTTCAATTACTATCATAGTGCCGTCATCTAAATAACCTATGCCCTGGTCATGCTCCTTGCCTTCTTTTACCACAAACATATTCATGGTTTCCCCGGGCAGATAAATCGGTTTCAGGGAATTTGCCAGGTCATTTACATTTAAAACTGTTACCCCCTGCAGGGAAGCAATTTTATTCAGGTTAAAATCCGTTGTAAGAACCATGCCGTCAATTTCTTTTGCAAGAATGACAAGTTTGGTGTCCACTTCTTTGATAGCCGGATAATCTTTGTCATAAACTTTTACAGAAATATTCGGCTCATCCTGCAGCTTACGCATAATTTCCAGGCCTCTGCGGGCGCGGACGCGCTTGTTTGAGTCTGATGAATCCGCAAGTTTATGCATTTCCGCCAGCACAAAGTTAGGAATTAAAAGCGGTCCTTCGAGAAATTTTGTTTCGGTAATGTCTGCTATACGGCCGTCAATAATTACACTGGTATCAAGAATTTTTGGTTTCTCTCCCCCGCGTTTAACACCTGTTTTGAGAATGTTTTTGTCCAAAAGGTCTACTTCTTCCTTTTTTCGGATTGCAATCAGCAGCCCCAGCACTACAAACGATGCCTTTACAAGAAGTGAATACCTGCCCATTAACTCGTTTAATCTGTCATTACCAAGAGAAACCATCCCGTATTCAAGCAGATAGCCTACCACAAAACCAAGAACAACGCCGATACCTGCTGCCACCAGCGTGTCTAAGGGAACTTTTCCTATTATCAGCTCCATACAAATAAGAACAAGAAAAATTATTAAACCAAAAAATATTCCTTTTAAATCCCTGGAAATCTGAAAATAGCCGATTACCGGCCCCATAAATAATACCAATCCTCTAACAAACCATAGTGCCATTTAATTCTCACCCCTCTTTTTTATAAAATATTGTGGTTAGTTGTTAGTGGCTATGTGATTAGTAAAATACTTTTTACTAACCACTAAACACCTAACCACTTAACCCTTGTATTTTCTTTTATTAGCTGATACAAGGGTGCTCACTTTTTTATATGTCCAGATTTCTCACATCAAGCGCGTGAGTTTCTATGAAACGCCTGCGCGGCTCTACTTTATCACCCATTAGCGTGGTAAACATAGTTTCCGCTTCAGCTATATCTTCAAGTTTTACCTGCAATAATTTTCTTCTGTGCGGGTCCATGGTGGTTTCCCACAACTGTTCCGGGTTCATTTCTCCAAGACCTTTATATCTCTGTATGGTAAACCCTTTCATGCCTATTTCTTTTATTCTCTGTACCACTTCCTGGAAATCCGAAACTTCATAAACATCTTTTTCTGAAGTTTTAATGGTATAAATAGGCTTCGGTGAAGGGATATCATAATATGTCATATCAAAATCCTGCTCTTCAAGTTTGTTTACCAGCGCATCTACCTTGGTGAGTTCCCAAAGACTTTTGAATTTTCTATCCAGGTCATTTTCTGTAAGGCCGGCGTTTTTTATAAGGTACTCTGTTTTAAACTGTTTCCATTCTTTATCATTATAAATAAACGTAAGACCGTCTTCGGTTTCAATTCTGTAAAGAGGTATTTTTTTCTTTTTATTGAACTCCCTGTAGTCAGCCCAAGATATTTTTTTCTTTTTCAGGCGCTTAAGCAGTATGTCAATTTCATTTAAATCCCTGAATATGGCATAAAGTTCTTTGTCTTCCCACTTCTTTTTATTAGTCAGCTGGACCAACTCTGCCTTATCTACCACCTGTTCCAGTATAATTTTTTCCAGCTGTTCTTCGGTATCTATATACATTTCCTTTTTATCTTTTTTAACTTTATACAACGGCGGCTGGGCAATGTAAATGTAGCCATGGTCTATAAGCGCCTGCATCTGTCTGTAAAGAAATGTTAAAAGCAGGGTACGGATATGCGCGCCGTCAACGTCAGCATCAGTCATAATTATTATTTTATGGTACCTTACTTTATCTATATTAAATTCATCTTTTCCTATACCGGCGCCTATAGCAGTAATGAGTGTTCTTATTTCGTCGTTTGAAAGCACTTTTACCAGCTGGGATTTTTCTACGTTTATAATTTTACCTTTAATAGGCAGAATAGCCTGAAACGCCCTGTTGCGGCCCTGTTTGGCTGAACCGCCTGCAGAATCTCCTTCTACTATGAATATTTCAGATTTTGCCGGATCGCGCTCCTGACAATCCGCCAGTTTGCCCGGCAGAGATGCGCTGTCTAAGGTACCTTTTCTGCGGGTAAGTTCTCTTGCTTTTTTGGCGGCTTCGCGTGCCTGGGCGGCATTAATAACTTTTTCAATTATTTTGTTTGCAACTGCCGGGTTTTCCTCAAAATATGCGCCTAAAGCATCTCCTACCATGGATTTAACTATACCTTCAACATCAGAGTTGCCCAATTTTGTTTTTGTCTGGCCTTCAAACTGCGGGTTGGGTATTTTTATGGATATGACGCAGGTTAAACCTTCGCGCACATCATCACCGGTAATTGAAAACGCATCATTTTTTAAAAACTGGTTATTTTTTGCGTAATCGTTTATCACGCGGGTATGAGCAGACCTGAAACCGGAAAGATGCGTGCCGCCTTCAACGGTGTTGATGTTATTGGCGAAAGCGTATATCTGTTCGCTGTAGCCGTCATTATACTGCAAGGCAACTTCAATTTTTGTATTATCTTTTTCTTTGGTAAAGGATACGGGCTTGGGGTGCAATACATCTTTATTTGCATTTAGATATTCTACGAACGTAACAATACCGCCTTCATAATTGAACGTATGTTCTTTGTCATCTCTTTCATCTACTATAGTGATTTTTGTTCCCGGGTTTAAATAGGCAAGTTCCCTTAACCGGTTGGAAAGCGTGTCAAAGTTAAAATTCTTATCCTTGAATATTTCGCCGTCCGGCATAAAAGTTACTTTTGTGCCGGTATCTTCCGTACTTCCTCCGGATTTAAGCGGAGCGTTGGGTTTCCCGCGGGTAAATTTCTGTGTATGTATTTTACCGCCGAGCTGAACTTCTACTTCCAGATATTCCGAAAGGGCGTTTACTACTGATACACCCACCCCGTGAAGGCCCCCGCTGACTTTATAGGCGTTTCTGTCAAACTTGCCGCCTGCATGCAGTACGGTAAGCACAACTTCCAGCGCCGGCTTGCCTCTAAGTTTGGGGTCCTTTACGTCTTTCATCGGATCTATGGGAATACCGCGGCCGTCATCTATAACGGTTACGGAATTATCCGAATGAATTATAACATCAATATTTTTACAGTAACCCGCCAACACTTCATCAATGGCGTTATCCACTACTTCATACACCAGGTGATGCAGGCCCGGAAGGCCTGTAGAACCTATGTACATAGCTGGCCTCTGCCTTACGGCTTCAAGGCCCTCAAGCACTTTTATCTTGCTCGCATCATATTTTTCTTCAACTGTTTTTCCATTACTTTCTGCCATATTTACCTCTTTATATTTATGATTACAGCCCCGCCTTATTTTTCCGCGGAGGTTTCTTTTTTTACAATTTTTATATCATCAACAATTCTGCGGCCGAAATGATCGTTGATTTTTTTAATGAACTCTTTTTTTCTTATAGTGAGTTCCTGTTTGTATATGGGGTTATCAACGTGAACCAGAATAGTGCCGCCAGTTTTACCTATCATTCTGGCTTTTTTGGCTATTTTGCCCAGTTCTTTATTCCAGACATCGTAAAGAGCGTAAGTTTCGTTATTTATGCCGTATTGGGCAAGCAGTTTTTTTACTATATCTTTTGCCGGAGTTAACATTAAAACACCAAATTATTTTGTGATTAAGTGGTTAAGTGATTAGGTGGTTTGTTAAGGATTTTGCTAATCACGTAACGACTAATCACTGTTTTTTAGACTCTCATCGGCATAACTACACAGATATAATCATCATCGCCGGAGCTTTTAAGTATACAGGCATCAATAGGGCCGCTTAGTTCCAGGTCCACTTTTTCTTCTCCGATATTTCTAAGTATGTCTATTACATAAGTCGGGTTAAACGCTATATCAATGTTCGGCCCGTTGTAAACCATATCCATATCCACTTCGCCGCTGCCGAGCCCCTGTACCTGAGCGGAAATTCGCAGTACATTTTTATTGAAAGAGAATTTTACTGCTCCGCCTTTTTCCTGGGTTATAAGAGATATCTGTTTGGTTGAACTTAAAAGGGTTTTTACATCAATGGGTATTTTATGCTGGTGTTTTTTCGGTATAACCTGTTCATAATTCGGGAACTCGCCGTCAACCAGCCTGGAAATAAGCGTGATATCTTTCATTTTAAAAGACGCCTGGTTGTCTGTCATGCTGATTTTAACATTTTCATCTTCATCTATGGAAAACAGGCGCGTTAATTCATTAATAGCTTTGTTAGGGATAATAGCTTTTGCGGTAATTTTGCTGGAAATCCCGTTTCTTGAAATATACGCTAAACGCCGGCCATCTGTAGCAACCGCTTTAAGGTTATTCTGTTCAATTATGAAATATAAACCGGTAAGCACATATCTTGTTTCATCTGTTGAAATGGCAAAAGAAGTTTTTTTGATTATTTCTTTCAGAAGCTTTGTTTCAATAGTAATAGCTTTTTCTTCTAAAAATTCCGGAAGTGCGGGAAAATCTTCTTTGGGTGTACCGGAAAGAACAAAATGTGATTTGCCTGATTTTATATCCACCTGATGTTTATCATCTGTTTTAATTTCTATTTCCTGATTTGGCAGTTCCCTTAAAATACTGCCGAACCTTTTTGCCGGAATAGTAATACCGCCGCCTGTTTTTACTTTACCTTCTATAAAACAACTTACCGCAATTTCCAGATCTGTTGAAACCAGTTTTATCTGGCTATTTTCTGAACCGTCGTTACTCTTTACTACTTCAATTAAAAAATTTGATAATACCGGTAATGTAGTTTTTGTTGAAACTGCCGTTTCAACAATTTGAATCCCTCTTAATAGTGTTTCTTTGTTTACTTTAATATTCATATATATAGCCTCCTTAGTAGTAGTTCTGTGAATATTGTGGAAAACTTACTATTTTTTAAGTTATACTCTCAAAAAAATCAATAATCACGCCGGACTTAAAGTGAATTGTGATGTTAATACAGCGCCAAGTTATTAGTTTTGTTAGCCCTGCCCGCCATCTACTAACAGGTTAAGGGCCTCATTAACAATCTGTTAACAAAAAATCTATTCTTCTTCTTTCTTTATTTCTTCAACAATTTTATTTATATTGGCCGCAAAGAACGGGTCTGTATTTATCATGGTTTTTATCTTATTCCAGGCATGCAATACAGTTGTGTGGTCTTTGCCGCCGAATGCCTCGCCTATTTCTACCGTAGAACGTTCAGTAAGAGACCGGGCCAGATACATGGCAATCTGGCGCGGGAACGCTACTTCATCGGTACGTTTTTTAGAGCGCATTTCCTTTGTATCTATGTGATATACGCCCGCCACAACTTTTTGAATTATTTCAATGGTTATAGGTTTTTGTATTTCTTCACGGCTTATGATGTCAATTAAAATTTCTTTCGCTGTATCTACCGTTAAAGGCGTGCCGGTAAGCGATGAAAATGCCACTATTCTTATAAGTGAACCTTCAAGTTTTCTGATATTTGTTTTTATCTGGCTGGCCAGGAAAAGAATTACATCATCCGGGACGAAAATCTTTTCGCCTTCAGCTTTTTTGCGTAGTATAGCAATTCTGGTTTCCAAATCCGGCGGTTTTACATCCGCTATTACGCCCCATTCAAAACGGCTAATAAGGCGCTCTTCCAGGTTCTGCAGTTCTTTCGGCGGCCTGTCGCTGGTGATTACTATCTGTTTTCTGAAATCATAAAGCGCGTTGAATGTATTGAAAAATTCTTCCTGAGAGCGCTGTTTCTCGGTTAAAAACTGAATATCATCTATAAGCAGGCAATCCAGGTTTCTGAATTTGTTTCTGAAACTTGCCGGTTTCTGATACGTTAAAGATTCAATGAACTCATTAATAAATTTTTCGGAGGTAATATATAAAAGTTTTGCTTTCGGGTTATTTTTAAGAATTTTATTGCCGATAGCGTGCAGTAAATGCGTTTTTCCCAGGCCCACTCCGCCGTAAAGGAAAATAGGGTTATATTCTTTTCCGGGATTATTGGCTGCGGCATGGCAGGCGGCCTTGGCAAACCTGTTGGAAGGGCCTTCTATGAAATTTTCAAAAGAATATTTCGGATTAAACGAAGTTTCAAGAATTTCCTGTACATCCGATTCTTCTTCCTGAGGTTTTTGTTCTTCGGTGCGCTTAAGGATAGGTTCCAGATCCTGCATGTGTACAAAAGAAATAGCTGTATCTTTAATTCCCGTTAATTCGCTTATCATACTTTCAATATTTTCTTTATGATGAAGCTTTATCCAGTTTGAAAAGAACTTATTAGGGACCTGAATAACAAATTTTCCGTTTTCAAAAGAGACGGGAGAGATAGGCTTTATCCACAAATCAAACGATTCCTGGCTGAGCTGAACCTTAAGAAATTCTGTGATTTTATCCCAAATTTGGTTGATTTCCATGCTAATGCTGAGCTTTTAGAGAGTTATCCACAAGATTGCTAACAGCTGTGGATAAGTTATAACCAGCCTGTTAGTGTTAGATTTTAGTATTCTTTTACCATGTTTTGTTATATTATCATTTGTTTTAATAGATTTTATAACAAAATCAGCGGTAAATCATTCTATCAAATTGATTATTTCAAGTCAATAGCATGGATAAAAAAGACTAAAGTCAGGATTTATTGGCTAAAAGGCGGGTAAGCTCTAAAAATTGCACCAGCGAAACAGCCTCAGGCCTTAAGGAAGGGTCTATGCCGGCTTTATGCAGTATTTGTGTAAGTTCAGTTTTTGGAAAGTTAAGAGCATCGGAAAGCGGATTAATAATGGTTTTTCTGCGCTGTGAAAAGGCAGCTTTTACAAGCTCAAACATTTTTCCGGCAATGGCACGGTCCTTGACGGAGATTTTCTTTCTGGTAAACTTTAAAACTATGGATTCCACATCCGGCACGGGGTCAAAACAACTGCTGGATACGTTGAATAACTTTTCCGGCACGGAATAAAACTGTGTACAAATACTTAAAAAGCCGTAATCTCTGCTGCCGGGGCCGGACAAGATGCGTTCCCCCACCTCTTTCTGCATCATGAAAACGGCGGTGGTCCAGCTCTTGTTTGAAAGCGCCTTCCTTATTATAGGGGAAGTCACACTGTAAGGCAGGTTGGATATGAATTTGAGATTTGAAATTTGAGATTTGAAATTTCTTATAGGCCAGTCCAGAAAGTCTGTTTCAATAATTTCAATGTTAGTTTGATCTTTAAATTTTTCCTGCAGGCGCCGGGTGAGATAGGTATCTATTTCCAGGCAAACCAGTTTATTTACCTGCGGGGCTATCAGAGCGGTCAGGACGCCTTTGCCGGGGCCAATTTCAATAACGGTATCTTCCGGCGTGAAACTCCCGCCTTTAACAACGTTTTCGGCAACGGTTTTATCAATAAGATAATGCTGAGAAAATTTTGGTTTGTGCATGGAAGTAATGCTGTGTAACGGGAATTAAGGGGACGGATTATTTAAAATTTATAAATTGCAGGGGAATGGGGTACTTTTTTTCGCGCACAAAAGATATAACTGTCTGTAAATCATCTTTGCTTTTGCCGGAAACCCTTATTTGTTCGTCCTGAATAGCGCACTGGACTTTGATGTTAAGGGCTTTTATGTCTTTTACCATTTCTTTTGCCAGTTCTTTTTCTATACCGCAGACAATATTGTTTGTTTCTCTGGCTTCGCCGCTTAAATTGGTTTCAGTTTTTTTAACAGACAAAGATTTTGGGTCCACTCCGCGCTTTGCCAGCTTGGACCACATCACCTGCTTTATCTGTTTGAGCTGAAAATCTGAAGCGGAAAACAAGGTGACGGTTTTATCCGTGCGGTTAAGCTCAATTTTTGAATTGGACCCTTTTAAATCAAACCTGACGGAGATTTCGCGCATAGCGGTGTTTACAGCGTCGTCTACCGCCTGTAGGTCTACATTTGACACTATATCAAAACTGAAATCTGATGCCATTTATGCTCCTGCAAAAATTAAAGTGTGCAGAATTAATTATTCGTCTTTTGCTTCTACTTTTACATCGTTATCTTTTACGAATTTTTTAATTTCTTCAATAGCTTCAATGCAAAGTTTGGCTTTTGAAAGGCCCATGGATAAACCATACCTGTCATTTTCGTCACGTTTAATCTGGATTACCGGCCTTTCTTTGAACGTCGTAAACTCTACTATCATTGTTTCCTCCCGCTTAAGGTGCTGCGGTTTAAAACCGCAGATTATTTTGCTTCAAGGCATATATTGTATGTATTTTAAAGATTTTCGTCAAGAAGTATTTTTTTGAAACGGCTTGCCCTGAGCGAAGTCGAAGGGTTTTTCTTTTCGAAATGGTTTCTACAAGTTTTGTTGATGTTTTTCCTGCGGAACGTTTAAATAAAACGGGGTTTTCAAAACTCCTCACCCGCTTTAGCGGGATCGTCAGACAGTTGAAAACCCTATTCGTTTTATTTAAACTAAAACATAAATAACTTACGAAACCATTTCGGTAGCTTTTTTAGATTCAAAAACAAAAAAGGTGTCATCCCCGAAATGAATTTGATCGAGGATCCAGTTGTTGTCTTTGCGGGCAGTTACCACATTCGTGCCTGCTGATACACGATAAGAAGTGTAGCAGGCCAGTATCCCGGTGGCAACTTATAAAAGGACAAACCGGGATTGCGATACAATTGAGTGTTGGGAAAGAAGCAATCCCGTGTAGTTTTATTCTTCGAGTGAAGTTCGCCATAAGCTTGTTGAACGAGTCGAGAAGAAGTCTTTGTTCTTTTTTGAAACAGTTTTCCCGTGATTTGTTACAATTTTTACCTTTAAACTACAGGTACCGGTTCATTAAACCTAAATTTTCAAAACTTGCGGCCAGAAACAGGCCGCTTCGGACAGTTAAATTTTACTGTTAAATCCAGCTTAAAATCATTGATGTCACTTAAAAATCGTTTCATTGGTTTTTGTAAGTCAAAGAAAGAATGTAAAAGAGAAAACATCACTATGAGTAATGTGCTTGCGTCATCTTATAAAAGGAGAAACAAGCAATAACTTTCGAAACCATTTCGGGTTTATTTTAGATTCAAAAAAAACAGGGTGTCATTCCCTGACGATTCTGAAAGGGAATCCATAGGAAAATAAAACAGTGGATCTCCGGGTCTTTGAAGGGATTTAATGGAATGCCCGAAGATGACAGAACTACTTGGTGTCATCACCGAAACGGTATGGGTTGGTGATCCATATATAAAACAAAAACAGGATAAATCCTGTTTTTGTTAAGTTATTAAATTAATGTTATTGTGCTCAGTATCTTCATTTAGAATAATACAAGCTGCTATAAATACAAAAATATCTACAGAATAACCCACAATATTTGAAATTACCATAATAACATTACCAGGCACACTGTAAAAATAATATTTCAATAAATATGGCAACATTGTTTCAACCAATAACAAACTTATTAAGGGAATAGACACAATAAAATTCTTTACAAGAAAAACAATGCCTTGTTTAACAGCTTCAACAAAGAATATGTTTTTTATAAATATAAATGGTAAACAATATATAAATAGTATTTGTATAAAACAGTATATTAAGCTACGAAAAACAGGGACATATACTGGTGAAGTGATCACAAATACATACTTCATAAATATGTTTATAAAAACACTGAATGGTAACATTAAAACAGAATTAAAGATAAATATTTGCAAAACTGGTTTGAAATATATGCCACCAAATATAGAAAAAGACCTGATAGTTGCACAACCATCAATTAACCTGTCAGCCAATATGCCGAATGTTGAGTTTGTAAAATAAACTGTGTAAACGGCTATAATCTTATATATA
>MGVC01000054.1 GCA_001800285.1 Elusimicrobia bacterium RIFOXYA2_FULL_39_19 | reverse complement strand
TCTTCTAAAAGCTCGTCCCTGATTTCGGCCATAATCTCCTCCCATTAAATTATATATAAGATTATAGCCGTTTACACAGTTTATTTTACAAACTCGCAATTCCTATAATTTTACAATTAAATACGATAGTAACATGAATGTATTATCTTCTGCATGTTATGCCATTTCATATGGAGATCAATTTTTAATAACCTCAGACAATTCAAATAATATTATTGTAACGGGTAATCAGTCTGGTTATAGTCGTGATAATTATTTAATTGTTAAGTATGATGATAATTTGAACGTTATATCTTCTACTACATTTTGTGGAGATGTTGCAAGGAAAGTTATAACCGATAGTTCAGATAATATTATAATTGTTGGAAATAAAGACAATAAGTTATTCGTTGCAAAATATGATCAGAATCTGAACTTTATTGCATCGACTTTGTATAACACAAGTGCAACAAGTTGCGCCACATGCTTAACCGTGAATAATTCAAATTATATTTTTGTTGCTGGCCTCGTTGAACATTCAGGGGTTTTATTAAAATATAATTCAAATCTAAATATGGTAGATTCTGTTTCTTTTGACTTTAGTAGTTTAGATGAAGAACCGTTTTTAATTACTTCTACATCAAATAGCATAATTATTACCGGTTCATATGATTATCCTGATAATGGCGGATCCCAAGGAACTTGTTTTTTATTGAATTATAATAATGAAGATTTTGCTTTAGATTTCGAAGCAGAAGATAACTTGAATACTGTAAAAGCTTATCCAAACCCTTTCAAAATAAGTGGCGCAGATAATAAAATATCTTTTACTAATTTAACAACACAGGTAACTATTAAAATATTCAATATAGCGGGTGAATTAGTGAAGACTTTAGAAAGCACAAATGGCCTGGCAATATGGGATGTTAAAAATGAAATAGATGAATCAGTTGCTAGCGGAGTATATGTTTATATAATCACTAATCCCCAAGGTGAAAAGAAAACAGGAAAAATAGCAATTATTAAGTAAATATTTGTATAGCCACCACAAAAAACAACCCCTTCCTTTAATAAACACCAAGCAAAACAAAAAATGTTGTTTCTAAATCACTAAGTTTGATAAATCAAACACGCTACAGAATTCAAAAAATACAGTTGTGATAGGGACAAATTGAACTGGATGGGTTCTTGCCCTTTCCCCAACCGTGTGGTCCAAGGGCAACTCTGATCCCGCTACGCGAGACAAATTGAACTGGAAATGAACAGGTGCATCGGCACACCCTGTGCCTCTGCATACCCATTAACTGCGCCTTCGGCGAAATGTAGTTAATGGATAACGCTACCATAGCATTAAGTCCTGCTCCCGCTACGCGGAACAAATTGAACTGGACGGGTTGTAACCTTTTTATGGTAGCGGAAGTCTAATGGGTAATGATGCAGAGTTCCCTTAAAGTTATTAGTAGCCGAGCAAGCTCGGCAAATACAGGTCTTTTAAAAGAACGGACTTGCAAAGACAGGCAGAAAGCAGTAAAAGAAAAGCAGAAAAATGGGGACATAAAAATGTTTCCCTCACCCAACCCTCTCCCAAGAGGAGAGGAAAAAACTTCTCGATAATTTCTTTTTAAAATGCTTATCGGGACACTAATCGTAGTTAGGATGCCTAAAAGGCGGGAGGATTTATGAAGAAAGGATTAAAGATGTTGGCAGCGGCAGTATTTTTAACAGTGATGGCAAGTATGGGGTTTTTAACAGCACAGGAACCGCCGTGTTGCCCTGAATGCGGAAGACCTGCAAAGATGGAAAAAAAGATGGACGGGAAAATGGACAGGGATATGACAAAGATGCATGAGAAAAGAGTTGATAATCTTGTAAAAAAGCTTGGGTTAAGCGCGGACCAGAAAGCAAAGCTGGATGAAATATTTAAAAACAATGCAGAAAAAATGAAACAAAACAGGGATAAAATGAAAGAAGAGATGAAAGCAAAAATGGATGAGATAAATGCCCAGATTGAAAGTATTCTTACGCCGGAACAGAAAACAAAATTTGAAGAAATGAAAAAAGAAATGAAACAAAACAGAGAAAAAAGAATGAATAAAAAGCAAGGTAAGGGAACCCCGGATAAAGAATAAGCTATAATTCAGCGTAAACGCCGAAAATGTTTCGGCGTTTACGCTGTAATTGCCCAAAAATCGGAGCAAAGAAAACAAAATGAAAAAAATATTATTTGCCATTTTACTTTTAGTCTGTGCATCACTTGAAGCGCGTGAACTTACCTGGGAAGATGTATTAAAGGAAGCAAAACAAAATAACCCGTCACTGAAAAAAGCGCAAAGTTCATTACAGCAGGCAGAAATAAATTATTCTAAATCCTGGGCAAATTTTTTGCCGCAGGTTTCTGCTTCTGCCAGTACGGGCAGGTCCGGCAGTAACAGTTCATCAGGAAGTACAAGCAATTCAATAGGTGTTTCAGCCAGTATATCTTTATTTTCAGGTTTTTCAGATACTTCGGAATTAAGCGCGCGCAATAAAGATCTGGAAATTGAAAAAATGAGATACACTCGTTCATTATCAGATATAATTTATAATTTGAAAAAAAGTTTTATTACGCTTTTGTTTGCGCAGGAATCTGTACAAGTAAGCCAGAAGATATTAGAAAGAAGGACCCTGAATTTTGAGCTGATAAGCGTTAAGTATGAATCCGGCCGTGAAGATAAAGGGTCATTTTTAAGAGTTGAAGCTGATAAATTGCAGGCAGAATATGATTTGAAAAAAGCAAAAAGAAACCTGGATGTAATAACAATCCAGCTTTTAAAAGATATGGGCATAGGAAAAATTGAACCAATTACAGTGATAGGCGATTTATCAGCATTGCCGGAAGCACAGGAAGTTAAAATTAACGAGATTATTAAAAATGTTCCGGAATATATTATTGCACAGGATAACCTTGAAAAAGCGCATTACGACATAGTGTCGGCTAAAAGCGTTTATTATCCGGGAGTATCCCTTTCAGGCGGCGTTTCAGAATCCGGAAGTTCTTTTCCCCTGGATTCAAACTCATGGAATGCCCGGCTGGGTATTTCCCTTCCTTTATATACAGGCGGTAAAAATAAATACAATTTGCAGACAGCCAAGCAAAGTAAATTAATTCTTGATAATACTTTTAAAGAAACGGTGCTTAACCTTTATTTAAAATTAAATTCGTACTGGAATGACCTGATAAATTCAATTGATAACGCGCAGTTACGCCAAAAGTATCTGGATGCATCATCTGAACAATCAAAAATAAATTCTCAGAAATATTTAAACGGCCTTGTTACATATAACGAATGGTATTCCAGCGAAAATGATTATATAAGCAGCCAAAGGTCTTTGCTTGACGCTAAGCGCGACAGGATACTTTCAGAAGCGTTGTGGCATAATGCGCTGGGAAGGGAAGAGTAGAAAGTCCGTCCTGCCACACCGGACGAGACCCCGTCAGTTATTGCATGACGGGTGCAGCGATTAAGCGATGGAGTAGGGATTGTTCTCCGAACAATCCGAAGCTAAAATAATGCGGCGTGCTTAGGAAAGCCCGCCCTACAAATTTAGAAATTAAAATAATTTTGATTTTTAAATATTAACAACAAACATCAGGAGAAAAAGAAATGAAAAAAATTATTATTATCACACTCGTTCTTATTTTGGCCGTTTCAGGTTATTTGTTTTTCAAAGGGAAGAAAAAAACTGCAACTGAGCAGGAAATAAACCCGAAAATAGGCACTATATCCATAGATTTCAGGTTAAACGGATCAGTGGAACCAAGAAACAGGCTGGAAATAAAGCCGCAGGTATCGGGCAGAATTGAAGATGTGCTTGTGGTAGAAGGCCAGAAAATAAAAAAAGGTGAAATTATTGCCTGGATGAGTTCAACTGACAGGGCTACTTTAATAGATTTAGCGCGTTCTAAAGGCGATGCAGAAGTAAAAAAATGGGAAGATACATATAAACCTACCCCCATTATTTCCCCTATTACCGGTTTTATTATTTTAAGAAACAAAGAGCCCGGCCAGACCGTAACTACAGCTGATGTATTGCTTGTTATGGCGGATGAACTGATTGTTAAGGCACAGGTTGATGAAACAGATTTACGCAATATTTATCTGGACCAAAAAGCTATGATAACGCTTGATGCTTATCCGGGTAAAAGTTTTCCGGGAAAAATTGAACATATTGCTTATGAATCAACTGTTGTAAGCAATGTAACTGTTTATGAAGTAAAAATTAATCCTGCCAGGGCTCCACAATATTTCAGGGCAGGCATGTCTTCAACTATAGAAATTGTATCCCAGAAAAAAGATGATGTGCTTATTCTGCCGGCAGACGCTGTTGTAGAAAAAGGCAGAAGAAAGTTTGTAAAAGTAAAAACCAAAAAACCCGGCGGTGAATTAAAACAAGTAGAAACGGGTATTAATAACGGCAAATTTGTAGAAATTGTTTCCGGTGTTACAGAAGAAGATACAGTGCTTATTTCAAATGGAGATTCAATCAGCAGTAGAGGCACGTCAAGGTCTGGCGGTATTCCGGGGATGCCCGGCAGGCCGCACTAAGCAAAGGCAGTGAAGAAGTAAAGAGTCCGTCCTGCCACACCGGACGGGACCCCGTCAGTCATTGCATGACGGGTGAAGTGATGAAGCAGAAGGCTGTAAAGACTAAGATGTCATCTTCGGGTACACGTCAATCATTGCAGTAACCCGAAGATCCACTGCCGTAGATTCCCTATAAAATCATTAGGGAATGACAAACAATAGGGTTTGCACTGAACGCTTAGAAAGGCAGTGAAGAGTAAAGAGCGAAGAGTAAAGAGCGAGAAGGCAGTGAAGAAGTAAACGGCAGCGATGAAGCGATGGAGTAGAAGGCAGTAAAAGGAAGTAGGGATTGTTCTCCGAGAAAAACAAAAGATTGGTGTGCTCAGAGAGCCCGCCCTACAAAAATAAATCAATGGATGTTGTAGGGATTACGGGTAGTATCCCTGCAACAAATGATAAAAGGAAATGTAGGGATTGTTCTCAGAACAATCCGGGAAAACCGAATGCCCGGTGTGCTCTGAGAGCCCGCCCTACAAAAAAACTATGACAAAAATAATCGAACTTAAAGACATTACCAAAATATATCAGATAGGAAATATCAGCGTTAAAGCGCTTAACGGTGTTTCTTTGGATATTCATAAAGGCGAGTTTGTAGCAATTATGGGCCATTCAGGAAGCGGTAAATCTACGCTTTTGCATATTTTAGGATTGTTGGATAAACCAACATCAGGAAGCCATGTGCTTGCCGGAAATGAAGTATCAAAACTTTCAGATGACCAGCTGGCATCATTTCGTAATAAGTTTTTGGGTTTTGTTTTTCAAAGTTTTAACCTGCTTTCAAGAGTAAGCGCAAAAGAAAATGTAGAACTGCCGCTGGTTTATGCAGATTCAACTGCTAATGCCGGCAATTCAGTAAAACTTTTAGAAAAAGTAGGCCTGGGTGAAAGAATACAGCATAAACCGAACGAACTTTCCGGCGGCCAGCAGCAGAGAGTAGCTATTGCGCGGTCCTTAATTAATAATCCGCTGCTTATACTTGCTGATGAACCTACGGGCAACCTGGATACCAAATCCGCCGCAGAAATTATAAATTTGTTAAAAGAACTTAATAATTCAGGAATAACTATTGTTATGGTTACCCACGAACCGGACCTGGCAGAAGCAGCTAACAGAATAATTAAACTTCAGGACGGCAAGGTTATCTCTGACGAAAAAATAGGCCGGCAAAACATACAGGAAAATAACAGTGAAAGTTTTTATGCACAGGAAAGTAAAATTCATAAAGCGGCAGGTTTTAAAAGAGTAAAAGATTATTTTGGGCAGGCTATACGCGCGCTGGTTTCAAATAAAACGCGGTCTGCTCTTTCCATACTGGGAGTATTAATAGGCGTAACCTGCCTTATAGCCATGATGGCCCTGGGCCGGGGCGCACAAGACAGCGTGAAAGAAAGAATTTCAAGCCTCGGGTCCAATTTGCTTATGGTAAGAATAGATTCACACCGGGGCGGAGTATCTCTGGGTTCCAGCTCACCAACAAGATTTACCATTAAAGACAGTGAAGAAATAAGAGCCCTGCCTGATATTGCACGGGTTGCTCCTTATGTAAACGGTAACGCGCAGGTTGTTTACCAGAACAAAAATACAAATGCCAGTATTGTAGGCACAACAATTGATTATATTGATATTAAAAATTCGCCGGCAAAAACCGGCAGATTTTTTACTCCGGAAGAAACAGTGTCCCGCCAGAAAGTGGCAATTATCGGCAAAACGGTAAAAGACGCTATTTTTGGAGACCAGAACCCTATTGGTGAATTTATAAAAATTAAAGGCATAGATTTTATGGTTATCGGCATGCTTCCGGTTAAGGGAACTTCCGGCTGGCGTGATATGGATAATCAGATAATTATTCCGCTTAATACTGCCATGTATCGTGTATTTGGCAAAGAATATATAGATAATATGGAAGTGCAGGTAACAGAAGCTTCTTTAATGGAACGCGCAGAAACAAAAATTACCAAACTCTTAATTGCCCTGCACCGCCTGCCGAAAGAAAAAGAAGAAGAAATTGATATAAGAAACATGGCGGAAATTCAGGAAACTATTTCAGCCACCATGAACGTGTTTTCCTACCTGCTGGGTTCAATTGCTTTTGTCAGCTTATTAGTAGGCGGTATAGGTATTATGAACATTATGCTGGTATCTGTAACGGAAAGAACCCGTGAAATAGGCCTGCGTAAAGCCATTGGCGCCAATAATGATGATATTCTTTTTCAGTTTGTAATTGAAGCGATATTTGTATGCCTGCTAGGCGGGCTTATGGGTATATTGCTGGGTACAGGTATATCCTTAATTTTTGCAAAAGTTGCCGGCTGGGCTACAAAAGTAACTTTTTCTTCTGTTGCGCTGGCTTTTACATTTTCGTTTTTTGTTGGTTTAATTTTCGGTCTTTGGCCCGCCAGAAAAGCTTCTAAACTAAGCCCCATAGACGCCTTAAGATATGAGTAATTATTGATTTTAGTACATTGAATTGAACAGATTTAAAATGTATAATCTTTAAGTAAGAGGATTATATGAAACATTTTCTTAAGGTTTTGTTGCTGGCAATAGTATCAATAAGTTTTATTTTTACCAGCCCCGCGTATTGCTATATAAATCCCGGTATAGGAAGCCTGGTAATGCAGGTTTTTATAGCGGTTTTTTTTACGGCAATATTTACCATAAAACATTTTTGGAAAAACATAAAGAATTACTTAGCAAAAAAATTCGGCAAACACCCTTCTCAGTAATATGAGTAAAAACAACCTTCCAGGTTCTTTCCGCGATCCAAACGGTTTTTTGTTTTTTAAAAACCATACGCTTTTACGCCAGGTTAACCTGCTTTATAAAGAAAACTACAATTTTTTAATGAATTCCGGCCTGTATAAAACGCTGACCGATAAAAACCTTTTAATCCCGCACGAAGAAACAACTATAGACACGCAGGAAAACGGTGATGTTTTTAAAATCATCAAACCTGAAGTAATTACTTTTATCTCTTATCCTTATGAATGGTGTTTCGGCCAGTTAAAACAGGCGGCCCTGTTGACTTTAGAAATTCAAAAAGAAGCGTTAAACCACGGAATGTCTTTAAAAGACGCCAGTGCTTATAATGTACAGTATTATAAAGGCAATGCCGTATTCATAGATACTCTTTCTTTTGAAATTTATAAAGAAGGTTCCCCCTGGGTTGCTTATAAACAGTTTTGCCAGCATTTTTTAGCGCCCCTGGCATTAATTGTTTATAAGGACATACAGTTGAATCAATTATCAAAAGTATATTTAGACGGCATTCCCCTTGATTTAGCGGTAAAACTTTTACCAAAAAAAGCCTGGCTGAGCATTTCACTTTTTACGCATATATATATGCACTCTAAAAGCCAGAAGTATTATGAAAATAAAACACCAGATAAAAAAAGCCTGCATATTGGCAAAACATCTTTGTACGCGCTTATAGATAATCTGGAATCTTTTATAAATAAACTCAGCCTGAAAGCCAGTGCAACCCAGTGGGGTGATTATTACAACAACAATAATTATACTGACAGCAGCATAGAACAAAAAAAACAGATAGTGGCAGAATATCTGGATAAAATTAATCCTAAAAATCTCTGGGATATTGGCGGCAACACCGGAATGTTTGGACGTATTGCATCAGACAGGGGCATTGATACCGTATCGTTTGACATAGATCCGGCAGCTATAGAAAAAAGTTACAATGAATGCATACAAAAAAAAGAAACAAATATACTTCCTCTTATAATGGATTTTACAAATCCAAGTTCTTGTATCGGCTGGGCCGGCGAAGAGAGAATGTCATTGTTTAAAAGAGGCCCCGCAGATACAATTCTGGCTCTTGCAATAATACATCATCTGGCCATTTCAAACAATGTTCCTTTAAATGACATTGCGGATTTGTTAAGCAAAAACTGTAATTCGTTAATAATAGAGTTTGTGCCCAAAAGTGATTCGCAGGTAAAAAAACTGCTGGAAAGCCGTGAAGACATATTCCCGAATTACACTAAAGAAGGTTTTGAAAAAGCATTCAGCGTGTATTTTAATATAGAAACTTTCTGCAGTATTGAAAATTCCCAGAGGACATTATATTTGTTAAGAAAAAAGTAAAAAATGAAAAATAAACCTGCCGTTGCCCCCTATCTGTTTGCCATTTTGCCGGTGCTTATTTTATTTGCGCATAATGCAGATGAAGTATTGCCGGTACGTATAATTCTTCCTTTAATTATTACGGTTTCACTTACCTGGATTATTATGAAACTGATAAACTTGTTTCTAAGGGATTCCGGTAAAAGCGCCTTAATAACATCTCCGGTTATGATTTCACTGCTGATATACGGTGATCTCTATGAATATATAAAAACCTTTATAGACGGCAAGGTTGCGGTTATCGGTGTAAGTTTAATATTATTTTTAGTAATACTTCTTTACTGTTTACGGATTTTAAAAACAAAAACACATTCAACGGTAACGGCCATAAACAGTATATTAAACAACGTTGCAATATTAATGATAGTGATAAACATAGCCCAAATAGCAATATCCGTAAAAAAAGCACACGAAATAAATACACAGGAAAAGTTACCTCAAAAAACCGTATTAAAAGAAGATCTGCCAGATATATATTTAATTATTCTTGACCAATATGCATGTTTAGATGAAATAAAAAATGTTTTTGGTTATGACAATTCAAACTTTGCACAATATCTCTATAGCAAAAACTTTTATATTGCAGGTAAAAGTAAAAGTATGTATAAAAGCACCACCTTATCTTTAGCTACAAGTTTGAATATGGGCCCGCCAGGCTTTATTAACTCAAAAAAAGAATCTGAAAATATGGACATGATGGTGGCCTCGAGCCTGGGTATGGAAGATTATCAGGAAAAATGGCTTAAAAAACTTGTGCGCAATAATAAAGTAATCAAACTGCTTAAATCTAACGGGTATAAATATATAAACTTCGGGTCCTGGTATTATGGTACAAGCTATAATATGCGCGCAGACAGGAACTTTAACTGTTATGGTTTCAGGGTTAGGGATGAATTCATGCATTTACTTATAAAGCAGAGTATTTTACGCGTAATATTTATAAACAAAGAATATTTCAGAAGCGGGATTCTTTATGAATTTAATGAATTGGCAAAAATGCCGGAAGTTACAGGTCCTAAATTTGTTTTTGCGCATGTTATATCCCCGCACGGGCCTTTTGTATTTGATGAAAACGGCCAAAAAGTAAAAGCAGGCGACTTATATTCTTTTAATAAAGCGCTTTATCTGGGCCAGTATATTTTTATAACAAAAAAGGTCAAACAGCTTGTAGAAGACATCCTTTCAAAATCAGAAAAACCGCCGGTTATAATTATTCAGTCAGACCATAGCAGTAATTCCAACCTTAAATACAGAAATAGAATTTTTAACGCTATTTATTTTCCGGGTGACGCAAAAAAAGCGCTTTATAACAACATGTCAAATAAAAACACATTCCGCATAGTATTTAACCAGTACCTTGGTTACTCATTCCCTCTTTTAAAAGACTAAATTAAGCAATCGTAACCAAAAAGCCGGCAGCGTAACGCGGTTTTGTATTTGTTTTTTTGTTGAAGATTGTTTTAACCCGGCCGAAATTATATAATTGAAAGCATGAATTCCGGGAAAGCAAGAAAAATTATTATACTGACACTAGGCTGGGTTTTTCTGATTGTAGGAATACTCGGGCTGGTGCTTCCTTTTATACAGGGCATTCTTTGTATGGTAATTGGGTTTTACCTGCTTTCAAAAGAATCTGCATATATCAACAAACTGCTTCATAAAGTCAGCTTAAAAATAAAACAGCTCTTTCCGGGGTTTCACGCAAAAGCAACGGCGGTAAAAGAAAAGGCGCAACGTTTTGCGGACAATCTGTTTAAATTTAGAAGTTTTCTGTTTGCAGTGCTTATTATTTCATTTACCGCAGCGGCACACAGCGCGCAGGAATTTGAACACGGAAATATGGGCATAACTTTTGGTTATCCCAGCGTGGGGTTCAGGTATTTCCAGTCAGACACAATGGCCATAGAGCCCAGGGTGCAGTCAGATCAGGGGCTTATGGTGGCGGGTTTCCGCGGGTACAGGTATTTTTACGGTTATTCAGCGGACAATGTGTTTTTAATTTCCGGTTTTGATATGGAATATATCCAGTACGATTCACCGGACAGTACAGGCACCGGCTATATGGGCGCGTTTTTTATGGGCATTGAATATTTTTTCAGCGATAAGTTTGCTTTGCAATTAGATACCGGGCCGGGTTATTTACGGCTTCAGGATAAAGATGTGAATGTGTTTGATGAAACCATGTTTTTTTCTGTTAACGCAGGCTTAAACTGGTATTTCCGATAAAAAAAGAAGAGCCTGATAAATCAGGCCGCTACAAAATTAAAATTTCTTATGAAAAAACTAATTACAATTTTAATTACCGTTTTTATTTTCTGCCAAACCCTTACAGCTGTAGAGTTTGGTTTTGGCGTAACGGGCATCATAAAGAAAAAAGTAAAAGATATCGGCGTAAAAGTGGTTGAAGAAAAACAGCGCCTGGCGGAAATAGAAGCCGGCACGTATGACGCCACTGCGCCTGTAATTTCACAGGTAAATTCTACCTGTTATATCACCAGTGCCGCCGTTACCTGGGTAACGGATGAAACCGCCACATCAAAAACCGAATATGCGTTTATGTTTAATGGTGTAAAAGCCATTACCCAAAGCACTGCAGAAGATACAACTCTGGTATTAAACCATTCTGTAATAATTACCGGCCTTACGGCTTCCGCCACATACTGGTACCGCGTGATAAGCAAAGATGCAAAAGGAAATACAGCCAATGGTTCAGACACATACATGATATTAAACCCGGCCCTGGTACCTGATACAATTGCTCCTGTTATTTCAAATATTCTGGTGACGGGCGTAGGTTCATCAAGCGCTACTATTACCTGGACAACGGACGAACAGTCTTTTACGCAGGCGGCTTACGGGCTTACGGATGCGTTGGGCACTAATTCTGCAGAAGATTTAACCCTTACCACAAACCACAGCGTAACATTAACCGGCTTTGTGCCCGAAACTACATATTACTTCAGCCCCAAATCCAGAGACTTTTCCGGAAATCTTGCTGTTGGCACAACGGGTACTTTTGTAACAGGCATTACTCCATATAAAAATGTTACGTTTAATGTAATCGTGCCTGCCGTTACCCCTTCAACTTCTACAATCTTCCTTTATATATACCCGTTTTATACAGGCCATTCGTATATTCAGAGAATTCCCATGAATCCGGCAGGCTCTCTGGCATATTCCACCAGTTCGGTATTTTTAAACGGTTCCTTTGTTTATTACTGCTATAAAAGGGAAACAGATTCTTCAATAGAAGTTTTTACCAGCACGGGCATTCCCCTGGAGTACAGGATACTGCACGTTACAACCAGCACGGTAAATGATACCGTAGCCAACTGGCAGGATACAAACAATGCGCCCGTTACCGGCACCATTTCCGGCACAGTTACAGGCGGCGGCACACCGCTGATGGATGTTACCGTATCAGTAAACGGCATAAATGCCGGCACAAAAGGCGACGGCACTTATTCTATTTCAGGTTTGCCGGCAGGAAAGCAGAGAATTACGGTATTTACATACAAAGGCGATTATAAAGTGCAAAGCAGGGAAATAGATTTAACCGCCGCAGGCGCCGCGGAAAATTTCACGCTGTCACCAGCTCAGAAAATAAATGTTACATTTGTTGCGGTGCCTCCGGCAGAAATGCCGGCAAACGCTGTTATAAGAATAGTAGGCAATATACACCAGCTGGGTGCCCCTCAGTGGTACAGAAATGCCCTGCGCTGCTGGTACACCGACCGTTATGTATTTATGACAAAATCAGGAAACAATTATACCGCAACGGTAGAAATGTATGAAGGCGCGCCGGTGCAGTATATTTATACGCTGGGTGGCAATTTTTTCGGAGAAGAAAGAAACAGCACCAGCAGAGAATACAATTTCCGTGATTTTGTGCCCGGCTCTTCAAATGAAACCAGGACCGATGCAGATATCTGTTTTAAACCAGAGGGTTTCCAGCAGGTAACTATAAACGTTACCGTGCCGGCAAACACGCCTGCAAATGAATATGTGTTTTTTGATTCCGTGGCAATGAACAAGCTTGACAGCACGCACCATAAACTGGATTTCTTTATAAATCCTGACTGGAACTGGCAGATAAACTATAAATATTATCATGGCACATTAAAAGAACTGGCCCTTGAAAAGTTTACACCGGATGACACGTCAACCGTGCGCAGTGTTACACTGCCCGGCCCGGGCGCCATGCAGGTAAATGACACTGTTTCATCATGGCGGTGGTTCCCGTCAGGCAGTTATCCGCCGGCGTATGCTTTTATGCCTGTTGCAGTAAGCACGCGCAGTGTGTTTTATTCCGGCATGTATTTGTATGATTACTGGCAGCCGGGTTTTATGAAACCCTACGAAGATTCGCTGGCTTACTGGGAAACAAATAGTATTGATTATACAGATGTAGTGCTGGGGCCCATAAGGACCTTTGATTCCGTAGATCCGCCTACCATGGAAACACGAAGTTTGAAGTATGCGGTAGGTACCGTAGATACCCCCATAGAAGACCTTCGGCTGGCAATAAGAGAAGCGCATGCAAAAAGTAAACGCGTAATTATATATCCGCAGGGAAATACCGGGTCCATGACGCCCGGCTGGAATGAGTCTTTCTGGTTCAGCGACCATACAAACGCCTGGTGGGATACCTGGCGCGCAAGTATGCAGGACCTTTACATATATGCCGCCAGAATCTGCGCTGAAGAAAACGTGGAACTGCTGACTATCGCTACAAGGACCGGTTTTGCAGACCCGTCATATAAAACTACCATGAATTCCTGGATGAAAAGCCTGATAAGCCAGGCCAGAACCATCAGCCCGTCAACAAAAATAGTGGCGTATGATTATAGTTATGATACGTCAAACGGCATGGACTGGTACGGCGATGCGGATTATCTGGGCATAAACGTGTGGGAAAATTTAAAAATGTCTTCCGTTGCCGCTGTTTCTGAAATTCAGGCAAAACTGGAAGAGCATTTTGATACGACTATTAAAACGGCATCAATATTTTTCAGCACCAAACCCGTACTGATAACCCAGTTTGCCTATGCCAGCGTAGATGGCGCGGTAAACAGCCAGGGTTCGCTGGCTTCTACTGATAATGATAACAGTTCTTATACGTTAGATTTGGAAGAACAGGCAAGAATTTACGAAGCTGTGTGCAGGGTAATTGCTGACAGGCCGTGGATTATAGGCATACTGCCTTTCGGTTATGAGTTTATTGACACGCCGTACGATAAAGATTATTCTATCCGCGCCAAACCCGCAGAAACTGTGATAAAAGGCTACTACCCGCTGTTTAATGCTTCGGTACCTTAGAGGCAGTAAAGAGTAAATAGTGAAGAGAAGGCAGTGATGAAGTAAACAGCAGCGATGGAGCGATGAAGCAGAAGGCAGTAAAGACAAAGATGTCATCTTCGGGTGTGCCTTGCACTAACACGGAGATCCACTGCCGTAGATTCCCTATAAAACCATTAGGGAATGACAAGCAATAGGGGTTGCACTGAACGCTTAGAAAGACAGTGAAAAGTAAATAGTAAAGAGTCCGTCTTGCGAAAGCAGACACGTCTTGCCTGTCTTTTTACTTCAGACAAGGTCTCGTCTGTATCTGAAAGTCGGACATAATCAGACGTTGCCTTGTCAGAAGCAGCATGACTGGCGGGGTCCCATCTGAATCTGAAAGACGGACTTAACCACGTAACCACATAACCCTTGTTTTTTCTTTTATTAGATGATACAAGGGTGCTACCCACAATCACGTAATCACTTTTTATAAACGCCTATGTTTATTGAAGATATTTTAGATTATGAAGGCACGGTAATACGCCCGCCAAGCGAAGCGGACAGCCTTATTTTACAGGTAACCCTGGGCTGTACCGATAATTCCTGCATTTTCTGCCCCGCCTACAAAGAAAAAAAATATAAAGTTAAGGACTTTGCGCTTATTGAAAGAGATATTAAGCGCGCGGCAAAAGCAATGCCGGATACCAGGCGCATTTTTTTAGCTGACGGCGATGCTATAGCCATGGAGCAGCAAGAATTTATTAAAATACTGGATTTATTAAACGAAAACTTCCCTAAACTTTCCCGCATTGCCGTTTACGGCTCAATAAAAAGCCTGGAAAATAAAACTGTAACTGATTTAAAGGAATTTAAAAACAAAAAACTCGGTGTAATATATTTAGGGTTTGAAACTGGCGATGCTGAAGTATATAAAATGATTATAAAGTACGGCACGCCCCAGGTAAATATAGCTACCTGCCTGAAAGTAAAAGAATCCGGCATAAAAACGAATGTTACGGTTATTTTAGGGCTTGGCGGAAAGAAATATACCACACAGCATGCAGTAAACACAGCTAAAATATTAAGTATTGCCCGGCCCGACCAGATAGCCGCGCTTACTTTAATGATAGCGCCCGGCACGCCGCTTTTAAGCATGCAGAAACGCAAAGAATTTGAAGAGTTAAACAATTTTGAGTTTTTAGAAGAGTTAAAAACGCTTATAGAAAATATGGAAGATTTCAAATGCCTCTTTTTTTCAAACCACGCATCAAATTATTACCCTATCAATGCCCGCTTTCCAAAAGATAAACCGCAGATAGTAGCAGAACTTGCCGAAATACTGAAATCAAAAGACAAAAAACATTTAAGGCCGGATTTTAGCAGAGGGTTGTAAAAGTAAGGCTGAGCTGAAAAACAAGCGATTAAGCGATGAAGTAGAAGGCAGTAAAGACTAAGATGTCATCTTCGGGTGTGCCTTGCACTAACCCGGAGATCCATGGGTGAATGGTTGTCAGGTATCCCTGCAACAAATGATAAAAGGAAAGACCAGGGCTACGGGTAGTGTCCTGGCATCATATTATAAAAGGACAAGCCAGGGAGAGCCCGCCCTACAAAAATAAATCAATGGATGTTGTAGGGATTACGGGTAGTATCCCTGCAACAAATGATAAAAGGAAATGTAGGGATTGTTCTCCGAACAATCCGGCAGAGTGCATGATGGCAGATTACAGGATAATCTATCAGACCGAACAATCCGGAAAAGAAAATGGTTTTAACTAAATTCTTTTTTGCGCAGCATATCAAGGGGTTTTACGGGGCGGGACATTTTTATTTTGGTTGTGCATTGGGCTGTTAAGGCAGAAGTGACAGGTTCATTTTTATCATTAAACATTTCATCCACAGTCTGCGCATAAAAATTCCTTAAATTTGGTTTTGATAAATCTATTTATTTCAGGTATTCAAGCCAAATACTGCTTCGCATGCTTCTTAAGTTGTCAAATTGACTCCGTCCCTCACTCTATATTAGTTGCAAAAATCAATACATACAACCTTTTAAGGTTCATCCGTAAATCTTATTTATTCTTTGTTTGTCTTCGTTTTCTTTATCGCCTTTGAAATAAATTTCTATAAGTTCAATTTTATCCTGTGCTTCATCGTAGGCATATATCACCCTTATGCCGGAATTGGCGCCGCTCCCCTTGAGGGCACGGCAGGCAAACTTCTTTGCTTTATAAATCGTCATCTTCCCTCACAGAATAAGGGCTTGTGCGGTAAAACACAGCTTCATAACTAATAGGTTTGCCTTCTTCCGCGGTAAGCCAGGGAACATCATTATGAGAATACTCACTGAGTTCCTTTGCGTTCTTGTCAGAAAGTAAAGCAAGGACATCATCTATGGTTTGCTTTTCACGGGCATTTAAAATACTTAGATCCGGTTTTTTTAAAGCAAGATACTTTTTTTGGTCATAACCAAAGTGCTTATTGACCAGTTTCAGGACTTCTTTATCGCTGATCATTTTTTCAACGATATGCTTAAACTCAACAGGCGAAGGCCCGTAATGATTTTTTATATAAGTTGCCCCAATGAGCTGGTCTTCATATTTTTCATAATAATTAAAATCTATAAAATAAAGAAGCTTATAGAGAGCTGTTTCGCCTATATTGGGTTTCCCGCCGGCCTTATTAAGAATATACAGGAGTACTTCTTTAAATTTTTTAAGATTTTTCTGCGGAACACTGATTCTGAGCGCTTCTTTCCTGGCAGGCATGGTTTTTACCTCCTCAATGCTGACTTTTGGCATAGCAGCAAGCCCGAGTAAAACATCGGATGAAACTTGAAATATCTCTGAAAAACCTTTAATCTCATCAGCACAAACATCCCTGCTCCCGCTTTCTATCTGCGTGATAGCAACACGCTGAATTGAAAGCTTATCGGCAAGCTCCTGCTGGCTCATGCCGGCCGCTTCTCTTAATGTTTTAATGGTTTTACCTATACAGTCCATTTGCTCTCCTTCTTTTTTAGTATCCCTCGCTATTCGCTTGGAAGAATGAGGGGTGCTCTCCTTATACAAAAACAAAAAATGTAGTATTACATTACATACATGTGTAATATAATATAACATATATTTCAAATTATTTCAAGAGGTTGTGAGTTCCGAGATATTATGCCAAGCAAATTGCTTATTTTAAGTGATTTGGTGATAGGCTGGTTTTTTTTATACATTTGCAATTTTAAGGTTACATCTTAAATCTGCAATAATCACACAACAAGTGAAACTATGGGATTTTGATGTGATAACGCCTTATCTTAAAGCTGTCCCCTGGATTGGCATCTAAAACGTGGTAAATTACACATTATTGGCGTGTATTAAGTGATGCATTTCACAAAACGGTTAAATTGTGCCATTAAAATGAGGTACTTACTTGAGTTTAGAGGCTAATAGCTTTTTTTAATCATCCGGCATTAAGCCATATTTTGTCAATTGCCGTTAAAATGCCGGTTGATCCCCACGGGCAGAGCCCGTGGCACAAACACCTACCCCATGCAGTTTTCAAAAAACACAATTTGAAAACTATCGCAGGGGTAAACGTCACACATGCATTCATTCATCCCGCTAAGCGGGATGAATGCTGCTGCCGTTTAAATTGCCGATAAAATGCTATTTTTTTCTCAGCATATCCAGGGGTTTTACGGGGCGGGACATTTTTATTTTGGTTGTGCACTGGGCACTTAAAGCAGAAGTGACCGGTTCATTTTTATCATTAAACATTTCATCTACAGTCTGGGTAAAAAAATCCCGTGCCGGGCCTATAACTTCAATTTCATCACCGCAAACTATTTTGTTCTGCTGGTAAACCGTTGCCAGCGCTGTTGCCGGGTCATAGGCTAATACTATTCCAAGATAAAGATACGGGTAAGTGTAACCGGGTGAATCATAAATGTATTTATCACTGCCGGGTTTTGCATTAAAAAACCCGGTGGAATACTTTCTGTGGTTTACTTTTTCCGCTTCCTTATATATAAGCGGGTCCGGTTTATAGCTCTCCGGATTTTTCAGGTAAGCGTCAATAATATTTCTATAGGCTTTTGTAACTACCGCCACATAATAAGAACTTTTCATTCTGCCTTCAATTTTAAAACTTGTTACGCCGGCATTAATCAATTCAGGAACCTGTTCCAGCAGGCACAGGTCCTTGGAATTAAAAATGTAGGAGCCTTCATCACCTTCAAACACGTCAAAATATTCGCCGGGGCGCTGTTTTTCCTGTACGCTGTAGTTCCACCGGCAGGCCTGTGCGCAGTTTCCGCGGTTGGCATCCCTGTTTACCATATAAAGGCTTAACATACAGCGCCCGGAGTAAGCAATGCAGATAGACCCGTGCACAAAAACTTCCAGCTCCAGCGTGCCAGGCGTTTTGCTGACTATTTCTTTTATTTCTTCCAGTGAAAGTTCGCGCGCCAGGGTAATTCTTTTAATGCCTGAAGCGTGCCAGAAGCACGCGCTTTTATAATTGGTGTTATTGGCCTGGGTGCTAAGATGTATCGGCATAGGGGGAGAGTTTTCTTTAATTAAAGAAATTATTCCCGGGTCTGATGCGATAATGCCGTCAACTTTAGAATTTTCTAATTCTTTTATGTAAGAGGGCAAATCTGCCAGGTCTTCATTATGCGGGATTATATTTAAAGTTACATAAACTTTTTTTCCGATACTATGGGCAAAAACCGTGCTTTCTTTTATTTCATCCAAAGTAAAGTTATCGGCTTTAGCGCGCAGGCCGTATTTTTTACCGGCTAAATATACCGAGTCTGCGCCGTAAGCAAAGGCAACTTTTAAGTTTTCCGGGTTTCCTGCCGGTGCTAATAGTTCTGGTTTTTTCATGGCTGGTATTGCAACTGTTAGGGAAGCAATCCTTTTTTATAGGTTTTCAACGCCTGATTGTTTCAAAAAGTAACTACTTTATCGCTTTCTTTTACAATTTCATACATAGTCTTCTTTCTCCTAAGGATTGTTTATTTTAAACTGCCTGTTTTTTAAGTAATATTCCATCAGATAGCCTATTACAATGAAAACCGGCAGCGTAAATAACGTGCGCAAAATTGAAAATTTAAGGCCCAGAAAACCTATTTCAAAGGCAAGCATGGGTATTTTAAGGGTAGAAAAAGCGCCCAGATAAATAAAAATGTTTTTTATGCTGCAGCTTTTTTTCCATAAAATATATGCCACGGGAAATGCGCCGTACAGCGGGCCTGCCTGCAGCATGGCAAGAATAATCACCCAGAATATTCCTTTAATTCCTGATTCCGGGCCTATATGGCGTTCAACTTTTTCTTTGGGAAACCAAACGTCTATTATTCCAATGAGAAGGAACATAAACGGCAAAAACGCAATCATTTCTGTGAAAAACAACCAAAAATTCTTTGCAGCAACAGAGCCGAACGAAAAATGAAAGCAGCGGGAGAATAAAAGCAGTAACCCAAACAAAACTACAACAAAATACTCACCTAAGAATATTTTTGAGATTATTATTTTCACATGAATAACCCTATAAGAATGCCTATTATAACAGCACCAGCAAGACTCAGTCCATTTCTAAGAAGCGCTGCTTTAATTCCGAAATATTTTGATTCCAGCGGCAGAGTTAAAACTCCCACCATCATCAAGGTTGTTATGAATACCGCCAGAACCTCATAACTTACCCCGCCTTTCCTCAAGATACCTGCAAGAGGGAAAGCAATAAATCCGGGTATCATGGAAATAGAACCCAATAAAGCGGCTATAGTTATCCCATAAAATCCGGAACCTTTTCCCAGCCAGCGTATAATCAGTTCATTAGGTACCAGGTACAGCAATATACTGACAAAGACAAGCATATTAAGAAGCACTGGAAGGATGTTTAAAAACATCCGCATCCCTTTTATAAGCCCCTTATATGTTTTTTGCCGGTCAGCTAAAAAGGAAACCATTATTGCTATTAGAGTTATTAAGATAAGAAAAAACATAATATTCTTTTGTAATTTATTAGGTTACATTTTATCCTTAAAAATAAAATCGCATCCACAAATCCAGCTTATTTTCGTACTGTTTGCTGCCAAACTCAGAGTTTATACTGCCCGCAAAAAAAGCAGGCCAGAATATGAACTCAAGGTTCGTTATGGGTTTATAACTTATAGGCATACCCATCATAGAACTTCTATCATTTGTGTTAATAACTGCATATATTGAAGGCGTGAAATATACCCAATTGAACGGTTCCGGCCAGGATATTTTCAAATACAAATAATCCTGCATTAAATTAGTGCCGTTAAAATTGCTGATAGCCGTTTTCAATGCGTTTGACAAGGAATCTGTATTACCGGAAATAATGGCATTGACCAGGTAGTTATTGTAATCCTCAAACTCTTTTACGCTTAATCCCGCATCATTATGGTAATATTCAAGAATAGTAGTAATATTCCATGCGTTGAGCCATCTTAACCCAAAGAGATAAGACGTACCTTCAATATGTTTTGTTTCAAGAGCATTGTTGGAAATAAGATATGTTGGTTGATTACGCAATAGGCTCAATTCGCCGTGTATTTCCAGGCCGGTCAAGATATTGCGGGAAAAATCCATCCCCGACTTTTTCAGGTTTACCTTGCTGTAATATTGCATAAAGTCAACATCTGTATCCAAAAGCAATAAATACAATTTGCCCGCAATAGCCGTGTTTTCTATCTCAGATATTTTATTATTCACCGTATTTTCCGAAGGTATAACAATTAAATCAAAAGCTATATTGTTAATTGTTTTTGTTTGAAAGCTTTTTGAATATTCGTAATTAACTGAAAAAAGGCCCGCTTGTGAAAGTTCCGGGTTTTCAGGGTTTTTAGCAGAATTAACATAGCCTACAGGATTAAAGGCATAACCCTTGCCCCAGTTATACATTTTTTTGCCCATATGCAAAAAGGAATTTGCAGATAGATTTACATCCCCGTACAGTTCATACAAATTAAAATATGATGTTTTATCGTTGTAATATTCAGCTTGTGTCTTTAAATGCACGCCAATATCTCGGGTCTGATAGTCGCCATTCAAATAATATTCCATGCGATATGAAGATAAAATATCCGGAAGCTGCCGGCCGTAATACTGCAAACTATACATTGGAGAATTATTTCTGATTTTAAATATTGAATATTTAACATCAAGATTGCCGCTTAATTCCAGTATCTCTTTTTTTGACTCAACCTGCGGTATTTCAAATGAATAATCTGCGGCGTAAGAAATACTGCCCAGTAACATGATAATAACCGCAGGCGAGGATACCCTCATTTTCTTAATCCTTCAATTTTTGACATATAATTCATTGTAAAGATTTCATCTTTGAATTCACGGGATTTAATTTGAGAATAAATCATTACCGAACGGTACCCTTTATATAGCGGGCTATAGGTTTCCATAACTGAAGATGTTACAAAACCATTGCCAAAATCTTTCATTTCCTTCATTTCAAGTGTTTTTATAAGCATTCCGCTTGCTGAATAACACTCTATTTTTATTAATATTTCATCCTTGGTGGCCCACATTTTCAGCTTGTCATAGGCGACGGTTTTAGTCTTTGCTTTTAGATCAAGTATATAGCCTGTCTCGGTTTTTTCCATATTAATTACATCATATTCCGCGCTGTAATCAACCAGCATAATGTCCGCATTATTAAATATGCCCCCGGTAACTGATTGTAGGCTGGTTATACGTACCGGTTTGCCTACATTGGGTATAAAAAGCCACATATTTTCACCTAATCTTAAGGTAGTCCTTCCTTTTTCGCTTGCGGGAGAAAGGAAAAGCATTGCGACATTAACTTTCTGCTTTTTTATTGTATATATTATAAATTCTTTTTTTCGCCCGCTCGGTTCTATATTAATAAGTTTCCTGTACGACTCATAACTTTCAGGCATAAATTTCGCGTCAATTCTTTTTAAAAGCTCATTGCCATCTTCAGCAAATGCCAAAACGGTAATTGAACCCAGTAACATAAACAATAATAATATTCTGTTTATTTTCATAAATAGTTATCTCCCTTTAAACATGCCTTAAGGCTTCAACCGGTTCCATCCTGGATGCTTTAAGCGCCGGCTGTAAACTTGCGAGTACCGAAATTACTACCACAAAAACTATTGAAAGAGAGATTTCAGTAATTGGTATCTGCGGAGCAAGGATGAATTCCGTCCGCGCGTCTCCAAATCTGAAGTTAAACTTTGCCGCGTTGATAATCATTAATATAACTATACCGGCAAGGTTGCCCCCTATAGCGCTGAAAAAACCAAGAGTAACGCCTTCGGTCAAAAAGAGCGCAAGGATTTTGGAAGGCAGGGTCCCGATAGAAGCTATTGTTCCTATTTCTCCGATTCTTTCATAAACAGACATCATCATCACATTAAGTATGCTTATCAAAACAATAAAAAACAGGACTACCCGCACAACCATAATCAATAGAGTTATAATTTTTGCGATAGTTGAAAACGGCACCAATTCTTCCCAGGTATGAATCTCAAAACTCGGTTTACCTGTTTTTTCTTTCTGTATCTGCATCAACTCGTTTTTTAAAGCAGCGTATGTTTTACTCAATTTGTCAAAATTATGCAGTTTAAGGGCAATTTCGGTAATTTCACCATCTTCAATCCTTAAAAGCGACTGAGCGTCTTTAATATGAATGTATCCGTCTTTCCCCTGAGGCCCCATTATATTTTCCGAGATACCCGATATTTTAAAGGTCATTCCATTAACTGAACCGTCTTTGTTGGTGGCTATCAAAACAATATCGTTCCCTACTTTTAAATTCATTCCAGTAGCAATATTTTGCGGAATTACAACAGAGCCTGGTTTTACAAAAGTATCAGGATTTGCATCTCCTTCTTTTATTCTTTTTACCAGGGCAGGGCAGGTTTGGCTTTCTTTTTCAGGATAAACAGCAGTTAATCTCATATTTGTAGTCTGCGCAAAATTACTGGCCATTGCGCCAAACCTGATGCGTTCAGAATAGGATTTAATTTCAGGATTGCTATCCAGCAGCCCTTCTATCCTTTTTAAACCATTCCCGGAAAAAGCTATATCAAGCGGCAAATTATCTATGGACCCGACATACCCTTTCTTGTGAATCTGTATATCGCCTACATTAGAATTGGTAATAACGCCTACTATTTCATTTTTAAATGAATTCCCTACTCCGCTGAATATTATTACCAGGGTTACGCCTGCAGCGATCATGAAAGATGTTAAAAGCGACCTTCTTGTATATCTCAGGAGATTGCGCCAGGCAATCTTTATTATGTTTATCATTTCAATTCGCCTCCCCGTTTCTCTTGTTTTCCTGCACTTTAATGATTAAACCGTCTTCCATTGTATACAGAACCTCTGCCTCGCCAACAATCTTTGAGTCATGAGTAGCAAAAATAAAAGTGGTGTTAAATTCTTTTTTCATTTCGTGCATAAGCCCTATAACTTTATAGGCAGTATCATGATCAAGATTGGCAGTAGGTTCGTCCGCCAGGACGAGCTTCGGTTCGGTTACAAGCGCCCGGGCTACTGCAACGCGTTGTTTCTGCCCGCCGGAAAGCTGCGCCGGATATTTATTCCTCTGCTGCGTCATCCCGACTTTTGCAAGTAAATCGTTTATCTTTTGTTTTCTCTTTTCTAAAGGGATATTCTGAACCATTATTAAAGGATATTCTATATTTTCATAAACCGTTAGGACGGGAATCAGGTTAAAATTTTGAAATATAAAACCGATATGGTCTCCCCTGAATTTTGCCGATATTTTCCTATCCATTTTATTAACTTCTACCCCGGTTACGAATACTTTTCCTTCCGTCGGTTTATCAAGGCAGCCGATTAAATTCAATAATGTTGTTTTACCGCTGCCGGACGGCCCTACAAAAGAAATGAATCTCCCTGCATTAATAGAAAGGTTTATTCCTTTTAACGCCGGTACCTTAACCTCTCCGATAACGTAATCTTTTTTTACATTTTCAAGATGTATAAGTTCCATCAGTAACCCCCTTTTTCACTATTGCCTTTTTTATTTAATGGCAGCTATGTTGTACGCAAGCATTTTCTATTGTTATTTCTTCAAGATTGCCTTTAATAAACAGTTCAACCGTATCTTTTACAGTTCCGGCAACAGCCCTGTAGGCTTTAATGCCGCCTTCATTTAACTTTTGCACTGCCCTGGCGCCCATACCGCCGCAGGCTACTGCATTAATATTTTTTCCGGTTAAAGAACCCATAGGCTGGCACATACCGTGAGAGTGGTGTGCATTGGCATTGTCAATTATTTCTATGCTGTCTTTTTCTGTGTCAACAATAGTGAAATATGGCGCGCTGCCAAAATGGCCGTAAACCGCCGCTGATTTCCCGTCTTTTGTTTCTGTAGGTATGCAGATTCTCATAAATTCAGCCTCCTGTTTTATTTTTACAGCATTTTTTCCGCATATTTGTATATTTTACAAACCCTCCTTCAATTTTAAGGGCTTTTGCATTAACCAGCAAGTCTGCTATTTTTTTATGAGCGGAAATAATAATATTGCCGAAGGTTTGCCTGGATACTTTCATTTTTTTTGCAGCTTCTTCCTGATACAGCCCCTCCAGGTCAGCCAGTCTTATGGCTTCAAACTCATCAATGGTTAAAATAACCTGTTCTAAAGAAGAAAACGGGATTCTTATAGGTTTGAAATAATTGGCCTGCGGATTGCGGCAGACGCACCTGCATTTATGCGGCCGCGGCATAACTAACCCCTTGCATACTTGTAATTAGCATATGCCAATAATACAAAATGCGGCAGCGGTTGTCAATGCAGAAGGAACGCTACACTCCAGACGCTAAACTAAAAAGGCAAGCGATGAAGCATAAAGCAGCGATGGAGTATAATGCAGTAAAGTCATTACTGAAGTAAACTTAATCGCTTCATCGCTGTTTTATACTGTTTTCACAATTGCGTTTAATGGAAAAAAAACGTATAATCATACCCAAAATAATAGAATGTATCAGCCGCAAAACCCGCACGGAAAACCAAAACTTAAGGAGAAACAAACCATGTCAGTTTTATCCAAAAGAGTACAGGTAATTAACCCGTCACCAACACTTAGCATTACAGCAAAAGCCAACAAAATGAAAGCAGAAGGCATAAACGTAGTAAGCTTCGGCGCCGGCGAACCGGATTATGATACACCGGTAAACATAAAAAATGCCGCTAAAACAGCGCTGGATAAAGGCCTGACAAAATATACGCCTACTTCAGGCATAATAGAACTCAAAAAAGCCATTTGCAGTAAATTAAAAACAGATAATAACCTGGATTATGCCCCGGAACAGATATTGGTCTCCTGCGGAGCCAAGCATTCCATATTTAATGTGGTGCTGGCGCTGTGCGGTGAAGGCGATGAAGTATTAATACCGTCCCCTTACTGGGTAAGCTACCCGGAAATGGTAAATTTTGCGGGCGCTAAACCGGTATATTTGCAGACTTCGGAAAAAACGGGTTTTAAAATTACCGCAGAGCAGTTAAAAAAAGCGGTCACAAAAAACAGCAAACTGTTTATTCTTAATTCCCCGTCAAACCCCACAGGTATGCTTTACAGCCAGGCAGAGCTGAAAGAAATAGCAAAGGTTTTAACAGACAATAATATTTACTGCATATCGGATGAAATATATGAAAAACTTGCCTACACGGGGCAGCAGCCGGTAAGCATAGCGGCTTTTGACGATAAAATAAAAAATCTTACCATTACGGTAAACGGCGTATCAAAACCTTACGCCATGACCGGCTGGCGCATAGGCTATGCCGCAGGCCCGAAAGAAATTATCCAGGCCATGTCTAATTTGCAGGACCATTCCACATCAAACCCCACCTCCATTGCCCAGTATGCAACCATTGAGGCGCTAAACGGCCCGCAGGATGAATTAAATAAAATGGTAATAGAGTTTAAACAGCGCAGGGAAATAATGGTAGAAAAAGTAAATGCTGTCAGTTCTTTGTCTGCACTTATGCCGGAAGGCGCGTTTTACTGCTGGGTAAATATTTCAAAGCTTATAGGCAGAAGTTATAATGGAAAGAAAATTGAAGGGTCTATGGGCTTAACAGAACTTTTGTTAACGGAAGCAAAAGTTGCCGTAGTACCCGGCTGTGTATTTGGCGACGATAACTACATCCGCCTTTCCTACGCCACTTCAAGGGCCCATATTACCGAAGGCCTGGACCGTATAAAGGATTTTACAGAAAAAACGCAGTAAGCAGAAGTTAGAGATTTTAAAGATAGCGATGGAGCGATGAAGTGCAAGGCAGTAAAGACTTTACTTCATTAATTAATTGCTAATTTTGATTATTTTTATTAATTTCAGGAAGCACCTTTTCAAATTTACTTACCAATAGTTCGCTGGCCTGCAGTAAAATAACACTTTTTCCTTTGAAAAGTTCAGATGAGGCACCACACCCCTGCCTGCACAGATATTTTATTATAGGGTATTAAGGGCTGAAGGAAAAAGATTTTTTAGTTTGTCAGCGCGAAAAGCAGTATGCCTGTTGCTATAGCGGCATTAAGCGAATCAATCTCAGCAGTTTGAGGAATAGCCAGGGTTTTTTTGCAGGCTTGAATTATTTCAGGGGCTAAGCCCTGCGCTTCGTTACCGACACAAAGCACAAAGTCTTTTGGTTTTTCAGTAATTGTACGGATATTGGTGCCGGAATTATCCGCCGCAATTGTGTTTAAATGTGAAAGGTCTGAAAATTCAGAGGAGATTATTGAAATTGCGGTAAGCGCGCCCATGGTAGAGCGTACCACTTTCGGGCTAAACGGGTCTACACAGCCTTTGTTTAATATTACGCCGTTTATGCCAAACGCCAGGGCGGTTCTTATAATAGTACCCAGGTTTCCCGGGTCCTGTATGCGGTCTAAAAACACGTACCGGCCGGCATTGGCAACGAATGTTTTATCTTTAAGGTTTAATGAGCAGACGCCTATTAAACCCTGGGAATTTTCTACTTCTGAAATTGCGTTTAACAGTTCAGGTTCAACGGTTATAACGGTTCCGGAAAAGTTTTTTGGAAGTTCCGTGCCTTTTGTGCAGTAAAGCCCCGTAACGGCGCAGCCCAATTGTTCAATAGAGAGGAACCCTTCTGCAACAAATTGTTTTTGTTCATAACGATAGGCTTTGTCTTTAAGCAGTTTGCGGATATGTTTTAACTCTTCATTGGTTGCGGAGGCAATATGTTTCATTAGGTTTTATTTTACAGTTTTTTGAGGGTATTATCAAGGAAGAAGCATTTTCAATATTGTTATGATTATAATAACAGGATGGTCTACGAAAAATATATTGACAACATGTAAAATATAACGTATAAAATACATGAAGATGTAAATAATACATGGGAGCCGCTATGAAACAAGTGTATCAGAGATGGATAAAAAACAAAATAACCAGCTCAGTGTCAAAGAATAAAATTAAACTTATTTTTGGCGCCAGGCAAACAGGAAAGTCAACTTTACTAAAAGAGCTTTCAGATAACAAATCTGTTGTAATTAATCTGCAAGACCGCAGTGAAAGGATAAGGTTTGAGCGAAACCCCCAGGAACTTACTGGTATGCTAAAGGCCATAAAAACTTCTCAAACAGTGCTGATAGATGAGATACAAAAAGTACCTCAATTGCTTGACGACATCCAATCCATATATGACGAAAACCCGTCAAAATATAATTTTGTAATTACCGGTAGTTCTGCAAGGAAATTGCGGGGTGTTTCAGTAAATCTTATTCCGGGCCGTGTTCATCAGTATCATTCATTTCCTGTTATCATGTGCGAACGCAAAAAATCAAAACAATCAGCTGTTCTGGAAATGCCATTAGAAAAAAACTGGGCCCCAGGTTTTCCGGAACCTGATATAGAAAGTATGCTATTGTATGGCAGTCTACCCGGGATTATTCAGGAAAAACCTGAGTCAGCAAGAGCTACACTGGAGGCTTATGCTGAGCTTTATATAGAAGAAGAAATAAGAAAAGAATCATTGGTACGCAACATAGGTCAATTTTCCAGATTTTTAGAATTAGCTGCATTAGAATCAGGGAACATAATGAATCTTACCGGATTGTCACAACAGTCAGGCATAGCAGTAACAACGTTGAGTTTGTTTTATCAGGTACTGGTAGATACGTTTGTGGGTTATTGGTTGAAGCCGTTTTCTTCAAAAAGCCGCAAAAGATTGCTTACTACGCCAAAGTTTTATTTTTTTGATACCGGCGTTCGCAATGCATTGGCAAGACTGGCTTTTGATAAGAATACACTTAAGTTGCAGTCGGGCCTATTGTTTGAGCAGTGGGTAATTACGGAGTTGTTGCACCGGTGTGCCTATTTAGGCAGAGAATACAGGTTATCTTTCTGGAAAACTGTTTCAGGAGTTGAGGTAGATTTAGTTCTTGAAAAGCCCGGTGAAGTAATACCCATTGAAGTTAAATGGACTGACTCGCCAAATTACAGTGATGCAAAATCACTAGAAATATTTTTAGATACGCATCCAAAAATATGCCATCATGGGTTTATAGTTTGCAGGACTCCCAGAAGGTTGCAAATAACAAAACGCGTCATGGCTATCCCCTATGATGAGTTATAATTTATTTTTTGGGATACTGTCCGCTCAAGTAATAATTGTTAATTAATTGTAACTGTTTAATTCTTTCACTAATTACCAGAAAAACCTGATTTTGTGTGAAGACAAGCTTTTTAGTGAAAAAGAAACACCAAAGATCTTAAAAAGAACCGAAAGCTATTGTTAGTAGATAAAAAGCATGTTTCCCGAATAGATTGACTTGTTTTTTACTTTTATTATAGAATAAGAACAATGAAGAAAATATTACTGGTTTATAACTCAAAAAAGCGGGAAGCGGTAAACACACTGAAACTTCTGCAAACGTGGCTGAAAGATAAAAAAGTGTCTGTCAGCAGCGTCACGTCTGACTCAAAAACTCTGCCGAAAGCTGATATCTGCATAGCGCTTGGCGGTGACGGCACCATAATCCGTGTAGCCAAAAAAATTGCTCCGTACGGCGTGCCTGTGATGGGGATAAACCTGGGCTCCCTGGGGTTTCTGGCAGAAACTGACCCGCAGGAAATGCGCGAAGCGCTGGAAAAAGTGCTTAAGGGCGATTATAAAATAGAAAAACGCCTTTTACTGGAAGTGGAAGTAAAAGGAAAAAAATATATTGCCGTAAATGACTGTACCGTCAGAGAAGCGCTGGCTTCACGCATAGTCCTGCTTAAAGTAAACGTAGACAATGTACCCCTGACAGAATATTTAGGCGACGGGCTTATCATTTCCACTCCTACCGGCTCTACTGCATATTCTTTAGCGGCCGGCGGGCCTATAGTAAATCCTAAACTTCCGGTTTTTATTATCACCCCTATCTGCCCGCACACGCTTTCACAAAGGCCTATCATACTTTCATCAGCAAGCAAAATAACTGTGGAAGTGCCGGCATATAAGTCCAATAAAAACATAAACCTGTCTATAGACGGCCAGGAAAATATAAAAATATCTTCAGGCCAATCCATAACAATAAAAAAATCAAAGTATGAAATGAAGCTTATCACCCATCCCGACAAAAGTTATTTCAATATTTTACGCAGCAAGCTTAACTGGGGACTGCTATCCGATGTTAGAAGAACTCACCGTTAAAAATTTCGCTCTGATAGAAACACTCAGCCTGAAATTTTCTGACAAACTAAACATTTTTACAGGTGAAACAGGCGCGGGCAAATCTATTACCATAGAAGCGCTGGGTTTATTACTTGGTGAAAGGGCCAATGCGGAAATGGTGCGCACGGGCACACCTAAAGCCGTGATAACCGGCACCTTTAACCTGGAAACTGCGCCCAAAAATTCACCGTTGCATGCCCTATTAAAGGAACAGGACATTTCCGTTGATGAAAATCTGCTTATTTTGCGCAGAGAGGTGGACTCTGCCGGAAAATCAAAATGTTACTGCAATGACCAGCCGGTTACCGTAGCGTTTCTTTCAAAAATCGGAGACACGCTGGTAGATATTCACGGCCAGAACGAACATCAGACGCTTTTAAAACCGCAAAATCAGCTTAACATGGCAGACAGTTACGGTGATTTACAGCAACAGCGCGAAAAAATAGCTCTTTCAAACAAACAGTACCAAAGTTTGCTGGAAGAAATCAGTAATTTAAGATTAAGCCAGCAGGAACGGGACCAAAAAATAGATATTTACAAATTTCAGGTAAAAGAAATTGACGCTGCAGATTTAAAACCCAACTCTGAAGAAGAAATTGACCGCATACTGCCCCAGCTGAAAAATTCTGAAAAACTTATCAAGCTTCTCGGCGACGCGTATTATATGCTGGAAGAAGAAGACAGCTCAGTCCTGACACGCCTTTTTAAAATAAACCAGATTATAGAAAATGTAAACAGTATTTCTGACGGCGCTTTTGGCGCAAATGCGCAGCTGGAAAGTATAACAGCCCAGCTTAAAGAAGTGGCCTCTTCAATAGAAAAATATCGCGACAACCTCAATATGGACCCTAAAGAGCTGGATAAACTGCTGGAAAAAAAGGATTTGATACTAAAACTCAAAAGAAAATACGGCGCTACGGTGGAAGAAGTGCTGGCGTACCGCGAAAAAACTGCTGCGGAGCTTTCAAAACTGGAAAATAGCAGTGAAAGCATAAACGAACTGGAAAAAAAGATAAACGTTTTAGAAAAAAGCCTGCTGAAACAGTGCGAAGCCCTGTCAGTAGAGCGTAAAAACGTTTGTTTAAAGCTTCAAAAGCTGGTAGAAAAAGAAATCCGGGACCTGGGTATGGAAAAAGCGAAGTTTAATATTGCCGTTACCAAAGAAATAGATGCAAACGGCAGGCCAAAAATAACAAATACCGGTTACGATAAAATAGATTATATGTTTTCACCTAACGTAGGCGAAGAAGTAAAACCGCTTAAAGCTATTGCTTCCGGCGGTGAAATGTCGCGCACCATGCTGGCGCTAAAAGCGGTACTGGGCAAAGCGTCTGATGTGCCCATAATGGTTTTTGATGAAATAGATGCCGGTGTCAGCGGGCCCATGGCCAGCGTGATAGGCTCTAAACTTGAACAATTATCAAAAAACAGGCAGGTTTTCTGTATTACACATATGGCGCAGATTGCCGGTTATGCCGATACTCACCTGAAAGTAGAAAAAACAGTAAAAGCCGGCAGGACTTTTACGGAAGTTATACCGGTAGATAATCAGGCCGCCCGCATAGAAGAAATTGCCCGCATGATAAGCGGTGAAAAAATTACAGATACTGCCAGAAAACACGCCAAAGAACTCCTGAAAAACCAGCGATGAAGCAAACGTCAGCTATGAAGTTTACGGCAGTAAAGGAAACGGTAAAACCAGCGATGAAGCGATTAAGTACAAGGCAGCAAAGAATTTACTTCATCGCTTAATCGCTGCATTATACTGTCTTTCACTGCCTAATACACCATCGCTGCCGTACACTGCCTTTTACTGTTTTTAAAAAACTATGCTTACCCAATACAAACTAAATAACGCAAAAACTATCCTGAACAAAAGCGATTCTCCCGATGAAGACCTGTTTATTGGTACCATAAACCCGTACACCGGCTGTGAACACGGTTGTGTTTACTGCTATGTGCAGGCGCAGAAGTACCAGCCGTACAAAAATACCGCAGATTTATTCAAAACTATCGGCATAAAACAAAACGCGCCCGCACTTTTAGAAGAGCAGTTTTTAAAAGGGCTTCCTTACGGCATGCTCTGCATAGGTTCTTCCAGCGACCCGTACCAACCGGCAGAAAAAGAACACAAAATTACCGCAAAACTGCTGGAAGTGACAGCTAAATACGGGTTTCCCGTTCACATTTTTACAAAATCCTGCCTGATAGAAAGAGATTTGGATATTTTAAAAAGCATAGCAGCAAAAAGCATAGCCGTAGTATCGTTTTCTGTAATAACACTAAACAAAACTACCGCAGAATTGTTTGAAAAAGACGCCCCCCCACCCCAAAGAAGGCTGGAAACCATAGCTCAGTTAAGCAAAGTTGGCGTGATAGCGGGGGCCTCTATAATGCCGGTCCTTCCTTATATAACAGACAGCCTGAAGCAAACGGAAGCGCTTATAAAAGCAGTAAAAGAAAACGGCGGAAAGTACGTTTGGCCCGGGTGCCTGACATTAAGGGATCTGCAAAAACAGAAATACCATGGTGCATTACTTAAAAACTATCCCGGTTTAGCAAGCCGGTATGAGCAATTGTACCACAATCGGCACAGCCCATCACAGGAATACAACAGTAGTATCAATGATATGGTTTATACCCTGGCTAAAAGAAACGGCCTTAATATGGGCCTGTCATTTATGAAAAAGCTTCCCCGCTGGGGCAAAGGGCTGAAGCCTTTGCAAAAAGAATTTAATTTTTGAAAAGACACCAATTAGCGCCCTCCTTCGTTAATATGATTTAAATAAAGGAAACTATTAGTTACATTTAAATCAATAACTTCGGGAGGGCAAGCAGAGAAAAGGACACAGAGGAGCACAGAGAAAGAAAATACCGATTAACGCAGAAAGATTATTTGCAAAATTCTGTTTTTTTTATATAATGGATTTCAATGTAGTAAATTTAAAAAGCCGTCATGCAAAAGCAGGCGCGCCCGTGCCCCAAAGTAGGGCAGGAAAAGGAGAAAAGCAATGAGAATCATTATTCAGAAGTCAGCAGCAGATGTTGGTAAATGGTCAGCGGCATACATAGCTGATAAAATCAAAAAGGCCGGCACAGCAAAACCTTATGTTATCGGGTTGCCCACAGGATCTTCCCCGCTGGATACTTACAAGGAACTTGTAAATATTCATAAAGCAGGAAAATTATCCTTTAAAAACGTAATCAGCTTCAATATGGATGAATATTGCGCCATTCCGCAGAGCCATCCGGAAAGCTATCATTCATTTATGTGGGGCAATTTATTTTCAAAAGTAGATGCAGTAAAAGAACAGGTAAACATCCTTAACGGCAATGCGCCGGACCTGGAAAAAGAATGTACCGAATATGAAGCAAGAATAAAGAAAGTCGGCCCGATTAAATTATTTTTAGGCGGTATCGGCCCGGACGGCCACATAGCGTTTAATGAACCGGGTTCTTCTTTAAGCTCAAGAACCAGAGTAAAAACTCTTACTTATGATACAATTGTTGCCAATTCAAGATTTTTTGACAATGACATAAACAAAGTTCCTAAAAAAGCCCTTACCGTAGGTGTAGGCACAGTAATGGATTCAGAAGAAGTTATAATCCTTGTCACCGGTCACAAGAAAGCACGCGCACTGCAGAAAGTTGTAGAAGAAGGCGTAAATCATATGTGGACAGTTTCCATGCTTCAGCTTCACCAGAAAGGTATGATTATCTGCGATGAAGAAGCCACAGCGGAACTGAAAGTAGCCACAGTAAACTACTTCAAAGATATTGAAAAAGACAATTTAGCCCCGGTAAAACTGTAAGGAGTTGTTTTTAAAAAGGCTGAGTTAGAATAAAAAGCAAAATTAAAATACCCGCACTTAAACCTGCGGGTATTTTTATGATATCACTTAAAATAGCTGGGTGGAATGTTTATTCTCCTGTCTAAAGACTGCCAGGATAAAACAATCACTTTATAAATGCTCAAAATAATTCCTTCCGAAAAACGCGTACCCGCCGTCCGCTCTACCGGCTACATCGTAATTGCAAAGCCGCAGCCGGGAGGTTTTCTCCAGGAATTATTCTTCGCAAAAATATAAAGAAAGTGTTTTTGAAACATTTATCCCGTTTAAACATAGAATAGGAAAATTCCTGTCATCTTCGGGTGTGCCTTGCACTAACCCGGAGATCCATGGGGTAATGGTTGTTAGTTTCTTTCAGGTTTTGACCTGAAAATCAAGGTATTAAGAGAATTTCATTGACTTTTACCGGAATTCCGTTATAATCATAGTAGCACAAGAAACAGGGCAGGGATAAAGCAAATGCCTCTTCAAACAAACAAACAAACAAACAAACAAACAAACAAAATCACCTCCAGAACTAAGAATTCTTGCACCTCCTAAACAATATTCAGGCCCATAAGTATAATTGCATTGAAAACAAACCAAAATTAAGCGTCTAAATATTAAGAACCAAATAAAACTAATAAAAAGGAAGGTATAACACTATGGCAGTAGACAATCACACCCATACAAGCGCGGCAAATGACGGCGGTAATTCTTTAACCCCCTCAACAGTTGTGGTAACAAACGCTGGCGACAGCGCAGTAGCAGTAAAAGGCGGCAACACAAACTGGTGCCAGGTGCAGTTTAAAAATGCAGATAATTTAATTTATGGTTCGGTAGACTACAGAAACACTTCAAATCATTTAGATTATATGAACTTTGTGGTAGATGGCGGAAACAAAGTGTCAATTCTTGCAAACGGAAACGTAGGTATAGGCACTACAGAACCCGGCGCAAAATTGCATGTGAATGGAGGAACAATAATTTCTGGTTCCGTTGGAATTGGCACAACCAACCCTTTGACTAATTTAACATTGCAACTTGGTGAAGGAGTAAGCTCTGATGGTTTCACGATTAAAAAATCCGACGGGACAAATATGTTAGCATCATTATGGGGTTATGATACTGGGGGTTATGGAGAGTTGAAATTAATAAATAGTTATGGAACAGAGGCAAGAATTACAAGTTCGACTTCGCAACCTAGTTATTTAGCTTCTTCTAATGGTAGCACGGTAGGAATAGGAACCGATTCTCCTTGTTCAAATGCAAAGTTACATATTGTAGGTGGTACAAACACAAAAGTTGTATTTGAGAATTTAAATGTAGGAATAGGAACAACAAATCCTGGGCACAAATTAGATGTACAGGGAGGAAACATCAACATTGGGTCCGGATATGGATTAAAAGTAAATGGGACTCAGGTTGTGGGTGCGCAACAAGCACATATCGATAATCCTACGGGTGGAACTGCCGATACTGAAGCAAGGGCTGCAATAAACGCAATATTGACAGCATTAGAAACACATGGTTTATTAGCATCAAGTTAAGAATTGAGGATATTGTGAATAGGCAGAATTCTATTAATAATATAGAATTCTGCCTATCTATTTTACAAAAAGGGGTATAACAAATGAAAAATAGTATTATACTAGCAATAAGTATATTTATTAATATTGTTACTATTAGTTTTGCAGAAGAACCTGGGTATAATAAAGAGAAAATTACAATGTATTATTTATACGACTACCAAACAATCGTAAATAAAACAAGTTGGGTAGGGTCTGAGCATAGAGGGAGTGGAAATGAGCATGTTCTGCAAAAAATTGGTTGGGGTATAAAATATTTCCCAAAGCAATGGGTGTTTTTAGATATTAATCAGAAAACATTAGCAACTTATGAAAAAATAGGAGAAATAAGCGATGTGAATAATTTAAAATGGGATTCAGGAATTCAGGAATTAAACTCATACACACTAACAGTAAATTACTTACATAAATTAAAAAATAATTTAAACTACTATATTGGGTGTGGAAGAGTATTAAATAAATTTGAATTTAAACCATTTAGTTTAAATGGTCGAAGTGCAGCAATAGATTTACGAATTACTAATTGGATTATTCACGCTGGGGTGGAATATAAAATAACTGAGCGATGTGTTTTTGGTTTATCGGTTAATTATGAAGAATCGGTAAGCTTAAGAATGGTTGATGATATTAACAGAATATTTCAATATGATTATTCCAGCCCATATTATTTAGAACCATCAATATCGTTTGAATTTTAATTTTTAAAAAGAAATCCCAAAGAAAGGAACTCCAAATGTGGTCAAAGAATAGAATAGTATTCTGCCTGACAGGCAGTAATTTTAGCGGCAGGTTTATGGATTGTTTTATAAATCTTTTAATGTACTGCAAACAATCGGGCCTGCTACCCTTCCTATCGGGTATAAGCAGGCACGAGTAAGGTAACTGGCCTGGAGTTTGTAATATCGCGCAAAGAGTCCTGCAACATATATTATGTACGCAATATGTGCCTGGGCGCAGATGTAGCAAGAGGTGAAAACCAGAAACCCTTTGATAGCAAAATAGATTATACACACCTTATGTGGATAGACAGCGATATTTTGTTTTCCCCCGCGCAGTTTCAGGCCCTTCTTGATCATGATAAAGACATAATATCGGGTATTTATGCAATGCAGGACGGTAAATCTTTTGCTACCGTAAAAGATTGGGATGAAGAATATTTCAAGCAAAACGGCAGTTTTAGGTTTTTGACAGTGGAAGATATAACCCGTCTTGCGTCACCAGACGGGGTTTCGTCCGGGGAGAAGCAAAAACTACCGGACTCAAATTTGATAGAAGTAGCTTATACCGGTTTTGGGTTTATGCTTATTAAAAAAGGCGTGTTTGAAAGTATGACCTACCCCTGGTTTAAACCGATAGAAAAGAAAATTGGCGAAATAATAGACTATACCGGGAGGTATCCCGATGTCAATTGGTAAAAGGAAAAATCGGGGCACGATGGAAGATGTATCATTTTGCCTGAGAGCCAAAGAAAACGGTTTCAAAATCCACATTGACCCTGCCATCCGTGTAGGCCATGAAAAAAAGATAGTTCTGTGAAAACAAACATCCGCACATCAGGGTTGTGTGGTATAAACGGTTAATTTTCTTTATGCCCTCACCCCACCCTCTCCCACGAGGCGAGGGTAAAAGTGGAATAGTTAAGCTTATTTTCTGGAAAGGGCAATTTTGGTGATTTCACTTCTACTGAAGGTGCGCAGCGGCGGGCCCCAGAAGCTCGTGCCCGGGCTGGTATATATAAAGGAAGAGCCTTTCTGGTAAAGCCCGCAGGAATGTTTGTAATAAAACTTTACTATCAAATCCATGGGCGGGATCTGCCCGGCATGGGTATGGCCGGAAAGCACCAAATCTGTTCCCAGGGCAGAGGCCTTTTCAAAAACCTGCGGTTGATGCGATAATAAAATAACAAATTTGTTTAAGTCAGTACCCTGCATAACTTCTTTTAAAGAAGGCAGGTTTTTTTCAAACCGCCCTCCCTGTATATCATCAATACCTGCAAGTTCAATAAGCCCGTTAATAGTTTTTCTTTCGTTGCGCAGTACTGTTATGCCCGCATTGTTTGTAATTTCTGTAAAATGGCTCAGCCCGGCATAAAAGTCATGGTTGCCTGTTACGGCATACACGCCGTATTTGGCTTTAAGCAGTTTAAGAGCCTGCGTATATTCGGTTGCTGTGGAATCTATCAGGTCACCGGTGATTACTATAAGGTCAGGGTTAAGCGCGTTTGTTTTGTTTACTATGTTTAAAAGCCAGCGGGGTGTTTTTAAGTGGTCTAAATGCAAATCTGACAGTTGTACAATAACAAACCCGTCAAGTTTGGCGGATATTTTAGAACTTTTTATGCTGACAGTTTTTATTCTGGGCTCACGTGCCTGGTTTACAAAAGAAAACAAAGAAAGCAGAAACAAAACCAGCAGCGCGCCAACCGCTGAATAATGTTTGTAAGGCGCGCTGTGAATAAACAGCACAGATACGTGCCTGATTATAAAAACAGAAAGCGCTATGGCAATAAAACCAAACCATAAGACACCGCAATAAGCAATAAGTTTTATCCACCAGTCATTTTTCCAGTGTATCAGGTACTCCCCCAGCATAAAGGAAGCCCACCCGCACAGAAAAAAAACGCGTAAAAACAGTTTGGCGTGGTGTGTCATGGCAATATTACCGGCAAGCTGGCTGTAAACATAAAAGTTCATGCCGGAATATATGCTTAGGAAAACAAGAAAAAAGATTAGGAAGAAAACGGAATTCATTAATTATTTCTTTTTGGTGTTTGCTGATTTGGCAGATGCTTTTTTTGCAGGTTTAGTGCTTACCGTGGCCGGAGTTTGGGCAGGCGTTACCGGTACAAGCACCGAAGTTGACATTTTATTCATGGAAGGTTCCGTAAGGGCTTTTACATATACGTTCCACTTTAATATGGAAGTATAAAAAAGAAAGGAAAAGAAAATTATCAGTATGCCGTGGGAAACAAACCGGGCAATATTTTTTGTTTTCCCCGCTCTGCGCGCCTCGTAAATGCCTATAAATTCCCATATCATAGAAAAACCCATGGCAATTATTATGGCAATAAACTGCCAGTTAAAAATCCGCACATCGTTTAGTTTTTCCTGGTTTATAGTACTGAAATAAGCCAGCCACTGTGCAGAATAAATGGCAAAAAGCACCGCAAAACAGAAAATGCCCGCATGAGTTACCAGGCGCGACACATTGGTTGTCAGTTTTTTTCTGCGCGCTATCATGAGCCCCAGAAATTCATAAATAGCAATAGCCGAAATAAAAGCCAGTATTACGTATTCAATGTTTGTAATGGTTTCCATCTGCATAAATGCCTCCGTGTTACCAATCAGAAATCTTTACGCCTTCTTTATCTGTCAGTTCGCTGTTTATCCACACTTCGCCGTTGTCTCTGTTATATATCAGTTCAGCCGGCCAATCCACATTTACTTTCGGGGCATGGCTGTCATTTACTATTTTTATGCTGTTGCCTTCTTCGTGGCCATTATCCGTGCCGGCTAATCCCCAGGCTAAACTGCCAGTTCTTATTTTAGGTATCCATTTATTCATATATTTAGGTACCCAGGCATTATTTTCTTTCTGTATAGGGGTGGTAAAGTATAAACAGCTGTTACCGTTTGTGTCGGTTTCTGTTAAAGCGGCTAACTGATAAGGGAAAATACCGCTTTCGTCGGCATAATACAGGTGTGATGAACTTCTTAAGGTAGAAAGATATCCTTTGGTAGAGGCAACTTTAGCTTTGTCAGTCATACCCATAAACTGGGTAATGGCTACCACAGATAAAATAGCAATAATGGCAATTACTACCATCATTTCTATAAGGGTAAAACCGGTTTGTTTCTGAGGTATTATGAAATTCATTTCCAATATGATTATAGTATTTTCTTGCCTGATTTACAAAGTAAATAGAGTATATGATATATTACCTACTGAGCTATCCCATGCAGTTTTCAATCCTGATTCCTCCTTTTACAATAGGATATCTGGATATTACCCATAAAATGAACAATTTGAAAACTACCGCAGGGATAAAGTGCTGCGGATAGCGCACTTGCGTCATCATATAAAAGGAAAGGCAAGTGAAAACGATATCCCGTGAACAACAATGTTTGGGACACGGGGGTAAACGCCAGTTACCTTCATCGTGTCTGCTGGTATCTGCTAAGAAAGATAGCAGACCACACACGTATTCATCTCCACTGTAGTGGAGATGAATACTGGCGTTTAAATATTGTATAATAAGCAAGTGAGGAAAAATGCTAAACACTAAAACATTTAACTGGGGCGTGCCAGTAGCGGTTTTTGTAGTCTCCTTCGCTGCTTTCCTTATATATGCGCTTAAAAGATATGTGATTTATGGAAACATGGAGCTTGAAACACATTTATTGTTTCTTTGCAATAAAGCGCTGGCAATGTCTGCGGTAAGTTTAATAAGTTCTATCATTATTCTTAATGCATACAATAGAATTGTACCAGAGAGCCTGTATTTAAGACATCATATTAGAAAACACTTTGGTATAATCACTTCAACAACGGTTGTCCTGCATATTTTTATTTCAATTCTGCTTTTTTCACCGGCAAATTTTCCGAAATTATTTAATACAAGCGGCGGACTGCATTATTATGGTGCTATAACGCTGATTTTCGGCGTAATTGCTTTTCTCATGGTTACAGCTATTGATCATTTTGAAGGGCGAGGCCTTGAGAACACGCTTATTTTTCAGTTAGGCGGCTATTTAGGATTGATTTTTCTGATGCTGCACCTGGCCGTGATGAGTTATAAAGGGTGGTTTGCTCCGGTTGAGTGGCCGGGGAACATGATACCGTTAAGTTTAATTGCTTTTTCAATGTTGTTTATTGTCTTGATAGTTGATTTGGTTTCAAGAATATTAAAGAGAAAGTAATATATAATGAAATATTTTTTCACGTCCTCGCTATTTCTCCTGCAGAACAATGAAAGAAAACGTGATTTTCAAAACTCCTCTCCCGCTATGGCGGGATCGTCAAACAGTTGAAAATCATATTCGTTTTCTTTCATTTGAAATAGCAACTATGAGTAATGTGCTTGCATCATCTAATAAAAAGGAAAGCAAGCAAGTTGTTCAAAAACATTTCATTATATTAGTTTAAATAAAAGAGGAAACATGCTTGAGGCGGTAATTTTTGATATGGACGGCGTGCTGATAGACAGCGAGCCGTTCCACCTGGAAGTAAACAAGGAATTGTTTAAGCAGGTAGGCATAACTTTCAGCGAAGAAGAATACACGCATTTCATTGGCGTATCAAACAAAGAAATGTTTGCTATATTAAAAGAAAAGTATAAACTTACCCAGTCAGTAGAAGAACTTTCGCAAATGCAGCTGGTAGGTTTTCTGGAATACCTGGAAAAAGAAAAACATATCCAGAAGCCCATCCCCGGCGTACCCGAACTGCTGGCAGATATTAAAAAAGCCGGTCTTAAAACTGCCGTTGCTTCATCTTCCGATATGCGTAACATTGAAGCAGTGCTGAAAATCCTTGATATTAAAAAATATTTTAATGCCCTGGTAAGCGGAGTAAACGTAAAAAAAGGCAAACCCGCGCCGGATATTTTTATTGAAACGGCAAAACAGCTTGGCGTGAATCCGGAAAATTGTATGGTGATAGAAGATGCCATGCATGGCGTGCAGGCGGCCAAAGCTGCCGGCATGAAATGCCTGGGCTATGTTAATCATAATTCCTGCAACCAGGACCTTACAAAAGCAGATGCAGTGGCGGAAGATTTTAAGAAAGTTAACGTGCTATTCCTGAAAAGCTTATTTTAAACGGCAGCAGAATTTCATTATAATGGAATTCTGCGTGTGTGACGTTTACCCCTGCGATAGTTTTCAAATTGTTTTATTTAAAAACTGCATGGGGTAAATATTCGTGTCACTGGCAATGCCAGTAGACAAACATTTAAGGAGAAAAGAAATGAAAGATTTATGCATTAAGTCAGGCCAGAGTGTTTTATTTATTGGAGACAGTATTACGGATTGCGGCAGAAGACAGTATGATGGTTGTTTAGGAGACGGCTATGTGGATTTATTCACAAAACTTGTTGCGGCGGAATACCCGGAAAGAAAAATAAAGTATATAAACAAGGGTATAAGCGGTAACACAATAGTTGACTTAGAAGAACGCTGGACAGATGATGTGTTAAGCAATAAATTTGATTTCCTTTCAATAAAAATAGGCATAAATGATTTACACAGATTTCTTAATGAAAGAGAAGAGGCCGTACCTCCGGAACTATTTGAAAAAACTTATGATCAACTGCTTGAAAGAACAAGAAAAACCTTTAAAGGGCCTATTGTTCTCATACAGCCGTTTTATTTAAGCAAAGAAAGTTCAGAAACACTGCGTAAAAAAGTCCTTCAATTACTGCCCAAATATCTGAAGGTTGTAGAAAAAATGGCTAAAAAGTATAAAACACGGCTGGTTAAAACCCACGAAATGTTTCAAAAACATTTGAAGTACCGCAATGTGGATGTATTCTGCAATGAACCGGTACATCCTAACCCGTTCGGGCACCTTTTAATAGCAAAAGAACTATTAAACGTTCTTTCAAAGTAGTCCGGCAGTATTTTTGAAAAAACAGCGCCAATTTAGTAGAATAAAACTATGGAAAATCAGCACGAAAATGAGTTGCCGGTAATAATTGACACAGAAATATGCAAGGGCTGTGAACTGTGCGTAATTTATTGCCCGAAAAAGATAATAAAAAAGACACACAAGCTTAATAAAATAGGTTATAACCCGGTAAACGTAGAAAATCCCGCAGACTGCACTTCTTGCGGGATTTGTTATTTAATGTGCCCGGATTATGCGATAAAAATAAAATAGAAATAAGTGGATACGTGGATAAGTGTTTACGTGATTGGCAAAATACAAAGTTTTTAACTAACCACCTAACCACGTAATCACTAACTACGGTGTTTTAGAAAAATGAAGAAAATTTTATTACAGGGAAATATTGCGCTTTGTGAAGGTGCCATAGCCGCCGGCTGTGACGCGTATTTCGGTTATCCTATCACCCCGCAAAATGAAGTTTCCACCCATATGTCACGCAGAATGCCTGAATTAAAAAGGGTGTTCCTGCAGGCAGAAAGCGAACTGGCTGCCATAAATATGGTCCTGGGTGTATCTGCAACCGGCAAACGCGCAATGACTTCTTCATCATCGCCGGGTATCAGCCTTAAACAAGAAGGTATTTCCTACCTGGCAGGTTGTGAACTGCCGTGCGTAATAGCAAATGTTACCCGCGGGGGCCCGGGGCTGGGCAATATCAGCGGTTCGCAGGCAGATTATTTCCAGTCCACTAAAGGCGGCGGCCATGGGGATTACAGATTAATTGTATTAGCTCCTTCCAGCCCGCAGGAAATGTATGACTTTGCCTATAAAGCTTTTGCCCTGGCTGAAAAATACAGGAACCCGGTATTAATTTTATCTGACGGTTATGTAGGCCAGATGATGGAACCCATCAAAATTTCAAATTTCAAATCTCAAATTTCAAATATTAAAAAAGACTGGATATTGGACGGGTGCGCGGGCAGGGAGCCCAGAAAAATACGCTCCCTTTTAATGGCAGATGGTGAACTGGAAGCGCACAACTGGAAGCTAAACAAAAAATACGAAACTATAAAGAAAAACGAAGTTAAGTATGAAACCTATAACGTAGAAAAAGCAGATACCGTAATTGTAGCTTTCGGCATATCTTCACGGGTGTGCACCACCGTGCTTCAACTGGCAAAGAAAGATAAAAAGAAAATAGGAATGTTCCGGCCCATCACACTTTGGCCTTTCCCGGAAAAAGAACTGTCTGCAATATCAAAAAAAGTAAAGAGAATGGTAGTAGTGGAAATGAACTTGGGCCAGATGGTAGAAGATGTGCGCCTGGCAGCCAACGGCCGGATACCGGTAGATTTTATCGGCAGGCCCGGCGGAGCCATATTTACAGCGGAAGAAATATATGAATTCATTAAAAAACGGATTTAAATATTCCAGGCCGGAAAGTTTAAAACCCAGCAGACATCTTTATTGTGCCGGCTGCGGGCACGGCATTATACACCGCCTTATTGCGGAAGTGATAGATGAATTCGGCGTGCGTGAAAAAACTATCGGCATTGCGCCGGTAGGCTGTGCGGTATTTGCCTATGATTATTTTAATTTTGACGTTACAGAAGCCCCGCACGGCAGGCCGCCGGCGGTAGCCACGGGAATTAAAAGAGTTTCCCCGGATAAAATTGTGTTTACTTACCAGGGTGACGGAGATTTAGCGGCTATCGGCACGGGTGAAATTATCCATGCGGCCAACCGCGGTGAAAATATAACGGTAATTTTTGTTAATAACGCCAATTACGGTATGACTGGCGGGCAGATGGCGCCGACAACCATAATAGGCCAGAAAACTTTGACTACACCTAACGGCAGAAACCCGCATAATGAAGGGTATCCCATAAAAGTCTGCGAACTGCTGTCAGTTCTTTCAGGCACAAAATACCTTGCCAGAACGGCGGTAAACAAACCTGCGCATGTAACCCAGGCAAAAGCCGCTATAAGAAAAGCATTTCAAAATCAGATTGAAAATAAAGGTTTCAGTTTAGTGGAAATATTATCCATGTGCCCGGTTGACTGGCAGATGACACCGCACGATGCCTGTAACTGGGTAGAAAATGTATTGATGAAAGAATTTCCTTTAGGTGTAGTAAAAGACATATCCTGAATCCTTGCCGAATAACCATGTTAAAAACCCCATTATTTGATGAACACATTTCGCTGAAAGCTTTAATGGCAGAATTTGCCGGTTTTCAGATGCCTATCCAATATTCCGGAATTATTGATGAGCACAACCATACCAGAACTGCCGTGTCGGTGTTTGATATCTGCCACATGGGTGAATTTATTATTTCCGGCGATAGTGCTGCCGCTGATATTGAAAAACTGGTTACCTGCGATGTGGCCACCTTAATAATAGGCCGGTGCAGGTATGGTTTTTTGCTAAATGATGCGGGGTACGTGCTGGATGATTTGATTGTTTACCGGCTGGAAGAAAAAAAGTTTATGCTGGTAGTAAATGCCGGCACTATTTCAAAAGATGAAGCGTGGATTAAAGCGCGCCTGGGCAAAAATACAGTTTTTGAAAATGTGTCGGATAAAACTGCCAAGCTGGATGTGCAGGGACCGAAAGTGCTGGAAGTGTTAAACGCTTTTACCGGGCACTCACTTGAAAAAATAAGTTATTATCATTTCATACAGGCAGAAATTAACGGCATTAAGTTTATTGTAAGCCGTACGGGTTATACAGGCGAGCTGGGTTTTGAACTTTATTTTGATGCTTCCCACGCTGTTGAAATTTGGCGCAAACTGCTTGCCTATCCGCAGGTGAAGCCCGCGGGGTTAGGCGCCAGAGATACGCTGAGACTGGAAATGGGCTATCCGCTTTACGGCCATGAGATGGATGAAACAAAGACGCCGGCTGAGGCAGGATTTAATAGAAATATTTCATTAAAGAAAGATTTTATAGGAAAAGCGGTGCTTGAAAAACAGCTTAGTGAAGGCACGGCTCTTAAGCTGGCGGGTTTTGTGGTTGACGGGCGCCAGTCAGCGCGCAACGGGTTTGAGATTTATTTTAATAATGAATTAACAGGGGTGGTGACCAGCGGGGCCTTTTCCCCTTCGTTAAAAGTCGGCATCGGGCTGGGTTATGTGAAAGCAGAACACGCAATTATTGGAAATAAGATAGAGATTGTTTCAGGAAGCAGAAAGCTTTCGGCGGGAATTGTAAAACCCCCGTTTTATAAGAATGCTTCTTTGAAAAGCAAATAGTCAGTTGATCGGAACAATTCCTTCCGAAAAACGTTCGCTTTGCGAGTAGCATCCCAAATACAGCTAATAAAAGGAAATTTGGGATTGCGGCTCACTGTGCTCAAAAACATTCTTTCCGAAAAACGCTCGCTTTGAGGCTCGCTCTATTGGTGACTCCGGGATTTGCAAAGGTCGTCACCAAAGGTTTTCTCCAAGAATGTTTTTTCGCAAACGTAGGATGAAGTGTTTTTATAAAACAGCGGTTTTACAATAAAAAATGAATAGCCCCTGACTGGACTATTTTAAACACATAAAATAGTCCAGGGCGTCGGGGTAAATGTCAGCAACCTTACTCGTACCTGCTGACATCCGATTGGAAGGATAGCAGGTCAGCAACCTTACTCGTACCTGCTGACATCCGATTGGAAGGATAGCAGGTCACACATGTCCTGCGGACAGACATTTAAGGGAGAAAAAATGCTGCGGTTAGCGTATTTTTATCCGCTGATAAAAGGGAGAAAAAATGCTGCGGTTAGCGTATTTTTATCCGCTGATAAAAGGGAGAAAAAATGATTCCAAAAGAATTGAAGTACACAGAAAAACATGAGTGGGTATTGGTAAAAGACAAAACAGCTACGGTAGGCATTACAGATTATGCCCAGAAATCTCTGGGAGATATCACTTATGTTCAGCTGCCTGAAGCAGGAAAAGCGTTAAAGCAGTTCGGTGAGATGGGCGTGGTGGAGTCTGTGAAAGCGGCGTCAGATATTTATTCACCGGTAAGCGGTACGGTGAAAGAAGCAAACAGCGCTCTTTCCGATGCGCCGGAAGCTATAAATAAAGATGCTTACGGTGCCGGCTGGATATGCAAGCTGGAAAATGTAAATGAAGCGGATTTAGGTAATCTGCTTAGTGCAGAAAAGTATGAAGAGCTTGTAAAGAAACTTGAAACAGAGTAATAAATGTGCCGTTTAGGAGTGCTTTATGATTGCGGGTAGCATCATAGTATCCGCTGATAAAAGGAAAGACTATGACCTATATTTCTAACACAAAGAAGCAGCAGCAGGAAATGCTGGAAGCAATCGGTGTAAAAACCATTGATGATTTGTTTAAGGTTATTCCCGCAGATTTTAAGCCGAAGTCTTTTAATATCCCGGCAGGCAAATCAGAAATCCAGGTGCGCCAGCATTTAAAGAGCCTGGCATCAAAAAATGCTACTGATTTAATTTGTTTTTTAGGCGGCGGGTTTTATGACCATTATGTCCCCTCAGCCGTTGACGCTATTATTTCAAGAAGCGAATTTTATACTGCCTATACGCCGTACCAGCCGGAAGTTTCCCAGGGTGTACTGCAGGCAATTTATGAATATCAGACAGCTATTTGCAGGCTGACGGGTATGGATATTTCAAACGCATCCATTTATGAAGGCGGGACTGCGCTTTACGAAGCTGCCATGATGGCAACACGCATTACTAAAAGAAAAAAAATAATAGTTTGCGAAGGCGTAAGCCTGATTTACAGGACAATGCTGAGGTCTTATACCAGTAATCTGGCATTAAAGCTTGTGGAAATATCAACAGCTGACGGTATAGCGTGCCGGGAAAAAATATTTAAAGAAATTGACAGCGATACAGCAGCCATAATCTTGCAGAACCCCAACTTTTTCGGCAGTGTAGATGATTTTTCTGATATTTCCCAAAAGGCTCACAGCGCAGGCGCGCTGACTATTTGTTCGGTTTATCCTATTTCACTGGGCCTTTTAAAACCGCCCAGCGAGATGGGTATAGATATTGTAACGGGTGAAGGGCAGAGTTTGGGCCTTCCGCTTTCTTTCGGCGGACCGTATTTTGGTTTTCTGGCTACGCTGAAAACCCATGTCAGGCAGATGCCGGGCAGGGTGGTAGGGCGCACAAAAGATAAACAGGGCAGGCAGGGTTTTGTGTTTACCCTGCAGACGCGTGAACAGCATATCCGCCGGGAAAAGGCGACTTCAAATATTTGTACGAATTCTACTTTAAATACTATTGCCGCTACGGTTTATTTAAGTTTATTGGGAAAACAGGGTTTTAAGGAAACGGCACAGCTGTGCGCTGATAAAGCAGAGTATGCCTGCAATAAACTGCTGAGAATAAAGGATGTAAAGAAGAAGTTTTCTGCACCGTTTTTTAATGAGTTTGTTATTGAGCTTCCTATGGATGCGGCAGATGCGGTGAGCGCATTGATTGAAAAAGGTTTTGCCGCGGGTTTTCCGTTGGGGCGTTATTATAAGGGAATGGAACATTGTATGCTGGTTTCTGTGACCGAGAAAAGAACGAAAGAAGAGATTGGGCATTTGAAAGAATCGCTGGAAAGCGTGCTGAAAAGTGAGTGATTGCTCGGGAATATGTTTTTCAAAAAGATAGTTGAATTTATGCTCAGAAATGTTCTTTCCGAAAAACGCGGACTAGCAAATGTTCGGAATAATTCCTTCCGAAAAACGTTCGCTTTGCGGCTCACTCTACCGCCGGCTCCGTGATTGCAAAAGTCGCCGGCAGAGGTTTTCTTCAGGAATTATTCCTCACAATTTAGTATCAAGCATATCCCCTCGCTTTAGGGGTTGGATAATAAGGAATGTAGTGGCAGAGCTTGCTCTGCAGCAGAACAGACATCCCCAACAAATGATAAAATGAAAAGTAGGGATTGTTCTCCGAACAATCCGAAAGAGTGTCTGATGCCAGATTACAGGATAATCTATCAGACCGAACAATCCGAATAATTGAAATTGGAAAAAACTAATAAAGGAAAAAACATGATTGCGGGCAGTTACAATACTCGTGTATGCCGTAACCCGCTAGGAAGGGTGGCATACCAGTTACAATACTCGTGTATGCCGTAACCCGCTAGGAAGGGTGGCATACCAGTATCATGTTATCTAATGGTAAAAGGAAAAACTATGAAACTAATTTTTGAAAAAGGTGTGCCGGACAGGGTTGGCGCAAAGCTGCCGAAAAGCGATGTGCCGGTAAGTTCAAAGATTCCTGAAAAGTATGTTCGTAAAGAAGATGCGCAGCTGCCGGAAGTGTCGGAGCTGGAAGCCATGAGGCATTATACGGAATTATCCAGAAGAAATTTCGGTGTGGATACCAATTTTTATCCGCTTGGGTCCTGCACTATGAAGTACAACCCGAAAATTGACGAAGAAGTAAGCAGATACCAGGGTTTTGTGGAACTGCATCCGCTTCTTCCGCAGTTACGCCACGGCGGTATGCTGACCCAGGGCGCGTTGCAGGTGATTTATAATACAGAAAGATTGTTATCAGAAATTGCAGGTATGGCGGAGTTTACTATGCAGCCGTTAGCGGGCGCGCACGGCGAGCTGACCGGCACTATGATTATTGCCGCGTATCATAAGGATAAAGGAAATAAGAAAACAAAAATTATTGTGCCGGATTCTTCCCACGGTACAAACCCTGCCAGCGCGGCTATTTGCGGGTACAGTATAGTTTCTGTGCCGTCAAACTCAGACGGCGTGATAGATTATGATGAATTTTTAAAAGTTTTAGACAATGAAGTGGCCGCTGTGATGTTAACCTGCCCGAATACTCTGGGGTTATTTGAACCGCAGATAAAGAAGATTGCCCAGAAACTGCACGAAGTTGACGGCCTGATGTATTGCGACGGCGCAAATATGAACGCTATTCTTGGCAAGGTGCGCCCGGGAGATATCGGGTTTGATTTGATGCATATTAATCTGCATAAAACATTTGCTACACCGCACGGCGGCGGCGGGCCCGGCGCGGGGCCGGTAGGAGTGGTAGAAAAACTGAAAAAATATCTGCCAATTTCCCTTGTGGTAAAAAGAAATGACGGTACTTACGCGCTGGAATATGACCGGCCGTCATCCATAGGATTTATTGCGCCGTTTTACGGAAATTTCGGCGTTATTTTAAAAGCGTACTGCTATATTTTGATGCTGGGCAAAGAAGGTTTGATACGGGTAAGCGAAAATGCTGTATTAAATGCCAATTATATTAAGGAAAAACTTAAAAATTATTATCAGATTGCTTACGATAAAACCTGCATGCACGAATGCGTGTTTTCCGGAAGCAGGCAGATTAAAAACGGCGTGCATACTGTAGATATAGCAAAACGCCTGATAGATTATGGTTTTCACCCGCCTACCATTTATTTTCCGCTTATAGTAAAGGAAGCCATTATGATTGAGCCTACCGAAACGGAAACCAAGGAAGCGCTGGATGAGTTTATAAGCGCTATGATAAAAATCAGTGAAGAAGCGCAAACCCAGCCGGAACTGGTAAAGAATTCTCCTACAACAACGCCTGTTTCAAGATTGGATGAAGTTTCTGCCGCAAAAGATATGGATTTGTGTTATAAACTTTAACCCGATGCAGTTGATAAATCAATATAATGAAACGATTTGTTCTCTCCCGTAATGATTTTTACATGAAAAACGCCTAAAATCATTTATATCGTTCAAAATCGCTTCATATATTTCTAAAACTAAGAGATAATTAAAATAATTATCGTTAAACCATTGAAAAGATATTATTTGAAATGATTTTTATGCTTTTTTCGATGTTTTTCCTTCGGACCGTTGAAAAAAACAAGATTTTCAAAACTCCTCTCCCGCCATGGCGGGATCGTCAAACAGTTGAAAATCTAAATGTTTTTTTCAACTAAAACATCGGATGTCGCTTAAAACCATTTCATTTGCTTTAAAATCAAAAAACTATTACATGTCAACCACAAAAAAACCAATGAATTTTGAAACTCCGGAAGAAAATATTGCATTTGACGAGGCTCTGCTGGTGCAGGCAGAGAAAAACGGCACAGGTGAAGCTGTGCGTTTCTGGGAATCAAAAAAATATTTTGTTGTGCTTGGTACCGGCAATAAAATTCATCAGGAAGTTGATATAGAAGCCTGCGCAAAAGACAATGTTCCCGTTTTACGGCGCACTTCTGCCGGCGGTACGGTACTGCAGGGGCCCGGGTGTTTGAATTTTTCGCTTGTTTTGTCTTATGAAAGGGACAAAACGCTTGCAGATGTAAATAAATCCTACAATTACATACTTGAAAAGATAATTGACTGCGCAAAAATAGCATCAGGTAATGGAAATATCTGTTTTAAACCCATTTCAGACATAGTGTATGCAGATAAAAAGGTTTCAGGCAATGCGCAGGCAAGAAAAAGGCATTTTTTTCTGCATCACGGCACCTGGCTGTATGATTTTGACCTCAAACTGATTTCAAGCTATTTAAAAGAGCCGGTAAATCAGCCGGATTACCGCCGGAAAAGAAAACACAATGATTTTGTGGCCAATGTACCGTTAAATATTGAAAAATTTAAAAAAGAAGTGTTTAAAAAGTTTGACTTGCCGGAAATTACGCAAAATTCACCAGAGTTAGCAGTGCAAGTAAGTGAATTGATAGAGAAAAAGTATAGTTTAGACAGCTGGAACAGGAAAATATAATATGATTAAAGAAATTTTAATGCCAAGGCTCAGTGAAAACATGCAGGAAGGCATTTTAAGCGCGTGGCTGAAAAAAGAAGGCGAAAAAATTAAAGAAGGTGAGCCGCTTTTTGAAATTCTTACCGATAAAGCCGCTTTTGAAGTAGAGTCCCCCCTTACCGGCACCATAGAAAAGATAATTGTTCAGGCCAGCCCGGATAAAAACATTCCCGTAGGTTTCATCCTTGCATATATAAACACTGGAAAAGTGGATAAGTGACTAAGTGGTTAAGTGATTTGTGAAATACAAAGTCTTTACCCGCTTTCGCAGAATGCCCCGAGTGTAAACGCGGGGATGAATGCGTTGTAGGGTATCCCCTAAAGCTGCTTATGCAATGCGGCAAATAGCCGCGAATATTGCAGAAGCGGTTAGCGACAGGGGATGTTCTTCAGCGGTTTTTGCCGAAGATGAAGCAGATGCTATGGGCGTAAGCCCATAGTGCTTCACTAATCACGTAACGACTAACCACATAACCACCTGCCTCTAAAGACAGTGAATACGTGACTAAGTGGTTAAGTGATTTGTAAGAATAATCCAGGAATAACCAAAGAAAACGGGGTTAAAATTTAATATAATAGAGACAAACACGGTTTCATATTTATGAAACGGTTTTTCACTCCTTATGATGTTTTTCCTGTAGAACGTAAAAATAAAACGGGATTTTCAAAACTCCTCACCCGCTTTGGCGGGATCGTCAAACAGTTGAAAATCCAATTCGTTTTATTTTCACTAAAACATCACTGTGAGCAACGTTCTTGCGTCATCTTATAAAAGGAGAAGCAAGTAGATGTCGTTTAAAAACCGTTTCAATTGCTTCGCTAATCAAAAAATGGTAAAAGGAAAAAACATGAACAATGAATTTAACTTAATAATTATCGGGGCGGGGCCGGGCGGATACGTGGCGGCCATACGCGCGGCACAGTTAGGCGCAAAAGTATTGCTGATAGAAAAAGAAGCTGCCGGCGGCACCTGTTTAAACAGGGGCTGTATTCCCACCAAGGCATTGGTAGCCAGCGCTGGCGTATACAAAACTGTAAAAAATGCGGATAGTTACGGCGTAAAAGCAGAAAATGTTGATTACAGTTTCCCGCAAATGCAGGACAGGAAAAACAAAATTGTGCTTCACCTGCGCGCCGGGGTAGAGCAGCTGCTGAAAAGTAATGCAGTTACACTTATTAAAGGAAGCGCATCATTATTAAGCAAAAATGAAGTTGAAGTTAGCACTCAAACCGGTACAGAAACATATAAATCAGAAAAGATTATCATAGCCACAGGTTCAGTGCCCGCAGAAATCCCATCCATTCCCGCTGATGGCAAAAAAATACTTACCAGCGACCATATATTAGATGTAACAAACGGCCTGGCCGAAGCGCCAAAAACACTTATGATAATAGGCGCGGGCGTAATAGGCATAGAATTTGCCTGTATTTTTAACGCGCTTGGCACAAAAGTAACCGTTTTTGAAATGCTGCCGAAAATTTTACCCTATGAAGATGAAGAAGTAGCAGACAAACTTAAAATGTTTCTTGTAAAAGACGGCATAGAAATTAAAACAGGTACCGCAGTAGAGCCCGCCATGACAGAAAATTATGAATTAGTGCTTGTAGCGGTAGGCAGAAAACCAAATACGTCAAATCTGGCGCTTGAAAAAGCGGGCGTAATTGCAGAAAAAGCATTTATAAAAGTTAATGATAAAATGGAAACAAACATTTCAGGAATTTATGCCATTGGCGATGCTGCTGGTGGCGTACTGCTGGCGCATAAAGCATCTGCTGAAGGCATAGCAGCAGCAGAAAACGCCTGCGGGCAGGATTCAAAAATAGATTATTCGGTTATTCCCAGCTGTGTGTACGCTATGCCGGAAGTTGCCAGCACGGGTTTAACACAAAAAAAAGCATCAGCTCTGGGGCTGGAAGTAAATATCGGCAGATTTCCGTTTAGCGCAAACGGCAGGGCTATGACCCTGGGTAAAACAACAGGTTTTATAAAAGTACTGGCAGATAAAAAAACAGATGAAGTTTTAGGGGTTCATATATTAGGTGCAGAAGCTTCTGAAATGATAGGTGAAGCGGTAACAGCAGTAAAAATGAAACTGAAAGTGAATGATTTTACGCGTATTATGCATGCACATCCAACCATGGCGGAAGCTATTTTAGAAGCGGTGCATGATACGCATAAAGAAGCCATAGACTTACCCAAAAAAAAATAAAATGCGAGAACTAAATATAGTAAATTCCGGCCTAACAGATTATACCACCTCCTACGAACTGCAGAAAAAAATACTAAAAGATATTTCAGAAAATAATGCACCGGATACCCTGATACTTACCGAACATCCTGCCGTCATTACCCGCGGCAAAACCATTTTTGACAAAGAAGACATACTGGTTTCACAGGAAATATTAAAACAAAAAGCTATAGAAGTATTGGAAATAGACCGCGGCGGCAACATTACCCTGCACTGCCCGGGCCAGCTGGTTGGTTATGCGCTTTTAAACCTTGAAAAAACGCAGAAAGACATACATCTTTTCATTCGCAACCTGGAAGAAGTGATTATCAGGGCTCTGGGTGATTTTAAAATTGCCGGTGAAAGAAAAGAAGGTTTTACGGGCGTATGGGCAGGAAACAATAAAATAGCCTCCATAGGTATTGGCGTAAAACACTGGGTTACTTACCACGGTTTTGCCCTTAACGTAAACCCGGATTTAAAAGTAGTATCTATGATAAACCCCTGCGGGCTTAAAAATAAAAAAATGACTTCTATAGAAGAAGCATTAAACCAGCAGGGCGATTTATTTTCAACACCAACAAAAATTACCGTAGATATGAAAGAAGTAAAAAGGTCTGTAATAAGACATTTTAAAGATGTATTTGCGTACGAAGAATTACCAATGGTTGCCCCGCAGAAAAAAGAAGAACAAAAACAAGTACTCCCAAAATGGATTAAGAAACGTGTTTCCTATAATCAGCCTGAAACTACCGAATCAGTAATAAAAGAATTAGATCTTAATACCGTGTGTAACAGCGCTCTATGCCCAAACATAAATGAATGTTTTACAAAAGGCACTGCAACATTTATGATTTTAGGAAATATCTGTACGCGTAACTGCGGTTTTTGCGGTGTCAGTAAAGGCTTGCCGCAGGAAATTGATGTTAAGGAACCGGAAAAAATTACACAAGCTGTAAAAAAGCTTAATCTGCGCCATATTGTAATAACTTCTGTTACCCGCGATGATTTATCTGACGGCGGTGCTGAGCAATTTGTAAAAGTAATTCAGGAAATCAGAAACAAAATACCGGGAAAAGTAAACATTGAATTATTAGTACCGGATTTTAAAGGAAAAAAAGAACCGCTTAATAAAATAATAGAAGCTAAGCCTGATATATTAGGGCATAATCTGGAAACGGTTCCGCGGATTTACAAAAAGGCGCGCGCAAAGGCTGATTACCTGCACTCATTAAATCTGCTGATGTATGTTAAAAAACATTCTTCTATTACTACAAAGTCTGCCCTTATGCTGGGGTTGGGTGAAACACATGAAGAAGTGCTGGAAGTATTGGCAGATTTACGAAAAGTAAAGTGCGATATTGCGGTACTGGGCCAGTATTTACAGCCCCTACCGCAAAACCTTTCAGTAGAAAAGCATATTACACCGGAAGAATTTGAAAGTTATAAAGCGGAAGCATTGAAAATGGGTTTTAAGTCTGTAGTGGCGGATGCTTTTGCCAGAAGTTCGTACCATGCACAGGAAGCGTTTAACGGCAAGTAAAAAAGTGATTAAGTGATTAAGTGGTCAGAAATTAGTTAAGGATTTTGCTAATCATGAAAACATGTAGCAATAAATCACTTGTTTTTAAAAATCATAAACTAACCACTTAAACACATAATGACTAATCACTGGTTTTAAGGTGACTTTTAGGAAAAAAAGTTGTAGAATAGCCTTGTAAAAGAACAATCAAAAGCTGTAACCTTCAAAAGAGTATAATAGGGGGCACAAATGAAAAAACGTAATCCTTTAGGCTTTTTATTTTTTACCAACGAATTAAAGTTATGGTATTTTAAGTATGTGTTAGGTACCGTGCTGGTATCTATGCTGGTGTCAGGGTTGGCCATTTATTATACTATTGAAAAATACACGCAGACTATTTCCGCTATCGGTTTAACGCTGCCCGGTACCACCGGCGCACCGATGAATATTGCAAAAGATATGCTGGTAAGCGTACAGTCACAAATGGTGTATGTAATGATTTTTGAAACCATCATTCTTGTATTAATAGGAATAGTAGCCAGTTTGTATTTTGCTTACCGCGTAATGGGCCCCATTCAAAGGCTGGAAAGAGAAGTCAATAATATGGCTCAGGGCGTGACAGAAATACACCCAATAAAATTAAGAGACGGCGATTACCTGGCGCCCATATCAAACCTGATGAACAAACTTATAGAAATCATATCGCATAAACAGGAAACCATAGAAGAGTTTAAAACCTCCCTCAAAGGCCTTACCCAATTTGTAAAAGAAAAGTAGAAATTTACTCAGAACAATTCCTTTCAAAAAACGCTCGCTTTGCGAGTAGCATCCCAAATACAGCTAATAAAAGGAAATTTGGGATTGCGGCTCGCTCTACCGCCGGTTGTGGGTAACGTCCTTTCATCAATTGATAAAAGGTAAAGAAAGGGCTCCGTGATTGCAAAAGTCGCCGGCAGAGGTTTTTTCCAGGAATCATTCTTCGTTATGTGATATAAGGTAAGGTTTTCTACAAGAATATTTTCTCGCAAGTGTAAGATGGAATGGTTTATACCTCAAAAAGCACTCAGAACAATTTCTTTCCCCGGCTTGCATCAGCAGGCGTTGCCTGGCCAGGAGCGGCATGACTGGCGAGGCCCATCTTTTAAAAATGTAAAAAAACAAATAAAATATAGTAAGAAAGGAAATACAAAAGCATAGGAGAAAATATGGTTACCTACGTTGTGTTTTTAAGGGGCATAAATGTTGGCGGAAAAAATATAATGAAAATGGATGTTCTGCGTGCTGAATTTGAAAAGATGGGTTTCAAGTCAGTTAAAACCTACATCCAAAGCGGTAATGTTATATTTCAGTCAAGCCTGACAGATAAAATAGAAATAGAAAAGAAAATAGAAAAAATACTTTCTATAAGGTTTCACTATGAAGCAAAAGTATTAGTAAGGTCAAAAAATGATTTGGAAAATACGATAAAACATTTCCCGAAAATATTCGCAGATCCTACCTGGAAACATAATGTTATATTTCTAAGCAAAATAATTGATTCAAAAGATATTTTGAAAAAATTAGAAACAAAAAAGGAAATTGAGGAAAACACCTATTGCAAAGGCGCGCTATTCTGGTCTGCAAAAATGGACAAAATAACCAGGTCAAATATGCTGAAACTTTCAACACGCAAGGAATATAAAGAGATGACTGTCAGAAACATTAACACAACAAAACAAATATTAGAATTAATGAGCTCTATTAAAAATGTTAAGTCTTCCTAGCCCTTCTCCTATGCCTGTTAATGCATCAAAACGTCTTTTTAAGAATTAATGCTTAAAATACTGCTTGACTATTTTACGTTTTCAGGGCATATAAGTATATAGGATGCAACAAAATACAAATTAAAACTGCTTGCAGAATAAAGGAAAAAAACATTGGCTGAAAATACAGAAACTATTTATAAAGACGAGTATCCATTATTTGATATTCTGCTGTGTATGTCTAATGTGCTGGACCTTGTAAGCACAGCAATTGCAGACCATCATAAAAGAGTTGCTTATATAGCCTTATCTTTAGCAGAAAAAATGAAACTAAGCGATGAAAAAAAAGATATGGTTTTTATAGCTGCTTTACTTCATGATACCGGAGCAATATCCTTAAAAGAAAAACTGGGTGCTTTTATTTTTGAAGTTGAAAAACCATACCGGCACGTAGAAGCCGGGTACCTGCTTTTTAAGAAGTTCAGTGCATTTGACAAAATAGCTGAGATAATTCGCTGCCACCATACTTACTGGGAGGAAGGCAGAGGGGCAGAGATATTGGGAGAACAGGTGCCTTTAGAAAGCCATCTTATTCATCTTGCTGACAGAATAAGCGTTATCATAGATAAAAATAACATAATAAAACAGTCAAAAATAATTTGTAAAAAAATAGAAGAAAATAGAAATAAAATGTTTAAGCCTGATATTTTAGATGTATTTCTTGAAGTGTCGCAGGAAGAATCATTTTGGCTGAATTTAATTAGTCCTGAATGTATAATGCTAAAGACGAAAAATCTAAATCTTAGAACAGTTAACAAACAGATAGATTTTAATGAATTGCTGCAATTAAGCCGGTTTTTTTGCAAAATAATAGATTTTAGGAGCAGATTTACAGCGGCACATTCTTACGGAGTTGGAATTGTTGCAGAAAAAATGGCTGAGTTATTCGGTTTAGCGCAAAAGGAATGTTTAAATATGCGGATAGCAGGTTATTTGCATGATTTAGGAAAACTTGCCGTCCCTATTGAAATAATAGAAAAACCCGGCAAACTGACAACTGAAGAATTTGATGTAATAAAAACACACCCTTACCATACTTACCGATTATTAAAGACAGTAAAAAATCTTGAAAAAATTGCGCAATGGGCAGCTTTTCACCATGAACGCCCTGACGGCAGCGGTTATCCGTTTAATATTAAAGCTGAAAATTTGTCCTTGAATTCAAAAATAATTGCTGTTTCAGATACGTTTAATGCTATTACAGAAGATAGGCCCTACAGAAAAAGTATTGCAAAAGAACCTGCCATAAGAATATTAAACGATATGGTTAAAAACAATATTTTAGACGCCAATGTGGTTGAAGTATTAGAAAATAATTATGATGTATTTAATGCCCTGAGGGAATCAACCCAAAAATCTGCATATGTGGAGTATTCTGAATTTGAAACAGAACTTGCAAATAATATTGAAAAATACAGTTTATAATAAGTGTGTTTTAAACGGCAGCAGAATTCCATCCCGCTTAGCGGGATGGATGAATGCATGTGTGACGTTTACCCCTGCGGTAGTTTTCAAATTGTTTTATTTGAAAACTGCATGGGGTAGGTGTTTGTGCCAAGGGCTCTGCCCGTGGGGATCAACATCCGAAGGTATTAAAGATGCTGGATAAGAAGTTAGCTGGTATGCAGGGAGCCTTATGGAGTCAAATTTCCGGCAGTCTGATACAGAGGTTTTACAGCACGTAGAGGATGAGAAAGTAGACCATCATTAACATCAAACCCAGAGGCAGTCCCACTTTGGCCCAGTCACGGCTGGTTATTTTTAGTTTGTTGGCGGCAATAATATTGGGTATGTTGCCCGGTATTAACATTCCGCCGGAAATTAAAAGGCCCATCAATGCGCCCTGAATCTGTTTTACGGTCATAGCAGGGCTTATTTCTGCGGCTGCAAGAGTGGCATTATCTAAAACAGCAGAAGTCATGTTAACCCAGTAAAGTATCCTGCTGTCCAAAGTTATTATATAAGTATCAATAACGGGTTTAAACCCGCTTCCTAAAAATAGCAGAGCCATAACAAACAAATAAACCTTCAATGCCCGGATTGTAATTTCTTTAAAGGTATCATCATGTTCATTTACGTGAAGGCTGTGAGAAGATTTCTTTCCGTGAAAAAACATACTAACAATCCCCAGCGTAAACACCCCGGGTATAATATACCAGCCGGCAATTTCAAAAATGTACCAGAACCCTACGTGTGGAAGGCTTTTTAATTTTGCAATTAATATGGTTGACAGCGGTTCACCTATCGGCGTAAGCGCTGCACCCAGGCCTATAGAAAAACAAGCAATAATAGTAAAATCAATTTCAGTTTTTTTATCAAGGTTTAATGCACTGATTATTTCCACCAGCACAAGCGCAGCTATAATTGCCGTAATCATTGAAGAAACAAGGCCTAATATTACAACCATAAGAAAAACAAAAAGCCAGACGGGCATAGTTTTAAGTATTTTAGCTACCCCTTTATGCAAATAATGCCTGGTATATCTAAAGACAATACCTGCAAAAAATACTGCCAGTGTAATTTTAATGGGTTCTATCAGTGCTTCTTCAACCAGATGAAGCGAAAGCATTCCTGACACAAGGCAGGAAGCTAACCCCATAACAAAAAGGAACACTTCCAGATTATGTTCAATCTTTTTTATAAAGAAGGGCCCTAAAAGCACAATTAAAAGTATTATAAACAATCCTGTCATAACCATCAGGTACCCCTGTAATTTAAAAACATTTCTATTTAGAAGGCTTATTAAACCATTTTATCATTTTTATAGCAATTAAGTTCGGCGGTTTTTGCCGAAGATGAAGCAGCTGCTATAGTACTTCACCAGGCAGAAAGTAGAAAAAATTATGTTTTAAGCAAACAATTAACCTTTTCAATAAATAACTGCAGGTCAACCGGTTTTGAAAGAAAGGCATCTGCACCCATTGAAATAGCAGCAGTCCGGTTTTCCTTTTTATCTGAGGCCGTAAGAATAATTATTTTAATTGATTTAAATTCAGGATTTGCTTTAATTATTTTTAGTATTTCAAGGCCGTTTAATTTAGGCATTCTCAGGTCAAGCACAATTAAGTCCGGAGAAAATGTTTTAATTTTATCCAGCCCCTCAATGCCGTCGCAGGCGTTATCAACAATATACCTGGCACTGGCAAGATTAACTTTTAAAAGCCGGGTGATGTTTTGTTCGTCTTCGATTATTAATATTTTATTTTGCATATTTTATACCGGTATGGTGAAAATAAACCGGCTGCCGCGGGGTTTATTATCTTCAACCCATATTTTTCCGCCGTGCAGTTCAATAATTGATTTGGCAATCACAAGGCCTAGTCCCGTGCCTCTTTCTTTTCTGGAAATATCATCATCTATACGGTAAAATTTGTCAAATATTTTCAATTTCTCAGAATCATGTATGCCCGGGCCCTGATCAGCGATTGATATCCGGTTTTCGGTTGAATTAGATTCAACAGTAATTAATATTTCAGAATATTTAGGCGTGTATTTTAGGGCATTTGACAAAAGATTATGAAAAACCTGAGACAGGCGGTCTGAGTCTGCGCTTATTTTTACTAAATCATTATTGTTTGTAACAGAAATAGTTACATTTTCTGATTCAGGATTAGTAATAACAATAACTTTATCAATAATTTCTTTTAAATCAATATTTTCAATATTCAATTTTAGTACACCTTCTTCAATTTTTGATAAATCCAGGAAATCTGAAATAAGCCTTGAAAGCCTGCGGGATTCAAGAGATATAATTTTAAGATATTCTTCCCTGTCTTCTTCTTTTAGCTTTAATTTTTTGTTTAAAAGAGTATCAGTAAAACCCATAATAGAGGTAAGGGGTGTTTTTAAGTCATGTGAAACTATTGAAACAAATTCGGTTTTTCTTTTATCCATTTCAATGAGTTTATTATTAAGCATCTCAAGTTCTGAAGATTTTTCTGTAAGAGTTTTATTAGAAAGCACAAGTTCGCCGGTAGCCTTGGAAATTTGTTCTTCCAGGCCGTTATAAAAATCTTTCAGTTTATCCGACATAGAATTAAATTGTTTGGATATAATGCCTATTTCATCTTCATAAACTACAGGAATTTTATAATCAAAATCTTTTTGTTCAGCCGACAGTACGGCATCGTAAAGGGATTTAAGAGGTTTAAGAAAAAGCGTTATTATGTAATAAATAAAAACAACAATCAGAATAACAGCTGCCAGCCAAAGGGTAATTCCTGTTATTAAATGTTTATGTAAAGCTATACTTAAGCTTTCCATGGGAAATCCTACAATAATGGCACCTAATTTATTGTCATTTTCCCCATAAATTTCTTTATAAACAGTATAAATGTCATCTTTTACTTTAAAAATATTTTCGGTTTTAAAAGAAACAGTATCATTATTGTAATTTCCTGCCCTGGAAATAAGCTTGTTGTTTCTATCAAAAAAAAGCACATAAGCTATTTCTGGTTCAATTAAAATTTGTTCAGAATATCCGCTAATTACAGTTTTGTCAAGAGAGCAGCCCTTGTTTATGCTGAAAGCGATAATGTCAGCTATAACACTGGTTCTGAAATTCATTCTGTCTCTTAGAATATTATCAATTTGTTTTGACCGTACCTGCAGAATGATTGTTACAATAGATATAGTAATAATAGAAACGGCAAGGATTATTTTAAGCTTGAAGGATAGTTTGGCAAGAATTGGTATTTTATTCATTTAGAACTTATCCACAACTTCAACCCTGGATACCTGGGCATAGGCTATGTAGGCTCTTTTGTTTTCGTCTTTCAATGTCATGTTGAAACCCGTACCTCCGGGATTCATAGCGGCAGTAATTCCTTTAATTATTTTACCGTCAGGATAATAAACAACAACTTTCTTGTCAACAGAATAGTTTTTTGTAAGGTCTGACGGCATTGTTGTTTTAACACTGCTGGCGGCTGATGCGCTTGAGGGTTTTGTCTGTGCAATAAGTTTTTCAACATATTTAGTAAAATCTTCAATTTCAAAAGGTTTTGTAATCATATCGGTAGCGCCCGCCTGCTGTGCATCAATACGGAATTCAAGCTTATTATATACCCCGGACATTATTAATATAGGAATGTCTTTAAATTGGCCGGATTTTCTGATACCCCTGCATACGTCAAGGCCCCAAATTTTAGGAAGCATGACATCGGTAATAAACAAATCGGGTAAAATATTATAAAACTCAACAAGCGCTTTTTCCCCGTCATCTACTGCAACAACATCAAATCCTCTTGATTCAAGGTTTACTTTAAGCAATTTCTGGAGATTCAGGTCATCTTCAGCAATCAGGATTTTCTTTTTCATTTTTTCGGTTCCTTCCGGCTTTCTTTTATCAGACATAAAAATGCTTTTGCCGGCTATTTTTTGGGATTTTATATGATTTTTAATTTCAGAAGCAAGTTCAATAATTTCATTATAATGAATAATTTTAGCATTGTCATTTTTTGCTATTCCCATAGAAAGGCGCATAAGCGGAAACTCTGTAGTATTTCCCTGCCTGTCTTTTGAAATGATGGATCCTTTTTGGGCATCTTCTTTGCTGTAAAAATTTACTATATTATTATCAAATATATCAGCTATTTTAATGCAGGCATTTTCTGCATTAAATATTTCACAGATAAAAACAAAATCATCCCCGCCAACGTGGCCTATAAAATCATTTTCAGCCGCACTTTGTTTGATGGTATCAGCTGTAAATCTAATAATTTCATCACCTTTGTGAAATCCATATTTGTCGTTATAAGATTTAAAATTATTCAAATCAATATAAATAAATGCGAAGTCATCCTTATTATGAAGCCTTTTATTTAATTCATTAATAATGCTTGTATTTCCGGGTAATTTTGTAAGAGGGTTTGTAGAAAGGTTTTCTTCCGTATGCTTTAAAAGTGAATCCACGCGTACAATAAGTTCCTGGATATCAAACGGTTTTGTAATGTATTCACTGGCGCCGGTTTTTAATGCGATAATCTTATCAATAGGCCTGTCTTTTGCTGAAATAATAAGTACCGGGATAAGATTGGTATTTTTATTGCTTTTAAGGTTCTGGCAGACAGCATATCCATCCATTCCGGGTAGCATGATGTCAAGAATAATCAAATCGGGTACAAATTGTTTTGCAAGTACAAATGCTTTTTCGCCGTCCTGCGCAGAAATGACCTTATATCCGGCATTCTTGAGATTTACTTCAAGCAGCCTGATAATATCAGGGTTGTCATCCACAAGTAAAAGTGTTTTTATTGACATAAAAATTATCCACGAATCCTTAAATAAATTAAAAACATGTTAACAGGTCAGAGTTTTGGGAGTGAAAAAAAGAATTCTGTGCCTTTTCCGGGCATAGACTCAAACCATATTTTGCCATTATGCATTTCAATGATACTTTTTGAAATAGACAGCCCGATACCGCTGCCATAAGACCTTTTGGTTACGTTATCATTGCCTCTGAAATATTTTTCAAATATACTTGAGGCTGTATTTTGGGCAATGCCAATACCGTTATCTTTTGTGCAGACAGTTATATTATCAGGATTATTAATAATTGAAATAGTTATGGTTCCTCCGGATTTAGAATATTTAATTGCATTGCCCAAAATATTTATTATAACCTGCTTAATTTTATTTTTATCACAATAAATAACCGGAAGCTCGGGCGCAGGTTTGCATTTAATCTTTATTTTGCCCGGCAGGCTGATTATAACAAGGACTTCTTTTATAAGCTTATTAAGGTCTACTTCACTTTTATAGAACTCAATATTACCGGATTCTATTTTTGCAATATCAAGAAAATTTTCAATAAGAGCTGAAAGGCGCTTGCCTTCAGATTCAATAATCTTTGAATATTGCACCTTTTGCAAATTGTTCAGCTTTAAATTCTGCAGGGTCTGAGCAAACCCGATAATGCCGGTCAAGGGCGTGCGCAGTTCATGAGAAACCATAGAAACAAATTCTGATTTCAATTTATCAAGCCCTAATAATCTTTCATTAGCCTTTTCCAGTTCACTGGTTTTCAAAAGCAATTCCTGTGTAGCAGTCTGTATTTTCATGTCCAGGTTATTTGTCATATCTGCCAGCTGATGCGCCATATGATTAAAAGACTGCCCCAATTCACCAATGGTGTCTTTGGTAGTTACGTTAATTCTCTGGGAAAAATTACCTTTGGCTATTTCATAAGAAACATCTTTCATTTCAACAAGAGGCGCCAGTAATTTGTTTGTGGCAAACCAGGAAACACTGACTATGAGTATAAGGGTTAATATGCTTAAAACAAGCGACCACTCAAGCATTCTGTTAATATCTCTTTTCATTTCATCTAAAGAAAAGGCAATTTGTATAGACCCGAAAGTATTTTTATTGTTGGCTAAAGGAAAGGATTTTATGAATTGATTGCTTTTTTTTCTGCTTATATCAGTAGAATCTACGAAAGTATTTAAAGTGCTGGTCAATTCGTTTTTAGAAGAATATATAATGATATTATTTTTATCAATCACAGAAACAAAATCAATAAACGGCTGTTTTGAGGCTATTCTGACAGATTGTCTTAAATTTTTAAAATCCAAATCAATAAAATCATTTAAAATATCCTGGCACAGCATCCTGCCCATAGAATTCATTTTGTTAATTGTTTTTTCATGCAAAATACTTTCAAGCAGGTATATCCTGTTTATAATCAGCAGGGAAAGCGTAAAAATGCTTATTATAGAAATAGATAATAAAAGCTTTGACTTATAGCTCATAGAAATACCGGTTTTGTTTAACAGGATTTTAAAAAGAATGTTGGAAAGCAAACAAAAGAACTATGTTGAATACACATGATATTATATAAGTAAATAGGTAAAAACACTACAAGAACAGAAATAATTGCTTCAGGCAGGAATAAGCCTTATTCCCATTCCGAAGCCTTCAATAATGCCCCCTTCCTCATCCATTTTAAAGCAGAATTTGCCAAATAACCCGAGATTCAAATGAATAAGGTACACCTGCTTGCCGTTAAAATTCAAAGAATTACCGGTGCTGATACTGATTTTATGATATTTAAGTTTATGTTTGTCTAAAAACATCAGACTGTATTTATTGTTTTTAGAAATTCCGTTGTTTAAAATTATAGATTTAATATTGCCGGCAGTGCAGGAATTTGATGTTAAGGGGACAGACACGGTTTTTGTAGAATTATTGGTTATCCAGACAATTGAGTAATATTTATTTGATAGGGAGCTGGAAAATATAACCATGTAATTGGAATCAGACTGCTTACCCTGAACGTTTACATATTTCCTGTTGGTGTTAATGTTCAAATTAAAAGACAATGGAACAAAGTTATCATCAAAATATTCAGTTTCGTCGGTATTATTTAAGGAAAAAATAAAACTTGAATCAATTTTTGTAATAATATTTGCTTTATAAAAAGATACTTTGTCAGCTAAGTTAATTTTCTCAAGTTTAATGGAAACAAAACCTATTTTTTTGTTAAAAATATTAATTACATTAAAATAGTGAGACCACACCAGAGATTTGCTTTCAGTATTTTCAGTAAAAGGATTCTCAGCAACATTAGCCGTGCAATGCCCGAGAGAACAACACAAAACAAATATTACAAGAAATAAATGTTTCATATCAAAATTCTGCAGTAATTTAACCGTAAATTATTTTGATGTAACTGATGCAATCCTTATTTTTGTTTCTGCGCGCCTGTTCTTTTTGCAATTAATAGAATCAGGAGGCCCTGCATTGGGGTTAACAGGTTTTTCTTCACCGTAGGAAATAGTTGAAATATTATTAGCATGGATGCCTAAGAGAGAATAGTATTTTTTAACCATTTCAGCCCTTTGCTGGCCCATACTGAGGTTGTATTCATTAGTTCCGCATTCACAGCAATTGCCTGCTACCAGGATTTCATAATCATTTAAACTTTTTAAATATTTTGCATTGGCAGCAAGGTAGGTTTTTGCCTTTTCTGAAAGGCCCGAGCTTTCAAAATCAAAATAAACCGTTTCAAGTTCTTTTGTAGCCTGCCAGTCTTCATAACGCGAAGAAGGTTCTTTTTCAATTGAAGAAAGTTCCTGGTTAGTTACAGGCGTAATAATCTCCTGCTTAATCATTTGCTTCTTTGTGCAGCCGACAAATAAAAAAACAACTGCTGCTGATAAGTAAAATACTTTGTTTAACATATGCTCTCCTTTGTAATAGATTTTTTCTTATTTTTTAAAATACATTTTATTTTATTTAAAAGAACTTCAACATCAAAAGGTTTTTGAAGCCAGTCTTTAATATTTGTATCATTGATTTTCTTAAAAGTATATTTTAAGTCAGGGTCGCCTGAAATAGCTATTATAGGAACAGATTTTATTTTAAATACATTTTTAATAAAATGATTAAGAGTTAAACCATTAATCCCCGGTAACAATATATCAAGAATTATAAGGTCCGGTTTATGGCTTATAATCTTTTGAAATAAAGAAGCATTGTCGTAAGCAGTAACAACCCTGTAACCGGAAAGCTCAATATTTTCCTTGATAAGCGATAAAATATATTTATTGCTGTCTGCAACCAATATAGTTTTTTTAATCATTTAATTTACCGCTCCTTCTCAATTACATTATAGCGTTTAAAGGTAACTATAAGACGATATAAAAGTAACTTTAAGGTAACTTTTAAAACAATGAAATATATGATAAGATTTTGTAGAAAATCACAGCAAATACCCGGGAATGGAAGGTTATGAAAAAAGAATTAATAATGCTTGTTGAAGATGACCCAAGCATAAGGTTATTAGTAACAGAAAACCTTAAAAACGAAGGCTATATAATAAAGAGCTCTGATGATATAGAATCAGCCAAAAAACAGATTTCCACATGTATGCCGGATTTAGTTATTTTAGACAGGAGACTGCCTGATGGCGACGGGCTGAACTTCTGCAGAGAAATTAGAATTTCTGAAAGAACTAAACACATACCGGTCCTGTTTCTTACGGCTCTTGGCGGGATTTACGATAAAATATCAGGGTTTAAAATAGGCGGAGACGACTACCTCACAAAACCGTTTGATGTAAAAGAACTGATAGTAAGAGTAGAGTCAATTATAAGAAGAAGAAAAGCGGTTTCTGTTGCGGATGAAAAGGTTCTCAAAGCAAAAAACATTGTTTTAAACACGGAAACACACGAGTGTTACGTAAATAATAAAATGGTAAATCTATGGCCCAAAGAATATGAGCTGTTAAAGATGTTTATAGAAAAAAAAGGAAAAGTATTAAACAAGGAGTATATTTCAGAGAATATATGGAACCGGGAATATTATGCCAGTTCAAGAACCATGGAAATGACCATAGGCAGGCTGAGAAAAAAACTGGGTAAATTCGGGAATGTTATAGAAACAGTTAAAGGGTATGGTTTTAAAATGAAGGCATAGAACCTATGGGGCTTTAAAAAGGCTCAAATTATTTATATCAAAGCTCACCGAAACCTCTTCTTTTTCCAAAAAATGTTTTTTATTAGTAAGCGCCGTTAAAATACTGCCTCCAAGAGAAAAATTAACAATATTTTCCCTTCCCAGAGATTCCACATCCAGAATAGTTGCTTTTAGTGAATTGTTATCATTATTGCTGCGGTTAATTTCTATATGTTCAGGCCTTAACCCTATAGTTATATCTGCGGTTTCCAGAAGATTGCCTGTTTCAAGCAATTTTTTCGGGAGTTCAATTCTGTTATCGGAAAAAGCAAGAAAATATTTACCGTTGTCCGTAATTAATTTGGTTTTAATTAAGTTCATAGGCGGATTTCCTACAAATGTTGCAATAAACGTGTTTGCGGGTGAGTTGTATAACTCATCAGGCGTGCCTATCTGTTCAATTTTACCGCTTTTTAAAACAGCCACCCGGTCACCCAGCGTAATTGCTTCAGTCTGGTCATGGGTAACATAAATTGTTGTTATGCCCAGTTTTTTCTGCAGAAGTTTTAATTCTGTGCGGGTAGAAGTTCTTAATTGGGCATCAAGATTTGAAAGCGGTTCATCCATAAGGAATATATCAGGCTTGCGCACCACAGCGCGGGCAATAGCAACGCGCTGTTTCTGCCCCCCGCTTAATTCTGCGGGTTTGGCCTGGAACAAATCAGCTATATTAAGCATAGCGGCGGCATTTTCCACAGCATCCTTTATTTCAGCACTGCCTAACTTCTGTATTCTAAGCGGAAAAGCAATATTTTCATATACGCTCAAATGCGGATAAAGCGCATAGTTCTGAAATACCATGGCAATATTGCGTTCTTTGGGAGTAAGAAAAAGTTTTTTTTCAAAAGAAGCAACTACTTTAGCGCCGAAAAAAATTTCCCCGGAAGACGGTTTTTCCAGGCCTGCAATAAGATTAAGTAAAGTTGATTTTCCGCAGCCTGAAGGCCCCAGCAGTACAAAAAATTCTTTGTCATTAATTGTAAGGTTTATGTCTTTTATAGCTGCCACGCCGCCCCGCAATGAAATAAACTTCTTTGTAAGATTTTTTAATTTTATGTTCATCCTTTTACAGCTCCCCTGGTTAAACCCTGAATTATATTTTTCTGGAACATGATAATAATCAAAAGAATAGGAATTACGGCAATTATTGACGCCGCCATAATGTTGCCCCAGGGTATTTCACCGTGAAGCCCCTGAAAAAGCGCTATACCTACGGGAATGGTTCTGGCATTATGGTCGCTGGTTAATATAAGGGAAAACAGAAATTCGTTAAACGCAAAAATAAATGCAAGCAAAGCGGTAGAAAATATGCCAGGCCGGGAAACAGGCAGGATAATTTTATATAAAACCTGCCAGGGTGTACACCCGTCAATTAATGCCGCTTTATCCAGCTCTGCGGGTATTTGCGCAAAATAACTTGCCAGTATCCACAGGCATAACGGCAGTATCCATGCTATATAAGGAAGAATAAGCGCAAAGTAAGTATTTATCCATCCCAGCGAAGTCATAAGTTTAAAAAGATAGCTGATAAGGCATACCTGCGGGAACATAGATATGGCAAGAATGAAAAACAGGAACCCCATTTTATGCGGCAGATTAAGCCTGGTAATGGAATAAGCCCCCAGGCTTGCAATAAACACGCAGAAAAATGCGCTTATGGCAGATATCAACAGGCTGTTTCTCAGGTATTGCATGAAATGCAGTGAATCTGTGCCCAAAACAGAGCGGTAATTATTGAAAGTAAACCCGAAAGATACTTTTGAAGATAAATAATCCGGGGAACTGCTGAAACTGGTAACCAGCATATAAATAAACGGCAGCAGGCAGAACCCTACCATAAAAAAAGAACCGAGCAGAATAAGGATACTTTGTATTTTTTCTTCTTTCATTTTCAGCTCAATGTATTTTGGAACTTCCCGAACTTCAGATAAACCAGGGATAATAAAAACGAGATTATAAATAGTGTTGTTGACACCGCAGAGCCGTACCCGAAATCCCCCGCCAGAAAATATTTATAGCTGTAATGTGAAAGCGAAGCGGTGGCCCCGCCAGGCCCGCCGTGCGTAAGAATGTAAATAATATCAAAAATTCTCAGGCCGTCAATAGTCCTGAAAAGTAACGCTACAATAAATACAGGCTTAAGCAAAGGCAGGGTAATTTTAAAAAACCGCTGTAAAAAATTGGCCCGGTCCACCTGCGCCTGCAAATATATTTCTCCGGGGATTATTTGTAAACCGGTAAGCAGAATAATGGCAATAAACGGTGTTGTTTTCCAAACATCGGCAAGTACCAGCGAAAAAAAAGCTCCCAGGCTTGTGCCCAGCCAGTTTACCGGTTGGACAGAAATTCCCGTAAAACTGCAAATAAAGTTTGCCAGACCGTAATTATAATTGTAAATCAGTTCCCAGGTTCTTGATGAAATGGCGGCAGGTATAGCCCAGGGTATTAATATACAGACTCTTAAAAAACCTTTATACGGCACTTCCTGATCAATCAATATTGCAAAAATCAGGCCCAGCAGCATTTCAAGCGGTATAGAAACAAGAATGAAAAACATAGTAAAGCGCAAAGACTGCCAGAAACCCGGGTCCTGGAAAATCTGCCTGTAATTTTCAAAAAAAATAAATTTATTATCAAGGTAGGTAATGTCTTTGTATAAACTTGTAACGACGGTGCCTATAACAGGAAGGAGAATAAATATTAAAATAAACGTTAGTACCGGAGCAATAAATAAAAGAGGGCTTCTTAATTCTTTGTTCATTTATTTCAGGTATCTTTTTATAGAATTGTTTATTTCAAGTTCAGCTTCTTTAAGGGCTGTTTCAGGATTTGTTTTTCCGGATAAAGCTGAATTGATATGTTTCTGCATAATTTCTGAAATCTGGGTATAGTAAGGCAGATTAGGCCTTGGGGTCAGGTTTTCAAAAATATTGCCGAGATATGAAAAATGCGGGAATTTTTGTTTTATTTCACGGTCTTTATAAATATCCTTGCGCCCCGGGTTCCAGCCCAGTTTCATAGCCAGCTTTTTCTGGGTTTCATAGGATACGGTAAATTTCACAAATTCCCAGCTAAGGTCTTTTGCATCTGAAAATTTTGAAATACCTATATGCCAGCCGCCTAAAGTTGATGCGCTTTTATTTCCGGCAAAATGAGGCACAGACGCCAGTCCCACCTTTCCTTTAACCGCAGAGTCATCATTCTGGTGTAAGGACCAGGCATAAGGCCAGTTTCTTTCAAACAGTGCGTCCCCCTGCTGGAAAAAGGTTCTTACTTCCTCTTCTTTCATTTCAGTAAAAATATTGGGCGGGGATATTTTTTGAATATGTATTAAATCGCACAGCATGCCTAAAGTTTTTATGTTAGCGGGAGTATTTATTTTTATTTGATTGTCTTTAATTATTATTCCGCCGTTTGAACCTGCAAATTCTATAAAACTGCATATAAGCCCTTCATACTGCGCGCCCTGCCATACAAAACCGTAAAAGCCGGGGTTAGTTTTTCTTTCCTGCTTTTGAATTTTTAAGGAATATTCAATCAACTGGTCCCAGGTAACCGGCGCATTGTTAAAACCATATTTATTCAATAAATCTTTTCTGTAATATAACATTCCGCCGTCAACATAAACAGGCAGGGCAATAGTGTTATTATTATATTTATCGGAAAGGTTAATAACATTTTTAAAAAATATACCGGTATCAACTTTATCCGCTTTTAAATAATTATCCAGGTTTTCAAGCCAGCCGGAAGCGGCAAACTGAGATATCCAGGCAACATCCATCAGAAAAACGTCCGGATTATTTTTATTTGATTTCAGCGCTACCACCAGGCCCTGACGGCGCTGGTCTGTATCGGTAGGCTGGCGGATTATTTCTACCTTAATACCGCTTTGCTGCTGGAAATCTTTTATAATCTCTTCCCAAAACGAAATTTCATTGGGCGCTCCGCCTACTTCAAACACTACGGTATTTTTATTGGTTTTACTGCATCCGCAGAAGAGAAACACCAGGCACGATATTAACAGCACTGTTTTTTTTGTCATAATTAAGCCCCTTATTGGTAGAAAATAAAAAAACCGCACACCTGCATTATGCAGATGGCGGCCCGACCATCAATTTGCAATGTTTTCATTGCACCCTCCGGAAAGCCCATTTTATCTTTCGGACCCGACAAAATAATTATCTAATATGATTATACTCAGCACACATTTGAAAGTCAATTCAGCGCAAAACGTCTTCTTTTTTAACAGGCATGAACCATTTCTGGGCAAAAAAGACGGGTATTATAGAGCTCAGAGTCATTACACCTATTAACAGGGAATATTGGGACTGGTTTATCAGTCCTTCATTGAAACCGAAAAGCGCGGCAATAAGGCCGAAGGTTAACCCCGTGCTCATTAAAAGGGATATGTACATATGCCCCTGAGGTATGTATTTTCTTGCAAAAAAGTATACGCCGGCAAATTTGGACAACACTTTTACAAGGAAAAATAAAACGAAAAGCGGAAAGGCAGAATAAATATAGAAAATAGAAACCCGCATGCCTGCTACAATACCGAAAATGGGTATAAAAACTGCATAGGAAACAGTTTTAAGGCGGTTTCTGATAATTTTAGTTTTTCTTTGGTCAGTAAAATGCTTGGACATAAGCATACCAAGAATAAAAACCGGCAGAACAGCCTGGCTGCCGCCCAATTTTGCAAAATATACAAAGGCAAGCAAAATAAAAAGCAGAAATTTAATTTCCGGTTCAATTACTTTATTAAAAAGGCTGGGGTTGCGCAGTATATATAAGGAAAATCTGTCTACAAGAAAAATTATCAGTATTGATACTGCAAGAAAGACCAGGGTGTAAAGATTAAACTTTGTAAATAATAAGCTTAAGGCCAGCGCGGTAAAAAGGTTTGTAATAAAAGTTGCAGACATCAGCAGTTTGCCCAATTCTGTTTTGTTCATTCCGGTTTCAACTAAAACTGCATAGATAACCGCCAGAGATGTGCAGGAAATAGCAGTACCCGTAACCAGCGATGCCCAAAAAGTCCACTTGGCAATGAAATAGGCGGCTAAAAAACCGATAATAAAAGGTGAAAGGAAAGAGAAGAAACCTATTAAAAAGCTTCCTTTAAATTTATCTTTAAGTAATCTCATGTCAATTTCAGTGCCGGCAAGAAAAGTAAGTATTATGCCGCCGAAATTTGCCAGGTAAAGCATCCATTCTTCGGGTTTAAGGCCTGCATTACCTAAAATAACGCCGAAAAATATTTCTATTATAACAACTGCTATACCGATACGTATAGAAATAAGGCTGGAAATGAAAACTAAAAAGCCGACAAGTAAGGGGAGCATGGGAGTTCCCTAAAAAAAGTATATATGTTTATAGGATGATAAGTTGATAAGAGAAAAAAACATATGTCATTTTTGTATATTACGAAAGTTGTCATGCTCGGGCTTGACCCGGGCATCCAGAAATATTGTTCTGATATAAATCAAAAACCTACTTAATATTATGGCTAATATTGCTGGTAAATTCAATCCACCACAGAGGATCTACGGCATCGCTGTGCAAATAAACGCCAAAATGCAGGTGCGGCGCAGTAGACCAGCCGGTATTTCCAAGCTGGGCAATAATTTCACCTTTTGAAACCATGTCATTTTCTTTTTTAAGCAGTTTGTTTAAATGAAAGTAACAGCTTACAACACCCTGGCCGTGATCAATTACAATTACATTACCATAAACATTAAAGTTTTCGCCCGCCAGGATTATCCTGCCGCTGTTAGTTGCTTTTATAGCAGTACGTTTTTTTCCGCCTAAATCTATGCCTTTATGGTAATAATCGTGTGTTTTACCCGTTCTTCTGTTGGCAAAGTTTGGCTTGGACTTTGATTTTATGGGTACCTGAAAAGCTCCGGACCATAATTTAAATTTACTTTTTGTATTTATGCATTGCAGTACACGGTCTTGCTGTACATCAACGGCTGGCTGGTCATCGCGCATTTTTTCATCAGATTCTTTTAATATAATTTTATTAATTTTGCACGGAGTTACGTTAATTTCCAGGGTTTTTGTTTCTACGGTAAAAAAAAGAAACTTTTTTGATACCTTAAGAAGATTTTTTCCGGTAGTTTCTATGCCTATAGGAATAAACGCTTCTTTTTTATTTTCATCACAGCGGTATACGCGGTAAGAAATGCCCCTGAAAGAAATGGTATGGGTTAAGGGGGAATTGTCGGCTATTTCTACGCGCAGGCCTTCCCCGCCCTTGGGTTTTACGGGAGTCACCGTTACCTCAAAAGCAAGCGCGCAAGAAGAAGCAATAAAAAGAATAAGTGAAATAAAAAAACAATTTTTCATAGGATGAATTATACAAATACTATATTAAAAAGGTCGGTAATAGTAAATAGCGGTGAATTCAAGGAGTAAGTGCAACACATGAATTAAAAGACTCAGCCGGAGTATTAAAATCCAGACATTTTCT
>MGVC01000053.1 GCA_001800285.1 Elusimicrobia bacterium RIFOXYA2_FULL_39_19 | reverse complement strand
TTCGGTGGTATCTTCTTGCGTATAGTCTGCTATCAGGCTGGGTATTGATATTTTGTTTAGTACCGGTTCGTCATTGCCGGGTTCATAATCATCCGAATAGCCGCTCCATAGCTGGTTATTCCCGCAGATTCCGCCCTGATACCCAAATATACACTTTGTGGAGTTCGTATACCCGCTTATTCCTACTACCGGCTCACCTATTGAATTAGCTGAAATTACTGTACCGGCCCCGTTTTCTGATACGTCTGTGCCGTACCCGCAAAGAGTGGTGTTTCCGTAGATGGTGGCTATTTCAATACTTCATTACTTAACAACGTCCCCCTGTTTTCTTGACAAGAGGGCGATTATATTATATTTTACTCTATCATGAAAATTTCAGGCCTTTCAACTGACGGCGCAAAAGCTTTCTATTTATTGGAAAATATTTATCTGCAAAACAAAAACTGCCTGTGCATACTGCCCGATGATGATACCATAGAAATCTTAAGCGATAACCTAAGCGGCATGGCTCATTGGCTGGAAACCACACCCAAAATACTAAGTTTCCCGGAAGAAAACACAAAACGCATAACCGCACTTTTTGATTTGATTGCATTAAATAAATCCCGGGAAGCCGGCAAAAACTTTTTTATTCTTTCAAGCCTGGCGGGTGTTTCTACCGGAGTAGCGTCACCTGAGACACTAAATACCGTTACGCTTAAAAGCAGTATGAACTATCCAAGGGAAAAAGTCCTGCAGTTTCTGGCTGATTCAAATTATATGCGTGAAGATTTTGTAAGCGACATGTGCCAGTACAGTGTGCGCGGCGAAATACTGGATATCTGGAGCCCGCAGTATAGTACACCCTGCAGAATAGTTTTTATTGATAATGAAGTGGAATCCATAAAAGAATTCAGCATTGAAACCCAACGCTCAAATAACATTATACACGAACTGCTTATACTGCCGGCAAAACAAATAGTAGGAAACCAGAGTAGCCTGGATAATTTCCTGCCGGAAAATTCTGTAATTTTTATTGATGAAAAAATACCCCGCGAAAACCTGCCTGTCTGGGTTGGAAAATTTGAAACTATAGAGCTGGAAGCTCTTTCAGACAACCACGTAAACTTTAACCAGAACACGCCTTTTAAAGGGAACATGCCTTTGTTTTTTCAGACACTGGATGAATATAAAAAAGACGGCTATAAAACCGCTGTGTTCTGCGCCAATCTGGGTGAGCAGGAACGCCTGGCGGAAATATTTGAAGAAAACAAACGCAGTGCCGGCATAACCATTATTGCGCCGGTTACTCAGGGTTTTTATAGCCCGGATAAAAAACTGGCGTTTATCACTTACAACGAAATTTTTGGCCGGTATGAAAGGCCGGTGCGTATACCAAAGTTTAAATCCGGCAAACTGCTGGAAGGCCTGTGGGAAATATCACTGGGTGATTATGTGGTTCATGAAAAATATGGTATAGGCAAATACCGCGGCCTTAAAATAATAAATACCGGTGAAAACATTTCTGAATATATCCACCTTGAATACAGAAACGAAGATAAACTGTTTGTACCCGTAGCGGATTTTCACCGCGTACAGAAATACGTGGGCGTAGAAGGCAAAAGGCCAAGGCTCTATTCATTAGACAGCGTTACCTGGGAAAGCGCAAAACAGCGCGCCAAAAAAAGCGCAGAAGATGTGGCCAAACACCTGCATGAACTTTACCTGGCCCGGAAAAGTGCGCCCGGCCACGGCTTTTCCCATGACAGCGATTTTGAGAAAGTACTGGCTGACTCCTTCCTTTATAAAGAGACCCCGGACCAGCTGCGCGCCATTGATGAAGTAAAAAATGATATGGAAAGCCCGCACCCCATGGACCGCATAGTGTTGGGCGATGTGGGTTTCGGCAAAACAGAAGTGGCCATACGCGCCGCCTTTAAAGCCGCGCTTGGCTTTAAACAGGTAGCCCTTGTCTGCCCTACCACAGTTCTGGCGGAACAACACTTTAACGTTTTCACGGAACGGTTGAAATCTTTTCCGATTAAACTGGGCCTGCTTACCCGCTTCCAGACAAAAAAAGAACAGAAAGATACTATTGAACTTTTAAATAACGGTACCCTTGATATTGTGATAGGCACGCACCGGTTATTTTCAAAAGATATTCACTTCCGCGACCTGGGCCTTTTAATTATTGACGAAGAGCACCGCTTTGGTGTAAAGCAGAAAGAACATATAAAATTAGTAAAAAAAACCATAGACGTACTTTCACTTACCGCCACACCTATTCCCCGGTCCCTTTCTATGTCGCTTACCGGCATAAAAGACTTGTCTGTTATTGAATCCCCTCCGGAAGGGCGCCTGCCGGTAGAAACACATATAGGTACCTTTGACGAAAACCTTATAAAAAAAGCTATTCTGGCAGAATTAAACCACGGCGGGCAGATATTTTTTATTCACAATTACATCCACAGTATATATTCCCGCAAACTTTCCCTTGAAAAACTATTGCCGGAAGTGCGCTTTGCTGTACTGCACGGCAGAATGCACGCAACAGAAATAGAAGAAACTATGTGGGATTTTGTGCACAAAAATATTGACTGCCTTGTTTCTACCACCATTGTAGAATCCGGCATTGATATGCCCAACGCCAACACCATGATTATTGAACAGGCAGAAGAATTCGGACTGGCCCAGCTTTACCAGCTGCGCGGCAGAATAGGCAGAAGCCGCACCAAAGCTTACTGCTACCTTTTCTTTTCGCCCGGGGAAATGACCGAAGAAGCAAAAAAGCGCCTGCAGGCGCTGCATGAGTTTACTACGCTGGGGTCCGGGTTTAAACTGGCGCTACGCGATATGGAAATCCGCGGTGCCGGCGAAGTGCTGGGCGCCAAACAGCACGGATTCGTGCATGATGTGGGCCTGGACCTGTACTGCAAATATATTTCTGATGAAATGCATAAACTTAAAGGTATAGGCAAACCCATTGAAGAAGAGAAAACCTATACCGTTGACCTTAATATATCCGCCTACATACCGCAGGAATATATAGCACAGGATGATTTGCGCATAATGTATTACAGAAAATTTATGGCAATTGAAAAAGAAGGAGAGCTGGACCTGTTAAACCGGGAACTGGAAGACCGTTTCGGCAACCTGCCTACGCCGGTTACACAGCTTTCAGTAATAGTGCGCCTGCGCAGTTTAATGAAAGAAAATGATATTGCGCAGATTAAAATGGAACAAAAATATATAGAAGTTATTTTTTACGGCAAGCACATGGCCGCAAAAATTATGGACCGCCTGCTGGCAAAGTACAGCAAACATATAGAGTTTTACCATGCAGGCTTCAGGATAAAAACAAAAACCCTGGAAAAAGGTATTGGGTATCCGGAGTTTCTGCAAAATATGCTTTCTGATATTTCAAAATAAATGTTTTTGTTTTTTTACCGAAACAACAGACTCTTTAATAGAAGTTCTTTTTTTTCTTTGAAACGATTTTATCGCTCCTGATGATGTTTCCCCTTTCGGACCGTTAAAAGAAAATTAGATTTTCAAAACTCCTCACAAACTAAAAATAGTTCGTCAAACAATTGAAAATCTTTTTCATTTTCTTTTAACTAAAACATCAATGTCGCTCAAAATCGTTTCGTTTGCTTTTTTAAAACAGTTTTGAGCGTCATGAATAATTTTAGGAAAAATTTAACCGTAAAATTTTCAACTGTCCGAAGTGACCATTTTATGGTCGCAAGTTTTGAAAATTTAGGTTAAATTGATCCGGTGCCGAGGTTTTTAAGGCAAAAATTATTATGGAAGCGAATAAACTGTTTTAAAAAACAATACATTAATTTTTGAAACTCTTTTTAAATGAAAATAAATATTATACTTCCATTCTTTTTTACTGCCTTTATTGCCGCAATGTTAAACTGCGCGCCAAAAACTTCCGCTTCAGAAACACTGCAAAACATAATTGAACAAAATAAAAACATAACCGTAGATTTCTCATCCCTTAAATATTTTTATGACACCCTGCCCGTAGATGAAAAAGAAGAACAGCTCCGGGACTGGGCTTTCAGCGCCCTATTAGCTAGACTTAACGTACCTCAAAAAAAAATAAACGAACTCTTCAAAAACAGCACCCCTATGCGCTTTCAAAGCCGGAAAGACACCGGTAAATACGCAATCGCGCCCGGCAGAATGGAATACCTGTCAAAATCTGATGCTGTAATACTGATTCCTATCGAAAAAAATAAAGATAAAAACATTGTAAGTTTCCTGGCTGATAAAAAATTTGCCTCTACCAACACCATTCCGGAAAAAATACACATTTTCGGTTATAACCTTAACACAAACTCTGCTGACTTAACGGTAACTTTCCTTAAAACAGAGCCGGGCAAAACCGTATTTTCAGAAACTTACGGCTGTTTCACAAAAGAAGTAAAAAACCTTAATGATTTTAAACAATTCATGCTTAATTGTGACGACATTTTATCCATGCAGTGGAACAAAGACACCCTGACCTTTAAGGCAAGAAAATATTCCGGAGAAACCGGCAGGGCCTTAAACGCGGAAGATATAGCTGTTTTATACCAGGCCTACATACCGCAGGTAACCCCGGCAAAAGAAGAAAAACATAAGCACGATTATAATATGTTCGTAAACAATAAGTATGATGAAATTTTACGGTTAAACCCGAAACTAAAAAGGTCCATCAACGCAGGCCAGGCCAAAAAAGCGGATATTATGGCTTACATCCGTGAAAAAATACCTTACAGAAGTTTAGAAGAAGGCGATGACAACATAGGCTTTTCCCTGGACCCCGGTATGGATTATGCCAGTCTTGCTGATGACATCCTTAAATTAACACAACTTGATACAAACTATGTAAATCCGGAAGACGCAGAAATGACAGCGCTTGTTTCTTCCCTTAAAAACGAGCTTTCCCAAACTGCAGAAAAAATAAGAAAGCAGTCATCAACAGAACCGCTCCTTGTAATACTGCGCAAATATTCAAATTCACAGCAAAACACACAGGCACGCTTTTGCGATCTCTTAAAAAGAATTGAAAAAGATTCTTCCTACCAGACTGCCCGTTATGACGGAAACCTGAAAGGCACTATGCCTGCCATGGTCTTGTTTTATACAGATCTCACAGCAAAGTTTTGGGCTCTGGATTACAACGGTCTTACACCAAAAACCATTTCCGGTTTCAAAACCATGCCGGAAATAAGCATACCTAAACAATACTGGGAGGACTTTTTAAAACTCTCAAAAACCCGGCTTTGGTTCGGTGTAAGAAAAGAAAGTTTTGAAGTTTACGGTACAAAAGCAGTATTTGAACCCATAGCCACCCGCGTTTATGCCGCCTCTTCAGACCCGTTATTTCCCGGTAAAGAATCAAAACCAAACTACCAGAGCAAAGAATTCCTGGGCTGGTGGGACTTGCATTATTCGGCAGTGGCAGACAACGAGCCCCAGTACCACAAATTAAACCAGATACAAAAATGGAGCTGCCTGCTGATGATTTTAAAGGAAGAAAAAAACCATACTCTGGATTTTCTCTTTGATGTGCCCGCACAACGGGATTTAAATTTTGAAACCTGGTATAAAGACACGCAATCCTTAAAATATAAAACAAACATAGCTTTTCTTGACCGGTCAAAATTCGGCAGAGAAACTGAATGCATGCCGCTTTTTACATCGCGGGATTACCCGCTAATGGGCAAGGGCTTTTTTCTTTTCGGGGGCGTATCTCTGGCTTCTAAAAACGATATTTTAGGCAAGCTTAATAGAAAAACCGGTATAAAGACTTCACCGCCTGCAAAAAAACCCCAGCCCGCCGTCAAAAGCAACAGAATAGGCCCTCCGTTAAAAAAAGCAAAAATTCACAGTGTTGAAAACCTTTCTGAAGCCCCGGGAAAAACCTTTTCCCCTGCACCGCTGGTACTTGAAAACAAACCGGAAGTTACGCTTAATTGTAAAATGGATAAAATAAATTACGGAAATCTGTTAATAGAAAAAGACACCAAAACTGTCCGCTTAAAATTTGTTAAAGATACCGGAACTATTGTAGAAGAAGTGCTGGGCACGCTGGCAAAACTGCAGGAAGCACACATAGTAGGGTTTAACGATGAAAGATTATTTAAAAAGGTGCCTGAAATTGAAAACGTGGTTAAGATATCCAGCTGGAAAACCTATCTTTTAAAATGCCGGCAGATTAAATCAGGCATGATATACCTGAAAATAAACGAAAAAGAAAAAAACACAGTTTACGGCGCCGTTTTTTCCGGTACAGAGCCTGATTCAGATATTTTTTACGCAAAACTCCTTACCCAAACCCAGGCTGACACCCTCCTAAAAACCCAAAACCCCAAACCATAACCACTGTTCTATCCCAGAGCTTCCTTAAAAGAGCGTTTTTGACAATCCCGACTAATTATTATAAGATATTTTTAAGAATCAGCAGGGAGGTATACTTAAAATGACATGGAAAAACAGAATTCAATTTAATCCAAAAATTATGGGAGGCAAACCTGTTATAAAAGGCACCCGTGTACCCATACAGATTATAGTAGGTTCTCTGGCCGGCGGAATGACTGAAGACGAGGTCAGCAGAGAATATCATATAACCAACAAAGATATCAAAGCCGCCCTGGCTTATGCCGCAGATACATTGACCGAAGAAAAAGTCCATGCACTTTCTCATTGACGAAAACTTACCCCACTCTTTAACCAAACTGTTAAGAAAACATGCTTATAAAGCCACAAATTTAGCTGAAGCAGGTTTAAGAGGCCGGGCAGATATAGATTTATGGAAACTGGCACATGAAAAAAAGCAAATACTGGTTACCAGAGACCTGGACTTTCCGTTACCTTTGTCAAAAATTGCACCAGCAGGACTGATTCTTATAAGGGTACCGGACACCTACAACAAGAATGACATCTGCTCATTATTTGAACGCTTTCTTAAGGAAACCAGGGCAGACAGCTTAAAAGGAAACATTTTTGTAATCTCACCAAACAAAATAAGAATAAGAAAACTGCTTTTTTAAACTTCGCAACCCCTCAAACACCCTAACCACTAATCACTACCTTTTGTTTGACACCTTCTCTCTTATTTTAGTATAATTCCCTTAATTATTTAAATTATTAAATAGGCTGGTTTTCAGCCCGGAAAAGGCAAAAAAATGAATAAAAAAGTAGTTTTGGCTTACTCAGGCGGTTTAGACACATCTGTAATGATAAAATGGCTCAAAGATACTTACAATGCAGATGTTATTGCGGCCATTGTAGATGTTGGGCAGAATGAAGACCTGCCGGCAATAAAAAAACGCGCATTAAGCACGGGCGCTTCAAAAGCCTATGTTATTGACGCAAAAAAAGAGTTTGTAACCGACATTATTTATCCTGCTATCAAAGCCAATTCAATATATGAACACAAATACCTGCTGGGCACGTCTTTAGCCCGGCCGATAATAGCAAAAAAAATAGTTGAAATTGCCAAAAAAGAAAACGCCTGGGCCGTAAGCCACGGTTCCACAGGAAAAGGCAACGACCAGGTACGCTTTGAAATTACTTTCAGGGCTTTCGCGCCTGGAATAAAAATTATTGCTCCCTGGAGAGAATGGAAGCTTAAGTCCCGGGAAGATGAAATCAATTATGCCCATAAACACCATATTCCCATTACTGTTACTAAAGCAAAACCCTATTCATCAGACGCAAACCTCTGGCATATAAGCTATGAAGGCGGTATACTTGAAAATCCCAACAATCCGCCAACAGAAGATATTTTCCAGCTTACTACGCCGATAAACAAAACACCTGATACGCCGGGTTTTGTAGAAATTTCTTTTGAAAAAGGTATTCCTAAAAAAATTAACGGCAAAGTTTATGACCCGGTAAATCTAGTTTTAACATTAAATAAAATCGGCGGACTGCACTGCATAGGCAGAACAGACCTGGTAGAAAACAGGCTGGTAGGCATGAAATCCCGCGGGGTCTATGAAACCCCGGGCGGCACACTGCTTATTTTTGCGCACAGAGAGCTGGAATATTTAGCCATTGACCGTGACACATTCCACTACAAAGCGCTTGTTGAACAAAAATATGCAGAACTTATTTATAACGGTTTATGGTACAGCCCTCTCAGGTATGCGCTGGACGGTTTCATAAATGAAACGCAGGAATATGTAACCGGCTCTATTAAACTTAAACTTTTCAAAGGCAACATAAACGTAGAAGGCAGAAAAGCAAAAAATTCGCTTTACTGGGAAAAACTGGCAACTTTTGAAAAAGAGGATATCTATGACCAGCGGCACGCGGAAGGTTTCATTAAACTTTTCGGCCTGCCCGTGGAAGTAAATTCCATACTCAGAAAAAACAAGACTAAAATATAAAACAAATATATGTCATTCCCGAAATAACTCTAATCGGGAATCCAAAAAGAAAAATTCAATAGCGAAAAACCAAAAATATGGATGCCCAACTAAATCATTTGAGCATGACAGCCAAAATACTTAAACAACAATAAAACAACCAGGATAAACCATGACCAACACAACAGACTTTTTAGCATCATTTTCGTTTGATAAACGGCTGGCGCTTTATGATATCGCGGGGTCTATTGCTCACGTGAAAATGCTGGGCAAATGCTCCATTATACCCGCTAAAGACGCGCAGAAAATAGCAACAGCTCTTCAGGTCATTGCCAAAGAAATAAAAACCGGCAAAAAACTGAAAGCACAGGAAGACATACATTTTGCCATAGAGCAGGAACTTATCCGCAAAATAGGTGAAAATACTGCCGGCAAATTAAGAACTGCCCGTTCAAGAAATGACCAGGTAGCTCTGGATGTCCGCTTGTACCTCAAAGATAAAATAAAAGAAACAATTTGTCTTATAACGGAATTCCAGAAAACAATAATTAAAAAAGCAAAAGAGAATGAAGGAAAACTTATACCGGGGTTTACACATCTTCAGCCGGCCGAGCCGGTGCTTTATTCCCACTACATACTTTCTTATGCGTGGATGCTGCACCGGGATAAAGAACGCCTTATTGACTGCTACACCAGAGTAGATGTTATGCCTTTAGGCAGCGCCGCTTTAGCAGGCACTTCGTTTCCTATAGACCGTAAATATACAGCCAAACTGCTGGACTTTTCAAAAGTAAGCAACAATTCTATGGACAGCGTAAGCGACCGGGACTTTGTAATTGAGTTTATTTCAGCCGCCAGCATTATTATGATGCACCTTTCGCGTTTATCGGAAGAAATTATCACCTGGTTAAACCCGAGTTTCAACTATATTGAGATTGCCGATGAATTTACATCGGGCTCATCTATTATGCCCCAGAAAAGAAACCCTGATATAGCGGAACTTATCCGCGGCAAAACCGGCCGTGTGTACGGTGCTCTTGTCAACATTCTTACTCTTATGAAAGCTCTGCCTCTTACTTATAACCGCGACATGCAGGAAGATAAACCGCCGTTATTTGATACAGTGGATACGCTTACTGCATCTCTGGAAATTGCCAATGCCATGCTGGCATCTGTGAAAGTAAAAACACTTTCAAAAGAACAGATTAAAACGGGTTTCAGCATTGCTACCGAACTGGCTAATTTTCTGGTGCGGAAAGGCCTGCCTTTTCTGGAAGCGCATGCTATAGTAAAAATAATTGTTGATGAATACCGGAAAACCGATACAGAACTTGAAAACTTAACTGCCAGCGAACTTAAAAAATATTCAAAATATTTTGACAGCGGTGCAGAAAACATTCTTTCCGCCAAAAATACTGCATCAATTAAAATCTCCTATGGCGGCAGTTCAGTTAAATCCGTGCGTGCCCAGATTGCCGAACTAACAAAATTAATCTAATGCATTACTTAAAACAGTTAATCATTCTGCTGGTTTTAGTCCAGCCGGCGCTTTACAGCCAGGCACTTATCCCTGACAGAAAAATTTCTGTAGAAGAAAGCGTCTCCACTGCGCTTAATAACAGAAAAGAAATGCTGATTGCCCAAAATGAAATTGATCTGGCGCTTCAGAAAGTAAACGAAGCCGGGTCCTACATCTATCCTAAAATTGATATGACGTTTAATTATTCCCACACCAATACCAATCAGTGGATGACTCTGCCTCCTACTTTCGGCTCCATGATTATTCCCAGGTCCACCACGGGTGATTATTACCTTACCAGATTATCCCTATGGCAGCATGTATATTCAGGCGGGGTATATACCTCTAACTTAAAACTGTCAAAATCAAACATGCTGAGAGCCCAGAACCAGCTGAAAGTGATAAATAATGAGATAACCTTTGAAGTTACACAGGCTTATTACGATCTTTTATCCGTTGAGGAAAAACTAAACGCTTATACCTCGGTAATTGCATCTGTTGAGGACATTATGCGCAGCAATACAGCGCCAAACACTTCCCCGGGTATTATCATGAAAGATATCCTGCAGGATCTGCTTAACGAAAATGCGTTTTTAAAAAACAAATTTGAAAAAGATAAACTGGATTTTTTAAGAATAATCGGCCTGGAATTTAATACAAATATAGTTTTAACCGGAAAATTTGAACCGATACCAGAGGCTTATGACTTAAACAAACTGCTGGCACAGGCTTTCCAGTACAGGCCGGAACCCAAACAGACCCAGCTGCAGGAAGAAACGGACACCCTTTCAGTAAAATTATCACAGGCAGCCCGTTCTCCTACAATTACACTAGGCGCGCATTATGAATTTCCCGGCGAATACCTGACCTTTGAAAACAAAAATTGGAACGCTACAATAAATATGAACTTCCCCATAGCAGACGGCTTTGCCTCTATTTACAGAACCAGGCAAAAAAGCAAGCAGAAAGACCAGAACCTGCTAAAACGCAAAGACCTGGAAGACGCCATACAATTTGAAGTGAGAAAATCTTTTCTTGCTTACTCATTCTGGTTAAACGAAATCAGCGAAAGAGAAACACAGCTGGAAAATGCGGAAAATTTATTGTCAACGGTAAACCCCAGTGATGCTCCTTCAATACTGCAGGCCTATAAATCCTTCCTGAAATACAAGCTGAACTATATTGATTCAGTGAAAGAACATCTGACAAGCCGGGCCGCCTTAGAACATGCTATAGGAAAAACCTTAGTTAAGGAATAACAATAGTCTTGCAGGAAAACATTTTTAAGTTTTTCTGCAGAAAAAACATCTATTATGCTGCGTATTTTATTTATACTAATCATTTTAATGTCATCCGTTTCCGGTGCTTTTTCCCAGAACAGCAGTGCAGCTTTTGACCCGGATACTTTTTTAAGCCATTACTTCTGGCAGGAAATCATTACGCTCTCTCCGCCTAAAAGGCCGAAAATTGTATTGGTGTTAAGCGGAGGCGGGGCCAGAGGATTGGCGCATATCGGCGTGTTAAAAGTACTTGAAGAAGAAGGTATTCCCATAGATGCCGTAGCAGGCACCAGTGTAGGTTCTTTGGCAGCCGCGCTCTACTGCGCCGGCATACCCATAGGAAAAATTGAAATGATGGCGGAAGATATCGGCTGGTCAAAACTTTCAAATCTTTCAACACCATCGCTTGTTAATATGCTCATTACAGAAAGATTATTATCCAATGAAAAACTTGAAAAATATATTGCAGACAACATTGGCGGAAAACAGTTCCACGAGCTTAAAATACCTTTTGCTTGTGTAGCTACAGATATAAGAACCGGGGAAAAAATTATTTTTACGGAAGGCAACGTGGCCCAGGCCGCGCGCGCTAGCGCCACTATACCCGGTGTGTTTGAACCCGTAGAATACAGGCACCGCATGCTGGTAGACGGCGGGCTGGTAGATAACATGCCTACTGATATAGCAAAAATGTTCAACGCGGATATTATTATTGCCGTTGATATAAGCGCTGACCTGACCCAGACAAAGGTGTCCAGCGTTATAATGACTTTCAGCCAGGCGCTTTTCATACAGGGGACTCAGCTTTCACGCGAATCACTTAAAAGCGCTGATATTGTTATCAACCCCCAGCTTAAAGATGTAGCCATACACGAACTATGGCGTTCCCGGGAATGCATGGATGCCGGCATACTGGCGGCAAGAAAAAGCATTCCGCAGCTTAAAAAACTCATAATGGATAAAACTCTTGAAAAAACATTCAAGAAAAATTGATATGAAATACTTTATAAACTTAATATTGCTTATGTTTTTTTTCTGCGCTTCCATTGTTGCGCAGGATAAAGTTCTGACTGATAAAAAACTGCTGGAACTCAAACAAAAAGCTGATAATTATTTTTCTGCCAGGGATTTCAAACAGGCTATAAGCGCTTACAGCTCTCTGCTTGAAAACAAACTCCCGCAGAAAGCTAAACTTGAGACATTGAACCGGAAAGGTTTGTGTTATGAAAAACTTAATGATTATGCGCAAGCCATAGAAACTTTTCAGGAATGCATTGAAATTGATCATGAAGAACCATCCTGCAGCATGAACCTGGGCCGTATTTATGAAAAATCCGGCATGACTGACCTGGCGCTGAAATCATATCTTAATGCGCTGGCTTTAAGCAGCAACAAATTTGACGCCTATTTATACACGGCAAGGATATACCAGAAGCTGGGCCTTTATACGCAGGCCATAGATAATTATAAGCAGGCATTACTTCTAAAATCTACTCCGGAAATTTACAGAAACCTTTCAAAATGTTATGAAACTATGCACGAATGGGAGCTGTCGGCATCTATGCTTAAGCAGGCATTATCCTTTGAATATGTTAATGAAGATTACCTGCGCCTGGCAACGCTTTATTCAATTCAGGGCAAATACACTGACTCTGTTTACATGCTTCTAAAAGCATCAAGCCAGGAACCGGAAAGACTGGATATAAAACTTCACTTGCTGATAGCCTACTATAAAAAAGGCGATATGGAATCTGTAAATTACACTTTAGAAAAGATAAAGCAGGAGCATCCGGAAAACGCGCTTGTGCATTTTCTTTCCGGGGTGCTTTTCTATACAAAAGGTGATTTTGAAAATTCATTGGCAGCGTTTGAAAAATCTTCCGAGCTGGCTGATACGCCCCTGATTAGAGAGTACAGCCTTTATCTTGAAAATAATTTAAAAAACAAACAATAACGGGAGCAAAAAATGTTTCATTACAAAAACAACAGACTATACTGTGAAAACGTACCTGTAGAAACCCTGGCTGACAAAGCCGGCACACCTCTTTACGTATATTCAAAAAATAAACTGATAGAAAATTTAAATAACTATCAGCAGGCTTTTGGCGGCGTAAACCATTTACTTTGTTATGCCGTTAAAGCAAACTCAAACGCTCAGCTTTGCAAAGAACTTTTCAGCCGCGGCGCCGGAGCAGATGTCACAAGCGGCGGTGAACTTTTCAGAGCCTTAAAAGCCGGCGCAAAACCCGAAAAAATAGTTTTTGCAGGTGTTGGTAAATCCGAGGATGAAATACGTTATGCCCTGAAAGAACGCATCTATATGTTTAACGCGGAATCTACAGAAGAGATAGGGCTTATCAATAAAATTGCCGGGCAATTAAAAACCAAAGCGCGCCTGGCCCTAAGAATTAACCCGAATGTGGATGCCCATACCCACAAATACATTACCACAGGCAAGTCAGAAAATAAATTCGGTATTGCTTATCAGAAAGCTGTAGAAGTATATGCCTTTGCCAAAACCTGCAACAACCTCACGGTTTCAGGCATTCACTGCCACATCGGTTCGCAAATAACTTCCGTTAAACCGTTTTACCTTATGGCAAAAAAAATGGCAGAGCTTTTTATGAAACTTAAAAAAACAGGCATTAATATTGAACACATTGACATAGGCGGCGGGCTGGGAATTAAATATCATAATGAAGTTCCCCCAAATCCGCAGGACCTGGCAAAAGCAGTCCTGCCGGTATTAAAACCGCTAAATACCAAAATAATACTTGAACCGGGCAGATATATTACAGGCAATGCCGGCGCGCTTGTTACAAAAGTAATCTATAGGAAAGCAGGCCTCCATAAAAAATTTCTGATAGTTGACGCGGGCTTTAATGACCTTATCAGGCCGGCGCTTTACGAAGCTTATCATTTAATTCTACCGGTAAATAAATCCGCACACAGCCATATAGCAGATGTAGTAGGGCCCATCTGCGAAACCGGTGACTTTTTAGGTAAAAACAGGCGCCTGCCGCTGGTAAAGCAGGGCGGGTTGCTGGCTGTGATGTGCGCGGGCGCTTATGGTTTTGCCATGTCTTCACAGTATAATTCAAGAAGAAGAGCCGCAGAAGTTTTAGTAGACAAAAACAACTTCAAAATAGTAAGAAAACGTGAAACTTATGAAGATTTAATCTCAAAAGAAAATTCAAGATAAATTTATTATGGAGTATCTATGAAAAATTTCAAAGATGAATGGCTGGTCAAACCGTTAATTAAAAACAAAATAGTGGACACAAAATTAATTAATGATTTAAGAAACCTGAAAATTGATTCCCTTCATGAGGAATTGATAAAAAGAAATGTTTTTACTTCGGTGTCATTTAATGAATTTGTAAAAACCAATTTTCATGCATCCTATGATGACCTTTCTACTATTGCAATAGAAAAAATGGCAAAAGACATAGTCCCTGAAGCTATCTGCAGGAAACACATTTTAATGCCCCTGCGCATTGAAGGCGACAATATTGTAATTGCCGTTCATGACCCGCATGATATTACTGCTAACGCAGATGTTTCATCTGTGTCAGGAAGGCAGGTAAAACTTGTTGTAAGCCCCATGGAAAAAATTTTACAGCTTATTAATGAATATTACGGCAATGACGCTCAGGTTTATGATTTAATGAAAAAATTGCCTGAAGGCGACAGGATTGTTGTGGTAACACATCCGCGCGAGGCTTATGATGACAAAAACATTAACAGCCCGCCGGTCATAAAAATGACCAACCTGATAATTTCCGATGCTTTTAAATCCAGAGCCAGCGATATTCATATTGAACCGGAAGAAAAAAGGCTTGTGTTAAGATACAGGATTGACGGCCTGCTTAAAACAATTATGGTTATGCCTCCTTCCATAGGGCCGTCATTGTGTTCCAGGTTTAAAATTATTGCAGAACTTGATATTTCAAATCACAGGCAGCCTCAGGACGGGCGCAATACCGTTGCCATCGGGGAAACTAAAATTGATTTAAGAATTTCCACTCTGCCCGTAGCTCACGGAGAAAAAATTGTTATAAGGATTCTCAATCCCAGACAAATCCAGATTCCATTTTATGAACTCAGTTTCAGAAAGGAATGCCTGCAGAAAATTGAAAAATATATTAAAAACCGCCAGGGCCTTATAATCATTACAGGCCCGGCCGGCTCAGGAAAAACTACTACGCTTTATTCAACTCTGGGTTATATTAAATCCGAGCAGATAAATATTACCACCGTTGAAGACCCGATTGAATATAAACTTGCGGGCATAAACCAGGTGCAGGTAAACAATAAAGCAGGCCTTACCTTTGCTTCCGTGCTAAGATCAGTCCTGCGCCAGGACCCGAATGTAATTATGGTAGGCGAAATAAGAGACCGCGAAACGGCAGACATAGCTATTGAAGCTTCGCTTACAGGCCATATGGTTTTTACAACACTGCATACCAATGACGCCATTTCATCCATAATACGTTTAGCGGACATGGGTGTTGAAAGATACAAAATAGGAAATTCGCTGCTGGCGGTTGTAGCCCAGCGCCTGGTAAGAAAAATATGCGATAAATGCAAAGAAGAAATTTCTCTAAATGATGTTAATCCGGAATTTGTAGAGGTTTTGAAAAACAACAATATTCCTCCCAGATTTTTTAAAGGAAAAGGCTGCAGTAAATGCAGTTTTACCGGTTTTGTAGACCGCATAGGTGTTATGGAAATATTTGAAGTTGATAAAGAAATTGCCGAACTGATATCCAGGGGTGAAAATGCAAAAACACTCTTGTCGGCTGCAAAAGAAAAACGCATGCAAATGCTCCTTGATGACGCACTCTGGCAGGTAAGCCTGGGCTTAACAACTATAGACGAAGTAAAACACTTTATTGATATTAAAGCATCTTCATCACAAAATATGGTTCAAGCTGCCGCAAAACCACAGGATAAAACTGCAAAGAAGATACTGGTCGCTGATGATGACAGGCTGATTTCTAATCTGTTAAAAGCCGTTCTTGAAACAGCAGGATTTCAGGTAATTGTTGCCAATGACGGCAAGGCGGCCGTTGAACTTATAGGCCGCCACCAGCCGGATTTGATTATTCTGGATGTTATGATGCCTCAAATGGACGGTTTCCAAGTTTTAAAAACAATCCGCTCTAACCTGGCAACCAGCAATATCCCGGCAATAATTCTTACTGCCCTTGATAATTCAGAATCTGAACTTAAGGCCATGCAGTACGGAGCAGATGATTTTATCCCAAAACCTTTTAAACCTGAAATTGTGCTGGCGCGGGTGAAATCGCTTTTCAGAAGAATGGAGGTTTCCTCCGAAAATTAATTATGCACGGACAAACGAATAATGCCGATATTACTGATTTAAAAAAACAACTGGCTAATTTTTTTATTGAAAGCAAGCAAGAAATAATTAACCGGGTAACAATACCCCTTAATAAAATAAAAAACAACCCTAAGGATTTGCAGGGTTTTGATGAACTTATAAATGCCTATCATAGCTTAAAAGGTGTTGGAACTACATACGGATTTGATGTTATAAGTATTCTTGGAAAAGAAATGGAATTTTTGCTAAAATCACTTAAAATTAGCGGTTTTGGGTCAAATACCGCGCTTATAAATCTTATAGATTTAACTGTTGCCTTTCTGAATAATTTTTTTGATTCAACTGAAAGTAAAAGATTGTTGATGGATAAAAACCATCCGGTGTTTGAAAAAATACAGAAATTTAAAACAACCAACAGAATATAAGTTAAAATTACATACGGAGCAACAATGAACTTTACAAAAATGCAGGGCGCAGGCAATGACTTCATAATCATAGATAACAGGGAAAATGTTATCCCTGTTTCCGCTTATGTTAAAACCGCGCAGGACCTTTGCAGGGCAAAGTTTTCTATTGGCGCGGACGGCCTGATACTGGTAGAAAAATCAACTGAAGCTGATTTTAAAATGGTTTTCATTAACTCTGACGGGTCCTATGCCAATATGTGCGGCAATGGCGCGCGGTGCGTAGCCTACTTTGCCTTTACCAATAAAATTGCAGGTGAAACAATGGTGTTTGAAACCGGGGCAGGCCCGATAAAAGCCTCTGTAAACGGTACCGAAGTCAGAATAAACCTTACCAAGCCCAAAGACATTAAACTTGATATGAACCTTAACATAGAAAACCGCGCTATTGACATATCCAGCGTAAATACCGGCGTGCCTCATGTGGTCATACTGACTTCGGATGTAGATAATGTTGATGTAGCCGGCCTGGGCAGGACTATCCGCAATCACAGACAGTTTGGGCCGGAAGGCACAAATGTGAATTTCATAAAAGTTATTGATGAACATAGCATCAAAATCCGTACCTATGAGCGCGGCGTAGAAGCTGAAACCTATGCCTGCGGCACAGGCGCTGTAGCCAGCGCGGTAATTGCAGGATTAAAACAGCTGGTAACTTCTCCGGTAAAACTTACAACAACCGGCGGAGAGCTATTGACAGTTTATTTCAAATACGGTAAACCCGGCGACACTGCCATGCCGGTAGCCGAAGTTGAGCTTGAAGGCAAAGTAGCAGTAACTTTTAAAGGCACACTGGAAACACAGAAATAGTGATTAAGTGGTTAGTTGTTAGTGGTTAGTTTAAATTTTAATTGCTAATCACTTAACCACCTAATAACCAATCACTGTCTTTTAAATCACATAATCACCTAAACACGTAATCACTATTCAAGTAAGGAATTTAAATCATGTGCGAGTTCTGCCACAAACACGGGGAAGGCAAAAAATGGTACCTGCAGGCAAAAAATTATGCAGACGACCTTTTAAGCGATATCAAACGCAGGTCTTTTGTAGAAAAGTTCTTTAAATATCCGGAAACTATTGCCAGCGACGTAGAAAAAGCAAAACAAATAAGCACCCTGCCGCCGGCAATAGGGGCTGCGCTTTCAAAAAGAATAACGCGCAACCAGAAAGAAATGCATTTTGGCCAGGTTATTCCTCTGGAAGACGTACGGAAGATTTTTGAATTTGTTACATCCATAGTCCGCCTGGAATGCATCTGCAGGAAAACAACCGTAGGCAATAACCAGCGCTACTGCTATGCGGTAAGCCTTTTGCCAAACGGCGGGCAGATGACGGAGATAATTAAAAGCATAGACCCGTCTTATCTGTTCGGACCGGAAAACAAAGATTTGGAAGTTTTAAGCAAAGAAGACACATTGAAACTTTTTGAAGAATATGAAAAACAGGGCATGTGCCATACAGTCTGGACTTTCGGCACACCTTTTATAAGCGGTCTGTGCAACTGCAACGCACCGGACTGCCATGCCATGCGCATGACATTGGGAAATAAAATCCCTACAATGTTTAAAGCCGAATATATGGCAGCTATTGATAAAGATGCCTGCACCGGCTGCAAGTCCTGCATGAAAGTATGCCAGTTTGATGCTTTGATTTTTGATAATACGGCGCGCAAAATGTCAATTAATGAAACCAACTGCTACGGCTGCGGTATTTGCCGGAGCGTCTGCAAAAAAAATGCCATAAAATTAAAAGAAACAAACCAAACCATATAACGGAGGAGTTATGTTTTCAGGATCGTATGTAGCCATTGTCACACCATTTAGAAACAACAAAGTTGATTACAAAAAACTGGAGGAACTGGTAGAGTTTCAGGTTAAAAACGGCACAGCGGGCATTATACCCTGCGGCACTACCGGAGAATCCGCCACGCTTAACTATGAAGAACACGAGAAAGTTATTGAAACCGTAGTAAAATGCACCGACGGCCGCGTGCAGGTTATTGCCGGCACCGGTTCAAACAACACAGCAGAGGCGCTGGAACTTACTGCTTTTGCAAAAAAAGCCGGAGTTGATGCGGTTTTAATTGTTTCCCCTTACTACAACAAACCAACGCAGAGAGGTTTATATTACCATTACAAAAAAATAAATGATTCCATAGACATTCCCATAGTGATTTACAACATCCAGTCAAGAACAGCGGTAAACATTGAACCGGAAACTTTTGCAAAAATAGTAAAAGACTGCAAAAACGTAGTAGCTGTAAAAGAATCCAGCGGGTCGCTGGAGCAAATGACAAAAATAAAAATGCTCTGCTCCAAACTTGATATACTTTCCGGTGATGATGCACTTACCCTGCCTTTAATGTCAATCGGAGGAACAGGGGTTATATCAGTAGCTGCAAATATAGTTCCCAAAGATGTTTCAGAGCTGACAGGCGCCTATTTAAAAGGCAACTTAAAAAAAGCACAGGAACTGCACTATAAACTTTTCCCTCTCATAAAAGCCATGTTTCTTGAAACAAACCCTATTCCGGTAAAAACCGCTATGGGCCTTATGAAACTGTGCTCAGACGAATTGCGCCTGCCCATGTGCCCCATGGATGAAAATAATCTTTCTAAACTTAAAAAAGAGCTGAGAGATTATGGTTTGATAAAGTAAATACGGTTGATAGGTTTATAAGTAGATACGTTGATAAGTTAGAAAATAAACCAGATTAAATTCACCAAAATTAATAAAGATTAGAAATAAAAATGATTTCCCGGAGGAAATAAATGATTAAAATAGCAGTTATCGGCATCGGCGGTAAAATGGGTTCGCGCATTGCGTCCCTGTGTACAGCTGACCCGGCGCTGGAACTAATAGCCGGCACGGAAGCAAAAGGACACCCGTTAATAGGAAGCAGTAAAATCCAGGCCCTAAGCCGGGAGTTGCCTAATCCGGTGGCAGACAGCCTGGATTCTATAATCTCAAAAGCAGACATAGTAATAGATTTTTCTACAACAGCTTCCACTTTAACCAATCTGGCCGTTGCCCTGAAAGCAAAAAAAGCCATAGTTATAGGCACCACGGGTTTTAAAGAAAATGAAATTAAAGCAATAGAAAAAGCTTCTAAAGAAATACCGGTAGTCCTTTCCCCGAATATGAGCGTTGGCGTAAACCTGCTTTTTAAACTGGTGAAAGAAACAGCAAAAGTAATACCCGGCTATGACATTGAAATAATAGAAGCACACCACAACCAGAAAAAAGACGCGCCTTCCGGCACTGCGCTGAAACTTGCGGAAGAAATTAACAGCGTGCTTGATGAAAAATTAAATGTTGTAACCGGCAGAGACGGCCTCTGCGGGCCGCGCAAAAAAAATGAAATAGGCGTGCTGGCGGTACGTGCCGGAGATATAGTAGGTGACCATACAGTAATGTTTGCCGGACCCGCTGAACGACTGGAGCTGATACATAGGGCTCATTCACGCGATGCTTTAGCCGGCGGAGCTTTATGCGCCGCTAAATGGCTTGCTGATAAAAAACCCGGCCTGTACAATATGCAGGATGTGTTGTTTAAAGAAGAAAACTAAAAAACGTGATTATGTGATTAAGTGTTTGGTGATTAGTTAAGTCTTTACTAACCACATAACCACTAACAACTAACCACTGTCTTTGAAGCACCACGCCTTCGCAGGCGTGGATTTTAACTTTATTTTCATCGCAGTAAAAACCCTACGCTGAAATACCCGGAGCGGACTTAATCGCTCTCCATCCATGCCTTTACCGGGCAGGTATCCAGTATCGTTTTATAAAAGGAAGAAACTGGATAGACATGGATTTCCGCGAAGGGTATTTAAATGGAAAGGACTGCAAAAAATGAAATATTCAAACAGCGTAGAAAAACTTCCGCCGTATTTATTTATTGAAATAGACAGGAAGAAAAAAGAACTTTTAGAAAAAGGCGTAGACATTATCAGCTTCGGAGTTGGAGACCCTGATAAACCCACGCCAAAACATATTATCAAAGCCTGCCAGAAAGCCTTGCTAAATCCTGCTTATCACCAGTACCCATTCGGTGCCGGATTAAAAAGCTTCAGGCATGCCATAGCCGGCTGGTTTAAAACACGTTTCGGTGTTACGCTCAATCCTGATACAGAAATACATTCCAATATCGGCTCTAAAGAAGCCATAGGCCACTTTCCCCTGGCTTTCTTAAACCCGGGTGATGTGGTACTGGTCCCGGAGCCGGGCTATCCCGTATATAATTCCGGCACTATTTTTGCAGGCGGGACGCCGTACTTTATGCCGTTACTGGAAGAAAATAATTTTCTGCCTGATTTAAGCAGGATTCCGGAAGACATCTGCAACAAAGCTAAAATAATGTTTATTAATTACCCCAACAACCCAACCGGAGCGGTGGCCACTAAAGAATTTTTCAAAGAAGTTGTGGCTTTTGCCAAAAAATACAGCATTATTGTGGCACACGATGCGGCTTATTCAGAAATGTTTTATGATAAAACTAAAGCACCCGTATCTTTTCTATCCGTGCCGGGCGCTATGGATATTGGCGTAGAATTTCACTCTTTCTCAAAAACATTCAACATGACCGGCTGGCGCCTGGGCTGGGTCTGCGGAAATGCGGATATTATAAAAGGTTTTTCAAAAGTAAAAGACAATTATGACTCCGGCGTCTTCAGCGCTATACAGGAAGCCGGCGTAGTTGCCCTTAAAAGTTCACAGAAATGCGTAGAAAATGCAAGAAAAATGTATAAGCAGCGCCGTGATGTGTTAGTAAACGGTTTATCCAAAGTCGGTTTCAAAGTAAAAAAACCGCAGGCTACCTTTTATGTCTGGGCCGGCGTGCCTCAGGGATATACATCAGCACAAACCACAGAAAAACTCCTAACCGAAGCGGGTATTGTCACTACTCCGGGCAACGGTATGGGCAAATCCGGTGAAGGCTACGTCCGTTTTGTAATTACACAGGATGTTAAACGCATAAAAGAAGCCCTTGAAAGAATGAAAAAGCTTACATGGTAAAAGCTTATATAGGCATCGGCACAAACTTAGGCAATAAACGGAAAAATATTATAAAAGCGTATGAGCTTTTAAATAACCGTAACGATATAGTTATTAACAGTACTTCTTCATCAATAAAAACCAAGGCCTGGGGCTATAAAAACCAGCCGGATTTTTTAAATGCCGTGCTGGAAATAGAAACAGAATTGCAGCCGCTGGCCCTTTTGAAAGTTCTTAAAGAAATAGAAAAGAAAATTGGCAGGAAAAAAACTTTTAAGTGGGGCCCGCGCCTGATAGACCTGGATATACTTACATACGGAAACAAAAAACTCAAAACAAAAACTCTTACAATTCCGCACCCTGAAATGAAAAACAGGGATTTTGTAATAAAACCCCTGGAAGAACTGAAGAATCAAGAGATAGAGTAAACTGCAGTATACTTCAGCGATGAAGTGTAAGGCAGTAGAAAAACAGTAGAATTTATTGAATTGCAACGATTAAACGTAAGTCAGCGGAAGAAAAACCAAGAACTAGCGATGAGGTTTACTGCAGTTAAGACTTTACTTCATCGCTTCATCGCTGACATTAGCTTCATCGCTAATTTTTAGGTTTCTGTACTTTCTAAAAACATGGACATTATTTACACACCCTGGAGAATGAATTTTGTGGCAGGTAAAAAAGGCAAAGACTGCATTTTCTGCAATCATTTAAAATCAAAAGATGATGCAAAAAATTTCGTGCTTTACCGCGGGAAGACTGCGTTTATTGTCATGAACCTCTATCCCTACTCCAACGGCCATTTACTGGTAGTACCAAACCGCCACCTGAACAAATTTGATAAACTTACCCCGCAGGAACTTTCAGAAATGATGGAGCTGGCGCAGCTGTCGGTAAAAATACTTACAAAAACTGCAAAACCGCAAGGTTTTAATATGGGAATGAATATTGGAAAAGCTGCAGGCGCAGGCATAGCCGGGCATCTGCATTTGCATATCGTACCGCGCTGGGTAGGGGATGCCAGTTTTACTACTACTGCCTGCAATATAAAATTTATACCGGAAACTATTGAAGGCGCGTATAAACGCCTTAAGAAAACGCTTAAACAAGAACATAGATTAAGAAAATAAGTTCGTAGTGGACGAGCTTGCTCGTCAGATAATGAGCAAAGCAAGCTTTGCAACTACAACAATATGCTTGATTTCACAAAGAAAAAACACAGGAGAAAAAGAAATGTTTAATTCATTTACGTTAAAACAAATATTTATCCAAAGCTGGCCCATTGTCAGCGTACTGCTAATTTTGTCTATTGCATCCTGGGCTATTATCCTGGAACGCTGGCTGAGATTTAAAAAAAGCACAAAATTCAGCCCTGCTCTGGAACAAAAAGTGCAGGCTCTTTCAGATCAGAAAAAATTCCCTGAGGCTTTAACAGTTTGTTCAAAATACCACAATTCCATTGCCCGGCTTTATACCGAAATACTAAAAACCCATTCCAAAAAATCCGAAGATATGGAAAGAATGATGTTTCGCACCATACGCCTGGAGCTGGAAGACCTGAATAAAAACCTTGTGTTTTTAGGTACCGTAGGCAGCATTACCCCATTTATTGGTTTATTTGGCACGGTGGTTGGAATTATAAAAGCATTCAGAGCGCTTAGCATGACCAGCTCTGCCGGCCCGGGAGTAGTGGCAAGCGGTATATCTGAAGCGCTGGTAAACACGGCGCTGGGTTTATTTGTAGCTATTCCGGCTGTTGTAGCCTATAACTTTTATATTAACAGAATTAAAACCATTGCCACATCACTGGAAGTTAACGGTGAAGACCTGATTGATAAGCTGGAAGAATAAAGGCAGCGATGGAGTACAAAAGCAGTAAACTACGGTAAAATTCAGCGATGTAGCATAAGGCAGTAAAATCATTACTACAGTAAAAAGAATATAATTTATGAAAAAACAATACCATACTATTGATGAAAAATACGCACCGTTTGCAGAAATAAACATGATTCCGTTTATTGATATTGCATTGGTACTGTTAATCATATTTATGGTAATCACACCAATTTTAGTGCAATCGGTACTAAGAGTTAACCTGCCTAAAGCATCCACCTCTGTGCCTTCCAGCGAACAGGTACTGGAAGTGCAGATAGAAAAAGACGGCACTATCCTTTTAAAAGGAAGAACCATTTCCAAAGAATCCCTGGAAAGCACGCTGGTGGCCTACCTTTCAAACTCAGGCAAAAATTCCGTACTTATACAGGCTGATAAAGAAACACCTTTTGATTATGTGGTTTATGTAATGGATATAGCCAAAAAAGCCGGCGCCAATAAGCTGGGAGTGGCAGTGAAAAGCAGTGAAAAGCAGTGATGAAGCTCGAAAGCAGTAAAAGGCAGCGATGAAGCGATGAAGTATAAGGCAGTAAAGTCTTTACTGCAGTAAACCTCATCGCTGAAGTATACTGCCGTTTACTGAATTTAAAAACTATGGCTAAATACCTTTTTTACTCAACCGGGTTTCATACTGCAATAATTCTGCTGATTTTCGGTTCATTGTTTTTTAATAAACATATTGATGTATCTATGTATTACGGTGTAGATTTTATAGGCAGTTCCGGCAGCAGCTCCGAGGCCTCCCTGCCCAATGAAAAAACCAGGGAGAGCAAAGTAATAACCATCCCCAAAACCAACCCGGAAGACCTCTTGATAAAGAAAAATTCAAAAGACAAAACAAAAGTAAAAGAAGAAATAAAAAAAGTTAACAAAGAAGAAAACACATCCAAAACCACCCAATCCAATAACCCCGCTAATACTTCTGCCGCTGCAGCAGGACTGCCGTTAGGCCAGGGCGGTGGCGGAATCTCTGTATCAAACTTTCCCTACAAATGGTACCTCTCAACGGTCAGGGACCGCATTTTCTCGCAGTGGACCGAAGTTTCATCCAATATGAAAAGAAGCAGTATTATAAGATTTTCCATACAAAGAGACGGCTCTCTGGGAAGCCTGGAAATAGAAAAAAGCTCCGGCGATAATTATTATGACCACATTGCCCTGCGGGCTGTAGAATATGCCCAACCCTTCCCTCCCCTGCCAAATGAATTCAGCGAAAACCAATTAACAGTTCATGTAGATTTCAGCGCTTTAACACAATAAGCATTTTTTAATAAGGGAGAAAACCAATGTACAGCTTTAATAATTTTACACTTAAAGAAATGACGGAAACGGGCATTGCTTTGAGAGGTTTTGGAAACAACGCCTCCAGCATGGAAGAGGCGGCGGGTACTGTGATAAACTATTTTTATAACAACTTTAAAGACCCAATTACAGGCTCAAACGAAATTGCCTTAGTGCGGTTTTTTAAAACACATCCCTATAACGAACTTAACCAAGGGCTTCAGCTTTCTGCCAGGTCCATTATAAAAAAAGAACCGGAAGCCCAAAATATGAAGTGCCTTACCTTGCTGGCTACTGCCGGTGAAAACCCGGACTGGCTCTCAAGGGCAAACTCTGTTTCGCATAAGGCAATTCCTTTAGTAAGCGAAAAGTTTGTGCTTGAATTTCCCATGATTTCCAATTTAATCACTCAATTAGGCCTGGAAATAAACCAGATTGTAAATCCGTCACCGGAAATTATTCTGGATATTCAAAAAATAAAATATAATGTATTTTGTGTGCCGGATGCGGTTACAAGCCCGTTAATACCTGCAAAAGATAACTTTGTTATACCTTACGGCGTCAAATCAGTCATAGGTTTCGGCGGAATTTTACCTTCCGGCAGTTTTTATGTAATAATAATATTTTCAAAAACTAAAATAGACAAAGAATTGGCAGGGCTTTTCAAAACCCTGTCTTTAGATGTAAAACTTTCCATACTCCCATTAGAATACAACGTGTTTTCTAATCAATAAGGACTGTAATCATGGAACAAAAATACACCAAAAAAGATTTTGATGTTTTGCTTAATAAAATAGTTGCTCTTGAAGAATTGCTCAAAGAGTACGAACAAACAACCATAGAGCAGAGCAATTTACTTATTCAGAAAAATAAAGACCTGGAAAATTCCCAGACCCTGATGCTGCAGTCAGCAAAGATGTCTGCTGTAGGGCAGTTAGCCGGCGGTGTAGCGCATGAAATAAACAATCCCATGGGCGTTATACTGGGCTTTGCTCAGATAATGGCAAAAACAATAAAAGAACAGGACCCTTATTTTTTACCTGTAACCTCAATAGAAAGAGAAGCCCATCGCTGTAAAAAATTAGTTGCCGACTTGCTTACATTTTCAAGAACCGGAAAAACAACCATGGAAAAAACAAATATTAATGCTGTTATTGAAGGCGCTTTAACTTTATCTGAAACCTTAGCCAGAATAAAAAATGTTGATATTATACGCAGCCTTGAAAATAATTTACCGGAAATATCAGCCAACAGCAATCAACTTCAGCAGGTGATAATAAACCTGTGCAATAACGCCATTGATGCCATGCCCGAAGGCGGAGAGATACGTATTTCTGCTAAAAAATCAGGAGCTTATGTTGAAATTGAAGTTACAGACACTGGTAAGGGCATACCTGACAAAATAAAACAACACATCTTTGAACCATTTTTTACTACCAAAGAGGTAGGCAAGGGCACCGGGCTGGGCCTTTCTCTTGTTTATGAGATAGTGCAGAAACATAACGGCACTATTGAAGTGGAAAGTGAGCCGGGCAAAGGCACAACCTTTAAAATTAAATTACCTATAGATAGATAGTTGATATGATTATACGTTGATAGGTTTATAAGTGAATCACTATGGGCTTACGCCCATAGAATCTGCTTCATTTTCGGCAAAACCCGCCGAAAAACATCCCCTATCGCTAACCGCTTCTGCAATATTCGCGGCTCTTTGCCGCATTGCATCAGCAGCTTTCGGGGATACCCTACAACGCATTCATCCCCGAGTTTACACTCGGGGCATTCTGCGAAAGCGGGTAAAATCCTATCATATCATCTTATCAACATATCAACCTGTCAATTAAACTCATCTTTGTTATCAACTTTTCTTCACGCAATGGGTTTTCTTATCTGCCATTTCCTTGCAGTAATAATCACACCCTTTTTCTTTGATTAACTTAATGCTGGCAGGCCTGTCTGAACCTGTAAACAAGCTTATCGTTTTAGAAATAAAATTATTCAGTTTTTTACAGTCCGCGGCATTACTGAATGTTGTACAGTCCGCACAGGTAACGTACTTGTTTTCCAGGCAACACGTGCGCACCGCACACCAGGTGGCTTTAACATTTTCCGTACAACCTTTGCATTTCTGTTTCAAATACGCTCGCCTGCTATCCTTCCTATCGGATACCAGCAGTCCTTGTTTTCCCTCTTACCATTTGTTCCAAGGACGCTGCTTGCAGGCACGAATGCGGTTACTGCCAGCAACTTCCGCAATAAAGCCCGCACTTTGCCAGTAAACTCTTGTCTGCTACAATTTCTTTGTTCATTTTCTTTCTCCTCTTTTATTAACTCCCCCTCTTTAGTAAAAGAGGGGCTAGGGGAGTTCACCTTTAATTAATGCTATCTCTTCAATGATTTTTACAAATACACCTTGAATATTTTTCAAAATATCAATATTTGTAAATCTTACTGTCTTTATACTTTTTGATTCTAGAAATATAGACCGCCGTTTATCATAATCAATTGCTTCCTTGTTGTAATGCTGGCCGCCATCAACTTCAACAGCAAGTTTTAATTTTGGACAATAAAAATCAACTATATATTTATCAATACCGTATTGTCTGAAAAACTTATACCCATTTAATTGTTTGTTTCTTAATTTGCTCCACAATATTTTTTCTGCGTCTGTTTGGTTTTTTCTAAGGGATTTTCTGCTTTCCTTTGTGTCCTGCCTGTTAAATACATCCATTTAATTAACTCCCCTTATTCCCCTCTTTGAAAAAGAGGGGAGAACAACCCCTTGTTTCCTTTTCTTAATCCCCCTCTTTAGTAAAAGAGGGGCTAGGGGAGTTCACCTTTTAGTTTGTACCCCTTTGATTGTTCCTATTACTAATCTATCTTCACATTCCACTCTTCACTATTTTTTGCCCTGCGTTCCACTCCTTCATTTCCTAACACAATTGTTTTTCTGGATAAAGCTTTCGCTAATCCTTCATTTCCAGACATATTTGTTTTTCTGGATAAAGCTTTCGCTTTAACATTCTTGTGTGCAGGATACCGTTTTCACTTTACCCTGCATAATAAACATTCTTGTGTGCAGGATACCGTTTTCACTTTATAAGTCTTTTGCTCATTATCCCGCACCGGTTTAGTATACCAAACTTTTCTGCAGTAATTACCGCAGACGGCTTTACCGTAAACTCCCCATACTTTGTATTTATTTCATCTACCGTTTTAGTTATAACCAGCTGTTTACGCATGTTTTCCATTAAGTATTGCTGGCCGTCATCCGGCATAAGGTTTGAAATACTTACACCCAGCAGCCGCACCGCTTTATCAAACTTAAATTTTTCTTTCCAGAGAGAAAATGCGGCATTATAAATTTCATTTCCGGTTTTAATGTATTCACCCAGGCTTTTCTGCCGGCCGTAAGTTTCAAAATCAGCATACCTGACCACCAGAGACACCGTTTTCCCTGCCATTTTATATTGCCGTAACCGCGTGCCCACTTTTTCACAAAGCATAAGCATATAAGCTTTCACCACATCCAAATCCCAGGTATCCTGCGTAAGTGTGTGCGAATGGCCTACGGATTTTACCGCGTCATGCGCATTGTAAAGTTTTACCGGGCTGTGGTCTATACCCTGCCCCATCTGTTTTAACGCATAACCTATAAACCCGAACCGGTTTGTTAACAAATTTATAGAAGCATCACCCAGCCCTTTGGCGGTTTTTATGCCAAGCCGGTTAAGTTTTTCCTGTAAATGAGAACCTATCCCGCACAAATCCTCTATGGGCAGATTTTCCAATACGGACGGAATATCCTCTTCTTTTATTTCTGTAAGGCCGTCAGGTTTTTTCATATCACTGCCAAGCTTCGCCAGCAGTTTGTTTGGCGCTATGCCCACAGAACACATTAACCCCAGCTCACTTTTTATGCGCGTTTTAATTTCTTTGGCAATGGTTTTTGCATCACCGTGAAATTTCAAAATATCCGTTACATCCATAAAACATTCGTCAATGGAAAATACTTCTACAGTATCTGTAAAGGAAAGCAGAATTTTCTGTATTTTAAGCGACACATCAATATATTTATCCATGTTCCCGGCAACAAGGATAAGCCCGGGGCATACTGCCTTTGCCTCGGGAATGCTCATAATGCCTTTCACTCCCAGGGCGCGCGCCTCGTAGGAAGAAGTGGTGATAATGGTCCTGGGGTATTTACTGCCTTTGGCTATTTCACCGCAGACAGCAATAGGCTTTCCGCGCAAAGCAGGGTTACACGCCTGTTCCACTGACGCAAAATACGCATTCATATCAATATGCAGTATAGTTTTGTTCATTGGTTTATTGTTTTGGGCTTGAACTTATGAGTGCTTTTACAGAGATGGTATATAAAAACTAAATGTTTGCCACAAGCAGAATTGCGAAACCCAGCATTGTGTCATCTTCGGGCTTGTCCCGGGAAGGACAGCTTTTTTTATTCTTCAAACGAAATCAAAAAACCAATATCGTAATATCTAACCATGCTCCTCTTTCGCATGCACAAACTACACGGTGGCAAATACTTAGAAGTAGAAGAAACACCCCCGCTCGCGCTGGGAAGACCTTATCTAATCCTTTTTTTGGCTTCTCTTTCTTTCAAATAATTATGTTTTGAAACAATTGCCCGTTTCAGGCGTTTTTCCAGGGCTTTTCTGGCATCACCGGCAATTTTGCCTCCGGAACGGGCATCAGATTTAAGTTTATTTACTCCGCGCGTATCTTCGTTACGGTGAATTTCTGTAGTAGAACGTTCGCCAAGCATAGTGAAAATCAATTCAAAATCATCCATATGGTCGCGCAGGTTTTCACGTTTAAGCCCTTTAAGTTCCTTGTACTTTGAAGGAATAATGCCAAAAGTAGCTTTTGATATCTCTGCGGTTAAAATCTCATAATCCTTTTCTTCTTCTGCACCCCTGTTTTTCCATTCATCAGTTAATTCTTCCCGGATAGCAATACCGCGCATACGTTTTTCAATCCAGGCATCACTATAGCCTTTAAGCTTATAAAGTAATCTGGTCCTTTTTGTGGCAAGTTCCGGGTTTTCTATTTCCTGAACACGCTCATAACCCACTTTTGCCAGCCAGCGCTTAAATGGCTCTGCCTTTGGCGAAGGGATGGACTGGATAATGCGGAACATCCCTTCGGTGTTGGCACAGTTTAGCTTTTGAACACCACCTTCGGTTTCTACTGAAAGGGGGGTGGCAATCTGCCCCCATCCTTTGTTTAATTCTGGATCGCGACGCCTCATATCTTTTATATAACCGCTTGCCTGCACAGAATCTGTCAACACTTCAACAACATCAGCAATTACAAACCACCATTCGTTGTTATGCAATGTTTTTCTGATCCGGCGTCCTTTAAATAAAGCTATTTTTGTTTCCATGAATCCCTCTCTTCATAACTGCTTTTTTATACCTTATAAAAACGGCTTTTTCAAGAAAATATGGATACCCGGGTCATGCCCGAGTATGACAAATAAAGATGGGTACCTGCTTACTATACGCAGGCATGACAGAAAGAACTTTTATTCCACTTTTTCCAACAGCCATGTCAGGGTTTTCTGATTGTAGCTTATTTCAAAAAGCGTGCCGCCTTCCGTAACAGAAAAGTGTATCAGCTGGGCATCCCCCTCGCAGGTTTTCCAGGTATAGGTGATTTCTTCTACGGCGTGTTTCCTGCCGTTATGCACAAACCATTTGGGCCTTATTATTTCTTTTTCAAATACAGCCCCTACTTTTATTTGTTCGTTGATAGTTGTAGCCATGAGACAAGATTGCTTCGGCAGCCATGAAAAACATGGAAACCCTTGCAATGACCTTATTTATTATATTTTCTCAATACTGAGATTACTTTACCCAGGATTACTGCTTCTTTGGAAACCAGGGGTTTGTATTTCGGGTTAGCGGCAACCAGTTTTATGCCCTGCGGCGTAATAAAATATTTTTTTACCAGCGCTTCATCGCCGATAAGGGCTACTACTATGTCGCCGTTGGCGGCCGTCGGCTGTTTGCGCACAAAAACCGTGTCGCCTTCCAGTATGCCGGCATCTTTCATGCTGTCACCTTTTACTTTAAGCGCAAAAATACCGTTTTCTTTTTTAAATTCCGCTGAAAGGTCTATATGTTCTTCAATATTTTCTACCGCATCCACAGGCAGGCCCGCGCTGACTCTGCCTAATACCGGAATGCCGGTATTTTTTTGTGTCAGCCCCAGACCGCGCGATATTTTTTTATCCATTTTCAGGTAACCAAGTTCAATAAGCTTGTTTATATGATAACGTACCGGCCAGGTAGAGCTAAAATTCAGTGTTTGCGCCAGTTCACGCAAAGTAGGCGGATAATGCCTGGTTTTAAACCATTGGTTTATGGTATCTAACACCCGTTTGGTAGTACCCGAAATTTTTTTCATGTTCCTCCGAACTTATCAGAACACGCTGATAAGTTGGTAAAATTTATGCTTTGGATTGTTCGGAGAACAATCCCTACGTATCACATTTTTTTTGTAGGGCGGGCTCCCCTGAGCACGCCGCGCTTTTTTATGCTTTGGATTGTTCGGTCTGATAGATTATCCTGTAATCTGCCATCAGACACTCTTGAGGAGTTCGGTCTGATAGATTATCCTGTAATCTGCCATCAGACACTCTTGAGGAGTTCGGAGAACAATCCCTACTTACGACTTACTTCATCGCTGAAGTATACTGCCTTTTACTGCTTTCGAGCTTCATCGCTGCCTTTATAGCACATATGTGCTAAATAGTCAATATAAAAAAACAGCGGTTAAATGCTTAATCGCTGTTTTTTTGTTTTTAAATTATAACTGAGGGTTTCCCCTGGTCCTTACACAACAAACCACTTGCCACTCACTACTTCCAGCTTACGGGTTCTCTATTATCCCCGTTCAAGTTTCAGGGTGACCGTGGTAATATCTGCAACTGTTGAGGGGCCAAAATACTGGATAGGCCCCGGAAATACATAACTTTCTGTTTCTGCCCAAAGCTGCCTGTTTTTTTCCAGCGCTTTAAACGGCTTGCCGGCAAGTTCTACCAGAGCTTTCTGGATAACCGGTTTTTCTTTGCCTTTTCTTCTTTCAATATTCATCATCATGGTAAGAGGCACGCCGCCGCATTCCCACAAAGCGGAAGGTTTGGTAAGTTTTCTTACAGATGACAGATAACCGGTGAGGCCGTTAAGCGCCAGCACCGCGGCATTGTAGCCTAATGCGTAGGTATAGTTTGCATCAAAGTTTGAAGGCGCGCCGCAGCGGCCCTCGTAACCGAAAAAGTGGTTTATGGTTGAAAACTTGCCGGTATATTTCCCTTCTTTTTTCATTTCAGAGAGTTTAGTTTTCACCATGCTGATAAGCAGTTTTTCTGTTTCAATCTGCGATACCTGCACATTGCCGTGCGGGTCGCGGTCCAGCATGAGCTGCGATGAAATGGTGCCCGGCAAAGATTTCATTAAAGCAGCCAGGTGTTCCTGAAGTTTTGAGTAGACAAAACTTTTCTTTTCATCAATATGGGAAAGTGTGTTTAAATGCGTTTCATTATCAGCTAAGGCATCGTTTAACGCGGAAATAAGCTCTTTCATTTCCGGGATAAATTCTATCAGGCCTTCCGGCACTAAAGCTACACCGAAATTTTTCTTTGCCTCTGCGCGTTTTGCCACAATACCGGCAATATCGTCCACTATCTGCGAAAGCGTCATTTTCTTTTCGCGCACTTCTTCACCTATCAGCACAATGTTTGGATGAGTTTTTAAACCTACTTCCAAGGCTATATGAGAAGCGCTGCGGCCCATAAGGCGGATAAAATGCCAGTATTTTCTGGCTGAGTTTACATCCCGGCACACGTTGCCGGTAAGTTCCGCGTATATTTTTGTAGCGGTATCAAAACCGAAAGAGGCTTCAATATGGTCATTTTTCAAATCGCCGTCAATAGTTTTTGGCACGCCTATTACACTCACCGGCATATTTTCTTTTTTGAAATATTCTGCCAGCAGGCCTGCATTGGTATTGGAATCATCTCCGCCTACCACCACTAACGCATCAAATTTATTTTCCAGCATATTCTTTTTAGTCTGTTCAAACTGTTCCGGAGTTTCTATTTTGGTCCTGCCTGACTGGATAATATCAAACCCGCCGGTATTTCTGTATTCATCCATAAGGGCTGAAGTAATTTCTTTCTGTTTGTTTTCTAAAATGCCTGATGGGCCGCCTAAAAAACCGATAAGTTTATTTTTCGGATTGGCTTTTTTAAGGCCGTCAAAAATGCCCGCTATTACGTTATGCCCGCCGGGTGCCTGCCCGCCGGAAAGTACTACGCCTATTTTTACTGCTTTTTTTGCCGCGGCCAGGTTTTTGCCTTTGCCGAAATTTACCAGGGGCATACCGTAAGTATTGGGAAATAATTTCTGTACTATTTCCGGATCAGAAATGCTTTGCGTGGGTTTGCCTGTTTTTGGTGTTACGGATGAGGGCCCGTTTTTTAATACTGCCGGAAGTACGGGTTTAAATTTCTTCCTTTCAAGCTGAAGTTCAGAAACATTTGTTTTTGCCATAACTGGCCTCCTGAATAATATATTTGTTTTGTTTATTTTTCGATTAGGACTTTATTATATACAAATATTTCAAAAAATAAAAGCGTGAAAACAAAGGATTTTTTAAGCTTTAGTACCTTTTGCGGAGTTTTTAGTGCGGGACAACTACTCTTTTTTTCCAGCGGTCACTCCGGTAGTACCAGTAATGAAGCACAAGCCCCATGCAGGCACTTACGGGAATGGATATCCAAAGGCCGGTTTCATGCAAAACGGTATGTTTTGACAGGTAATATCCTAGCGTGTAACGTATAAATATCATAGTTATAACCGAAAAAATAAGCATAACGGTTGTATCACCTGAACCTCTTACCACTCCCTGCAAAATCATAATTGCTGAAAAAAGAAAATATGAGAAACTTACAATTCTAACATAATGTATAGTAAACATTATTACTGTTTCATCTTTGGTGAAAGCAGAGGCTATCAGGTGCGGAAACCCATAAATAATAATGAAAAAAAATGCAGAACAGGCAAAAGACATAACAAAAGACATTTTCATTATTTTTTTTACTCTGTCATACTGTTTAGCACCCAGATTCTGCGCTACCATGGAAGACACGCTTAACCCTATAGCCATTACCGGCATAAATGCCAGGTTATCCAGCTGCATACCTATACCGTAAGCCGCCGTAACGGTACTGCCAAAACTATTTACCAGAGACACCATCAGCACGCCGCTTAAACTGATTACTATCATTTGCAGTGAAATAGGAATTCCAATTACAAATATTTTTTTAATTATTTCCCAATCTATGGTAAAATCCCACTGGTGAATATTTAACAGGGCATGCTTCCTTAATACTGCATAATAAGAAACAACAATCATAACAGCGTTTGAAATTATTGTACCAAGCGCTGACCCCGCAATACCCAATTTTGGGAACGGGCCAATACCCGTGATAAGAAGAGGCACAATAATAATATTTAAACATGTAGAAACTATTAAAAGATAAAGCGGTGTTTTGGCATCACCCAGGCCTCTTAAAACTCCGCCGAGCCAGTTATACATAAAAGTAAAAATAAGCCCTGAAAGCGTTACGTTTAAAAATATAAGAGACATGGGCTTTATATCTTCCGGCGTATTAAGCAGGCTTAACAGTTCTTTGCTAAACACAATACCCAGCACCGAAATCAAAACACATAAAAAACCGGTGCTAATGAATGAGTTGGTAAGCACTTTGGATAAATAGGCCATATTTTTTGCACCGTAAGCCTGGCCAATAAGAATATTGGTTGCCATAGCAAGGCCAATGATGGCTGAAATTAAAAGAAAAATCATGGGGATAGTGGCAGACACGGCGGCAAAAGCTTCGTGGCCTATCAGCCGGCCCACCCAGATGCCGTGGGTCTCCCAATCTATGGGGAAATTGTGGATAACTTCTATAATTTACGGGACAATAATTGCTATAATTTGTCATTGCGAACGTTAGTGAAGCAATC
>MGVC01000052.1 GCA_001800285.1 Elusimicrobia bacterium RIFOXYA2_FULL_39_19 | reverse complement strand
TCCTATTTATCCTGCTTTCTGTTCTTTCCACACTGTTTAATTTGCCTCAGGATTACTACGCCTATACTTCCCCATAGATTATAAAGACCCCCCGAAGATGACATCTTAGTCCTTACAGCCTTCTGCTTCATCACTGCCTTCTACTTCATCGCTTCATCGCTGCTTTTCACTATCTACTTTTTACTATTCACATTTGCTTTCCCTTTTATAATAGGTAGCAAATACGCTGCCCTGATTGTCCCTTCTACCATTTGATATCAGGATACTGCCCGTAACCCGCAGCTCTTCACTATTAACCCGTCATGCAATGACTGACGAGGTCCCGCCAGTCATGCTACTTCTGACTTGGCCTCGTCCGGTTTAGAAGGACGGGTCTGCTTTCGCAAGACGGACTATTCACTCTTCACTGTCTTATCATTTCCAGTTTGAATTAAAATAACCGGTCTTTAGAATTTCCGGACTGCTATTGGGTTTAAGCTTATAAACTGCATAATCACCTAACAGTTCATTTTTAATCCTTACAAAAGATGAGTTTTTATCTGTAACCGTAGCTATACACACAAGCCTCTGCGGATTTTCCGGGTTCGGCATTACAAATATGCAATCATTTGAATATTCTGTACCGCTTATTGTTACACCTTTTTGCGTAAACTTTACCGGCACTGTAGCTTTTTCCATATACTTTTTTATCAGCGCGTTATTTTCCGGATTGCCGTAAAGTATAAGATTTGCGTTTAATACATCCTCTTCCGTTACTTTATTATCCGCTTTAATCTCAAAATCGCCGAACATCTGACCCCATTTATTTCCGGTTATGTTTATTTTTTCATTTTCTGCTGTTTCTTTAAGCAATGATTTATTCTGCTTTGTGCCATAAACAAAGATAAACCTGTCATCAAGTATTTCATTTATCGGCCCGCAGACACCGGGTTTTTTATTTCCGGCTGAATATATTTCATTTACAATCACCCATTTGTTATCACCGGTTTTTTCAAGGATTATCTGGAATGTGCTTTCTGTGTTTACTTCAATTTTTGGCGCGTTATCAACAATTATTACGGCTTTTTTATTGCTTTTTACAAAATCAGCAGGCAGGTCAAGCAATAACTTTCCTATATTTTCAGTTTTTACGGTTATTTCACCCGCTGATTTTATTTCCGCTTCAATAACAGCATTTTTTGCATAATCTATTTTTGATAAGATACTAACCCAATAAGATTTGTTTGCCGAAAGTGTACTGCAAACATAGCGCACTTTTTTGGGGTTCCGGTTTCTTTTCTGTTTTAAAGCCCAGTCCAAATGCCTGATATCATTTTCTTCAAAGGTTTCATGGCTTAATCCTTTGGCTTCTTCATAAGTAATCGGGTAACCCAGCTTTTTAAAAGCATCTACCATTGCCCTGGAATACGACGGGCTGACAGTTGTGTCTTTATCGCCGTGAAAACAATAGACAGGAAGATTAACTGCGTTTTTTGCAAAAACTGTCATATCGCCTTTATAAACCCTAAAACTACTGGTAAAACCGGCGCAGGGAACAATAGCGGCCCAGAAATCCGGATATTTCAGGCCCAGATACCAGGTACCGCCGCCGCCCATGGAAAAACCGTTAAGATAAATTCTGTCCGGGTCTATGTTATAAGTTTTACGCACTTCTTCTATAACATCAAAGACATCTTTTTCACCTAAATTATGGTAAGCTACGTTTCCCCTGCCAAAAGGCTGAACTTTAATATATTGTTTTTTTGTTGTCCCCAGGGCAGAATTCGTATCAATTTTGTTGCTGGAATAAAACCACACATTAAATTTTGACATATCTCCGCCAAAACCATGCAGTTTTATATAAAGAGGATATTGTTTATCTTTATTGTAATCTTCCGGCACATCTACTACATACGGCATAAGCGCATTATCATATTTTGATTTATAGCCGGTAAAATAATTGCCCAGCCGGGCGCCGGAAAGAATATCATTTCCTTTTAATAGGGTGTTAAATAAATCTGCGGCTTCTTTCAGGCACTTTTTTACCTGGTCCGGGTTTCTGTATAACCCCAGGGCTTCTTCTGATACTTCCACGTACAATGTTGCGGTATTTTTTGCCTTTTCGCTCATGCCCGGGTTTGATACTATCTGCTTGAGCTGTTTTTTAAGCGCCGCAAGGTCTTTGTACAAAGGTACCAGCGAATTTCTTTTGTGGCTGTACTCTTTTTTATAAATTACTTCCTTTGAGTCTGAATTTATTGCTTCCAGTAGAATTTTGTAACCGGCATTGCTTTCTTTTTCACCCTGCCAGATAATACCGGTATCAGCAACACCGTTTACCAGCTCTACAGTTTTTTGTTTTGTTTTATTGTAACCGTCAGTTCCGGTAATAGTTGCCTTAATATCCATGGCTTTTAACAGTGAGGAAAAAATCAGCGTGCGGATAATAACATCTTCGCCATTTACAGTTTCAAACCGGTTTATACCGCTTAAAACAACATCTTTCGCAGGGCTTTTGGCAGGTTTTTCAAAAAACACGTTGCCAAACTGGTGCGTGGCTTTTGAATTGGCGATACCTTCAGTCCACTGAAGCCACCCATACACGTCCGTACCGTCAGCGGTAGCGTTTTGCACAATGGTATCAAACCCGGCGGCCCCTTCGAGCACCGGAAGAAGCGGCTGTAATTCATCCCACTTTATGGCGGCTTCGTAGCGGGTAATTTTTTCTTTTTCAAACCGCACTACGGAAACTTTTGCATTTTTTACTAAAGCATATTTACTTTCATCCTGCGAATAATGGCAGAAAAGCTGCGGGCCTTTGGGAGTAAGGGCCATAGTCATTTCCACATCATCCTGTTTATAGGTATCTTTGCTTCTGTCATTAAAACCGTCAAAAGCAAACTGCACGCAATCCCCGTTCCATACATCTTCACCATCATATTTGTGCATATGAGCTGCATCTATTACCTCGGCTGCAACATATAAACATTCATAGTCCCACATCATATATATTTTTGCAGAAAAATCTTCCGGGCCTTTCCAGTTTTTATAGTTTAGGGCAGTTTGAGAAGTATTTAATTCTATGGGTTCTACATTTTTCCATTCATCAATTTTTCCTTCAATACTCGGCGGCGTTACAGCAAAGGGAATTGTATACACTGGCATTTTAGGAACAACCGGCAAAGCAACTCTTTCAATTTTAATGTCATTTTCACCGGAAAAAGCGGCCGTTACAACTAACGTACACAAAATTATTACTGTTAAAATTATTCTTTCCTGCATTTATGCCTCCAAAAAATTATTTTATATGAGTTTCAAGGGCCTTTTTTAACTGTTTTATTACTTTAGGCGGGATAACTACTCTTGAAACAAGCTTCGCCTTATTGCCTTGCTGCATAAAAAAATCAATACAGAATTCATCAGGTATAAAAGACACGCCAAAAGAGTTGGCTGTTTTTTCATTTATTGATTCTTCGTTTATTTTTATATTTTTACTGTCAGGTTCCCGGGATATTTCTTTTTTCTTTGAAAGTATTTCAACTTTCTTTGTGTTGTTATCTAAATTTATATAAGTACGTTTTCCGCTTTTAAACTTCTTAAATTTTTCCATATAAGTCAGTTGATACGTTGATATAATGCTTGCACTGAGCGAAGTCAAAGTGATTGGTTGATAAGTTGATAAAAAATAAATCTTAACTTATAAACCTATCAACTTAGCAACCGCCTTACACCTTCTCGGCCTTCGGCTTCGCTCAGGACTTTGCTGCCTTTAGATTTTCTTTTACTGCCATAAACTTCATCGCTAAATCGCTGCCTTACACTTCATCGCCGTCTTAATCATCTACCGGGAACCTTATAGTAAACACTGCCCCGTTTCCCGGCGCACTGGTTACTTCTATGGTGCCCTGATGGCTTTTTACTATCTCATATACTATAGAAAGCCCCAGCCCGGTACCTTTTCCTACTTCCTTTGTAGTGTAGAATGGTTCAAAAATTTTGCTTTTTACTTCCTCGCTCATGCCCAGCCCGGAATCTGAAATCATAATTGAAATTTCCTTAGGTTTACCTTCAGCCATGATTGTTCTTGTGGCTATTTTAAGAAGCCCGCCTTTAGGCATGGCGTCTACAGCATTATTGCAAAGATTAATTATCACCTGCTGCAACTGGTTTCTATTTACCTTTTTATGGGGAAGCAGGCTGTCAAAAACTGTTTCTATTTCCACATCTTTCACATTCGCCTGTGTTTTTACAATTGAAATAATTTCGGACAATAAAGTATTTATATTTGTATGTTCCAGTTCCTTTTTTGGAAGGCGGGAAAAAGTAAGCATGTCTTCTATAAGTTTTTTACATCTTACGGCTTCACGCTCTATAGACTGCGCCGCAATGTAGTCCGGTGAATTAATGTCTATTTTGGTTTTCAAGATCTGTGAAAAACCCAGAATTACACCCATGGGATTATTTATTTCGTGTGCTACGCCTCCTGCCAGCTGGCCTATGGCGGACATTTTTTCAGATTGAATCAGATGAGCACGCATTTTTTCCTTACTGGCTTCCATTTCTTTGTTTCTTATGGCACCGGATAAAACATTTGCTATGCTCAACAAAAACTCTTCATCTTCAACTGAGTGAATATACTCTTTATCTAAGAAAATGTTCAATAACCCTATAATTTTATTCACTGAATATATAGGTACGCAATAATGGCCATGTTCTTGCATATTTTCGTGCTGTATTACATGGCCTTCACCAATATTACTGGTAAAAATAAGCTTACCCTGTGTTATTGCCTGCCTGCAGTAACAATTTTCACTGCCCAGATAATTGCATTTTTCTAATACCTTAACATCAATATTTTTGGTTGCCACCATTTTAAATTTGTTTGTTTCTTCGTTGTATGCAAATATAACGCCTTTTTTTTCTCTTGAAAACCCCTTTATTTCTAAAATAAGCCCCAGTGAAAGTTCCAGTATTTTTTCAAGCGCATAATCCTTCAGCTGGAGCTCAAGCAGTGAATTCATTAATTTCTGCATTTGAACATTTTTTTCAAGAGCAACCTCTGCCTTGCGTCTGTTAACATAGGATGAAATATTATTTGAAAGCATCTTAAGAATTACCTCTTCTGTATTATCCCATTGCTTTGGCAAAGCAACGTTTCCCAACCCCAGAAAACCAATAAGATTATTTTCAAATTTCACAGGAACCACTAAAAACGCATTTAAACCAAATATTTTGGACTCAATTTTTTCGTTTTTTGCTGCCTCAGGTATTTCCGCAATATCTCTTATTTTAATTACATTATCGTTGCTAATTCTATCAAAGAACCACCTTAGATTATCAGATTCATAACTAAACATATTAAAATCTTTATAATTTTTTGCATAAGGCTCATTAATCCAGAAACAATTTGTGTTCATTTGTTTTTTGTCTTCGCTGAACAGAAACAAATAGGAAGCGTCAGCTTTAGTTACCCGGCCTATTCTTATTATAACTTCCCGCAAAGCTTCATCCATATTTTTTTTACTCTGCACGAGAATAGTGGCTATACTGGCTACTATAGATTCAATTTTAAGCCTGTTGGAAATTTCTATCTCAACTTTTTTCTTTTCTGTAATGTCTTTGGCTATGCCCAAAAGCCCTGAAAAATTGCCTTTTTTGTCTTTAATAAGCGCAGTTGAAAAACTCACAATAATATTTTGGCCTTCTTTTGTTTTAAGACTTGTTTCCTGATCAGTTAAAACTCTTAATTCATCTATGTTTGCTAATACTTTGTTCCCAAAATCCCTGCTTTCAAAGAAAACATCTATGCTTTTGCCTATCAGTTCGTTTGAGACATACCCCATTTTCTGGATAAGCGAGTTATTTATGCTTTTAATTATTCCGTAAGTATCTGAAATAAATGCCATATCATTCACATTATCGTAAATATTTTCGCCGACTGTAGAAGGCGTAAGGTCAAATAATTCGTGCTTAATTATAGAGTAACTTATCATACCTATCATAAAGGAAATACCAAAATGAGTCATATCGGGAATTGCATAATGCAACCCTACTAAAATAAATTCAATTAAACTGAGAACGGCAGGAATGAACGAACCGATAACAATGTAACCAATCTGGCTTTTTTTTCTTTCGTCTTTTACTGTAAAATAATATTTAATTAAATAATACTGGCTTAAAACGATAAAACTAAGCAGTAGGTTTGTGCACAATAAAAAAAGAAGATTGCTATGAGCAGCTTTGTACGCATACCCCCAGGAATGCCTTAGCGGATCCAACTTCCAGAATAAATCAGTAAAAACTGCCAATATAAAAACAATGGAACAAAAAACATGAACAATGCTTATAAGTATTTTTGGAATTGTTTTTTTTATGTAACCTGTAATATAAAGCGTAAATAGAAACAAAAAGATAGGTGTTAAACCCCAGACTCCTGCTATTTTAAGAAAAAAGGAAGCTGTTTTATAATCATATATATGCCGGTACATAAACTCACAAAAGGCTGATATACTAATCAAAAAACAAAATAAAACAAAATAAATATTTATTTTGTTTTTTAGGTTCCTACTGGCAATTACAACTCCCAAAATTAGACAAAAAACCGAACTTAAAAGTGAAAAAATAGCAAATACATTCACAGTTACCTCATTCGTACCTGCCGGTACACGATAGGAAGGGTGGCAGGTAAAGAGTCCTTTATTGTAAATTTAGAGTTTCTAACAATTTCAATATCAATATAATACCCCAAAAATAGACAAAAATCAAAAAAGACTGATTAAGTTTAAGGCATTGATGAAAAGTTGCCTGCCTCAAGCAAAACCAAAGTGTCATATTCGGACATTCTTCAATTTGTCATCTTCGGGTGCAAAAACACTGGCCTGCTACACTTCCTATCGTGTACCAGCAGGCCTTGCTACCCTACGTATTACATTTCTTTGTAGGGCGGGTTTCCCTGGCTTGTCCTTTTATAATATGATGTCGGGACACTGTTATGTTAATGTCAAGCACAAATGCAAATTAAGCAAAATTCTTTGCCATTCAAAAAGCAAACACTAA
>MGVC01000051.1 GCA_001800285.1 Elusimicrobia bacterium RIFOXYA2_FULL_39_19 | reverse complement strand
GGGGAGGACACGAATAAAACAGTAACTTTAGCAAAGTATCGACAATAGATTATATAAAAAAGCATAATAATGTCAAAAGATTTTTGACATTACGTTGTGACAAAACAGGAGACAGTATGAAAGAAAGAGTCCTAATTGTGGAAGACAATTCTGAACAGCGTATGTTATTATCTAAGATTTTTAAAGATAAATATGAGTTGGATTTTGCCTCCAATGGGTTGAATGCTTTAGAAAAACTGAATACTTCTTTGTATGATTTGGTTATTTCTGATATGCGCATGCCCGAAATGGATGGTGTTGAATTGCTTAAAGAAATCAAAATAAGATTTTTGGCTCTGCCGGTGATAATGATGACTGGCTACGGAAAAATAGAAGATGCCGTTGAAACAATGAAGATGGGTGCGTACAATTATGTTACTAAGCCGTTTAATGTTGATGAACTTGAAATGATTGTTGAGAGATGCCTGAGTGAGTCAAAAAAAAATCTTGAGTTAAACATTCTCAAACAGTGTATTCCGCTGTATGAGCTGTTAAGCTGCGGCCCGGAGGCTCCTGATATTAATAAATTTCCCCTATTAATTCTGGAAACTGCCTGTGAAATAACCAGTTCAAATAGCGGGTCCATTCTTTTATTGAATGAAAAGGGAAATGTGTTGGAAATGGTTGCATCTTTAGGCCTCAGGGATGATATAGACAGAAAAATCCCTATGGGTGAAAGGATCTCCGGAAGAGTTTGCTCAGAAGGCAAGGCAATTATTCTGCATAGCGGGTTAAAAGAGTATGAGGAATTTAAAGCCCACATTAAACGGGATGAAATTATTTCTTCCATGATAATTCCTTTATATGCTTATGGCAAGGTGATTGGTGTGCTTACGCTAAACAGGTTCAGTTCATTTCCGTATAGATTTACAGAAAATGAAAAACGTTCAATGGAGTTTTTTGTATCGCAAATATCAGCAATTATGATACAAATAGAGATTTTGAAAAAATCAAACGAAATGGAAAAAATTAAATTTGAATTTTTAGGAAATGTAAGCCACGAACTGCGTACTCCTCTCATGTCTATGATGGGAGCCATAGAAATTATTAAGGAAGCAGATCATGATCAGAGTGAAACGAGGCTTATAGACCTGATTGTGCGCAACGCCAAAAGGTTAGACAGGCTTGTAGTGGATTTGCTTGATTTTTCAAAAATGGATTCGGTCCAGTTAAAATATCGTTTTGTAAACTCAAATATCGTTGCCTGTGTAAAAGAATCAGTGGCAGACCTTTCGGGTGAAATAAGCGCCAAGAGAATACAGCTTAAAACAGATTATCCGGAAAACATTCCGGACATCAATATTGACCCTTACAGGATAAAGCAGGTGATAACAAATCTTGTTTCCAATGCATGTAAATTTACGCCAGAATCCGGGAAGCTCAGGATTTCGGTTTATGAACAAGATGAAAATATTGTAATTCAAGTAAAAGATAACGGAGTGGGTATTTCGGATTTTGAGAAAAAAAGGATTTTTAACAGGTTTTATCAGGCCGACGGCTCATCAACCAGGAATGCAGGGGGCGTAGGGCTGGGGTTGACTATATCAAAGGATATAATAGAAGCGCACAATGGTAAAATCTGGGTTGAGTCAGAGGCAGGTTCGGGGTCAAAGTTTTTTGTGTCTTTACGGAAAAAGAAATGAAAAAAGTATTTGCTTTAATTATCGTTGTTATGTTTATTGATATTACTGCTTATGCATGGAGTACGAAAACGTATACTACCGATAGTGATTTTATGGCAATTGAAAGAGAAAATATAGATATAAATGGTACCGGTGAAAATGCAAAATTAGTAATTCAAAGAAATTGGCAGGATGAGACGGGTGTAACCTATCCTTCTGCCAGGCATTCAGCTGCGCTGGCTTATGATGTTTCAGGTTCCAGCGCAATGCTTTTCGGCGGCAGAGATGCAGGGAATAATGCACTTCAGGATTTCTGGATATATGAGGTGGTTGGAAATAAATGGTCACAGGTAGGGGCCATGGGCACTGGTGTCCGGTATGGCCATAAGGTTGTAAGTATGGGTTCGGGCCAATATTTATTTTTTGGGGGCCAGAATAATACCGGAGATACTTTTAATGATACCTGGATATACAACAGGAATACAAATGTATGGGCCAGGCAGAATTTTGCCATAGAACCTTCGTCAAGGGCATACTTTTCAATGAGTTATGTACAGTCCACTAATAAAGTTTATTTATTTGGCGGTGTTTCGGGGCCCCAACTTTTTGGAGATTTTTGGGTTTATGATGTAACAAACGGTTCCTGGTCTTACATAATTTCCGCATCTACGCCCTCAGCAAGGTATGCGCATGGTATGTGCTATGATTCAAACAGCAACGTGCTTATTGTGTTTGGGGGAAGATCCAATACGGTCGGAGGGAAAACCAGTGATTTATGGGTTTATTCATTTGGTTTGGCTAACTGGAGCAATATACCGCAGCCTTCTGTTGAAAGGCCCAGCCCCGTTTCTGATTTTGTGTTTGAATATATGTCTTCCATTGATAAATGTATTCTTTTTGGCGGCAGCTCGTCCATTTATGAGTATTTCACCTATCTGTACAGCTATGAAAACAATGAATGGCTGACTGCGGATTATCCGGTAAATCCTTCCGCCAGAGACAAATCTGCCGGGTTTGTCTATAACGGCTATTTGCCGTTTATATTTGGCGGAGATACAGGCAATGCCAGTAATGAAACTTTTAAATATATTTTAAAATCTTCCGGCACATTTACCGTGACTGTGACCACCGCCGTGTTTACTTCCAAGGTTTGGAGAAAAATACTGACAAATTTTGCAGGGATATATTCTTCTTCAACTACTATCAGGTTTCAGACAGCTCATTCAGATGACGGTATATCATTTGATGCATTCCGGGGCCCGGACGGGTCCGTTTCTTCGTATTATAACGGTGCAGGCCCTCATAATATCTGGAATGGCCACTGGGATAGGAATTATTTGAGAGTTAAAGGTGAAATGCTTTCTTATATTTTGCCAAAAACACCTGAATTGCCGGAATTGAAAATTGTTTATAACATAAGGCCCCGGCCTCCCCAACTGGTTTATCCTGAAAATTATGACAGAATTAATGCGCAAAGGCCTGTTTTTGTTTGGGAAAAAGGTGTTGATGACGATCATGACTATCCACTGACATACAGGATGCAGATTTCTAATAACTCTTCATTTTCAACACCATATATTGACCAGAATTTTATAGCTGAAAATTCCACCGCTGTAGTCTCCCAGTTGTGCCCGTCAAATTTAAACGAGGGGTTATGGTATTACAGAATTTATTCTCAGGACAATAGCACCAGCGCCTGGTCAGACGCCTATTCATTTACTGTAGATACCACGCCGCCAAACAATATAACGGAGCTTTCAGCCCGTACAGGCAATGAAAACGGCAGTATTGATTTGAGCTGGATATCACCGGGAGATGACAGGAATACCGGTGAAATAGTAAATGGAAGCTTTATTGTAAGGTATTCAAGTACCGGGCCGATAAATACTGAAATTGCCTGGCAGAATACAATGAATGAGTCTATCCAACCATTGAGCGTTCTTTCAAACAAAGCTTCAGCAAATTCGGTTTTTAACCTGCAGGATGAAACAACTTATTATTTTGCTGTTAAAATAAGGGACCGGGCCGGCAACACTTCTACCTTATCATCATTAAGCCCCCGGGCTTTTACTAATGCCAGGCCTTCTGTTAATCTGCTTGAGCCTGATAATTACGGTGTTTTTTCAAAAGTTAAAGAAATATCCTGGGGTTATCAAGACCAAAACGAGGGCGACTCAGTATCGGTTTCAGTCAGCTTATCAACGGATTCGGGCGTTTCGTATGGGGTTCTCATTACTTCGGGATTACCGGACAAAACAACGTGTTATTTTTGGAATACGAGAAAAGTTTCTAATGGAACAAATTATAAAATAAAAGTAATTGTTACTGATTGGCGCGGGTTGCCCGGAGAAGCTGTTTCTTTGTCAACTTTTACCATTTTTAATACGAATGAGCCTCCCGAATTAACTTTAATAACCCCAAATGGTTTTGAAATCATATCAGGAACTATGAATGTTACATGGCAATTGACAGATGTTAATTCTGCAGACACTCATATTATAAGTGTATATCTGTCAAGCAATAATGGTGCGGGGTTTTTGAAAATGGTTGAATTGCCCGGGAATACTACCTTTTATTTGATAGATTCCGCTTTACTTAAAAATGGCACTAACTACCTAATAAGAATTAATGCTTCTGAAAATAATACTTCAGAGAAATATGAATCTATGGACATTTCAAATAATGAATTTTCTGTTGATAACAACAATGAATTCCCTTATGCATTTTCTTTGACGCATCCGGCAGACGGATGTTACGTATCAGTTTTAAAGTTATATTTAGCATGGGAAAATAAAGGTGATCCTAACAGCGGGGATAATATTAATTATACGATTTATTTGGCCACCGATTCAGTGTTTACCACTGCTTTGATAATTAACACAGATCAAAGCAATTATTTATTTCCATCAGGCATAATCAGCGAAGGGAAAGAATATTATTGGAAAGTTAAGGCTTATGATCAGTTGGGCTACGAGAGATATGCCCAAAAGGTATTCAATTTCAAAGTCCTTGAACGCAGTAAGGCAGTATCAGAAGATCAAAAGGTATCAGGGGAAATAACGGGGGGGCTTCCTGCCGGCGGGTATTTGTATATTTCTAAAATAGCAGCAAACGAAAGCCTTTCAATGCAGAAGATGGCAGCCAATACTGCGGGAGACAGGCTTTTAAAAACAATTACGCAGGATGTTTATAGGCCGGTTGTTATGGACGTTAATGAAACGGTTTTGCATCCCGCGGGCATAATATTAAATATGGCTTTCCTATACAACGATGATGATTCTGATAATTATTATGATGGCACAAATGTACCGGTAGAAAAACTAAGAATTGCCTGCTTGGATGAGGAAAAAAGCAAATGGAAATTTTCAGAAGACAGGCAAAGCGTTGATTACGCTCAAAAGAAAATTACAGCTCAGTTTATATTTTTAGAGCCTGTTGCTGTTTTTGGCGTAAACATTCCAAATAAACTACTGGGTAATTTAAATGTTTTTCCTAATCCATTTAATGCCGGCACAGAAAACATAAAGATAAGATATGTGTTGAATAAGGATTCCGCTGTTGATATAAGAATATTTACTCTCATAGGCGAATTAGTCAGGCATTGGCATTTTGACCCGGGCCTTGATGGTAAATCAACAGGGGTAATAAACGGTTGTTTAAATGAAATACAGTGGGATGGTAAAAACGGCAATGATGCGCTGGTTTCAAATGGAATGTATTTATGTATAATTAAAGCAGCAAATGGTTCAGAAAAGCAGCAGGAGTCAATTAATATCGGAGTTATAAAATAAAGAAACGGAGGTAGCAATGGCAAAAATACTAATTGTAGAAGATGACAAAGATATCGTGGAAGTGCTCTCTATTGCATTGGAAAAAAGAGGTTTTGAAATTGCTGTCGCTTACGACGGGCAGGAGGCATTGGAAAAATCAGTTGCCCAAAAACCGGACCTGATTTTGCTGGACCTTATGATACCAAAAATAGACGGCCATAGCGTCAATATCAGATTAAAGGAAAATCCTGAAACAGCCCTTATACCGGTTATCGTAGTAACCGGCAGAGGTAATTTAAAAGAGCTTTTGAATATTCAGGAAGGTGTTTCAGTGGCGGGCTATTTTGAAAAACCCGTTACTATAAAACTCATAATCCAGAAAATTGAAGAATTAATAAAAAAGTGAGAATATTAATAGTTTTATCAAGCGCTTTGTTCATGGTTTCAAGCCTGCATGGTTATGAATTTGATTATTTTCCGGCAGGACAAACCGGCGGACAGCCTTTTGAGTATTTATCAGATTATACCAATAATGCGCAGGCCTCTGCTTTGGGTAATGCTTTTACCGCGAAAAATTCCAGGGCTGTGTGTTCTTACTGGAATCCTGCAGGAATTTCAGAAGTAAATTATACGGAATTTACGGTTTCAAATGCTGTCTTGTTTTCACAAACACAGCAAAATTGTATCAGTTTTGCGCATCCACTCAATGATGACTATGTGTTCGGGTTTAGTTCCTTGCAGCTGATTTCCGGCAATGCCCTGAAAACAGATTCTGTCGGCGACAGCCGGGGGTATACATTCAACGAAACTCAAACGGCTTCGTTTATAACTTTTTCAAGAAAGTTAAACAGCAAAACTTATATTGGAATTAATTTCAAGGTTGTCAGCCAGGCAATTGATACTGTATTCGGGCAGGGACAAAGCGTGGATTTTGGCGTTATTCGTAACAATACCGAAGAAACTTCATACGGTTTGACAGTCCAGAACATGGTCCCTATAACTATCGGCCCGGACACGGCCGGCATAAATCTTAAAACCGGTATAGAGAACAAATTTATTAAAGACCGGTTAAACGCATTTTTAGATGTATCAATACTAAATATTAACAAGGGAACCCAAAGTAATTTGATAAGGTGGGGCCTGGGTGTTGAGTATAAAATAATAAAACAATTATGGATACGAGCGGGTATAAATTCCAGGGAGGTTTCTGCCGGGCTGGGTATAAACGCAGATAAAATGGATTTTGACTACAGCGCAAGCTTCCATCCTATAGATATGGTACACAGATTCAGTGTTTCCTATAGGTTTGGCTATACCCCCACAGGACAGGAATTGCTTTTAAAGAAGAAAACAGAAGAATTATACAAAAGGCAGGCATCTTTTTTAGACGAAAGAAATCAAAGAGAAGAAAGCCTGAAGGCAGAGCGGGAGAAACTAAAGTTTGAAGAATGGATAAATATAAAATTAATGTTGGCCAGAGAAAATTATGAAGACGGAAATTATTCGGCCGCAAACCAGCTTTTGCAAGAGTTGCTTCAAAAAGATCCAGACAACGTTTCAGCAAAAGAGCTTGAAAACGAAATTGAGAAGAAAGGCCAAATAAATTATGCCGCTCAAAAATATCTGGAAGCTATGGATTTATACAAACAAAACCGGTTTGATGAAGCCCAGGATGCAGTTAAAAAGATTATAATTGTAGATAAAAACCATAAAGGCGCAAATATATTGGCTTATCTGATAAAAGCACAGCTTTTGCTTAAAGAGCAAAAATACCTGGAAGCAAAAAATGTACTTATGGAATTGCTTGGCATAGATTCAAGCAACAGCGAGGCCTTAACACTTCTTAAACGAATACAGGCGGTTATTGACATTATGGGCCCGGCACAACAATGAGGTTAATAAAATGAAGAAAAGTTTATTTCTGCTATTTTGTCTGATGTTGAATCCATTAGATGTATTTTCCGGGGAAATGACTGATGTCTATTTTAATGCTGGAACAGAGAAATATTTAAAAGGAGAATATGTTTCGGCCGTTGAAAATTTTGAGAAAGCCCTGGAAATAAACCCTAATGATCAAAAAGCAAAAGATTTGCTCATTAGGGTAATAATAGACGCCGGCACAAATTATAATTTAACCCGAGATTATAAAAAAGCAATAAAATTTCTTGAAAAGGGGTTAAAATTAGAACCTGGCAATAAGAAAATCAAAGAATTATATGAAGTAACAAATGCCATGATTTCAAGCAATAAGCCCGTTGAACAAGAGAACCCTATAATTATTGCCGAACAAAAACGCCAGGTTAAAACACAAAAAGAAGAAATTAAACCAACAGAAGCAGTCAAAGCAGCAGAAACAAAAGTAGTATTACTGGAAAAACAGCCGGTACCTGCTGTAAAGATAATACAGGAAAAGCCTGGCAGTAAAATTTATTTTATTTTCCTTTCTGTGTTTTCATTTGTTTTGTTAATTTTGAATCTGGTTTTTCTTTTAATGATAAAATCGTTAAAGGAAAAGCTGATAAAAAAAACCTTGTCAGTTGACCAGCAGCAGATAATTTATGAATCTGAAAAATTGACTTTGTTGGAAAAACTGGAAAAAGATAAGGTTTTATTGCAGCAGAAAGAACTGGAAATTGAAAAACTGGCAATAGAAAAGAGAATCCGGCAGGAGTTAGAAGTAAAATATACCGAGTTGGCAAAAAAGAACGCCGGCCCGGAAGCAAATCAGGTGGAATTAGTAAGGGAAAAATTTATTAATGCAGAGCAGGAGAAATTGTCAAAATATACTGTTGACTCAAACATTGAAGGAAATGTTAATATTTTTAACACTAACCCTTCCTTAGAGATGCTGCGCGACAGAATTGCCGCAAGAAGCCGCAGTTTATTTGAACAATCTCCTGATGCGGCAATGAATTTTATAAATGAAATGGCGTGCAATAATAACCCTTCAGTGAGATCAAATATAATTAAAGCATTAGCTGTTATAGCTGTTCCGGGAACCATAGACATTTTGTTTAAGATGAATGAAGACAAGGAAGAAAGCGTACGAAGAGAAGTTATAAAATCCTTGAGGTATTTAAGTTCAAAAATCAGGGATTCGGAAATCGCCCTTCCGGAAGAATATATTATGAAGATCAAGGATTTGCTGCATAAAGAAATTGAAAAAGGCGAGTGGGTGTTTTAAACGGCATTGAGGATATTAAACAATGAAAGAGAAAATACTTATTATTGATGATGAAAGAGGAATGAGGGAAATGCTGCAATTTTCGCTTGCCCAGCAGGGCTATGAAGTTGATACAGCAAGCGGAGGCATAGAGGGTATTGAAAAGCTAAAGCAGAAAAAAGTAGATTTAGTCATAACTGATATTAAAATGCCTGATATGGATGGTATAGCAGTTTTAGGTGAAGTTAAAAAAATTGATTCTGATATTGAAGTTATCATGGTAACGGGTTTTGTTGCCGTGGAAACAGTAATGGATAGTTTGCGCAAAGGGGCTTTTGATTATATAACAAAACCATTCAATATTGATGAAATAGCCATTGTCATTGAAAGAGCTCTGGAAAGAAAACGGTACAAAGAAATGATTGTTCTTTACGAAGTCAGTAAGGCTATGAATTCAACCATGGGGCTCACCCAGCTGGTTGATTTGATAGTAAAGTTATCCTGCGGTGTAACACGTTCAGAAAGCGGTTCGGTTTTTCTGTATGAAAAAAATAATATGAAATTATTTATATCAAATGCGGAAAATGTTTCAGAGTTAAAAGCTGTTTTAGCTAAGAATGAAGATACAGTCAATGTATGGCTTAAGGCTGAAACATTATCGCCTTTAATGATAGATTACGCAAGCCATAAAATGCTTGATTATCAGATAAAGGATTCAATTACAGGTAATAAAAATTCCCTGGTGTTCAAGCTGAAAATAAAAGATAAAGTTCTTGGAATAATGGTAATTGATTTATTTGAAAAAATAAAAGAATTCAGTGAAAGAGATTTAAAACTCACAATGTTGTTTGTTAATAATGCGGCATTAGTCATAAATGATAGCATCAATTATGATAAATTGAAGGAGCTGGATATTTTAAAAAACGAATTTTTATCAAATGTTGTTCATGAAATAAGGACACCCCTAACAGCTATTGTGAATTCGTTTGACATCATGGAAGATGATATTAAAAACAAACTGGATGTAAACATGAATAAGCTGTTTGCTGTGTGCCAAAGAAATGGTGTGAGAATGGGTAATTTAATAAGAGAATTGCTTGAGTTTTCTAAAATAGAATCCGGAACTTTTGAAATAAAACAAGTTCCGGTGGCAATAGAAGAGTTAATAATAGAATCTTGCGATGAAATCAGGCCTGTGCTTGATGTGAAAAAAATAGAATTGAAGATGAATATTGAAAAAAAACTACCGGCAATTAATATTGATAGCGACAGAATTAAACAGGTGCTTATAAATTTGATAGGAAATTCCGCAAAATTTACGCCTATTTCAGGAATGATAACAGTAGAGGCTTTAAAATCAGGAGATCATTGTAAAATATCTATAATTGACACCGGGATTGGTGTGTCGCCAGAAAATCTTGATAATATTTTCAAGAAGTTTTTCCAGGTAACTGCTGAAAAGAAGGATGCTATGAAAGGCATTGGTTTAGGACTTTCCATATCAAAAAACATTATAGAGGCCCATGGGGGCAAAATCTGGGTTGAAAGCGAATTAAGCAAAGGCAGCAGATTTATTTTTACCCTTCCGATATAGAAAATACCAAAAAACAAACAAAGATAATCTTAATTCATAATCATAAAGTTGTCTTTTATTTAAAATATTTATAAAATATCACACCTTAAAATATTTGGAGCTCGTTATGAGTATTACCAGAAAAGATGTTGAATACGTGGCCAATCTGGCACGGTTGCAGCTTTCTGAACAAGAAAAAGATACCTATACAGGACAGCTGGAAAACATCCTGAAATATATGGACACACTTCAAAAAGTAGACACTTCTGGTGTTGCGCCTACTTCTGTTGCTGTGCGCACTGATAATTGCTGGCGTGAAGATGAAGCGGTACGGTATGAGGAATCAGCATTAATCATGAATAATGCCCCGGAACAGGAAGAAGGGCTTTTTAAAGTAAAAAAAATTATCGGATAACAATGGAAATATTCAAAACAACTGCCTCAAACCTGGCAAAACAAATAAAAAATAAAGAAATAACCTCACTGGAAGTTGTCAGTTCATTTATAAATAGAATAAAAACAAAAAATGAAAAATTATCCGTGTTTCTGAATGTTTTTGAATCAGAAGCCCTGGATGCTGCAAAAGAAATAGATAAAAAAATATCTTCCGGACAGCCTGTAGGCCCGCTGGCAGGGATACCGGTTGCCATTAAAGATAACATCTGCATAAAAAACAAACCAGCCACCTGCGGATCAAAAATACTTCAAAACTATAGCAGCCCTTATGATGCTGCAGTAATAGACAAACTTAAAGAAAGCGGTGCCGTAATAATAGGCAAGACCAACATGGACGAATTTGCCATGGGGTCATCAACAGAAAATTCTGCATTTATGAAAACAAAAAACCCGTGGAATCCGGATTATGTGCCCGGCGGGTCTTCCGGAGGCAGCGCAGCAGCCGTAGGAAGCGCAATGGTGCCCCTTGCCATAGGTTCAGATACCGGAGGCAGTATACGCCAGCCGGCAAGCTGCTGCAGTGTAGTAGGAATGAAACCTACCTACGGCACAGTGTCCAGATACGGGCTGGTGGCTTTTGCTTCTTCTCTTGACCAGATAGGGCCTTTTGCAAAAACCGTAGAAGATGCGGCTCTGCTTTTAACTGCATTGTCGGGATATGATAAAAAAGATTCTACTTCTGTAAATTGTCCGAAACAGGATTTTTTAAGCCTAATACAGAACGGTGACATAAAAGGCCTGAAAATCGGCTTGCCTAAAGAGTATTTTATACCCGGCATTGATGCAGAAGTAGACAAGGTTGTAAAAGAAGCCATAAAAAAACTTGAAAGCCTGGGTGCGGAAATTATTGATGTATCCCTGCCTCATACTGAATATGCCGTGGCAGTTTATTATATAATCGCTCCTTCTGAAGCCAGTGCAAACCTGGCAAGATATGACGGTATAAGATACGGATACCGCAGTAATGATGCAATTGACCTTATGGAAATGTATAAGAAAACCAGAGGTGCTGGGTTTGGCCCGGAAGTAAAGAGAAGAATAATGCTTGGTACCTATGCACTTTCCTCTGGCTATTATGATGCTTATTATGCAAAAGCCCAGAAAGTAAGAACACTCATAAAAAAAGATTTTGATGATGTTTACAAAAAAGTTGATGTTATAGTGACACCTACCACAGCAACACCGCCGTTTAAGTTCGGTGAAAAAACAGATGACCCGTTACAGATGTATTTGTCTGATATTTTTACCATTTCGTGCAATTTAGCCGGATTGCCGGGTATAAGTATTCCGTGCGGGTTTACAAAAAATAATCTACCTATAGGGTTTCAGATACTGGGAAAACAATTTGATGAATTAACTGTTTTAAAAGCAGGCTATGAATACCAGAAAATTACAGATTGGCATTTGAAGTATCCGGAGGGATAAATGTACGTAAGAAAAAGAGAAATATTTCTGCAGGTCTCAATTTTTGTTTTTCTGCTGGTTGTATCTTTTATAAAAATCCATTATATTCAGAAAAAAATGGTTTATGAAAAACTTAATAACGAGATGATGGAAAATATAAATAAATTTCCCGGCGAAGTTGGGATTTATATAAAAGATTTAAAAACCGGAGTAGTGTTATCCTATAACGAAAGCAAGCCCTTTGCCAGCGCCAGTCTGGTGAAAATTCCTATCATGGCGGCAACCTTTCAGGCCGTTGAAGACGGCAATATGTCGCTTTCTTCAAAGATGACCATGCTAAGGAAATATAAAGCGGCAGGGTCTGGTAGTATGAAAAGAAACAGAAAAGGTACAAAATATACCGTAGAACAACTGGTTTACAACATGATAACAGACAGCGACAATACCGCCACCAATATGCTTACTTATGAACTGGGTTTTGGATATATAAACTGGGTTTTCAGCCAGAAGCTGGGGCTTGAAGTAACGCGTTTTGATAGGGGAATAATGGATTTAAGGCTCCGTAACAAGGGAATAGAAAATTACACAACAGCAAAAGAAATGGGCGACTTGCTGGAAAAAATGTATAACAAAAAACTTGTTTCAAAAGAATCTTCAAACAAAATGCTTGATGTGCTGGCACATCAGAAACATAATGACAGAATACCCCGGTTTTTGCCCAATGGCCTGAACGTTGCGCATAAAACAGGTTTGCTTAGAGGCATCTGCCATGATGCGGGAATTGTTTTTACAGATAAAGGTGATTTTATTGTATGCGTATTAACCAGAGATTTCGGCTCATACAAGTTAGCAAAAAATTTTATTGGTGAAGTGGCTTATATTACTTACCGCTGTTACTAAAAATCTGTAAATGTCAGTATGAAAACGCAAAAGGAATATAAAAAATGGAATATTTAAAACCTGTAATTTTAGGAATAGTCCAGGGATTCACGGAATTCCTGCCTATATCCAGTTCAGCCCACCTTATTTTTTTACAAAATTATTTTAACATGAAAAACATGGTCGCTTTTGATGTGCTCCTTCATTTTGCTACATTGCTGGCAATCCTGGTTTTTTTTAGAAAGGATGTTATAAATTTACTTAAATCACCAAGACTTATGTTTCTTGTGATTATTGTTACAATCCCTACCGGATTGATAGGGTATTTCCTGGAAGATTTTATTGATGAATTGTTCAGCTCAAACGTTTATCCTGCGGCTTTTCTGCTGGTTTCCGGAGTCCTGCTGTATGTGGGGCAGTATTATTCAAAAGAAACAAAAAACCTTAGAACTCTTAAAAAAACCGATGCATTTATAATAGGCATAGTTCAGGGTTTAGCGGTGTTGCCGGGTATTTCACGCTCAGGCTCTACCATAACTGCATCCTTGCTTGTAGGCTGCAACAGAACAGATGCCATGAAGTTTTCTTTTCTTGTTGCCATTCCCGCCATAGCAGGAGCTGGATTGCTTGAACTAAGAAAAATTGAATCAACAATAAATATTTTTTCACTCCAGAACATTGCCGGCATGATAGCGGCTTTTATTTGCGGACTGATGGCACTGTACATTCTGCGCAAAGCCCTGGAAAAAGCAAGACTGAGCTGGTTTAGTTATTATTGCTGGATAGTGGGAACCATAATGCTTATTTTGATTTCGGCAGGAAAGGCCTGAGGCGGACTTGGAAAACCATACCTGTGAATTTTCTTCCGGCGGCATAATATTAGAAAATGATAAAGTTCTTTTAATTTACGTAGAAAACCTAAGCGGTACCAAAGTCTGGACTTTTCCTAAAGGCCACATAGAAAAAGGGGAAACCTGCACCCAAGCCGCTTTAAGGGAAGTAGTTGAAGAAGCTGGGTATGAGTGCGAAATCTTGGAAGAAATCGACAATATTGAATATTTCTTTAATCACAAAGAAAAGCGCATAAAGAAAAACGTAAAATGGTTTCTCATGAAACCGTTGGCCAAAATAAAAGAACCGGATAACGAGGTTCTGGCAGTTAAATGGCTTGATGTAGAAGAAGCGGATAAGTTGCTTGGTTATGAATCAGATAAGGAATTATTAAAAAAAGCCTGTAAGGCTCTTGAAAAATGAATAACGAAACTCATTGTTGTTCAAATTAGTATTTAGTTTTACGAAAATATTAATTGTCTAAGGTTTCGTTTTTCAAACTTAAGTTTTTAGCTTCTCGATTCTCCCGCTAAGCGGGATCACTCGAAGAATAATGTTTTTTAGTGTTCGAGCGAAGTCGAGAACCGGCAAAATTGGACACGTATGAACGAAATATATAAACCAATTATAGGCCTTGAAGTACACGTACAACTGAAAACCAAATCAAAAATGTTTTGCAGCTGCCCCGTAGAATTCGGGCTTGCGCCTAATACAAATATCTGCCCGGTCTGCACCGGTCAGCCGGGAACTTTGCCGGTAGTAAATAAAAAAGCCGTAGAGCTTGCCTTAAAAACAGCACTCTCCTTGAACTGCACAATAAGCAAAAACTCTGTCTTTGCCAGAAAAAACTATTTTTATCCGGACCTGCCGAAAAACTATCAGATAAGCCAGTATGAAGAACCGGTAGCTGTAAACGGTGCAATAACCATAGAACTCAAAGAAACGGGAATAAATAAAAAAATCGGTATAACAAGGGTGCATCTTGAGGAAGACCCCGGCAAACTTTTTCATGCCCTGGGCTCAAGGGAACTTGATTATTCGCTGGTTGATTATAACCGCAGCGGTGTGCCCTTAATAGAAATTGTTTCTGAACCAGAAATAGCCTCTGCAGAAGAAGCCTATGAATACCTGTCTACCTTAAAAAAGACATTGCAGTATCTGGATGTATCAGACTGCGATATGGAAAAAGGTTCACTGCGCTGTGATGCAAACATATCTGTAATGAAAACAACCGATAAACAGTTCGGCACCAGGGCAGAAGTAAAAAACATGAATTCTTTTAAGGCAGTAAAAGAAGCTATAAACTATGAAATAGCCCGTCAAATAAATTTGTTAAATGAAGGCGGGAAAATAGTACAGGAAACACGCCTATGGGATGAAAGACATGAACAGACCAGCTCCATGCGTTCAAAAGAAGAAGCGCATGATTACAGATATTTCCCAGAACCGGACCTCACACCATTTATTTTTACTGATGATTTGTTACAAAGCCTTCAAAAAGAAATACCGGAACTTCCGGGAAAACGTAAAGAACGCTTTATAAGTGAATATAAACTTTCAGATTATGATTCGGAAGTACTGGTAAAGGAAAAACCGCTGGCAGATTATTTTGAAAAAAGCCTTTCTTACATTAAAACAGAATCAAATTTATCCGCCATATCCAAACTGCTGGCAAACTGGATAACCACAGAACTTTTGGGGAAGTTAAACGCTGAAAATAAAACCATAGAACAATCCCGGGTTGGTCCGGAAAATATGTCTGCACTAATAGGGCTTATTGAAAAAAATACCATTTCCGGCAGAACCGCAAAAGACGTATTTAACGATATGTATTTAACGGGCAAAAAACCAACGGATATTGTCAAAGAAAAAGGCCTGGTACAGATATCCGATGAAAGTGAAATTATAAAAGTAGTTGAAGAAGCAGTAAGAGAAAACCCGAAAGCCGCAGATGAATTCAAAGCCGGCAAAAAGCAGGCCCTTGGCGCAATAATGGGTGCCGTAATGAAAAAAACTTCCGGTAAAGCAAACCCGCAGATAGTCAATAAACTATTGCAGGAAATATTGACAAAATAGACGTTTTTGATTATAATTCATTAAGTAAAAATTGGCGGGATTAAACCGTCATAAGTCATTAAATTCTTAATTAAAGGAGGAATTTAGTAGATGAAAAAGTTTTTAAGTTTAGTTTTGGTTTTAGCAGTAGCCGCAGGTTCAAGTTTTGCATCTTGTAGTTCAGCAGTAGATGAAGGATTAGCAGGTGTAGTAGACACGCAGAATCAGTCTTTAGGTTTGCAGAACTTCCAGGTTGAAAATTCATTTAACATCTGGATGAACCCTGCACAGGTTACTGAATGGAAAACAGTATACGCTGAAGTTTTAAATGCAAACACATGGGGTGGTGCGAATTTCAGAATTCCATCAGGCCATTTAGGTGTATTTGTAGGAAGACCGTATACAGGCGCAGCAAATGGTTTTGCAGATGTTACATCAGTAGGTAATATAAGAGCTCTTACTAATAACCCTCAAACTTTAAATTTAACTGCTAACAATATTGCTGACAATATGGCTCCTCTTGCAATCACAAACAATAATATAGATATTATTTATGGTTTACAAATGGGCAGCAATATGTCTCTTGGTTTCCGTTTATCAATGGCTGATAATTCAAGTGATCAATCAGCTTCTTATCAGAATCCAGATGGACTTGGATCTGATTCTACATTAGGAGATGGTACAGTAAGCCTTAAAAGAGCGACTAGTGAAATACAGATAGGAGCCGGAGCATTACTTAAACAAGTTGGTCCGTTCCAGAAACTTGATGTTGCTTTAACTATAGCAATGCCAAAAGTAGATAATAAGTATACACAATCAAGAATTGAAACAAGCAATACCACAGATAAAGAAACAGCAACTGATGAACTTAAAGCAAATAATTCAGCAAATATTGGTCTTCTTGCCAGAGGAATTATGGATATGGGAGGCAAGAAACTCTTTACAACAGTTGGTTTTGTTTCAGCGGATGCATCTTCAAAAAGATCAACTTATGCTGATGATACTCCAACAGCCACTGGTTTAGATTTAAACAAAGAAATTACGTATAACGATAAAACAACATCAATTATACTTGATGCTGCTATGCATACAACCCCGGCAAAACCTTTCAAGGTTGTTTATACGGCAGGTATCCGTTCAACTTCACGTACAAACGAAATTCTTGAAACAGATTTGTCTCTTGGTCGTGGTGCCGCTGCAGGTACTTTAACCGGCCCTTTTTGCTATGAAAAAGAAGAAATCAACACTTTAACTATTCCTATTTCAGTAGCAGTAGAACACCAGACCTGGTCAAAAGTCTGTACCAGAATAGGTGTACAGAGAGACTTTTATTCAAAGACAACTACAAAAACCCTTTACCACAATTTCCGTGATATTGATGCTATTGCTGATGCTGATGGCGGTACAACACGTGATGAAGCGGATGTAGACACTTCAAATGAAGTTACTACCAACCCGAATACTCAGCCAGCAACAGTTACCATGGGTATTGGAATTGTCCCTGCAGAAAATTTTGATATTGACATTGCAATAGTAACCGGAGCATACGCATTCAATAATCTTATTTCCAGGGCTTCAATAAGGTATCACTTCTAAACGTCAGCAGATTTAAAGAGAAATCAAAGAAGCAGGGCTTTAAAGACCCTGCTTCTTTTTTTGTATTTCTGCTTGCCAGGCATTGAAATAGGAATAAAAATTCAGGAAAATAGCTCAAAACGCCCATAAAACCCCTTTGTTTGACTAAAAGGGCAAAATATTATATGATTTGCTTAATAATTATAATTAAGGATAATATACAAAATGAAAATAATACCATCAGAAAAACTTGATAAACTGCCTCCCTATATCTTTTCAAGAATAAACCAGCTTAAAATAGAGGCTTTTGCTAAAAAACTTGATGTTATTGACCTGGGTATGGGCAACCCGGATATTCCTACACCAAATCATGTCGTAGAACGTGCCTGTGATACTATAAAAAATCATTCAAAAACGCACCGCTATCCGCAGGCAAAAGGTATGCCGAAATTTAGAAATACGGTAGCCGAATGGTTTGCCGGCAGATTTGATGTAAAACTAAACCCAAATACTGAAGTATTGGCCCTTATCGGTTCAAAAGAAGGGGTGGCACACCTGTGTATGACCTATCTTAATCCAGGTGATGTTGCCCTGGTGCCTGACCCGGGGTATCCTGTTTATTACAATGGTGTTATACTGGCTGGCGGCGTAGTGCATAGAATGCCTCTGCTTTCAGAAAACAAATTTCTTCCGGATTTTTCTAAAATACCTGCAAGCGTGGCAAAAAAAGCAAAAATAATGTTCCTTAATTATCCTAATAACCCCACTGCGGCAATAGTGGAAGATAATAATTTCTATAAAGAAGCAATTGCTTTTGCAAAAAAATACAATATTATTCTGGTGCATGATAATGCCTATTCAGAGCTTACCTTTGACGATTACGTAAGCCCGACAATCTTGCAGTTTCCGGGAGCAAAAGATGTTTGTGTGGAATTTCATTCATTTTCAAAAACGTTTTCCATGTGCGGCTGGCGTGTAGGTTTTGTGGTAGGCAATGAAGATATCATAAAACCACTTGAAAAGTTTAAATCTTTTGTAGATTACGGTGTGCCTACATTCATACAGTTATCTGCGGTGCAGGCATTAACCGGTTCCCGGGATTGTATAAAAGAAACCATAAACACTTACAAAAGAAGAAGAGACAAATTTGTAGCTGAACTGGGAAAAATCGGCTGGGACGTAGAAAAACCTAAAGCCACTATGTATCTTTGGGCTCAATTACCTAAAAAGGTGAAGGACATGGGGTCTCTTAAATTCTCTGAAATGCTGATAAAAGACCAGGGCGTAGTGTGTTCGCCAGGGGTAGCTTTTGGCGAATATGGTGAAGGCTATGTCCGGTTTTCACTGGTAACCCACGATAACAGGTTTCATGATGCGGCTTTACGCCTTAAGAAGGTATTAAAATAAAATGAAAAAAAATAAAGTAAATGTTGGATTGGTAGGCCTTGGTGTGGTAGGTTCAGGAGTGCTTGAACTATTCCTGAATAACAAGAAAAACATAGAGCAGAAAACGGGTTCAGCTATTGAGATTACGCATATTTGCGACAGTTCTGTGGCGCGGTTAAAAGAAAGTTCAAAAGGTCTGAAAGTAAAAACCTCATCTTCCTGGGAAAGTGTTGTAAAAGACCCAGATGTGGATATAGTAGTAGAGCTTATTGGCGGGAAAGGTATAGCAAAAACCGTTATAATACAGTCTTTGGAAAACGGTAAAAACGTAGTAACAGCAAATAAAGCAGTGCTGGCAGAAAACTGGGATGAAATATTTAATCTGGCAAGAAAGAAATGCAAAATTGTATATTTTGAAGCTTCCGTAGGCGCCGGGATACCGGTAGTGCAGGCATTAAATGAAGGCTTGGCTGCCAATAGGGTGGACTATATAGTTGGTATTCTTAACGGTACCACCAATTATATTCTTTCCAAAATGTTCAAGGAAAATATTTCTTTTGAAAAAGCTTTAAGCCAGGCGCAGGCAAGCGGGTTTGCCGAAGTGAACCCCGTATTTGATATTGAAGGCGTGGATACTGCTCATAAACTTTCCATTCTTTCATCCCTGGCCTGGTCCTACTGGATACGGCCGGAAAAAATTAACCGCGAAGGGATAAGCCATATTGACCCCATTGATATAAAGTTTGCCTATAAAGAGTTTGGTTATGTATTAAAACTGCTGGGTGTGGCAAAACGCATTAATAACAAGGTAGAGCTTTCTGTGCGGCCGTCTTTAATACAAAAAGATCATATGTTTGCCGCTGTAGAAAATGAATATAATGCTATCCTGCTTCACGGGGATGCCAGCGGTGAAATACTGCTTTATGGAAAAGGTGCGGGCAGCGGCCCTGCTGCCAGCGCAGTGGTAAGCGATTTAATGTATTTGGCGCGACAGGTGGCGGCAGGTACTGCGGGCCAGGTTCCGGATGTCAATAATACTTCCTGCAATCTGCTGTCTTTTGCTTCACAGCAGGAGCGTTACGGCCGATTTTATATCAGGGTAACAGCGGTAGATAAACCCGGTGTGCTTGCAAAAATATCAAGCATTCTGGCTAAATACAATATCTCTATTGCGGGCGTTTTTCAGAAAGACCCCATTACCAGCAAAAAAGCTTACGTTCCTATTTTAATGATTACTCATAAACTAAAAGAAAGCGATTTAAGAAAAGCTGTCGATGAAATAGATAAACTGCCCATTATAAAATCCAAAACAGTTCTCATCCGCATAGAAGAAATGGCTGTTTGATATCTGCATAGGTAAAATCATAATGCCTGAGAAGGATCAAAAAGTTTCCAAAACAAAAAACTCTTACCCGCAGATGCTGTCTGCCTCATTAATCGGAATAAATTTAGTAGTATCAACCATAGTAGGGCTGGTAATTGGTTATTATCTTGACAGATTCTTTAATTCCGGCGGAGTATTGATTATTGTTTTTTTAATAGTTGGTATTTTTGCGGGATTTATTCAGGTTTTCAGGGAAGTTTTTAAGGGTTCCGATGTTTCAAAATTTAAGAAATAAAGTTTTTAAAATTACTTTCGTTGTATTTGTTCTCTGGCTTATTTTAATTTTTGTGTTTGGTAAAAGCAGTGTTTGGTCTTCCATCGTTGCGGGTGTTTTTACAGGGCTTATAAATCTGTTTGTAATGGCTTTAACTACAGAGAAGATGTTTTTAAGTGTTGCAAAACCTAAAATCTGGAACTATGTCTGGAGAACATTTTTTTTTAGAATCCCTCTGATTGTTTTATTTTTGTTATTTTTGTTTCTTATTGTAAAAGTAAATCTTCCCGGCTTTATGGCAGGGCTGATAGTCGGATCAATAGCAGGTATATTTAGGATATCAAAATCATGTCAGTTGTCCCGGAAAGTATAGAATACCATTTAGGCGCAATACCAACAACGTTAGCCATGACCTGGCTGGTCTGGGGTATTTTATTTGTTCTTTCATTTATAACATTAAAGGCCTATAAGCATATACCAGGCAAATTGCAGGTAGTATTTGAAATGTGTTTTGAGTTTGTTCATAAGTTATCTGATGATGCCATAGGCCCGCATGCCTACAGGTACTACCCGTTATTTATCAGCTTGTTTCTTTTCATTCTGGTAAGCAATATAATTGGTCTTATTCCCGGGTTCGTTTCACCCACATCAGACCTGAATGTAACAATAGCCTTGGCTTTGATAGTTTTTGTTTATTATAACTTTCAAGGATTCAGAAAAAACGGGCTGGGTTATATTAAACATTTTTTTGGCCCTAAACTTCCCTGGTATCTTGCACCGGTTAATGTGCTGATGTTTGTTATTGAAATTATAAGTAGTATTGCCAGACCCTTTTCACTTGCCGTGCGTTTATTCTGTAATATTTTGTCAAAAGAAATTTTACTGGGAGTTCTGGCATTACTATTAATCAAATTTTTCTTTGGTGAAACATTGTTTGAAAAAGGATTAACGTTGTGTCCTTTAATATTACGGCCGCTGATTATCTTATTAGGTGTCATGATTGCTGCCGTGCAGGCTCTCATATTTCTGGTATTATCAATAGTATATGTTTCCGGAGCTGTAAGTTCACAGGAACATTAATTTTTTAAGAGTTTTCAAAAATTAACCGTAGGAGGAGTAAAATGTTTAAAAAAGTTTTTGGCACGGGTTTGTTTTTGTTTCAGGCAGGAATTGTGTGGGCATCAGAAAAAGCGGCAGCAACAGCCGTGGCTCAGGCGCAAAACATTGCACCGGCTCATGCTAGTTACCTTATTTGGACTGTTGTAGTAGCGGGTATCAGCCTAGCAATAGCTGCAGGATTATGCGGAATAGGCCAGGGAATTGCAGTAAGCCGGGCAGTAGAGGGAATTTCACGCCAGCCGGAAGCTACTTCTCAGATACAGCAGGCTTTGATTATTGGATTGGCGTTTATCGAATCATTGGTTCTTTACTCCCTTTTCATCGGCATAGTACTGCTTTTTGTAAATCCGTTTATGAAATATTTTATTCAATAAAAATTTAAACCAAACAGGTTAAAAAAATGATTGATATTAATCCGGGAATACTTTTTGTACAGATTTTGACGTTTCTTATTGCTATGGCGATATTATGGAAAATTGCCTGGGGCCCGCTTAATAATATGATTTCCCAACGGCAGGATAAGATTAAAAAAGATCTGGATTATGCCGAGCAGGCAAAGCAGGCCGTAGAAAATCTGCAGAAAGAATATACTGCAAAACTTGAAGAAATTCAGGCAAAGGCAAGTGAAATAATTGCAGAAGCAAAAAACGAAAGTCAGAAAGTAAAAGAAGAAATACTTCGCAGTGCGCATCAGGAAGCTGAAGAATTGCGGAAAAAAGCCCAGTTACAGCTTGCCGATGAGAGGTCCAAGGTAATAAAAGCCCTGCGTTTTGAAATAACAGGTTTATCTTTTGATATTGCAGAAAAAATCCTTCAGCAGTCAGTGGATAAAAAAATGCACGACAACTTGCTTAAGGAAATGCTGGAACAACTGGATGTACGACCAGGGAACACAAAACAAAAATTGCAATGAGAAATTACTTTATTTCAAAAAAATACGCGAAAGCATTTTATCCCAGCATTGAAAATAACTTTGATGCTTCCATTGCATTGCTTAGAAAGGTACATGCATATATTTTTACAACAGCTCAAATCAGCGATGTGTTTAACCATCCTTTTATAGACGTAAAAGAGAAAACAGCTCTATTGTCTGATTTTTTAAAAAACAACATTAACAAAAATGCAATCCAATGCCTGGAGATGCTTATTGAAAAGCGCAGGATAGAGCTGCTTGGCGAAATAACGGATGAATTATCTTCCATACATGCCGGTAAAACTAATACAGAAAACGTTATGGTTGAAACCGCTTTCGATCTTACTGCGGAAGAAAAAAATAATCTTGAAGGTAAAATTGCAGGATACCTGAATAAAAAAGTTATTACAGAATTTATTGTAAACAAAAAATTAATTGCTGGTTTAACCATTAAATACAGCGGGAATATAATTGATAACAGCGTCAGTTCGCAAATAAAAGACTTGAAAGAAACTATGCTTAGCAGTGCAATCTAAATATACTACAAATAGGAATAGGAATTACTATGGAAACAAAAGAAGTCACAGGGGTAATTAAAAAACAGCTGGAAAACTACCAGTCAAAACTTCAGTTAAAAGAAGTTGGCTACGTATTGCAGGTAGGCGATGGAATAGCCAAGGTATACGGCCTTGAAAAAGCCATGTATGGAGAGCTGGTCCTTTTTCCGCACAATGTGTTTGGAATGATTCTGAATCTTGAAAATGACAGCGTAGGCTGTATTCTTTTCGGAGATCAGACATTAATTAAAGAAGGTGATGAGGTTAAAAGAACCGGAAGAGTTATGGAAATTCCGGTAGGTTCGGAACTTTTAGGCAGGGTTGTAAATCCTCTAGGCGAACCACTTGACGGCAAAGGCCCTATAAAATCATCTAAAACAAGGCCTATAGAAGTTATTGCTCCAGGTGTAATAGAAAGACAGTCAGTAAGAGAATCTTTGCAGACGGGTATAAAAACCATTGATGCCATGATACCCATAGGCAGAGGCCAGCGCGAACTGATAATAGGCGACAGACAGATAGGTAAAACAGCCATAGCTATTGATACTATAATTAACCAGAAAAACGAACCTAAGCGCCCCCTTTGTATTTATGTGGCTATAGGGCAAAAACAGTCTACAGTTGCCCAGATAGTCCAGACACTCCAAGATCATGGGGCTATGGAATATACAATAGTTGTTTCTGCTACCGCCAGCGATTCTGCGCCTCTTCAATATATTGCACCTTATTCCGGTTGTGCAATCGGTGAAGAATTCATGTGGCAGGGAAAAGACGTGTTATGTATTTACGATGACCTTTCAAAACACGCTCAGGCTTACAGGCAGTTATCTTTGCTTTTAAGAAGGCCGCCAGGCAGAGAAGCTTATCCCGGCGACGTTTTTTATCTTCACTCCAGGCTGCTTGAGCGCGCCTGCAAACTTTCAGATAAAAATGGCGGTGGTTCTTTAACCGCGCTTCCTATAATTGAAACTCAGGCAGGAGATATTTCAGCTTATATTCCAACAAACGTGATATCTATTACAGACGGCCAGATTTATCTGGAAGGCAATTTGTTTTTCTCCGGTATACGCCCGGCAATTAATCCCGGACTGTCTGTTTCAAGAGTCGGCGGCAGTGCCCAGATAAGGGCTATGCGCCAGGTGGCGGGGCGCATGAGAATTGAACTGGCTCAGTATAACGATCTGGCGGCTTTTGCACAGTTTAGTTCCGAGCTTGATAAATCTTCCCAGCAGCAGTTAGCCAGAGGGGAAAGAACCATAGAAGTGCTGAAGCAGAATCAATATAAACCGCTGCCGGTAGAAAAAGAAGTGGTGATTATTTATGTAGTAATTAATGGATACCTTGATGATGTTGCGATAAATAAAATCAAGGATTTTGAAAATAAGTTTTATAAGTATTTTGACGAAAAATATCAGGATGTAGCCAAAGAAATAAAAGAAAAAAAAATACTTGATGATGAGTTGAAACTCAAACTGGATGCAATAATAAAAGAATTTAAAGCCAGTTTTTTAGCTAGTTTGTAGATTTCAGGGGTTAGCAAATGCCTTCAATAAGCAGTTTAAGAAGAAAAATAAAGGGTGTAAAATCTACAAAGCAGATTACCAAAGCAATGACAATGATTGCCGGTGCACGTCTTTACAAAGCCCAACGCAATATATTGAATGCACGGCCTTTTGCTGTAAAATTAAACGAACTGCTTGCTGGACTGACAGAAAAACTAAGTACTCAAAATAAGATTAATAAAAACTGGAAAAATGATTCCGTTCATTTTCTCCTTGAAAGAAACAATACAAATAGAATAGGCCTGCTGGTAGTAGCGGGAGATAAAGGTTTGTGCGGCGCTTTTAATAATAATGTGTTAAGAAAAGCATCGGAGATAATAACTCAGAATAAAGATAAAGAATTTAAGTTGTATGTGGTTGGCAGAAAAGCACAGGAGTATTTTAAAAGACTGGGACTAAAAGTTGAAAACGAATATATTAATATTTTTAGTAAGCTTGGGTTTGTTCATGCTGAGCTTATAGGCAATGATTTAATGAAAGTCTACAAAAACGATAAATTGTCAAAAATAGTACTTGTTTATAACGAATTCAAGTCAGCCATACAACAAAACTTAATAGAGGAACAATTGCTCCCAATTGAAAACCAGGAAAAAACAAATAAAAAGTATAAAACCAATTATATTTATGAACCGGATAAAATAATTTTATTAAGTTCTCTTTTGCCAAGATTTGTTAAAGCCCGGATTTACAGGGTGTTGCTTGAGTCTTATGCTGCTGAGCTTTCTGCCAGGATGACAGCTATGGATAATGCCTCAAAAAACGCAGGAGAGATGATAGATAACCTGACGCTGTATATGAATAAAATTCGTCAGACAAATATAACAAGAGACTTGGCTGATATAGTAGGAACGATTGAAGCTTTAAAATAAGTGTAAACAAATAAACTAACAAAGAAGGATAAAAACAATGAAACAGGGAAAAGTTGTTCAGGTTTTGGGGCAGGTTGTTGATGTGGAGTTTGAATCAGAGCACCTTCCGACAATTTATAATGCACTAAAAATCAATGAGGAATATTTATCAGGTAATGAAAAAAGGCAGATTAATCTTACACTAGAAGTTGTTCAGCATATCGGAGATAATACCGTAAGAGCCATTGTGTTGGGACCTCCGGAAGGATTGTCCCGGGGAGTGTCTGTAGTTGATACAGGATGCCCCATAAGCGTTCCTGTAGGAAAGGCCTGCCTAGGCCGATTGATGAACGTTTTAGGAGAACCGATTGATTATAAGGGTGAAATAAAAGCTGAAAAATATGCCAGTATTCATGCTGCGCCGCCGGCTTTAATTGACCAGGAAACAAAACCCCAGATTTTTGAAACGGGAATAAAAGTTATTGATCTGCTTGAGCCATACAAAAAAGGCGGTAAGGTAGGCCTTTTTGGTGGGGCGGGAGTAGGAAAGACAGTTATAATAAACGAACTTATTCATAATGTTGCGTTACATCATGGAGGTGTTTCTGTTTTCAGCGGTGTTGGTGAAAGAACCAGGGAAGGTAATGACCTTTACCGCGAAATGACCCAGTCAAAAGTTATTGATAAAGCTGTTCTGGTGTTTGGCCAGATGAATGAACCTCCAGGCTCCAGATTAAGAGTAGCCTTAACAGCTCTTGCTCAAGCCGAATATTTCCGTGACACCGAAGGGCAGGATGTTCTTCTTTTTATTGACAATATATTCAGATATGTGTTAGCCGGTGCAGAAGTTTCTGCTCTTTTAGGAAGAATGCCTTCAGCTGTGGGTTATCAGCCTACACTAGGCACGGAAATGGGCGAACTCCAGGAAAGGATAACATCTACAAAAAATGGTTCTATAACAAGCGTTCAGGCAATTTATGTGCCTGCTGATGATATAACGGATCCGGGTGTTGCTACGGCTTTCGGTCACTTAGATGCATCTACTGTCCTTTCGCGACAGATATCGGAACTTGGTATTTATCCTGCAGTTGACCCGCTGGATTCTTCCAGTAAGATTCTTGACCCGTTAATAGTAGGTGAAGAGCATTATGAAGTTGCCCGGCTGGTACAGAAAGTGCTACAGCGCTATAAAGATTTACAGGACGTTATAGCAATTCTGGGTATTGATGAACTTTCTGAAGATGATAAGCTGTTAGTAAGCAGAGCAAGAAAGATACAGAGGTTTTTTTCTCAACCATTTTTTGTGGCTGAAGAATTTACAGGTATACCAGGCAAATATGTGCCGCTTACAGAAACTATAAAGGGTTTTAAAGAATTAGTTGAAGGTAAGTATGACCATCTACCAGAACAGGCATTTTTTATGGCAGGAAACATTGAAGAAGTTATTGAAAATGCCAAGAAGCTTGCTTAATAAATCGTCATGAAAACAGTGCCAGTAGAAATTATCACACCGGAAAAGTTAATCATAAAAGAAGAAATGGAATATATTTCGGTTCCGGGATATGAGGGAGAACTAGGTATACTTCCGGGGCATGCAAATCTGCTTGGTTTATTAGTGCCGGGTGAAATAAGATTGAAAAAAAATGGAGAAACAAAGTATCTGGCTATTTCCGGAGGATTTGTGGAAATTCACCCGGATAAGGTAGAAATATTTGCTGAAACAGCGGAAATGGCCGAAGAAATTGATCCGGAAAGAGTCAGGCTTTCGGTTGAGCGAGCCAAGTCTCAGATTACCGAAGGGAAAAATTTGTCTCAGGCCCGGGCTCAGATGCAGCGTGATTTAGCAAGAATGAAAGTTATTGATAAAATCGGCAAGAGAAAAAGTAACATCAAATAGTTAGTATTTTTAAAAACCTGTCTACAACCTCACTATCAAACTGCCTGTTTTTTTCCTGAATTAAAATTTCTTTTGCGGTGGCTAACGGAATGCTTTTTCTGTAAGCTCTGTCTGAAGTCATGGCATCAAAAGAATCTGTAACTGCAATAATTCTCGCAACCAGAGGTATTTCGGTTCCTTTAAGTTTTTCAGGATATCCTCTACCGTCAAACCTTTCGTGATGATACTTAATTCCAAGAAGCGCGCCTTTTAGTTGTTTGATATGGCTGAGTATACTGACGCCTTTGGTGGTATGAGTTTTGAAAATTTCGCTTTCTGTTTCATTTAATATTCCGGGTTTATTTAATATAGCTTCTGGGATGGCTATTTTGCCAACGTCATGTAGTAAAGCTGCGTATTCAAGATCTCTCATTTCATCGGTTGAGAAGTTAAAGGTTTTTCCTATCAAAAGGGAGTTATCCCTGATTCTTTCGCAATGGCCGTAAGTGTAAGCGTCCTTGGCTTCTATCACTTCTGCCAGAGATTTTATTGTAGAAATAAACAGGTCCTGGGTGCTTTCAAAAAGAGACATAATGGTTTCACGGAGTTGTTTTTCATTTTTTAGTTCATTTAAAAGTTTTTTTCTTTCATTTACTTTTGCAATGGTGGTTAATAAAAGGTCAAAGTTGATAGGTTTAATAATATAATCGTAGGCACCGAGTTTCATTGTTGATACAGCGGTATCAATGGTTGGAAATGTAGTAATGATTATGACCTCAGTTTCAGGATAATCTGACTTTATGATTGTTAGAAGTTCATCGCCGGACATTATAGGCATATGAATATCTGTTACAACAGTATTAAAGGGCAGTTTTCTTAGGTAATTTACAGCATCGGCGCCATTTGATGCTGTCTGTACTTCGTAACCTTCCCTGGTAAGAATTTTTTTTGCTAATTCACGAAGCATTTTATCATCATCAACAAAAAGTATTCTTTCTTCTTTAGTTATTGACATAGTTCCCTTAAATTGGCAATTGCTGAAAGTGAAGCTAAATAGCTGGTTTTTGGATTATCAGGAGAAGGCATATTTTCTGTTCTTGCAAGTATTCTTCCTGACTTGCTTATAACTTCAATTTCATGAGTGTTTCTTTTAATTTTAGGGTCTGCAATAATTATTACCTTTGTGTTTTCAGGGCCTATGGAGCAAATAGATAAAGCTGCGGCAACATTAATATTGGCAGGGAATTTTTTTATGGCATCTTTAGCGCTGCCTCTGAAAATTATCTTTTCTTTTTTTAAATTCAAACCCAAAGCAACCGGTGGTTTTCTTGTTGTTAATGTTGAGCTTACTATTCCGCTTAGTTTTGCTGCGCGGACTGCATCTAGCCCTGCGATTGCCCCTGAAGGGAATAACACTTTAACGTTAAATCTTCGAGCTGATTTCATAATTTGTGGATAAGCGATCAAAGCTCCGACACTGAGTATAAAAACATCTTTTTTAGACGGAAAAGCGGTTTTTGATATTTCGTTTACTGCGTTTTGGCTTGCGCATTCAACTATCAAATCGCATGTTCCCACAGCTTCTTTTATTGTTCCTGTAATAATGGGAAAATTGTTCTTAAGAATATTCTTTAAATCTTCGGCTTTCTCAGGTATTACATCATAGATTGCTGTTATGGTAGCGTTGATATTCTTTTTATCAATAGCAAGAGCAATTTCTTTTCCGATTGTCCCACAGCCGATTAATGCAATTTTTTTCATAAAATTATCCTTATTATTTTCTTATTTCTATATTGTCTATCAATCTTGTTTTTCCAAGCAAGCCAGCAAAAAGAATCCTTGCAGGTAATTTAATATTCTTCTTCATGGAACACAACGTAAACGGGTCACATATTTCTGCATATTGTACAGACATTTTTGGGATTTTTAACAAGGATATTTTCATAAATTTAACAGCCTTAGCAGCAAAGGTTATTTGTTTTGTTTGTATCTTGTTTGCGGTTTTTTTTAGAATAAGGTGTATTTTGTTTGCATCTTTTCTTTCGTTGTGATTAAGATATACATTTCTGCTTGATTTTGCAAGCCCATCTGTTTCTCTTATTGTGGGACAAGATATAATGTTTACTGGAAAATTCAAATCATTGACCATTTTTTTTATTATAGCAAGTTGTTGAAAATCTTTTTCTCCGAAATATGTATTATTTGGCTGGGAAATGTTGAATAATTTTGCAACAACGGTAGTTACACCCCTGAAATGTCCGGGCCTGAATTTACCGCAGTAGAACTCAGATAATTTTTCTACTTTTATATAAGTAAGATAACTTTCAGCATACATATCTTTAACTGAAGGGGCAAACAGGTAATCAGCATTGTTTTTTTTACAGAAGTTTTGGTCTTTTTTAAATGGTCTTGGATATTTCAAATAATCTTCACCAGGTCCGAATTGGGCAGGATTAACGAATATTGAAACAATTGAAACATCATTTTCAAGGGTTGACCTGGTTAGCAGTGATAAATGACCTTCATGAAGAGCACCCATGGTTGGTATTAATCCGATTGTTTTACATGACAATTTCAATTTTAAAGCTATTTTTTGCATTTCTAAGACATTTTTAACAACTTTCATGGAAAAAATTCTACTATTTTTTAGGGTTTAAGTCAATCTTGACAAATAAGCATATTTTTAGTATAAGATAATCCCTCATATAAATTAATAATTTAATTATGGAAAACAACAATAAAACCATTATTCGAGGTATTTATCCGGAAATTGAAGGTGGCCGATTTCCTGTAAAAACAGAGATTGACCGTCCTTTTTTTGTGTCTGCTTATATATACGGTGAAAAACCTGATAAGGTTACCCTGAATTTTAAGAAAAAAGGTACAAAAACCTGGAAAAAGAGCGAAATGTTCTTTAATTCTACTGAATGGCAAGGATCAATTAATTTTGAAAGAATTGGTTTGTATGAATATACCGTTGAAGCACTTTTTCAGGAAACAAAAACAATAGTTACTTATGATAAAAATCTTGAAGTGTGGGTTGAGCCAGTTAATGCAAGATATGCCGCATGGTATGAGATGTTTCACTGGTCGCAGGGCACCGTCCAGGGAAAATGTGCCACTTTTAAAGATATGGAAAAAAGACTTCCTGAAATAGAAAGTCTTGGTTTTGATGTATTGTATCTGCCCCCAGTTCACCCCGTAGGAAAAACAAATAAAAAAGGTCCTAATAATTCATTAGTTGCCGGTCCAGATGACCCGGGGTGCCCGTGGTCAATAGGAAATGAATTCGGTGGTCACAAGGCAATAAACCCAAATTTTGGAACATTGAGTGATTTTAAATCTTTTGTAAAAAAATGCAAAGAACACGGTATGGATGTTGCTCTGGATATTGCTTTAACTTGTTCTTACGATCATCCTTATATCAAAGAACATCCTGGTTGGTTTTTTTATAATCCAGACGGTACTGTGAAATTTGCTGAAAATCCTCCAAAGAAGTATCAGGATACAGTATTTTTGAATTTTTATCCAAAAGACAGAGAAGAAATGTGGAAGGAAATGAAAAGTATTTTCACTTTTTGGATAAAACAGGGAGTGAAAATATTCCGAATTGATAATCCTCATACAAAACCTGAAGAATTTTGGGAATGGGTTATCAGGGAAATAAAGAAGGATCATCCTGAAACAATATTTCTTTCCGAGGCTTTTACTTTTTATGAAAAGCTGGAACTTCTGGCGAAAGTAGGTTTTTCGCAGTCATATACCTATTTTACCTGGAGAAATGAAAAAAATGAAATAATCGAATATGTTTCAAAGTTAACAGGTAGCTATTTGAAAAATTTCTTAAGGGCAAACTTTTTTGCCAATACACCCGACATTTTACCTAAAATCTTACAAGTTGGCGGAAGGCCCGCTTTTAAAATGAGAGCGGTGCTTGCTACTACCCTTTCATCCGTGTACGGTATTTACAATGGATTTGAGTTATGCGAAGGTACACCAATCAATGGAAAAGAAGAATATTTAAACTCGGAAAAATTTGAGTATAAAGCATGGGATTGGAACAGACCGGGGAATATTAAAGACTTAATAGCAAAATTAAATAGAATCAGAAAAGAAAATCCTGCTTTGCAGCTATATGATAATTTGAAATTCTATAATTCTACAGATGATAAAATATTGTTTTACGGGAAAATGACCGAAGATAGGAAAAATATCATATTAATTGCAGTTAATCTTGATCCTTATAGCACCCAAAAAGCAAGGGTAACGGTCCCAGTAGAAGAATTTGGGGTAGCTTCAAATGAAAAATATAAAGTGCGTGAACTTTTGACAGATAAGGTTTATACTTGGCAGGGTAGGGAAAATAATGTCATTATTAACCCTCAGATAGAACCGGCTCAAATATTTAAAGTTGAATTATAAGGAGATTTGAAATGAAAGCATTGTTATTATGTGCTGGTTATGCCACAAGGCTTTATCCTTTGACATTAAATCAACCTAAACAGTTGTTGTTAATAGCCGGGCGCCCTATGCTTGATTATACGATAGATCAATTGTCAGAAATAGATGAGATAGATGAGATTTATTTAGTTACAAACAATAAGTTTTACAAAACATTTTTTGATTGGAGCAAAACACTTAAAACAAAGAAAACAATCAAGGTATTTAATGACGGCACTCTTTCAGATCAGACAAAGCTTGGCGCTGTTGGAGACATGAAGTTTATTCTGGATAACACAAAAATGAACGATGATTTAATGGTTTTGGCAGGAGATAACCTTTTCCTTTTAAATCTTAAAAATTTTATACATTTTTTTGAAACTAAAAAATCTAACTCAATATGTCTTAAGGATGTTGAGGATTTTGAGTTAATTAAAAAATATAGTGAAGTAGAGCTGGATAATAATGAAAAAGTATTAAGCTTTAGGGAAAAACCTACAGATCCTAAAACAACTCTTGCGGCAATTTGTATATACTTATTTCCAAAAAACAAGTTGAACTTGATACACAAATACATAAATGAAGGAAACAATCCTGATCAACCCGGCCGATATATTCAATGGTTGCATAAAGTTGATGATGTTTATGGATATGTTTTTAAAGATAACTGGTATGATATTGGTGACTTAGGACAATATAAGGAAGCCGATGAAGACTATAAACATATGAGGGGCAGTAAATGAAAGTAACAATGATTGCAAAAGAATATCCCCCATATGTATATGGTGGCGCAGGTGTTCATCTGAGATATCTGGCCCAAGAACTAAGTAAAATAATGGATGTTGAGATTAGGTGTTTTGGTGATCAAGATTTATCAGGAAATCCTAAAGTAAAGGGGTTTAAGCCTCTTGGATTAAAATCAAAAACAGATCCCAAATTTAATCCAATATTTGACACTTTTACAACCAATTTAGCTATGTTAGCAGAGGGTATTGATTCACAAGTAGTACATTCTCATACTTGGTATGGCCACTATGCTGGGTTTTTAGCAAAAAAACTTTATAATATTCCTTTTATAGCAACTTCTCACAGTTTGGAACCATTAAGGCCATGGAAAGAAGATCAGCTTGGAAGAGGCTATCATTTGAGTACCTGGATAGAAAAGACAGCTATAGAAGGCGCAGACAGAATTGTGGCTGTGTCAAAAATGATGAAAGAAGATATATTGAAGTATTTTAAAGTGCCTGAAGAAAAAGTTGTTGTAGTGCATAACGGGATAGATCTTAATAAATGGAAGCCAACCCCATTAAGCAATTCATTAAAGAAAGAATATAATATAAAAGATGATTATGTGTTATTTGTAGGAAGACCAACCCCCCAAAAAGGCATGGAATATTTGGTTGATGCTGCTGACTTAATAGATCCGAATATTCAGATAGTCTTTGGAGCTGTTGGGGCAGATACAAAAGATTACGAAAATAGAATGAAGGAAAAAGTGAAAACAAAGAAAAATATAAACTGGATAAATAAGTTATTAAAAGAAGAAGAATATATACAATTATATAGTTCCGCAAAGGCTTTTATTTGTCCATCAATTTATGAACCATTTGGAATTATTAATCTTGAAGCCATGGCATGTAAAACTCCAGTAATTGCAAGTGCAGTTGGAGGTATAAAAGAGGTAGTTGTGCCTGAAGAAACAGGAATATTAGTTGAGCCAGCTAAACCAAATCAAATAGCAAATTCGATTAACAGAATTTTTAAAGATTCAACACTTGCAAAGAAATTTGGAGATAACGGAAGGGCGAGGGTGGAAAAATATTTTAGCTGGACCCGCATCGCTTCTCAGACGAAAAAAATATATGAAGGCTTGCTCTAAAAAAATATTTTTAAAAAGCCCTTGACAAAAATATAAAGTTGTGTTATAATCATCAATACTTAAAAGCTCATAAAATTACATCTTTAAAAATTCAAGCAGTAATTAATAAAAAACCTCTGAAGTTGTTTTAAAAAGAGAAGAGGATTTTTTGCTGCATTTTGATCTTTGATTGTTGTTTTTTGTTCGCACTCTAATAAGCATTCCAATGGATTTCAACATTCGGCCATTTTTGTTTTAAATTGATAACTTTCTAAATTAATTTTTGGAGAGTTTGATCTTGGCTCAGAGTGAACGCTGGCGGTATGCCTAACACATGCAAGTCGAACGGATCTTAGTTGCCCGCAAGGGTAATTAAGATTAGTGGCAAACGGGTGAGTAACACGTAGGTAATTTACCTTTAACATGAACATAACCTTGAGAAATTGAGGCTAATATTCAATAGTCTTAGCAATACGAAAGTGTAGCTAAGTAAAGTTTGGGTTAAACTAAACAGTTAAAGATAAGCCTGCGGTCTATCAGCTAGTTGGCAGGGTAAAAGCCTACCAAGGCTACGACGGATAGCCGGCCTGAAAGGGTGATCGGCCACATTGGCACTGAGATACGGGCCAGACTCCTACGGGAGGCAGCAGTGGGGAATTTTGGACAATGGACGCAAGTCTGATCCAGCAATACCGCGTGAGGGATGAAGGTCTTCGGATTGTAAACCTCTTTTTTGGAAGATGAAGGCCCAAGCAATTGGGATTGACAGTACTCCAAGAATAAGCCACGGCTAACTACGTGCCAGCAGCCGCGGTAATACGTAGGTGGCGAGCGTTATTCGGAATTACTAGGTGTAAAGAACAGGTAGGTGGTCAAGTAAGTTGGAAGTGAAAGCCCCTGATAAATCAGGGGAGGTATTTCAATACTGCTTGGCTTGAGTGTGGGAGGGGGAACCGGAATTCCTGGTGTAGCGGTGAAATGCGTAGATATCAGGAGGAATACCGATGGCGAAAGCGGGTTCCTAGTCCACTACTGACACTGAGCTGTGAAGGCGCGGGGAGCAAACAGGATTAGATACCCTGGTAGTCCGCGCGGTAAACTATGCTCACTTGGTATGGGAGGTATCGACCCCTTCTGTGCCGTAGCTAACGCGTTAAGTGAGCCACCTGGGAAGTACGGCCGCAAGGTTGAAACTCAAAAGAATTGACGGGGGCCCGCACAAGTGGTGGAGCATGTGGTTTAATTCGACGCAACGCGAAAAACCTTACCCGGGCTTGAAGTTCTGATTGTATCCTAACGAAAGATTGGGAGACCCGCAAGGGAGTCAGAAGAGGTGCTGCATGGTTGTCGTCAGCTCGTGCCGTGAGGTGTATGGTTAAGTCCCATAACGAGCGCAACCCTTGTCCTATGTTGCTATCCTCGCAAGAGGAGCACTCTTAGGAGACTACCCTGGTTAACAGGGATGGAAGTGAGGATGACGTCAAATCATCATGGCCTTTATGTCCGGGGCTACACACGTGCTACAATGGCAGCTACAGAGGGATGCCAAACCGTAAGGTGGAGCAAATCCCCTAAAAGCGGCCTCAGTTCAGATTGAGGGCTGCAACTCGCCCTCATGAAGTCGGAATCACTAGTAATCGCTGATCAGCAGGCAGCGGTGAATACGTTCCCGGGCCTTGTACACACCGCCCGTCACACCATGGAAGCTAATTGCAACAGATGTTTTAACGTAAGTTGGAATGAAGTTGTGATTAGTGACTGGGGTGAAGTCGTAACAAGGTAGGCGTACGAGAACGTGCGCCTGGATCACCTCCTTTCTAAGGAGTTTTAAGATGTTTAATTCTCCAGGTCGGTTCGAATGTAGTATTCGTTGGAATGCTTGTTAGGTTGCGAAATCCTAAAAGCCGATTTTTATCGGAAGTTCTTTTTTTCTGTTTACGGCCTATTTGAGGGCCTATAGCTCAGTTAGTTTAGAGCACTCCGCTGATAACGGAGAGGTGAGAGGTGCAATTCCTCTTAGGCCCATGGGGGATGTAGTTTAGCTGGGAGAACACCCGGTTTGCACCCGGGAGGTCAGGGGTTCAAATCCCCTCATCTCCACCAAAAGTAAGTTTGTAGTTTAATGGTTCGTAGTTTCCTTGAACTATGAATTATAAAATATAGCTAATATTTTAATTGTGGTCTTTGAAATTATGTTGTCAATTCGTCAAATATTTTTAAAATCGTCTTGCAAAAGACGGGATGAAATGATATGGTCAAGTTAGTAAGGGCATATGGTGAATGTCTTGGTTAAGGTTACGAAGAAGGCCGTGGTAAGCTGCGATAAGATGCGGATAGGAGCAAACATCCTTTGACCCGCATATGGCCGAATGGGGAAACCCATCCCGGTGTTGAATCGGGATATCTTAATCTGAATACATAGGATTAAGAGGATAACCCAGGGAAGTGAAACATCTCAGTACCTGGAGGACAATAAATCTAACGAGATTCCCTAAGTAGTGGCGAGCGAAAGGGGAACAGCCCAAACCTTGAAAGAGCAATCTTTTGAGGGGTTGTAGGGTTTGTCTTCCTTAAATGGAAGAGAGTAAAAAAGCAGTCTGATAAATGAATGGTCCTGGAAAGGCCAACCAAAGAAGGTAAAAGTCCTGTAATTGAAATTAAACTGCCTCTTGACAAATTCCTGAGTACTACTGGACACGTGAAATCCGGTAGGAATCTGGGGGGACCATCCTCCAAGGCTAAATATAAACCTTAAACCGATAGTGAAATAGTACCGCGAGGGAAAGATGAAAAGAACCCCGGAAGGGGAGTGAAATAGAACCTGAAACCGTATGTCTACAAGCAATTCGAGCACTATAGTTTTTACGCAAGTATTTACAATGTGCGAGAGTGTGCCTGTTGAAGAATGATCCGGCGAGTTATTTTAACGAGTAAGTTTAACCTTGATATTAACGTGTCGGGGGTAGGCGCAGGGAAACCAAGTCTGAATAAGGCGTTTAACTCGTTATAATAGACCCGAAGCCAAGTGATCTATCCTTGGTCAAGTTGAACCCTGATTAATCTTGGGGGAAGGACTGAACCAATTGGTGTTGCAAAACCACTGGATGAACTGAGGATAGGGGTGAAAGGTCAATCTAACTTGGTGATAGCTGGTTCTCCCCGAAATAGCTTTGGGGCTAGTCTGGAGATTTAAACATAAGGGGTAGAGCACTGGATAATGTAGGGTCCGTAACCCGGATTCCGAATTTAACCAAACTCCGAATACTTATGTGAATATCTCTGGAATCAGTGCGTGAGGGATAAGCTTCACGCGCAAAAGGGGAACAGCCCAGATTACCGATTAAGGTCCCTAAATTGTGATTAAGTGTGAAAGGACGTGATATTGCTTAGACAGCTAGGAGGTTGGCTTAGAAGCAGCCATCCTTTAAAGAGTGCGTAACAGCTCACTAGTCAAGCGATTTTGCGCTAAAGATTTCCGGGGCTAAATCACATACCGAAGTCGTAACATTTTCGATGTTAATCGAAATTGGGTAGGGGAGCGTTCCTACGAGAATGAAGGTGTATCGTAAGAAACACTGGACTTGTAGGAAGTGAGGATGTCGGAATAAGTAGCGATAATGGTTGTGAAAATCAACCACACCGTAAACCTAAGGTTTCCTAGAGCAATGTTCGTCAGCTCAGGGTTAGTCGGTCCTAAGTTGAGGCGGAAACGCGTAGACGATGGACATCCGGTTGATATTCCGGAACCGTTTTGGATCGTTAGTTACTGATTTTGTGCGCATTAGAATGCAGTTATCTCTGTTACGGAATACAGGGTTTAACTCCGGTGTGAACCGGAGGAACACGAGTCTCTGTCAAAAGAGATGAAGTAACCAAATCTAGTGCCAAGAAAAGCAAAATCCAGGAGTCTCCAAAATGACCGTACCGCAAACCAACACAGGTAGGTGGCTAGAACATAGTCAGGTGCGCGAGTCAACTGCTGCTAAGGAACTCGGCAAAATAGCCCCGTAACTTCGGAATAAGGGGTGCTCTAGTAGAGACAGAGGAAGCGTAGAGAAGAAAAATGGATGGGTCAAACCTGAAATTCGTAAGCTTTACAGGGAATCTGTTATTGAAAGAGTCACAGTAAAGAGTCTCATGCGACTGTTTAACAAAAACACAGGCCTCTGCTTAAGTCAAAAGATGACGTATAGGGGCTGACGCCTGCCCGGTACTGGAAGGTCAAGAGGAGGTGTGCAAGCACTGAATTTAAGCCCCAGTAAACGGCGGCCGTAACTATAACGGTCCTAAGGTAGCGAAATTCCTTGTCGGGTAAGTTCCGACCTGCACGAATGGCGTAACGAAATGAGAACTGTCTCGGCAGCAGACTCGGCGAATTTGTGGTATCCGTGAAGACGCGGATTGCCTGCGGTTAGACGAAAAGACCCCGTGAAGCTTTACTGTAGCCTGGTATTGACTTACGGGATAAATTGCGTAGGATAGGTGGGAGCCGTTGATTCTCGGTTTTTGGATTGAGAGGAGGCGTCGTTGAAATACCACCCTTTTTATCTTGTGATTCTAACTTCAATTTTGAAACAAGTTGAAGGACAGTGCTTGGTTGGCAGTTTAACTGGGGCGGTTGCCTCCTAAAATGTAACGGAGGCGCTCAAAGGTACCTTCATCACGAATAGAAATCGTGAGTCGAGTGTAATGGCATAAGGGTGCTTGACTGCTAGTCCGACAGGACAAGCAGGTACGAAAGTAGGACATAGTGATCCGGTGGTTGCGTATGGAAGTGCCATCGCTCAACGGATAAAAGCTACCCCGGGGATAACAGGCTTATCGGGCCCGAGAGTCCATATCGACGGCCCGGTTTGGCACCTCGATGTCGGCTCATCCCATCCTGGGGCTGGATAAGGTCCCAAGGGTTTGGCTGTTCGCCAATTAAAGGGGTACGTGA
>MGVC01000050.1 GCA_001800285.1 Elusimicrobia bacterium RIFOXYA2_FULL_39_19 | reverse complement strand
GAATAAAACAGTAACTTTAGCAAAGTATCGACAATAGATTATATAAAAAAGCATAATAATGTCAAAAGATTTTTGACATTACGTTAAGAATATAAAGGAGGAAGTTATGAAAAAGGCAGTTTTATTTTTACTTGCAGGTTTTATCGGTTTAATTTTAACAGGTTGCGCAGAGCTTGAGCGTGTAAATATGGACTATTACGGAGTCAGCGGCGGTTCGTCGGCTAAAGCAAAGCCGGGAAAGACAGGAAAGGCTACTTGCCCGGACTGCAAAGCCCCTCTTACATATATTCAGGATTATCAGAGATGGTATTGTGACAGCGAAGCAAAATATATGGATGAAGGTTTTGACCCGAATAAAAGAGCCACACCACCTCCACCGGCACCAAAAGCTCCTCCGGCACCTCCAAGACCGGCAGCTCCGGCAGTTAAAGACCCTTGCCCGAATTGCGGCAAAACGCTTACCTACATACCGGATTACCAGAGATGGTATTGTGACAGTGAAGGCACGTATATGGATGAAGGGTTTCAGCCTTAAACCATAAAGCTAAAACACTAAAGATAAAAATTAAAAACCTGCAACTTGTTGCAGGTTTTTTTTAAATACCCTTCGCGGAAATCCATGTCTATCCAGTTTCTTCCTTTTATAAAATGATACTGGATACCTGCCCGGTAAAGGCATGGATAGCGGTTAAGTCCGCTCCGGGTATTTCAGCGTAGGGTTTTTTGCTGCGCTGAAAATAAAGTTAGAATCCACGCCCGTGAAGGCGTGGTGCTTTAATTTAAGCGAACATGGAAAGGTTTCAATTGAAATAGCGGGAGAGTTAAGGCTCCCGCTATTTTTATATATTAATACTCTCCGCGGAAATTTACATTTTATCCAGTTTTTTTATTGAATGATACGGGATACCAACCCGGGAAAGCCATAAATGAATAGCGTTCGCCCGCTTCGGATATTTTAGCGCAGGGTTTGTTCCTGCGCCTTAGATAAGGCTTGTGTTCACGCCTACGAAGGCGCGGAGTTTCAATAATTTACAATTATTTGACATTAAAAATGTAGAAATTTGATTGTATTATGGCTATAATAGTAGCGTAGGAAGACAAAAATGGTTCCGATGTTTGCCGGAGCCTAATAAGAAAACGTTAAAAATATCTGAAAAAACATACACAAAACCCAGGAGGCGAGAGTGTCCCGCAGGCTAATTGTTTATAAGCTAAGATTAAGACTGTTTGTTAATTCACTCCGTTATGACTTAGGCAGAGTCACAAAAATTGCCGGCTTTAAAAAAATCTCTTCAACAATATGCAACTACATCACTATTAAGCAGGTCTTTTTACTTTCCTTTATTTTAACTTCAATGCTTTCAACTGCCGGCGCCCAATGGTATTCCATCGGCTGTGGGGGAGGCGGTGCCATGTACAAACCCAGAATCAGCCCGCATTCCAATGCTATACTTACCGTCAGTTGTGACATGGGCGGTTATTACATTTCCAAAGACGGCGGTAAAAGCTGGGCTATGATAGATTTATTCAGTCACGCTTTCGTAAGCGAATTTGACCCTGTTGACCCGAATGTTATTTACGCTGGCAGTGATAATTTATATAAAAGCAAAGACCTGGGCAAGACCTGGGAAAATATATGCAGTGAAAATACCAGAGGCAAAGATAATCCGCTGGAACTGATAATTGATCCGGACAATACAAATAATTTGTATATGGCAGCAGGTAACAGAGAGGTTATTTACCTGGCAAGAAGCCTAAATAGTTTTATTGTCAGCAAAGATGGCGGCTCTACCTGGAAGAAAATAACCAGCAGCATACCCAGGGGCGAAAAACTTTTTGGTTTTGTGCTGGACAAAAATTCGCCGGTTGAAAGAAGGGCTATGTATCTGGGAACCAGCAGGGGAGTATTCAAATCCGAAGACGGTGGGAACAGTTTTTCTTCCCATAACCAGGGTTTGTCTAAACCCGAACTGATAAGTTTTTCAGGCGGCAGTGATATTCGCAATGGAAAGACTATTCTTTATGCCTGCGTGGAAAATGACGGAATTTATAAAAGCGAAGACGGCGCGCAAACCTGGGTTTTAACGGATGCCCCGGAGAGCGAAAAATATATCATCTCTGCCTGTGATAATTATCCTTATGTAGCTTACACGGGTTTAAAAGATGAAATTTACAAAACTCAAGACAGCGGTGTTACCTGGGAAAGCGTGATGTTTCCGGATAATATGGGAGATTGCTGGATAAGCAGTGTTTACAGCTGGGGTTGGCACTTCAGCCCGTTAATGGGTATAAAAGCCTCTGCCAATGACCCGAATGCGGCCAGTTTTACCACTTTTGGCGGAAATTTTCTGACTCTTGACGGTGGTACTACGTGGAAAGGATTATATTCAAAAGCTATAGGAAATGATTACTGGGCCAGCAACGGCCTTGAAGTAACCAACTGTTTCGGTGTGCATTTTGACCCAAGCAATAAAAATGTTTTATATATCACTTACACGGATGCCGGTTTATGGAAATCCCTGGATAAAGGCAAAACCTGGAAAAATATCTCTTCTGACATTCCTGTTTACAGAGGTTGTGTTTTCTGGATGGAAATAGACCCGGACAATGCCAATAAATTGTATGCTGTTACTTCAAAAATAAATTCTCTCCCGGAAGACGGCCCCTTAAGGCAGGTTGATGCGGGCCGCGGCGGTTTTGTAATAAGCGAAGATGGCGGAGAAACCTGGGTAAAGGCCATGGACGGCCTGCCGGATGCGCCCATGTGCTGCGTACTGGTAGACCCTAACAGCCCTGCAGATAAAAGAGTGGTTTATGTTGCTGTTATGGGCAAAGGCGTATTTAAAAGCACCGACGGCGGTTATACCTGGATAGAAAAAAATAACGGGCTGGGCCCAAATTTAAATGCGTGGAGGATGATTTATTCAAAAGGAAAGTTATATTTAGTTGTAACCCAAAGCAAAAAATCCATGGCTGGCGGTGCGCTTTACTGCTCTGTGGATAACGGCAATACCTGGAAAAAAGTAAATGAAAGCCGGAACTTAGCATATATTCTTGATGTGGCAATTCATCCAAAAAATTCAGAAATAATTTATATGTGCGGTTACAAAGGTTATAACGGCGGTACGCCAAGCCCTGGCGGTGTTTATAGGTCTGATGATGCAGGCAAAACCTGGAAAAGAATACTGGAAAAAGACTATATTTATGGTTTAACTGTTGATAAGAGGTCTCCTGATTTACTTTATGCAACTTATTGCGAAGATGAAGATTATCCAAAGGACAGAGGAATTTTTATAAGCAAAAACCGCGGCAATACCTGGAGCAAACTTGAAGGGATACCTTTTAGCAAACCTCACCGTGTAATTTTAGACCCCAATGATGTAGACCATTTATATGTAACCACTTTCGGCGGAGGCGTATTTACCAATAAAGACGCTTATGCCGCACCCATGCGCGCGCCGGTGCTTAAAGCAGGCCAGAGCCAGAAATCAGCGGTATGCCAGAAAACAGCGGAAACTATTACCATTGACGGTAAACTTGATGAAGCAATATGGAAAAACGTAAAACCGATAGAAGATTTTATTTTACTTAGCGGTGAAATCCCAAAACAGAAAACTTCTGTGTATACTGCTTATGACAGTCAGAATTTTTATATTGCTTTTGTTTGCACAGAAAACAAACTGGATTCCATAGCAAACACCTACCCTAAAACAGCTATTGATGCAGATTTATGGGAAGATGACAGCGTAGAATTATTTATTGACGCCAGCCCTCAAAGCCTGTACTATTATCATTTAATAGTTAATACCAACGGTTCAATTTGTTCTGTGAAGCACAACAAAAACAGAAATAAAATGAGCATTAATGACAAAAGCTGGAATCCTCAGGCAAAAGCGGCGGCATTGGTAAACAAAAGCGGCCAAAAATATACGGTAGAAATTGCAATTCCTTTAAAAGACCTGGGGGTCACGGTGTCTATAAAACCGAACTTTAAAGCTACTTTCAATGCCGCAAGAAACAGAACTGCCGACAACGAGTCTTTTACCTGGTCCCTGCTATCCATAAAAAAGGGGTTTAATGATCCGGACCGTTTCGGCAAACTAACCTTTAAATAACCCCATGGAACTATTAGCCCCTGCAGGATCTAAAGAAGCATTTGTAGCCGCCGTTAATGCAGGCGCAGATGCTGTTTATATTGGCGTTGAAAATTTTAATGCCCGTTTAAATGCCGACAACCTGAGCTTATATGACCTGGAAGTGCTGACAAATTTTGCCCGCAGTAAAAATGTAAAAACATTCCTGGCTTTTAACACCCTTATTAAACATGAAGAAATCTATGAAGCCGCAAAAACCGCGGAAAAAGCTGTGCGGTTTAGCCCTGATGCTTTTATTGTGCAGGATTTAGGCTTGGCGCGTATTATAAAGGAAGAGTTTCCGCAGATACCCGTTCATGCCAGTACCCAGCTGGCCGTGCATAACAGTGCCGGGGTGGAAGTGCTGGGGACTATCGGGTTTAAAAGAATAGTGCTGGCACGCGAGCTGTCAAAAAACGACATTAAAGCAATAACTGCAAAAAAAGCAAAAACAGAAATAGAAATTTTCTGCCACGGCGCGTTATGTTTCTGCGTGTCCGGCATGTGTTTGTTTTCCAGTATAATAGGTTCGCGCAGCGGCAACCGCGGCTGGTGCACCCAGCCCTGCCGGCGCCTCTGGAAAAGTGCGGATAAAAAAGGCTACCTGTTTTCACCGAAAGATTTTGAACTGATAAACGAAATACCTTTCATAAAAAAAATAGGCGTGGACTGCATTAAAATTGAAGGCAGAATGAGAAGCAGTGAATATGTTTTTAATGCTGTTAAGGCATACCGTATTCTGATAGATGCTAAAGAAAATGAAACCCAGGAAGCCCTGCAGGAAGCAGGAAAATATCTTTCCATGGATTTTGCCCGCAGTAAAACCACCCTGTTTTTTACTGGTATTGATGAAACTTTGTTTAATCCGGAAAAAGCGCAATGCCTTGGACTTCAAATAGGCAGCGTAGTTAAATATGACGGTGCTGCAGTTACTATAAAAACCGACATTGCTTTAAAAGACGGCGATAGAATAAGAATAACTGACCCTTCTTCAGACCGCACAAAAAACCTTAAACTAACACAAATAAAACAAAATGGGGATTTGTATACTTTTGATTTAGATGAAGCTTTTAAACCCGGCTGTTTTGTATTTAAAGCGGGGGACTCTGCCTGGAATGAGAAAACTCTTACAAAAGAAGTAGACCAGCTTTATAGGAATTATACATCAACGCCTTTTGCCGAAGGCGTAAAACTGAAATATTCAAATCTTATAGCCCGCCAGTGGGAACCCGCGAAAACTGCAGTTCCCGAAACAGCAAAAAAAGAATACCTCTGGATAAAAATTGACAACACGGACTGGCTGGAAATAATAACCACCCTGCAGAAAAAGCCCATGGTAGTTTTATCCATGACCAGGGAAAACATGCACGAAATAAACGCCATTGCAGATACGTTAAGCTATTTTAATGCAGATTTCTCCTGCGAACTTACGCCATACATCACCCAGAAAGATTTATTGGATTACGAGCAATGCATAAAGAAACTTCTGCGCGCCGAAATAAAATACTGGGTCTTAAATAATATTTCCCAGTTTAAGCTGATTCCCGAAGAAGCGCAGAAAGTATCCGGCCATTTTCTTTACGCGCTTAACGCGTTTTCTGCCAGGGCGTTAAAAGATCTGGGTGTAAAGTTTTTTACTGTTTCCTGGGAAGATGATTACCTTAACATTCAAAGGTTGTGCCAGGCAGGCCTGCGGGAGCGGTTATTGGTTTACCTTTATGGGTATCCCGTTATAGTGCGTTCAAGAATGGCGGATAAGCGCTATATTAAGGAAGGCGTTGTAACCAACGCCTTAAATGAAATCTTTAAAATCAGATACGAGTCCGCTTCCATGGTGCTTTTACCGGCTGCGCCTGTTATGAATTTTACCGTACGCGAAAAACTTTCCGGGCTGGGCCTGCAGAACTTCGGTATTGATTTAAGTTTCATGAAACCGGACAAAAATAAGTGGAAAGAAATATATAAAAGTTACATAGAGCAGGAAAATGTGCCGGAAACGCTGAAATTTAACTACAAAAGATTACTGAAATAACTTTTTCTGAGTGTAGCTGATGCACTAATATTTTGCAGAAATATTATTTAATAAATCATTGAAATAGTATCAGCTAACAGTTATAATCATTAGTAGAAGAGCATATGATCATACAAATGGGTGCTATGTTTAAAAAATATTTTATTTATTCTTTAATTTTATTTATTTTCACCGGATGCAGTCCGAACGGCAGCAATATCTCACCAAAAAAAGTAATTCAATTTGTTATGCCCGGCAGTGATTCAACGTACGTTGAGATGATAAAGCCTTTAATAAAAAAGTTTGAAGCTCAAAACCCTGATATTGATGTAATATTTCAGCCTATAAGCGGTCAAAGGTTAAGAAGCAAAATATTTGTACGTGTAGCATCGGAAAGAGCGCCGGATGTTTGTTTTATAGATCCTATGGATATGTTGATTTTTTTAGAAAAAGATGTATTGCTTGAACTGGATTCGTTAATAGAAAAAGACAGGGATATGAAAAAAAGTGATTTTTTTCCTTTCGTTATTGAAAGCATGACCTGGAACGGCAATTTATACGGGCTTACAGACGGATTCACTCCCTTAGTTATTTATTATAATAAAACTATATTTGATGATGCCGGATTAAAATATCCTGACGGAAACTGGGACTGGTATGATTTTCTGGAGATTGCTAAAAAACTTACCATAAGAGCAGATGGCGGGACTATAAAACAGTTTGGCGGTGCTTTGTATGATGAAGATGTTTTGTATTTCATTAATGCCTGGCGCGGCAGTTTGTGGAACAAAACTAAAACAAAATGCATTATAGATACTCCCGAGGCAAGGGCAGGAGTACAGTTTCTTGTAGATTTGATTATAAAACACAAAGTGATACCAAATCTAACAGATAATGATTCACAATCCGGCGACAGGGCTTTTAAAGCCGGCAGGGTTGGAATGTTTTTAGGCGGTATGTGGTATACCCCGAATTTTAAAAAAGATAAAACATTAAAATGGGGAATCTGTGAAATTCCAAAAGGTAAGGTAAAAGTTAGTCCTATTTTTACCCATATGTGGTCCATTTTAAAGCAGACTAAGCATCCTAATGAATCCTACAGATTAGTAAAATTTCTCTGCAGCCCGGAATCACAGCTGTACCTTTTGTCTTTTGGTGACAGCGTACCTTCAAATATAAAGGTGGCACAAAATGAATTGTCCAAAGAAAATCCGGATTTCCCGGAAGACAGGACCGTTTATCTTAAAAGTTTGGCTTATGCGGTTTCTTTTAAGAAAGACCTCCACCATTTAGTGACATGGGGTGAAATAGATGATTATGTGTGGGGTGAAAATATTGAAAAAATGCTTCTTAACCATAAAGCTGTGGCTGATTATACCAGAGAAGTACAGAAATATTTTAATGGCCTTATAAAAAAATATAAAAATCATCCGAAGGTGAATTCAAGGAGTAAGTGCAACACATGAATTAAAAGACTCAGCCGGAGTATTAAAATCCAGACATTTTCTGGGCCTATCATTCAGCCAAGACTC
>MGVC01000049.1:52221-64161 GCA_001800285.1 Elusimicrobia bacterium RIFOXYA2_FULL_39_19 | reverse complement strand
AAGCGGAGCAGGCACTGGTACTACAACAACCGATGCATCGGGTAATTATACATTCAGCAATTTAGCAAATGGTTCGTATGCAGTCACACCTGCAAAGACGGATTATACTTTTTCACCAGTTAACATCAGTGTAACGGTAAATAGCGCAAATCAAACCGGCCAAAACTTTACCGGAACTTACGCTCCGGTAATGTATAGCATAAGCGGTACAATACAAACCAGCACTGGCGCAGCTATAAATGGTGTAACTGTAACTTTAAGCGGAACAGGCACTGGCACTACAACAACAGACGCATCAGGAAATTATACGTTCAGCAATGTAATAAATGGCTCTTATGCAGTAACTCCAACAAAAACAAACTACACCTTTGCACCAACAAATAGGAACATCACGATAAGCGGAGCAAATCAAACCGGGCAAAACTTTACCGGCACTTATGTACCGCCAACCTACAGCATAAGCGGTACAGTAACAACCAGTACTGGAGCGGCTATAAATGGCGTAACTGTAACTTTAAGCGGAACAGGTACCGGCACTGCAACAACCGATGCTTCAGGAAATTACACGTTAAGCAATGTAGTTGACGGTTCATACGCAGTAACACCATCAAAAACAGATTATACTTTTGCGCCGGTAAATATAAATGTAACAATAAGCGGAGCTAATCAGTCAAACCAGAATTTCACCGGCACCTATGTCCCGCCGGCATACAGCATCAGCGGATATGTATTGGATAACAGCAGTGCCGGCATAACCAACGCAACCGTATCATTAAGCGGAAGCGCCAGTTCAAGCCAGCAGACAGGCAGTAATGGAGCCTTTTCATTTGCCGGATTATTAACCGGCAACTATACAGTAACGGCAACAACTGGCGGTTGGATAATTAATCCTGAAAATAAATCTTACACAAACTTAAGCGCAAATCAGGCAGGCCAAAATTATTTTGGCGTGATGATATCAACGCCAGCCCCGGCATACAGCATAAGCGGAACAATCCAAACCAGTACAGGTGCAGCGATAAACGGCGTAACAGTAACATTAAGCGGATCAGGTACAGGCAGTACTACAACGGATGCATCAGGAAACTATATTTTCAATAACGTAATTGATGGTTCATACGCAGTAACACCTGCCAAAGCAAACTATACCTTTGCACCAACAAATAGGAACATCACGATAAGCGGGGCAAACCAAACCGGGCAGAACTTTGCCGGCACTTACGTACCGCCAACATATAGCATAAGCGGTACAGTAACAACCAGTACTGGAGCAGCGATAAACGGCGTAACTGTAACTTTAAGCGGAACAGGTACCGGCACTGCAACAACCGATGCTTCAGGAAATTACACGTTAAGCAATGTGATTGATGGTGGATATACTCTTACCCCTACAAGAACAGATTATACTTTTTCACCAGTTAACATCAGTGTAACGGTAAATAGCGCAAACCAAACCGGGCAGAACTTTGCCGGCACTTACGTACCGCCAACATATAGCATAAGCGGTACAGTAACAACCAGTACTGGAGCGGCTATAAATGGCGTAACTGTAACTTTAAGCGGAACAGGTACTGGCAGCACAACAACCGATGCTTCAGGAAATTACACGTTTAGCAATGTAGTTGACGGTTCTTATGCAGTAACACCAACAAGAACAAACTACACTTTTGCGCCGGCAAATATAAATGTAACAATAAGCGGATCTAACCAGCCCAACCAGGATTTTACCGGCACCTATGTTCCACCGACATACAGTATAAGCGGAACAGTGCAGACCAGTACCGGTGCAGCTATAAACGGCGTAACAGTAACATTAAGCGGAACGGGCAGCGGAAGCACAACAACGGATGCATCAGGAAACTATATATTCAGTAACTTAGTTAATGGTTCTTATGCGGTAACTCCGGCAAAAACAAATTATACTTTTGCGCCAACAGATATAAATGTTACGCTAAGCGGAGACAACCAGAACAATCAGAACTTTACGGGTACATTTGTCCCGCCGACATACAGCATAAGTGGAACAATTCAAACCAGCACAAGCGCAGCTATAAACGGTGTAACAGTAACATTAAGCGGAACGGGCAGCGGAAGCACAACAACGGATGCATCAGGCAACTATACTTTCAGCAGTTTGGTTGAAGGAACATACACAATAATACCTATAAAAGCCCAGTATTTATTTGTACCGGCAAGCATAATTTTAACTTTAAGCGCAGGAAATCTGGCCGGGCAGAATTTTACCGGTACTTACAGCCCGCCGGAATACTTTTATTGGAATATGGACAGTATAGCTACACCTCAGCCTCCGCAGGTAGGAGTAAGCACGATAACAAAAGTGATTACCAGTGGTGTAATTACCAGTACTACCGGTGTAACCGGAGCTTCCAATACAGCCATAAATATTGGCGGCTGGAACGCAACAGCCAGGTTTGAAATAAACAGCCCGGAAGATATTGACCCGGAGCAGGGTGTAATAGAGTATTGGTGGAGGCCTAATTATAACGGCAGAACCGGTTCATCTCTAAATGTATTTTCAAGCAGCGGCTCAACAATATCCAGGCTATATTTGCAAAAAACAGGAGCTTCAGGCGACCCCTGGTTATTCTATGTTGATAGCGTAAATAATGTGTATACCCAGATAAATCCATACCAATTTGTTGCCCAGGCGGGAAGATGGTATAAATGGAAATTTGTATGGGACCGGGCTGCCAGCAGAATAGAAATATGGGTAGATGATGTAAGAGTGGATAACGCAACAGTATATAATGCTTCTGCCTGGTCACAAATAGAGATTAGCAAATTTGTGATAGGCAATAGCCCATTTGCAGCAGGAGCAACAGCCAACGGCAGTCTTGATGAATTCTATATTTATCCAACAGCTAACGGTTCTATGGGTTTATTTGGTAAATCAAGCCCGCCTGATTCAAAAGTTAAATTTGGAGATGTTTATTCATACCCAAACCCGGCAAAAAATGGGGCAAATCCAAAAATTCATATAGAGTGCGGACTGGTGGATAATTTGGAACTTAGAGTATATAACGTTGCCGCGGAATTGATGCTCAGTAAACAAATATCCGGCAACGATTGGTTTGTAGTCAACGGCAAATATTGTTATGAATATGAACTGAACTCACAGGAAATGGCAAGCGGTGTTTATCTGTATAGTATTAAAGCAGAGCTGGAAAACGAGATTTCTATTAAGTCTGTAAACAAATTTACAGTAATAAAATAATGCTTAATTAGATTATTGGCTGTGTATAAAAAATATTGGGGGATTATTAAATGAAGAAAATATTCATTTTTTTGCTTGCCTGTTTGCTGTTTAGTGTTTATTCTTTTGCGGTAAATACAGGTGCGGATTTTCTTAAAATAGCCGTTGGCGCCAGGGCAGCAGGGTTAGGCAATACATTTACAGCTGTTGCAAACGATGTAACTGCTATTAATTGGAATCCGGGCGGCCTTTTTCAGCTTAAACAAAAAGAAATTTCAGCTATGCATACTCAGTGGGTTGGGGATTCAAGATTTGATTTCCTGGGATTTGCATTGCCGTTATCCGGCAAGGCCCCGTCTGTTTCTGCCAGGCGGGTAAAAGATATTTTTGGAGCCAGTATAATATATCTTTCCCAGGGAGAAATGGAAGGCAGGGATGAAAACAGGAAAAATACCGGTTCTTTCAGCGCAAGCGATATTGCCGTGGCATTTTCATACTGCCGGCAGGTAAAGGTAAACGGGCATCAGGTAGGATTTGGAACTAATGTAAAATTAATCAATCAAAAAATTGAATCAGAGCAGGCAACAGGGGCAGCTTTTGATTTTGGCGTGCTTACTAATTTACCGTTTAAGTCTAACCGTTTAACCCTGGGGCTTTCTTTGCAGAATTTAGGCTCTCAAATGAAGTTTATCAGTGAAGAATACAATTTGCCTTTGTCTGTAACTGCCGGGCTGGGATACAGTGTAGGAGGAGTAACAATAGGATTAGACATAAAACAGCAAGTATATGAAAATAAAACAATAGTAAGCCTTGGCACAGAATTTTTACCGATAAATGCACTGGCTCTTCGTGCCGGCTACGTCATGTCAGCGGGCCGTCAGGCAGCAGCAAGCGATGACGGTTTGCCTATGGGCCTGGGTGCTGGTATAGGGTTCAGGCTGTTTAGCTATCAAACAGATTATTCTTTTGTTCCTTACGGTGCATTGGGTGATACTCATAGAATCAGTTTTTTATCAAGATTTTAAAAAGAACTGTAATCACTTTATGATTTTGATAACATGCCGATATTCATGTGAAAATATCGTCAAAATAGTTCCCAGCTAAATTTTGAAAATACACGTTGTTTTTCTCTTCAATGAACAAGCAGCAAGACATATACCTTTCTATAACAGAATAATCAAAAAATAAGTAATCTGCAATCAGCCGTTTATAACCACGGGCGGAAAGATTGCAGGATTCTGCTGCCGTTTAAAAACAAATAACACTAATTATGAATTTGATTGATTATATATCAGAACTATAACATAGTTTCAGGGTATATCTATTGTTTAAAGCTCCGCTTCTTTGCCGGTAAAGGGTGTTAAAATTAAAGAATTTTGTTATAATTAATTTGAAAAGGGGGGCCAATGATCAGGGGAGAATACGGTGAAGATGTTACTATATACAAATATGACGATGATTCAAAGATAGAAACATTAAATCTGGTCCCTCCCCGCGTTGTGCTGATTGAAATATTAACCATAAAAGGCAATTGGTGCCATGAAAAAACAGAAGGGCGCTATGGTAAATATTATGTATTTAATCTTATTTTGAATGGTTCAAAGCAGGTAGGAATTGGAAAGGAAAAATATATCGGCAGGACAGGGGATATCCTTTTATTTAAACCCCATACCTTTATGCAGGGCAAAACTGCTTCCCCAAAAGAAGATTTTGTAGCTCTTTCAGTTGTGATTGATTTTGCAGATGAAAGTTTTCATCATGAAAAAATCAAGGAAAAGTGGAATTCTCTGTGTCTTCTTCCAAAAGATAAGAATGAACCTATACGCAGGCTGCTTGAAAAAATAAGAGACGAATTCAGCAATAATAAAAAAGTAAATTATTTTCTTGTAAAAAACTACCTTTTTGAGCTTTTTACGTCTATTGTAAACTGGAAAGATGAAAACAAACTCATAAGTTTAAAATTATCACGGAATATTGAGTTGTCTATTAAAGCAAAGAAATATATTGAGGAAAACTTTACAAAAGAAATAAGTGTTAACGATATTGCAGAAAAATTATATTTAAGCCCTTCAAGATTTGCCCACATTTTTAAAGACGTGGCGGGTTTTTCGCCGATTTCTTACCTGCTTAAAATAAAAATGAATTATGCAAAAAAACTTCTTAAAACCACAACCAGCACCATAACAGAAGTTTCTGAAAAATCCGGTTTTAAAAACATTCATTATTTCAGTACAATATTTAAAAAGATGGAAAAACTCACCCCGGGCCAGTACAAGTCAAAGTACAGCAGAAAAAGTAAGTAAACCAGATCCTGAAAAACCCCTTGACTTTTTTACAAAATAGCCCTATAATCAGAATGGTTAACCGATAAACCAATCAGTAATAAATATTTTATTAATAGTTGTAATCATAATATTATGAAAATTACACGCCTGCAGGACATTGCAGAAAAAGTAAAAGTTTCTAAAACAGCCGTAAGCAAAGTGCTTAATAACATTCCTATTAGAATAAGCCCCGAAAAAAGAAACAGCATTATACATACCGCTAAAAAACTCAATTACCGGCCCAATATTATAGCCAAAAGCTTAAGGGATAAAACCACAAAAACCATAGGTATAGTAGTGCCGGATATGAGCACACACTTTTACCCGGAAATAATTAAATCTATTGAAACCAGGCTTTCTTCTTTTGGCTATCAAACCATAATATGCAACTCTGAAGACAATGCAGATAAAGAAAAAGATTGCATAGAAAATCTGCTAAATAGAATTATAGATGCTTTAGTGCTTGTCCCTGCGGGAGGAAATGGAAATATAAAGTATCTGCAGAATATTCATAAAAGCAGCCTTCCTTTTATACTGATAGACAGATATTTTACAGGTGAAGCTTTCAGGTATGTGGCGGCAGATAACTATGAAGGCGCTAAAAAAGCGGCTGAAATGCTAATAAAAAATGGCGTTAAAACATTTTACTATTTGGGCAGTAATGTGCGTAACCAGACCCTGGATGACAGGCTTGCCGGGTTGCGGGCAGGGTTAAAGGAAGCCTCTGTGGAATTTGGCGGAGCAAATATAGTTTTATGTTCTTCTCAAAGAAGTGTAGTTAAAGAAGCGGGTATTAAAATTCTTGGCAATGATATGCATAATGCCTGTGTTTTCATGGAATCAAACAGGTATACGGCAGGCCTGCTTGATGCGACAAAAGAAAAAAAATTACGTGTTCCTGATGATTTTATTATAGCCGGGTTTGACCCTTTTGAACCGGAGGTAAAAACAGCCGAAGATTTTGAAAATTTGAAGATTCTTGGCGGGCCTATTTTAACAATAAAACAACCCATAGAAAAAATAGGTGCTTTAGCGGGAGAGTATCTTGTTTCAAGCCTTGGCAGTAATGGGGATAACAAAAAGAAATGGCAGTTGAAACTGCCGGTAGATATGAGTGTCTGATATGAAAGCCTTACAGATTATTAAACCAAAAATATTTAAGATAGTGGAAGTAAGCAAACCAAAACCTAAAAAAGGCGAGGTGCTTATAAAGCTTGAATATACGGCAATATGCAATCAGAACGATTATAAAATATTTTATGGTCTTTACGGCAATTTATTCAAGTATCCCTGTGCGCCGGGTGTGTATGGGCACGAGGGTGTGGGCACAGTAGTGGAAAAAGGAAGTGCCGTTAAATTACTGAAAATCAGGGACCGTGTGGTTATGACTATTGAAGGCGGGCCTATGCTTTATATGGAATATGTTACAAGAAAAGCCGCCGGTGTGGTAAAAATATCAAAAAATGTTCCGGCGCAGGAAGCGGCGGTGTTGGAATTGTTTAGTTGTGCCCGGCACTGTGTTAAGCTTTTAGGTGATTTGAAAGATAAAAAGATAGCTGTCATAGGGTTGGGCCCTGCGGGGCTGGCAATATGCAGGTTATTAAGCCTTCAGAAGACAGGCGGTTTGACAGGTATTGAAATAGATGAGAAAAGAATACGTAATGCAAATAAAATGGGGATAAAGCGAGTGCTCAAGCCTGCTGCTTTGAAAAATGATAAGTTTTCTGTTGTGATTGATACTACAGGGTCACCGGAAGCCATGAAATATTCATTTGAGCTGGCGCAGAAAGAAGTGATGTTTTTTGGTTTTACTGATAAGAAGTTTGAGGTTAATCCTGCCCAGTGGTTTGAGAAAGAGCTGGTTATCAGAAATTCCAGGCGCCAGAGTCTGTCTGATTTGAAAGAGGTTGTTAAGCTGGCGGAGCAGGGGAAATTAAAAGTAAAAGATTTTGTCAGCGGTGTTTTTAGTTTTGAGGATTATGATAAAGCAGTAGCATTGGTATATAAAAAATCAGCAGTAAAAGTATTGTTGAGATGGTAGTGCTAAAACAATTAAATATACCAGTGAATGAAACAAGAGGTTTTCTTCAGGAATGTTTCCTCACAAAGAGAATAATGTATTTCAAATTTGAAATAATAAATTAAAATATTTTTTAGGGGGTAGGAGTTATGAGCAGGAAATTAGTGGCGGCGCAGGTGGGGTGCGGGGCGTTTGCGGCGGCTCAGCACGGGCCTAATCTTACAAGAAATAAAAATATCAGCAAGATTAAGTGGGCATGTGATATTTCAGATAAAAATCTTAAAAATTATTCGGAGAAATTTAAAGCGGAAAAGATAACAAAATCTTTTGAAGAAGCGGTTACAGACCCGGAAGTGGATATTGTTATGATTGCCACTTCACATGATTTTCATGTGCCTATTATTGAAAGCGCAGCAGCGCACGGCAAACATATTTTTTGTGAAAAACCATTAGCAATGAATGAAGAACAGGCGTATAAGATTATTAAAGCGGTCAGGAAAAATAAAGTTAAACTATGTGTGGATTATATGCGCAGGATGGCGCCGGCGCTGGTGGCTTTAAAAAGTGAGTGGAAAAAACATAAAGAAAACCCAAAACGCCAGCCGTGGCGCTATGTTGACCCGTGCAGGTTGGAAAAGAATATTGTTTTTGAAGAAGAAAAGTGTACGGATTTTCAGGTGCGCGTGCAGGATGAAAGCAGTTCCTACCGGCTGGTGCATTTAGACCCGTTTAAAGGCGGCGGTTTAATTATTGGGGAAGCGGTACACTGGCTGGACCTTTCCAGCTGGTTGTTTGAAAATGACAGGCCTGTTGAGATAAGGGCGTGGGGTTCAGCGCGTATGCGCTACGGTATTTATGTGGTTTTCCAGAGTGGAAATACGGCTACTATTACTTTTACGCCAAACGGGTCTTTTGATTATCCAAAGGAACAGTTTGAGATTGCCTGTGACGGCGCGCTGTTTAGAAGCGAGTTTTATGTGGAAAACCAGTATTATGGCAGGCCGGGAGTGGAAAGAGAAACGTTTAAACTTCAAAGAGACCCGTGCCCGGAGATAGGCGCGCAGGGTGGGTTTGCGGGATTTATGGAAAAGAAGAAAAAGTATTTAAATAAAGATGAAAATTCTTATAAGCTCTGGGAAACCCTGCAGGCAAACCACGGCTATGAGGAAATTTTTGACGGGTTTGTGGATTCGGTGCTGAAAGATACTAAGCCGCCATGTAATGAGCTTGACGGGTTTCGGGCAACTCTGCTGGGTGAGCTGGCGATGAAGTCTATTATGTTTAATCAGCCTGTGCCGGTGCCGGTAGAAAAGTGGGATTATTATATTGAGCTGTAAGGCTGTTCGGAAATATTTGAATTTATTGATTTATTATTTGAAATAAGAGTATTAGAATTTTAGTGAAAAACATTTTTTTGTTCGCTTAACGCTCATTCATAAATTATTATTTTACAAAAGAGTCTCTCCGTGTTCTCATAATTCCCTCCTTACGGCGGATGAGCCCCGGTATCTCTTTTGCAAAAAACCAAATAATTTATTTCGCTCAGGCTCACTATTAAAAATGTTTTTCACTTTTTAAAAGGAACAAGAGGTTTTTTCCAAGTATGTTTTTGCGCGAAATAAAATACAAAACATCAATATAATAATTGGGGGTGGATAGAGATATGGAAAAGATGAAAATCAAAAATGTGTTGGTTACAGGAGCAAGCGGAAAAGTAGGAAGAAATACTATTCCGGAACTTATTAAAGCAGGGTATAAGATAAGGGCATTGCAGTATGAAACACCGGTATCTTTTCCGGGAGTAGAAGTGGTAAAGGGTGATTTAGGTGACCCGAAAATTGCAAAAAAACTTGTAGAAGATATGGATGCGGTGGTTCATCTGGCTAATGTAAAGGAAAACAAAGAAAAGTTTTTGAAAGCTAATATTAACGGCACTTTTTATCTGCTGGATGCAATTAAAGAAAGTAAAAGCGTAAAGCAGTTGGTGCAGGCGGGTTCAGATGCCCGTGCCGGTATTTATTTTAATCCCAGGCCCTATGTGATTGACGAAAATTTTCCGCATTCTGCTTATCCCGGTTATTATGCTTTTTCAAAAGTGCTTGAAGAAACTATGTGCGAGCAGTTCAGGATTCAGTACGGTTTGCCGATTACAATATTAAGGTTTTCGTGGGTGCATGATGAAGATGATATTTTGGTGCATGCTACGCTTAAAGAACCGAATTTTGGTATTCCGGTATGGAAAGATTTGGCAAAAGCAGCAAAACAAAAAGAATTTTTTAAAAAGAAACTTGATGGTGCGGCATTGTTGCGTCATACTAACGGGAAACCGTGTATGCGCCATATAGTAGGAATAAAAGATGTAGTGCAGTCAGTGGTGATAGCCGTAGGTAATCAGGCTTCTATAGGCCACGCGTTTGCTGTTTGTGCGCCCGCACCGTTTACTTATGATGTGTTGGCCAATTATGTTTCTGAAAGACTTTCTATTCCCGTGGTGGAATTTACTTATGACAAGTACAATGATTTTCAGCACAGCCTGGCAAAGTCCAGGTCTATTCTGGGTTATAAACCGGAATACGATATTATAAAAATTGTTGATGATGCAGCAGCTTTTAGAAAATCCGGCAGAAAGAGAACCCGGCTGAAATATCCGGGATAAGAAGTAGGTAAATGTGAAAAATCATTTTTCGTTAGCTAAACGCTCACAACACAAATTATTTTTTACAAACGAGACTCGCCGTGTTCTCATAATTCCCGCCTTATAGCGGATGAGCCCCGGCTACTCATTTGTAAAAATCGAATAATTTGTTTCGCTCAGGCTTACTTCAAAATGTTTTTCACATTTTTAGAGTGTAAGTATTGATTTTGAAAAAGATAGGAGGTTGTATGCAGAAAGTGAGATATGGAATTATAGGCCTGGGTTTTTTCGGCGAAAAACACGCTGAAGTGCTGTACGATATGCCCAATGTGGAATTAGCGGCTATTTCCACAAGAAGAGCTGACAGGTGCAAAGAAATAGCGCAGCGTTTTGGTGCAAAAAAAACCTATACCAATTACAAGGATTTGCTTGCTGATAAGGATATAGATGCAGTAAGCATAGTAACTCATGTTGATGATCACCGCGATATGACTATAGAAGCTCTGGATGCCGGCAAACACGTATTTTTAGAAAAACCAATGGCGCCAAATGTAAAGGACTGCGATGCAATAGTAACAGCAGCAAAGAAAGCAAAAGGGTATTTTATGGTAGGGCATATCTGCCGGTTTGATTCACGCGTAGCGCAGGCCAAAAAAGCCGTAGAAGACGGCGTGATAGGCAAAATTGTTTCCATGCATGCCACAAGAAATCTGCCTGCCAATATCAGCGCCGGGGTGCTGGATAAGATTTCTCCGCTTATGGGTGACGGTATTCATGATACGGATATTATGCTCTGGTTGACAAAAAGCAAAGTGAAAACGGTTTATGCGCAGAATGTGCGTGTGCGGAACTTTAAAAATCCGGATATTGGCTGGGCTATGTACACTTTTGAAGGCGGTGCTGTAGGAGTTATTGAAACGGTTTGGTATTTACCTGAAAATACGCCTTATGCTATTGATGCACGCATGGAAATTATAGGTGAAAAAGGCGCCATTTATATTGATGCAGGTAATTCCGGGCTGATTATAAATGACAGTACCGGGTTTCATAAACCTGATACGGTTTACTGGCCTGGTTTTTTCGGCAAACGTATAGGTGTTTTAAGAACTGAGCTGGATTATTTTATAACTTGCCTTGTAAATAATAAGAGGCCGGACATTATTACTCCGGAAGAATCAAAAATGGCAGTTGAGGTTATTGAATCGGCGGAAAAATCTGCAGCAACAGGAAAGGTGGTAACTTTATGATTTTTGATCACATTGGATTAATTACAACAGAGAAGCAGGAAAAAGAAGATTGGGTAGAAAGCACCAGAGTATGGGTAACCAACCCGAAAACACACCCGTATAAAGTAGAGTGGTTAAGGTATGAGCCGGATTCTCCTGTAAAAAATGCAGTGAGAGAAAAACCGCATATAGCTTTTCAGGTAGAAAATATTGATGTTGCTTCCAGGGGTATGAAAGTATTGCTGGAGCCGTTTGTGGTGGAAGATTTTGTGAAAGTAGGTTTTTTTGAAGCACCTGATGGTGTAGTTGTTGAGTTCATGCAATACCTCAAAGACCCAAATAAGTGGTTCCAGAAATAATTGACTTTACAGTTAGGAGGCATGGATTAAATAGCATATAAAAGCTGCGGCGTGATCAGGAGATCCCGCCCTACAAATGGTGTGGCAATAGTTTATAGTAGGGATTGTTTTCCGAACAATCCGAAAAAGTGTCTGATGACAGATTACAGGATAATCTATCAG